>NZ_JAJFBP010000058.1 GCF_020697055.1 Panacagrimonas sp. | reverse complement strand
GACGAATGAAATGCGCTCGTGGCCTCGCAGGGGAAATCGCTCGATGGATTGCCCGGACCGATACGGCACGTGGCACCAGGCGCCCGCCTGCACGAGGGCATGCAGCACGGCGGTCCCGAGTGCGCCGGCACCGCCCGTCACCACAACGTGCCGATCCTGGTAGGTCATCTTTCAGGGCCTCGATTCCCCGCGGGAGCCCGAGTGTACGATGCCGGCGCGGCTCGCAGAGTGGCATCGCCGCCCGCGTTCGACCCGGCTTCAGCCGCGTTCGACCAATATTTGTCGGCCAAACGCCGGCGACCACTTAGCGTGGCGTAACCCCAGACCACCGGGAGACCGCCATGCACAACACCGTCCGGCTCACTTCCCCTCTGCAGATCGCCGCCTGGGCAGGTATCGCATCGAGCATCACCGTCTTCGCCGTGATCCCGTTGTATTTCGTTCATGACGGACCGCCGCCCGCCGACAATGTGTTTACACGCTGCTTGATCACCTTGTTCACGGCCGCCTTCCTGCTGGCCTTCTTTTCAGGCTTCGCCCACCTGATTCGAAGGCAGGGCAACGACCACGAGTGGTCGGCTTCACTTTTCTGGGGAACGTCCCTGCTGTACGTGGGGTTCATTCTTCTGGGCGCCGCGCACGAAGCCGGCTCGGCGTTCAATGCGCCAGGCGTCGATGACCCGACGATAGACGGACTGCTGGCCGACGCCAACATCCTCGTCCACGGTTCGATCAAGCGCATCCTCACCGCGATACTGCTGCTCACCGCGGCGTTCGCCATTCGAAGCACACGCATGCTCCCGAACTGGCTGGCATCGGCGTCAGCCGCGATTGCGGTCGTCAACCTCGCGTTCGTGCCGTCCATCTATTTTGGAAAGTGTCCGACCGCGTTTTACAGCGCCATCGGTTGGGGCAATACCGCCTTGACCGGCAGCCTGATCACTTACTGGATCATCGCGGCGTCGATCGCGATGTTGAGAGCCGTGCGCACCGGTCAACCGCACCTGCGCATCCATGCCGACACGTAGCCGCCAGCGGGGTAGGCTGCCCGGACAGGAGCCTTGTCGGGCACGAGCTCGAGGCCGCTCATCACCGGCAAGAACTCCTGGAGGAAACACAGCAGCTCCATGCGCGCCAGTGGCGCACCCGGGCATACGTGAATGCCAGCGCCATACAGCAGGTTCAACCGGGGGTCCCGATCCAGTCGGAACTCGTCGGAATCGCCAAACACTTCCTCGTCACGGTTTGCGGATGCCCACATGAGCGTGACACGCGCGCCAGCGGGCAGTGCCAGTCCGTCATGATCCACGGCCAGCGTCGTCACACGGCGCGAGGCCAACAGCGGCGCGTCGATGCGCAGGATCTCATCGATGGCGGCGGGCAAGACCTCCGGAGACTCGCGAAGCAGCAGCTGCAGATCACGGTGCGTTGCGAGATACACCAGCAGAATGCCGATGGATGCCGCGATGGTCCCGAGCTCCCCCACTGTCCAGTTGCGCAGGATGCTGACGATCTCTTCGTCGGTGAGATTACGGCCCCGAACCTGCTCCGTCAGCAGACGGCTCGCGACGTCCTCCGGGCGCGCGCCGGGTGTGCGGCGCCTCTCCGCCAGCACGGCCCTGATGTGTGCATCGAACTCGTTGGCTACCGCGGAAATCGAAGCGCGGTCTCGTGACCGGATGGCCGCGTGGTTCTTGCGAACCCAGTCACGCAGCGGCGCATGCAGCTCGATCGGCCAGTCGAGGAACTCGCATTGCACGCGAAGCGCGAATTCCTCGGCCAGGTGCGACATCACTTCGAACTCGTCACCGATCGATGCCACCAACTGCCGGACGACGGCGCGGCAACGCGGCTGCAGGGCGCGTATTCGCTCGGGTGAAAAGTAGGGTTCGATCACGCGCCGATATTCGGCATGTTCGGGAGGATCCATTCCGTTCGGAACGGAACGATGCACGGAGACCGCATTGCTGAACGTGGCATGGTCGGTGATTGCCCGCATGACATCCCGGTGCCGGAACAATGACCAGCCCAGCGCCTCACCATGCGCGACAGGACACCGATGTCGCATGTCATCCGAGCTCGCGACGGGATCGTGGTCGCTGGCGAAGGGGTCCCAGTCCTCAGCCGGCCGTGTCGTCATGGGCTGGTCAACCGGGAAAGATAGTCGGCAATCGCGCGCAACTGTTCGAAGTCGAGCGACTTGATGGGCTTCTCGTGCAGGCCGGCGAGCGCCGGGCGACGCCTGTCCACGGAATCGTACATCTGACGCAGCAGATAGGCGGAGTGCTGTCCGGCAAGCAGGGGAATCGCCTCGTCATCATCGCCCTCGCCGCGCGCCCCGTGACACGACCCACATCTCTCCCCGTACAGGCTGGCGCCTGGAGAGAGAGCGACAGTCCCACCATCGTTGGAGCGGCTCTTGCGCGGCAGCTGGCTGAGATGGCTGGCCACATCCGCTATGTCCTGGAACGCGCCGAGATGGTTGTTCGCACGCTGCTCCATGCGGAAATCCCAACGCTTGCCGTAGCGGAAATCCACCAGCTGTTTGACGATGACGCGGAAATGCTGGCCAGCAATACTCGGAGTCGAGCCATCGGCAAGCCCCTCACCTTCCGCACCGTGACATGACGCGCAGCGCGCGAACAGTTCGGCGCCGTGATCCGGGTCCGGTGTCGCGCGAAGTGCAGCCTGGTATTCCGATCGTGCAGGCGATGCGGCATCGACACCACAGGGGAGCAGGATCAACAAGAGAGCCATCGGGGACAACAGAATCTTCATGGTTGATATCCTGGTTATCGGGACGCGATGAGCCGGCGCATCCACTCCAGCAGCACCGCCGGCAACAGCTCCGGCCTGTGCAGCATCGCATAGTGGTCAGCACCGAAAACCTGCGGTAGATAGTTGGCCGCGTGACGGTCGATCGTCAGGCAAAACGGGTAAATTCCCTGCATCCGCGCTTCCGCGACGGACTGGCGCATGTCCTCCGCCCCATAACGCCCATCGTACTCGTCAATGTCGTTCGGCTTGCCGTCGGACAGCAACAGCAGCAGCCGATGTCGCGCGGATCGTCGCATCAGCCCGGCGGTCGCGTGTCGCAGTGCCGCGCCGGCCCGAGTGTAGTGTTCAGGCTCGAGCGCTGCGATCCTCAGCGCGACGGGGTCGCCGAACGGCTCGTCGAAGGACTTGATCTCCCGCACCACGACATTGCCAGGGCCTTCACCCGAGAAGGCCTGCACGCTGTACGGCTCGTGCAAAGCCTGCAGCGCGTGGCAAACCAGCAGCAGCGCCTCACGCTCCACGTCGATGACCCGCCGTTGTTCCGATATCCAGGAATCGGTGGACCCGCTGACGTCGACGAGCAGGGTGATCGCCATGTCGCGCCGAGTGAGGCGCGTGCTCTGGTACAACCCCTGTGTCATGGGCAGTCCCGCCCGGAAGTCGGCGCGCGCATCGACACAGGCCTCGATGTCGATGTCGTCGCCGTCGACCTGTTTGCGCGCGCGCACGCGCGCAGCGCGCAACATCTCGAAGCGGCGTCGGATTTCCTCGCAGGTCGCCCGCTGCTTGCGCATGATTTCCGCGACCTGGGCCAGAGAACCCGCGGCCGCCGGCTGCAGGCGGACGCGAGCGCCCGGGAACCGGTAGTCCTGCAGGTGATAGTCCCACTCCGGATAGCTCAGCTCGTGATCCGCGCCGTGACTCTCCAGCTCGCGACGGGCAGCAGCGTCGGGCGGATCGTCCGAGATGAGAATCTCGCGCGCACGGTCGGGCGTGCTCACCAGCCGGGCCTCGCCGAGTTCCGACACGGAGTCGGCGTACTCGTCCGCAGCCGCGTCCTCGTCGGTATCGGACGGGCGTTGCATGCCGAAGGGGTCTTCCGCGGTCTCGGCGGGCTGGGCCGACTGGATCATCCAGGCACCCGGACGTCCATCGTCTTCGTCCTCTTTTGCCTTGCGAACCTCGGGCCGGCGCGCCAATCGCGCGCTTTTCACCGCGGACGGCGTGACTGAATCGGCGGACGGCGACCCCGCACGAATGTAGGCGGAGTCAGCTGGCGCGCGCAGTTCTCCGGTCCAGAGGTCGCGAAACAGAATGCAGGAGCCCTGCCCGCGGAGCGCGCGCGCGAGATCCACGGAGTCTCGCGGCTGCCAGCCGGCGCGCGCCACGCGCTCGTCGGGCAGCTCGCCGCTCAAGATCGACCTCGCAATCTCCTCGGTGTGCCGCCGCGAGTGCGGGAAATCCTCCAGCCTTGGCCGGCGCCCCAGCTGCGCGGCGCGAAAGCGTTCCAGGTCCGCCCCCATGCCGGGCAGCAGCGCGGCCAGGGCCCGCTCCCCGGCGGCGGCCTCGATCAGTAGATAGAGATCGCCGACGCCGTCCGCCTCCGCGGCCTCGAGACAATTGGCGCTGCCGCGCACGATGCGAGTTGCCTGCAGCAGCGCCATGCAGCGATAACCGCCCAGGGCATCGGCAGCGATGGCGGACGGCATTCGCCTTGGAAGCCAGATTGCGACCCCGTCGGTGGCGGGGATGGCGGTCGAGTGCCGCGGCAATGTCTCGCGGCGGAAAACGCGCGTAAGCAAGGTATGAGCCGCCGGCTCCTGCGACACCCGGATCGACGGATGGATCCGCAACACGGCCTGTATGAGAATTGCCAGGCGCTCCGCGATGCTTGGAAGTGCGAGATGTTCAGGACGCCTCTGCGGATGACGCTGTGCCCAGAGCCGCCGGGCGAACACCGTGGCGTGTCTGGCAGCATCGACGAGGACGTCCTCCGCCTCCGCCATGTCATTCGAACGAGGCGTTCACGAGATCGCGCATGGCGCCCATCAATGATGGTTCGTCGGTGAGCGGGGACAACATCGCCGCCTCGCAGGCTTCCCGCGTGCCCACGCCGCTGGCGATCAGCTTGCCGGTGGCTACCAGCAATCGTGTGCTGGGCACCTCCGCCAGGCCGCGGTCCCGCAGGCCGCGCAATCGACCCGCGAGCGTCACGAGCCCATGCGCCACCGCGCGCTCCACCCCACTTTCACGTTGCACGATGAGGATCTCGCGCTCGGGTGGTGGAAAGTCGAAGTCGAGAGCCACGAAACGCTGACGCGTGCTCGGCTTCAGGTCCTTTAGCATTCTCTGGTATCCGGGGTTGTACGAGATCACGAGCTGGAAGGTGGGCGGCGCGGTCAGCAACTCGCCAGTCTTGTCGATGGGCAGCATCCGGCGGTGATCCGTGAGCGAATGCAGCACGACGATGGTGTCCTGGCGTGCCTCGACGACTTCGTCGAGATAGCAGACCGCTCCTTCGCGGACCGCGCGCGTCAGCGGGCCATCCTGCCAGGCCGTACCATCGTGACGGATCAGGAACCGACCGACGAGATCGCTGGCGGTGAGGTCGTCGTGACAGGAGATCGTGATGAGCGGCAAACCCAGCCTTGCCGCCATGTGTTCGACGAAACGTGTCTTTCCGCACCCCGTCGGACCTTTCAGCATCACGGCCAGGCGCCGGACGTGGCATTGCTCGAAGATCTCGACCTCGTTTCCCGAGGGCACATAGAACGGCGCCGCCGCCGATGGCGGCTGCTCGCGTGCCGCAGCGGCCGGTGACGAAGTCATGGCGGGTCAGCCCGGCGGCGCGCGTTCCGTGAGTTCCGCGCGCGCGATCTGCGCTTCATCGTCCGCCACTTCGAAGTGCGGGCGATGGCGGAAGAAGTCCCAGATGAACAGCGCGACGCCAACGGTGAACAGCGATGCAGTCGCCATCAGCATGACGAAATGCACCTGGATCTTGAGCTGCGTGTCCAGATAGCCCAACCCGAGGATGCGTTCGAGATACACCTGGCCGATGCCAGCCGTGGCGAAGGACAGCGTCATGCCGAACATGCCCGCGAGCTGCAGCCAGAACGCCCAGAACCCCACCGAGGTTCCGCGTTCGGCGCGGTCTCGCGTCATCGACGGCAGCGCGTAGGAAATCATCGCAAGCACGATCATGGCGTACGCACCGTAGAAAGCCGCGTGTCCGTGCATCGCCGTAATCAGCGTTCCGTGCGTCCATTTGTTGACCGAAGGCCAGGTGTGCGCGAGACCCAGCAAACCCGCGCCGAACAGCGTGAACACCGCGCTGCCGATGGTCCAGTGCAGAGCCAGGGCGTTCGGATGCGCGAGCCCCGAACGCCGCATGGCGCTGTAGGCGTAGATGGCCATGCCGACCAGCGCCACCGGCTCGAGCGCGCTGAAGAAGCCGCCGATGGGGAGCCAGTAGGCCGGCACGCCGACCCAGTAGTAATGGTGCGCGGTGCCGAGGATGCCTGCGAAAAACACCAGGCCGACGATCACATAAAGCCATTTCTCCAGGACCTCGCGATCGGCCCCCGACAAGCGGATGAGCAGATAGGCCAGGAAACCACCCTGGATCATCTCCCAGACACCCTCCACCCACAGGTGAATGGTCCACCACCGGTAGAAGATGGAAACCGTGTAGTTCTCGTAATGCAGCAGCGCGGGTAGATAGAGCACGGCGGCGCTGGCGATGCCCAGCAGGAGTACGCCCTCGGTGGTCGTGAACCGTCCGGACTTCTTGATGGTCCTGCCGATGTTGTAGAGGAACATGAGCATGACCACGACGATGGCGAGCTTGTGCGGCAGCGGCTGCTCGAGGAGCTTGTTGCCCGTTCCGAAGCGGAACAGATAGCCGACGATGGCGCTGACCCCCATCACCACCCAGATCGCCAGCTGGATGTACGCCAGCTTGACGCTGTGCAGCTCGGTGCGCGACTCGTCCGGCACCATCCAGTATGTCGCGCCCATGAACCCCGTGAGCACCCAGACGATGAGAAGGTTGGTGTGAATCACCTTCGTCACGTCGAATGGCAGGATGTAGAGCAGCGGATCCGGCCCGAGATACTTGGCGGCGGAAAGCAGGCCGAACACGAGCTGCAGGCCGAACAGCACCATCGCGACCGCGAAGTACCAATAAGCCACTTCTTGTGAGCGATATCGCATATGGCCCTACTTCAGTGTCCCGAGGAAAGCGACGAGCTGATCCACCTGCTCGTCGTTGAGCGCTTCGTGATAGGTGTTGGGCATGAACGAGGTGCCGTTCGCCGAATACATCGGTCCCGGCACGACGTACGCGCTGGGAGTGACGATAGATTCCCGGATGTATCCCGCAGCGTCTTTTGCCTGGCCGCCGTATTCGCTCGAACCTACCAGTGCCTGGGCGCGCGCCGCGACGCCGGCAAGCGTCGGCCCGGCCATGTTCACGCCGGGCGCGGTCGAATGGCAGGCATTGCACGCGGGCGCTACCGAGCGGAACAGAGCCTGGCCAAGCGCGATCGGATCATCGCCCTCAGTGACGGGCCGCGCTCCGGGAGGCAACCCTGCGGTCTGATCCTGCGTCGGCTGCGCCTGCTGCTCTGCTGTCAGGTCCATGCCGGGAATCGATGAACCCGTGACGAGAATCGGCCGCGGAGGCCAACCCTGGTTGTCGACATTGCTCACCCAATCGAGGAACGCGATCAGGTTCGTGATGTCGTCTTCACTCAAGTCCTGCTTCGGCATCAGCCTGCGATGCGTCTGCTCATTGTAGAAGCGCGACGGATCACGCATGTACGCCCGCAGATACTCGGCTCCGCGCAATTTCGTGATCTTGGTGAGGTCTGGCGCGTAGTACGCGCCTTCCCCGAACAACGTGTGGCAGTTGATGCAATTGTTGTCGTGCCACACATCCTTGCCCGCGGTGACGGCGGGAGTGATCTTGTCGGCGTTCGTGAGCTTGCCGAACTGCCGATGACTGTCGACGGTCAGTATGAGAAAAGCGAGCGCGGCGAAGGCCGTGCAGGCGATGGCGAATACCCGGCTCTGGCGCTTGTTCATGGCATGCCCCGGCGGTAGCTAAACGCCGATACCGGCCCAATGAGTCAGCGTGATGTATGCGCCCCACACGATCGCGGCCGCCATGAGCAGCAGCACGACGTAGCCCACCATTTTCATCGGGGTATGGAACCGTGCGCTCTGCATCCGCTCCCTCATTTGGTTCCGCATGCTTCCCATGCGCGACGCCGAAGGATACTAGCTTGAGCGTACCAGCGAAACACTTCGCCGCATGCGCCTGTTCGACTCAGATACTGCGTGGCGCTGTCAATACGGGTTTTCTGCGCCCGAGCAAATGTCGGCCGACTCCTGCGCGCCTAACACTTCAGCGCACGTGCTCGCCCGACTCGGATCGAAAGCAGATCGAGCACGGAATCGTAGATATCCGGCTGCTGATACTCGCTGCGCTTGTCGATGTGGATCGCGACAGACGATTTCACGATCAGCGGGATCTCCGCCTGCTCTGCCGGCAAGGCCACCCCAGGCGGCACGCCGTGAAACATCATGCCGTTTTCCATCAGCGACTCGCCGTGGTCGGAAACGTAGATCAGGACGTAAGGCACTTGCGATGTGTCGAGCGTGTGGATCACCTGCCCGAGCACATGGTCGACGTACAAGATGGTGTTGTCGTAGGAGTTGTACAACTCCTCGAGGGAACACCTGTTGGCGACATCCGCGTCCATGCACATGGGCTTGAATTGCTGGAACTCGGGCGGGTGGCGGTCCGCGTAGGCCGGGCCATGGCTGCCGCCTCCCAGGTGCAGGACGATGAACCGCTGGCCCGACGAATAGCTATCGAGATTCTGCGCGAGCAGCGGAACGACGTCCTCGTCGTAACACTTCCCTCCATGACCACAATTCCCGACCTTGATTTCACCGACTGCGGCGCAGTTGTCGTACAAGGTGTAGTTCACGATGCAGGACGTCGGAACCCCCGCTCGCGACGTGACCGTCGTCAGCTTGATCCCGCTCTTCTCGAGGATCATCGGCAACGCGTAGAGAGTGGATGCGCGCGTGGCGATCGCATCCAGGACATGGAGATTCTCGATTCCCCGTAGAACCGGGTTCGTATCGCGGCGTTCATAGCCATAGAGGCTGAAATTCTTCCGGCGGGACGATTCCCCCACGGCGAGCACCACGACGAGATCTTTCGGTGCGGCCACGCTGGCCGAGAATTCGATGTCCTCCTGCTGTCTCCTGAAATACGGCCGCAGCGACTTGGACGCAGCATTCACCGAACCCGAGATCACATTGATCGGGATCAGCGTGTAGACGATGTATTTGTTCGAGACATTTCCGGCGCGAAAGATCGCGTTGTATTCGACGTAGAGCGAGGCCAGCGCGATGCACAGCGAGAGGGCGATGACCTTCAGGGAATCGCGAAGATGTCGAGCCGCTGGCTTGTAGACGATGTCGGCAGCCAGAACGCCCAGCACCGGCAGCACGATCAGAAAGAGCACGTAGGGGATCATCTGGCTCGATAGCAGCTGGCCCACTTCGGTTGCATCCGTGTTGAAGGTGTTCCGCACCATCGAGGAGTCGATCGCGACACCGTACTTCGAGATGAAGTACGTCGCGGCGGCGCAGGTGATCACCAGAAAAATCGCCACGGCCTTGGTCATGTATCGATGGGCCAGGAGCGCGAAGGCGAATATCGACAGACACAGACCACGAAGAGCAGCGCCGGGAAGGCGATGCAGAACCACAGGTGCGAGATCCGGTATCTCAACTTGGAAGGAGCCATCGCCAAACTATAGCTGGCGGGCCCGGCTGTGCCCTGGGTGTTTTTGCCGAGCACGTCGCGCGCCATCGACCGCGGCATCGACGCCTTCCTCTCCGCGACGGAGTTCTTGTGCGCATGACGTCTAACGCGCAATGGCACCGTCGAAGCCGACCGGGGAGGCGATGAACAGATGAATTATCTAAGACTGCGACGCAGCCGCGTCATCCTGGGCTCGTTCCTGCTGTTTGCCGTGTTGATCCTGGCATTCCCGGATGTTGATCTGTTCATCTCTGGCCAGTTCTTCGACGGCCAGGCATTTCTCAAGGATCAGTGGTGGCAGAAGTTCCTGAAACACGGTCTGGGGTATTTCCTTGGACTCTCGTTCACCGCCGTCGTCGGGATGTATCTCTGGGGCAAGCTCCTCCGCACCACCATCTGCGACGTTGACGGCAAACGCGTCGCGTATCTGCTGCTGGTCGGGATCGTGGGCGCCGGCCTGATCGTCAATGTCGCGTTCAAGAACAACATGGGCAGGGCAAGACCGAGAGACGTGGCGGAATTCGGCGGCACCCGGCAATTCACGCCACCCTTCGTACTCACCAACCAGTGCCGCACGAATTGTTCTTTCTCCTCCGGAGATGCTGCCGGGGCTTTCTTTTCCATTGCGCTGGTGACGGCACTCTCGCGGCGCCGGCGCTACATGGCAGCCGCGGTCGGATTCGGCGTCGTCGTCTCTTTCGCCCGCGTCTCGGCGGGCGCCCACTTCTTTTCCGACACCGTCACGTCGTTCTTCGTGATGCTCATCATGTCGGATGTGCTGTACTACTACCTTGTGCTGGACGATCGGACGCAGCCGCAGGCGCACCCGGTCGACGACAAGCTGGTCGTTGTGTATGCAACGATTCCAGCCCGATCTGACGCGGCTGCACCGGCCCGGCCTCATCGGCTGGCCTGATCGCGTGATCGATCGGCCTAACTGCCTGGCACCCAGTTCGTACCCGCCAACGGGATATTCGCCATGGCCGCGGCCTCCACCGTCAGCGCCACCAGATCTTCGCGTTCCAGATGGTGGACGTCCTGCTTGCCGCAGGCGCGCGCAATCGTCGTCAGCTCCATGTTGAGCGTCTTCAGGTAGTTCGTCAGGCGCTTCGCGCCCACGGCCGGGTCCAGCCGTTGCTCGAGTTGCGGATCCTGCGTCGTCACGCCGACCGGGCACTTGCCCGTGTGGCAGTGATGGCAGAACCCGGGCGCCGTGCCGAGCCGCCGATAGTCCTCGATCGCGGAAACATGCCGGCCGTCCGCGACATAGCTGCCGCTATTGCAGCCCAGCGCCATGAGGACACCCTGCCCGATCGCCACGGCATCCGCGCCCATGGCCAGCGCCTTCGCGACGTCCGCACCGCTGCGGATGCCACCCGAGATGATGAGCTGCACCTTGCCGCGCATCTCGAGGTCGTCGATGGCCTGGACGGCCTGGCGAAGCGCCGCGAGCGTCGGGATCCCGACGTGCTCGATGAACACCGTCTGCGTCGCGGCGGTGCCGCCTTGCATGCCGTCGACCACGATCACGTCCGCGCCGGCGTGAATCGCGAGCTTCACGTCGTGGTTGACGCGCGTCGCGCCGACCTTCACGTAGATGGGCTTCTCCCAATCGGTGATCTCCCGCAGCTCGTTGATCTTGATCACGAGGTCATCGGGGCCGGTCCAGTCCGGATGGCGCGATGCCGAGCGCTGGTCGACTCCGGGCGGCAGCGTCCGCATGCGCGCCACGCGCGGATTCACCTTCTGTCCTAACAACATGCCGCCGCCGCCGGGCTTGGCGCCCTGCCCGATCACGATCTCGATCGCGTCCGCCTTGCGCACATCGTCGGGATTGAAGCCATATCGCGACGGCAGACATTGATAGACCAGCGTTTTGGAGGAACTGCGTTCTTCCACCGTCATGCCGCCATCGCCGGTCGTGGTCGACGTGCCGAGCGCGGTCGCGGCGCGCCCGAGCGACTCCTTGACGCGCGCGGACAGCGCTCCAAAACTCATGCCGGCGATCGTGATCGGCGTCGCGAGCTCCACCGGCTTCCTGGCATGGCGGGTGCCGAGCACCGTCTTCGTGGAACACTTCTCGCGGTAGCCTTCGAGCGGATAACGCGACAGCGAAGCGCCCAGGAAGACGAGATCATCGAAGCTGGCCACCTTGCGCTTGGCGCCGAGACCGCGAATCTCGTAAAGCCCGGTCGCCGCCGCGCGCTGGATGTAATCGAGCGTGCGCCGGTCGTAACCCGCGGACTCCTCGAGCGACAGTCCTTCAGATCCGGTTCGTTCATGAGTCATGGGTTCAATATTCCTGGTTCGCGTCCACATTCCAGTGATAGAGGCTCTTCGCGGAGGCCACACGCTTGAAGTCCCTGGGGTCGTGCTCGAATCCTGCGGCGTCGAGCAACTCGCGCACCGCCTCGTAGTCGCTGGCCTGCATCGGCTCGAACCGCGCATCGGTACCGAGCGAACGCACGCTGCCGCGAACGTAGATGACGGCCTCATATAAGGAGTCCCCGAGGCCGTCGCCGGCATCACCGCACACCACGATGCGACCGGCCTGGGCCATGAAGGCCGAGAAGCTGCCCACACTTCCGCCCACCACGATGTCGCCGCCCTTCAGCGAGATTCCGCAGCGCAGAGCGGCATCACCCTGGATTGCGAGCAACCCCCCGTGCGCGGACGCGCCGGCCGCGGTCGATGCAAAACCCTTCACGCGAATGCTGCCCGACATCATGTTCTCGCCCACGCCGGGGCCGGCATTGCCCTGCACCGTGATGCGCGCCAGCTGATTCATGCCGCCCAGGTAGTAACCACAGTGCCCGTCCACTTCGATATCGAGCGGAACGTTGAGCCCCACGGCAATGGAATGCGCACCGTCGGCATTCAGGATCTTCACGCGTTCGACGCCCGACGCCGCGACGTCGTGATGCAGATACCGGTTGACCTCGCGCAGCGGCGTGACCGCCAGATCGAACTGCTTCACACCTTCCACGAGTACACCTCTTGCGGCTTGGGTTCGAACACGTTGGCGTGACGGATGCCCGGCAAGTGCGCGAGCGAGCGGAATTCCGAGGCGATGGCGACGTAGTCGTCCGCCTCGGCGACCACTGCCGGCTTGCACGCGAACGCGTCGCGCACGATCAGCAGTTCCTTGTCCGTGCCCATGAGAAACGTGTAGAAGCCGTCGAGCTCCGAGAAACCGCGTTGCACGGCGGTCGACAGGTCGTCGCCTTCGCGCAGCCGCCACTCGAAGAACCGGCACGCCGCCTCGGTGTCGTTGTCCGTGACGAACGAGATCCCGAGCGGTTCGAGTTTCTTGCGTACCAGGTGCGGGTTCGACAATGAACCGTTGTGCACCAGGCAGAAGTCCTCACCCGCGGTGAATGGATGTGCATGCGCCGGCGTGACCGCCGATTCGGTCGCCATGCGGGTGTGCGCGACCACGTGCGTGCCCGACATGCGATCGAGACCATAACGTTTGACGATCTCCGCCGGCGCGCCGATATCCTTGTACAGGTCGATGCTGCGGCCCACCGACAGCAGATAGATCTGCGGGGCAGAATCCTTGATCCAGCCGCGCACGTCATCGGGCGACACGTCGGTCACGAGGATTGCGTGTTGACCATTGGGAGTGAACGTGTGCGCGCCGGGATACTTTTCGGAAAAGCTTTTCGAGAGGCCGTTCCAGTCGGCGGCGCCATGGCTCCAGAACAAGGAGATCTTGAGGGCCGAAGGAGCGGGTGCCCCGAAGATCGCGACCCCGGCCGAGTCCGGCCCGCGGTCCGTCATTCCCACGAGCATGGGCGTCATGAGTTCGCCGAGCCGATCGCGCAACGACGGCTCCTTGAGCAGCAGACCAACGATGCCGCACATCAGAAGAATTCCAGGTAGCGCTTCGTCTCCCAATCGGAGACATGGCGCCCGTACTCGACCCACTCCATGCGCTTCAAGCGCACGAACTCTTTCGCAAGCTCAGGGCCCAGGCCACTCTTCACCACCTCGTCCTTCTCCAGCGCCTCGACGGCCGCGAGCAGGTTCTGAGGTAACAACTCGATCTTCTTCTCCTCCAGCTGAGCCTCGGTCAGTTCGTACATGTTGAGGTTGGTCGGTTCGCCCGGATCCAGCTTTCGATCGACACCGTCGAGACCGGCCGCGATCAATGCCGCCAGCGCGAGATACGGGTTGCAGCCGGAATCCGGCAAGCGGAATTCGAGTCGCCCGCCCGGAATGCGCACGCACGCAGTGCGGTTGTTGTCGCCATAGGCAACATACGCCGGCGCCCAGGTCGCGCCCGAGAGCGAGCGCCCGACGACGAGCCGCTTGTACGAATTGACGGTCGGCGCACACACCGCCGTCAGCGCGGCCGCGTGCGACAGGAGACCGGCCAGGAAGTGATAGGCCATGCCCGACAAGGCGAGCCCACGCGGGTCGCTCTTGTCTTCG
>NZ_JAJFBP010000009.1 GCF_020697055.1 Panacagrimonas sp. | reverse complement strand
GCGCGCAACCTCATCTACATCCCCGCCACCAGCAAGTCGCCGAAGATCATCGGCGAGCTGGTCACGCACCCGCACACGATCTCGGCGCTCGGCGACGGCGGCGCGCACGTCGGCTCGATCTGCGACAGCAGCGCCAACCTGTTCCTGCTCACCCAGTGGGTGCGCGACGAAAAGCTGATGGACCTGTCCGCCGGCATCCGCCGCATCACGCACGACCCGGCGAGCTTCTTCTCGATGCACGATCGCGGTCGCCTCGCGCCGGGGCTGAAGGCCGACATCAACATCCTCGACCTCGACAAGCTGATGCTGAAGACGCCGCGCAAGGTCGAGGACCTGCCCGGCGGCGGCGCGCGCTTCATCCAGGACTGCGACGGGATCGCGGCGACGTTCGTCGCCGGCGAGATGATCTATCGCGAAGGCAAGGCCACCGGCGCCCTGCCGGGCAAGCTGGTGCGAGGCGGCCGGGGCAGCGCTGCATTGAACTGAGATTCCGGGCTCCGCCGCCCGTGCGACTGCGTTAGCTTGGCGGCACTGTCCCGGAGCTTGGCCCATGGATTCGTCGCCCACGCGTCGCACTGCCCGCCTGCTCGGCGTCGGCGCCCGCACGCTGGGCCGCTCGCTGCTCAAGCGTCTGCCGGGTGGCGATGCCGCGCAGCGCAAGGTGGATTACTGGACCAACGTCGGTCGCGACTGGGCGCAGACCCTGGGCGAGATGCGCGGTGCGGCGATGAAGCTCGGCCAGCTCGCGTCGCAGTACGCCGACGTGCTGCCACCGCAGCTCGCCGAACAGCTGAAGAAGCTGCAGAACGCCGCCGAGCCGATCCCGTTCGCGAAGGTGCAGGCCGCGTTGTCGGAACGATGGAGCGCGGCGCAACGCGCACAGGTCGCGCACATCGAACCCGAGGCCCTCGCCGCCGCCAGCATCGGGCAGGTCCATCGCGCCCGGCTCGTCGACGGTCGCAACGTGGTGGTGAAGCTGCGCTATCCCGGCGTCGAGCTGGCGGTGGACGCGGATCTCACGCAGCTGCGACGGCTGATCGGCATGTCCAAGCTGCTGCCGGTGGACGACGCGGCGATGGACAAGCTGATGGGCGAGGTGCGCGCGCGCTTTCGCGACGAGACCGACTACGCCGCGGAGCTGTCGCACCTGCAGTTCCTGCGTACGAACGCACGCATGCCCGGCATCGTGTACCCCGAACCCGTGGAATCGCTGTGCGGTCCCGGCGTGCTGGTGCTCGTGGAGGAGCCCGGCGTGTCGCTGGACGAGGCCCGCACCTGGCCGCAGGCGCGCCGCGATGCGCTGGCCGCCACGCTGTGCCGCTGGCTCGCGCACGAACTGTTCGTTGCGCACGCCGTGCACGCCGATCCGCATCCCGGGAATTTCGCGTTCCGCGAAGGCAAGGGCGGCGGCCCCGATGAGATCGTGGTCTACGACTTCGGATGCGTGAAGCGCGTGCCACCGACGATCGTTGCCGATGTGCGCGTGCTGCTCGATGCGTTCGCCGATCGCGATTGGCCGCGCGCGCATGCCACGCTGGATCGGCTCGGCGGACTGGCCGACAAGGTGCCGTTGAAATTGACCGAACCGCTGTACCGCGACATCGATCGGCTGATGGCACAACCGCTGTCGGATCCGAAGGGTTTCGATTTTTCCGATCGTCACTTCATTCCCGCGCTGCGCGCCAATGCGCTGGAGCACATGGCGCTGACCTTCAAGTTCAAGCCGGTCACCGACATGGTGTTCGTGATGCGCGCGGTCAGTGGCTTGTATTGGGTGATGCGCGCGTTGAAGGCGCGGGTGGATCTCAATGCGGTGTTGGGGGAGCAGGGGTTGAGGCTGCGGCGGGATACGGCTGCTTTGCTCACGTAGCGCCGACGAGGTCCGGGGGCCCTCACCTCCGGTGAGCAGAACATCTGGCCGGACCCGCCCGCCCGACGGCGAGCGCGTCACCGGGGACGCCGGCGCGATGAAAACAAGCCATCGTCCCCTGACCGGAATGTCGCAATCCGGGTCCGCCCGGATGACCGGCGCGTCGGCGGTCTCCACATACTCGGTCGGTCGAGGATGAATCCGAGGACACGCTCCGCATGAACGACCGAGGCCCTGCCCTGGGACAGACGTTCTCCGTTCCCGCCCATGTGCCGGACCACCTGGTCACGACCTTCGACGTCTACAACCCCACCGACGACGCCGAGCGCTTCCACGAAGCCTTCGTCGACTTCCAGGCCGCCACGCCGCATCCGTTCGTGTGGTCGCCGCATCACGGCGGCCACTGGCTCGCGGTGCGCGGCCCCGACGTGCACGCGCTGTACGCCGACCACGAACGCTTCAGCTCGCGCTACTTCTTCATGCCGGCCGCGCCGGGCCAGGTGCTGCTGGGTGCGCTGACGCTGGATCCGCCGGAGCACGCGCCATTCCGCGCGTTCCTCAACGCCGGCATGACGCCCAAGATCATCGGCGGCCGATCGGACTTCGTGCGCAGCCTCGCGGCGGAGCTCGCCACCACGCTGCGGCCGCAACGCCGCTGCGAATACATCGACCAGGTCGGCGACGTGCTGCCGCTGAGCGTGTTCCTGGACCTGGTGGAGCTGCCGCTGGGCGATCGCGAACAGCTGGCGAAATGGGTCGATGCCGGCACGCGGCATCCCGACGCCGACGAACGCGTCGCGGCGCTCGGGAGCCTTGCGGCGTACCTGCAGCCGCACCTGGATGCGCGCAAGGGCAAGGGCGGCGAAGACCTGCTGAGCCGCACGATCAACGCCACGATCGCGGATCGCCCGATCGACGCCGCCGAAGCCCTCGGTGCCGCGATCCACCTGTTGCTCGCGGGACTCGACACCGTGTCCTCGCTGCTGACGTTCGTGATGATGTTCCTGGCGCGCCATCCGGATCATCGACGCGCGCTGGTCGAGAAGCCGGACCTGATTCCCGCCGCGTCGCTCGAACTGATCCGCCGCTTCCCGATCGTGACGATGACGCGCCAGGCGCGCATGGACATCGACATGGGCGGCGGCGCGGTGATCCGGAAAGGCGAGATGCTCGCGATCGCCTCGCAGTTCTTCAACCTCGATCCGACGATCTACGAACGCCCGCTGGACGTGAGCTGGGATCGCCCGGTGCACAAGATCCTGACCTTTGGCGCCGGGCCGCACCGCTGCCCCGGCGCGCTGCTCGGACGCAACGAGCTGGTGATCGGACTGCAGGAATGGCTCAGGCGCATTCCGGACTTTGGTGTCGAGGACGGCGCGAGCGTCACGGTGTGCGGCGGCACGGTGTCGAAGATCACGCGATTGCCGCTGGTGTGGTGATCCGCCGGCGGGCGCGCGGACTACGCGATCAATCCTCCGCCGCTTCGGCCGCCTCGCGTCCCGCCTGGCGGATCTCGGCTTCGCGCCGCGCCTCCTCGATCTGCATCAACACCTCGTCGACGTTGGCCTCGGTCGGATCGAACGTGAATTCGCCGGTGAGCACCGTGTCGGGACGCAGCGCCGCCTGCCCGTAGAGCTTCCACATTTCGTGTGCGAAGTAGGTATTGCGCAATTCGGGCGCGGATCGCGCGCAGTACGCGGTGATGTTCTCGACGTCGCGCGCCAGCATGCGAAACGCGTTGTTGTTGGCGCTGGCATCCACCGCCTGCGGCAGATCGATGATCACCGGTCCGTCGCCGCTCAGCAGCACGTTGAACTCGGAGAGATCGCCGTGGATCGTGCCCGCGCACAGCATCCGCACGATCTGGCCGATCAGGAACGTGTGCCACGCGCGCGCCTCTTCCGGCGTCGCCACCACGTCGTTGAGCCGCGGCGCCGGTGACCCGGCTCCGTCGTCGACCATCTCCATCACCAGCACGCCGTCGTAGTACCCGTGCGGCTTGGGCACGCGCACGCCGGCGGCGTCGAGTCGATACAGTGCCTCGACCTCGGCGTTCTTCCACGCCGCTTCCTGTCGTGCTTTGCCGTGGCGGCTGGAGGAATTGCCCATCGCACGCGCATCCCGCGTACGCCGCGACCGCCGCCCCTCCTGGTACTCCGCCAGCTTGTGAAAGCCGCGGTGATTGGCTTCCTTGTAGACCTTGGCGCAGCGCACGACGTCGCCCATCGCAACGAGGTAGACGGAGGCTTCCTTGCCGCTTTTCAGCGGACGGATGACGGCGTCGATGATGCCGTCGTCGAGAAGGGGTTCGAGGCCGCGGGGGGTTTTCAAACGGTTGAAACTCGGAAGCTCGGCACGCGAGGGGCCGAAAGTGTACCGATCTGACGGCCGTGCCGGACCGCGCCGGTCGACCGTGGCATCCGTCCCTAGATCAGCGTCCCGCCCTCGTAGTACCACCTCAGCGCGACCGGGTCCTGGCAGATCCGCTCCCCGATCCCGCGCAGATGCCGCGCAATCTCGTCGGTCATCCCGTCCTCCTGCGCCTTGCCCGCCGCGCCCTTGCGGATCATCGCGCCGTCGTTGAGGACCCGGACGGTGCCCACCGAATGCGCGTCGAACTTCGCGCCGTGCCGCTTCATCCACGGGAACGCGGTGTATTCCAGGATCGAGGGCCACTGCGCCGCGGTCGGTTTCGCACCGATGAAGTCGGCGACCTTCCGCACCGTGCCCTCGTGGTCCCGCGTCATGTCGGTGTAGTGCAGGAACAGCACGTTCTGCCGCTTTCGCAGCGGCCACCACGCCGCCAGGAAGCCGAAGAACATGCCCTGCATCTGGTTGGCGTCGATCACCTCGGAATAGAACGTGGGGAAGTCCTTCCGCCGCATCGCCCCGCGCGGCATGCCCCAGAGATCGAACCAGCCGTCGTTGTGCTGATCGAGAAAGGGCTTGAACGACACGAGCGCTTCCTCGGGATTGCGGAATACGACGACGTACCTCACATCGGGACTGGCGCCCGCCTCGAAGCACGGGATCGTCGGCGGCGCCGAATGCGTCTTGAAGGCCCGACGCTGGCCCTTGGGCATCGCCTCCAGGCGCCGCATGACGTCCTCGCCCGTCAGCTGCGGTCCGCCGATGAATTCGATCCACGGCACTTCGGCGTAGATGTCGGTGAAGTCCGGCGTGCCGCCGGTGAACAGCTGGTGGACGATGTTCATCATCCACGTCGTGCCGCTCTTGGCCGGCACGGAAATCACCACGTCGCCATCGCGCCAGCGGATGTCCTTCTGGATCTCGGGTCGGATCCAGGGCGGTAACGCGTGACCAGGTTCACCGCCGTGCTGCGCCGGGTGGTTCATGCGCATCTCTCCTGTGGAACGCGCGCCATCTTACTGAGGCAGCCCCGGATCCCGTCGCCGCTTGAGAAACGAAAAAGCGCAGGCCGCGAGCCGAAGCTCAGGGCCTGCGCCGGACCACACCACCTTCACCCACTCACGCCATCCATCGATCAGTCGATCGACACGCCACCGCTCGAATAGCCGACCACCGTGTTGACCAGCTGCACGCCGACCGCCGTCGCCGAGTTCACGAACACGCAGCGGGTCTGCGCGGTGACCGGGATGTTCAGGCCCGTCGTGATGCCGTTGGCGGTCGTGCCCAGTGCAAGGAGCCCGGTCAGCGAAGGCGCCAGCGTCACGTGGGCGCCGGGGACCTGCGTGAAGACGTTGTCGGGAACCGAGGAGCAGTACAGGTCGGCCGAGATGTCGATCGTGCTGCCGATCAGCGCCAGCGCGATCGTGTTGCTGAAGTACGCGGAGATCGACGTGATCACCCCATCGCGCGGCATCGAGAACGCGTAGTTGAAGCCGAGGCCGGGGCCGCCGGTGAGGTCGATGACTCCGCCGCCGAGCGTGAGGCCGTCGATCGAGCTGCCGAAACCGACCAGGCCGACGGTTCCGACCAATCCGCCGGCGATCGTCGTCATCGCGATCGGCAGGCCCGATGCGACCGGAATGATCGCGCCGGGTCCCACGGGGCCCTGTTCACCGGGGGCACCCGGCGCGCCGGCGGCACCCGGGGCGCCGTCCGCGCCGGCCGGACCTGCAGGCCCCGCCGGGCCGGCGGGACCTTGCGCACCTTGCGCACCTTGGGCACCGTCGGCTCCCGCGGGCCCCGCAGGACCCATCGCGCCGACGGCGCCGGCGGCGCCGGCAGGGCCCGCAGGACCGGCCGGACCCGTTGCGCCGGTCGCGCCGACGGCACCGGCCGGGCCCGCAGGTCCGACCGATCCGTTGGTGCCGTCCGAACCGTCGTCGCCATCGTCGCTACAGGCGGTCAGCGATCCGGCGGATACGGCGATCAGCAGCGCCGAGACCAAGGTCTTGCCGTACGCGCCCAGCGTCACGGCCTGTTCGCAGCCCATCAGTGTCTTCATCGTCTATTCCCTGTGTGTGTCACTGAACCGGCGGTTGGCCGGATGAAAAAACGAAATCGATCGAACCGTTGTTGCTTTCCTGCTTTCGCAGTCCCACGTCTTCGGCGTGACGCGCCACACAAGTCGCAGGCAGCCACGCGTCCGTGCAAGTCCAGTGCCTCCCGATACCCCTATCGGATCGGACGCGACGATCGGTGTGGAATCCCCGCATCGAGGGATCCTCCGATCGGGTTGGAGCGCTCTCCAATCACCTGTATCGTCGCGCCGCCCTGATTGTTCCCCTTCACCCTTTCCCGCATCGATCGATGGCCGACGCGTCCGCTGTTCTGTCTTCCGCTACCCGCCGCCGCATCACCGACACGCTCGCCACCGACATCTCCGCGCAGCCGCGCCAGGTCGAATCCGCCGTGGCGCTGCTCGACGAAGGCGCCACCGTCCCCTTCATCGCCCGCTACCGCAAGGAAGTGACCGGCGGCCTCGACGACACGCAGCTGCGCAAGCTCGAAGAACGCCTCGGCTACCTGCGTGAGCTCGAGGATCGCAGAACCGCGGTGATCGAATCCATCCGCTCCCAAAACAAGCTGACGGACGAGCTCGAAAATAAGTTGCAGGCCGCGACGACCAAGGCGGAAGTCGAGGACCTATACCTGCCGTTCAAGCCCAAGCGCCGGACCAAGGCGGAGATCGCGCGCGAACGCGGGCTGGCGCCGCTGGCCGAGCTGCTGCTGTCCGATCGCACCCGGGTTCCGCTCGACGCGGCAGCGGGCTACGTCCAGGGTGAGGTCACCGACGCCAAGATGGCGCTCGAAGGCGCACGCGACATCCTCACCGAGCGCCTGGCCGAGAACGCCGACCTGCTCGGCCGCCTGCGCCAGCACCTGCGCGACCGGGCGGTGCTGAAGTCGCGCGTGTTCGACGGCAAGCAGGAGGCGGGCGCCAAGTTCAGCGACTATTTCGCGCACCAGGAATCCTGGTCCAAGGTCGCCGGGCATCGGGCGCTGGCGATGATGCGCGGGCGCAACGAGGAGATCCTGCTGCTGGAGATCGAAGCCGACGCCGACGATCCGGCGCCGATCAAGCCGGTCGAAAAGATGATCGCGACCGCGCTCGAGGTTCGCGTCGCGGACAACGCCGAGCACACCGCCTGCGACGCCTGGCTGATCGACGTCGCGCGCTGGACCTGGCGCGTGCGCCTGCAGACCAGCCTGTCGGTGGACCTGATGCTGGAGCTGCGCTCGCGCGCGGAGGCCGAGGCCATCGAGGTGTTCGCGAAGAACCTGAAGGACCTGCTGCTGGCCGCGCCGGCCGGTTCCAGGCCGACGCTGGGCCTGGATCCGGGCATCCGCACCGGCGTGAAGGTCGCGGCCATCGACGGCACCGGCAAGGTCGTCGAGACCGCCACCGTCTATCCGTTCCAGCCGAAGAACGACGTGCGCGGCGCGCAGGCCGAGGTCGCGCGGCTGATCCGCAAGCACGGCATCGAGCTGATTGCCATCGGCAACGGCACCGCCAGCCGCGAGACCGAAAAGCTCGTCGCCGACCTGTTGGCATCGCTGCCCGAACCGCGGCCGCGCAAGGTCGTGGTCAGCGAAGCCGGCGCGTCGGTCTATTCGGCCTCGGAGCTCGCGGCCGCGGAGTTTCCGGACCTGGACGTGTCGCTGCGCGGCGCCGTGTCGATCGCGCGGCGGCTGCAGGATCCGCTGGCCGAACTGGTGAAGATCGATCCCAAGTCGATCGGCGTGGGCCAGTACCAGCACGACGTCGACCAGTTCCGACTGGCCAAGCAGCTCGACGCGGTCGTCGAGGACGCGGTCAACGCGGTCGGCGTGGATCTGAATCTCGCTTCGGCGTCGTTGCTGGCGCGCGTGTCGGGCCTGGGCGGATCGCTGGCCGATGCGATCGTGTTCCATCGCAACCAGCGCGGTGCGTTCAAGAGCCGCAAGGCGCTGCTCGAGGTCTCGCGCCTCGGGCCCAAGACCTTCGAGCAGTGCGCGGGCTTCCTGCGCATCCGCGACGGCGAAGAGCCGCTCGATGCCTCGGGCGTGCACCCCGAGGCGTATGAAGTCGCGACGCGGATCGTGCAGGCCTGCGGTCGCGACGTGCGCACGCTGATGGGCGATGGCGCCGCGTTGAGGAAGCTCGACGCGCGCCAGTTCGCCGACGAGCGCTTCGGCCTGCCCACGGTGCGCGACATCCTGGCCGAGCTCGAAAAGCCCGGCCGCGATCCGCGCCCCGAATTTCGCACCGCGACGTTTGCCGACGGCATCCACGACGTCGCCGACCTCAGGCCGGGCATGGTGCTGGAAGGCACCGTCACCAACGTCGCGGCGTTCGGCGCGTTCGTGGACATCGGCGTGCACCAGGACGGGCTCGTGCACGTCTCGCAGCTGTCCGACCGCTTCGTGAAGGACCCGCACCAGGTGGTGAAGGCCGGGCAGATCGTCAAGGTGCGCGTCGTCGACGTGGACGTGAAACGCCAGCGCATCGCGTTGACGATGAAGTCCAAGGACGACGGCAGCAGCGCCGGCGTGTCGGGCGCGCGCGGGGATCCGCGTCGGTCGCCGGAGGTGCGCAGCACCCGGCCGGCGCAGGGAAGAAACGCGCCGGCGCCGCAGGGGGCGCTGGGTGCGGCGCTGGCGGATGCGTTGCGGCGCAAATAGGCGGGTTGCGAAGCGCCCCAGCCTCACGGCCGAACGTTGTCCACCCACCGATACCCCATGAAACCCTCGTGCTCGTCCAGCCGGATCGGCTGTCCGACCTGGACGCGCTCGTAGTCGGCATGCGGCACCACCAGCGTGTGCATTCCCCTCCCGTCCCACTCGCGCACATCGAGGTAATACGTCGGCGCGCCCTTGCGCGACCGTGACACGCGCTTTTCCACCACCGGCGTCGTGATCGTGACCGGTCCGGATCGATCGAACTCGATGTTGAGCTGACGCAGTTCGATCCACGCGGTGGCCAGCGCGCCGAGCAGGCCGAAGCTGAGCAGTTCGACCAGCACGACGTGCCCGCGCGAGGTCCCGCCGAGCAGCAGGCGCGAGGCCACGATCAGCGCCAGCGTCACGCCGATCGCCGCGAGCGCCGCGTGCGTGAACAGCTCGGCGTGATCGAGGACCGTGGCGGTCCAGCGGTGGCTGAAGACGAACGCGAGCATCGCCACGCCACCATTGACGGCCAAACCCACCGCGATCGCGGCAAAGGCTGCGGCGCGAAGGAACGTGCGGTCCGGTTCGATCGGACGCGAGCCCAGCAGCGTACGGATGCGGGCCGCGATGGCCTGCATCTCCGGCGCGATCGCGACGCCGGCGGCGTGCACGTCGTCGTCGGTCGCGGTCTGCATCGGCTTCATGCACACCCACAGCCTTCCGGACGCCGCGTGCACGTGCGTCACGCGCAGCTTGATCTCGCGGCCGCCGGCGATCAGGTTGCGCAGGTCCTCGCGCAGCCGCACGTCACCGAGCAGGCTGCGGCAGACGACGTCGCTGTCGCCGAGGATGTAGACCGCACGATCGAACGCGTCCTCGCCCACCTGGTACTCGGCGGCGAGCGTCAGCAGCTTGGCGAAGCGGTCGTAGGCGCGTTCCGGGCGCAGCGTGAAGTTCAGATCCGCGTGCGCCGGCATGCCGAAGCGCACCTCGACGATGCGGCCCTTGTTGCGCTTGATCTCGTACTGCGCGCGTTCGCCGCCCGCGTTCCAGCTCTGGCCGAACCACGTCGGACGGGATTTGTGCTTGAACAGGAAGCCGGTGATCGCGGCGAAGGCAGCCAGTCCGATGAGGAACCACATGACGGGGGGGGCCTCCGGCCATCCCATGAACGCCGGCGTTTATACCGCTTCGCCGCTTCGCCTATCAGGGTTCACCCTGAATCCCGGCGGCAACCGCGTCCCGGCCGGCGTGCGAGACTTTGCTTCGCGTTGGGAGCGGATCAACGACTCAGCGGTGAGCGGATCCGGAACAGATCGTCAAAAAGACAGACAGGAGATTATTTTCATGGTGATGAATCACAAGTGGCTGCCCGTGGTGCTGTGCGCAGGCGTGTTCGCGGTGGCCTGCTCGAAGAAGGACGGCGATGCGTCCGCTCCGGCGACCGAACCCGCTCCGACGGCCGAAGCCCCCGCGGCTCCGGCGGCCGATATCGCGCCGGCGCCAGCCGAGGCGCCGGCCGAAACGCTGACGGTGTCCAAGGAAGCCTCGCTGTCGATGTCGGCGGCGGACCTCTGGAAGAAGGTCGGCGACTTCAACGGTCTCAATACCTGGCATCCCGCGATCGCCAAGTCGGAGATCGTCAAGGGCGCCAACAACGAGGTCGGCGCGCATCGCAAGCTGACGCTGGGCGACGGCGCGGTGATCGTCGAGGAGCTGGCGGCGCGTGACGAGGCCGGCATGACGCTGACCTACACGATCGTCGAAAGCCCGCTGCCGGTGACCGACTACAAGTCGACGATCACCGTCACGGCCGATGGCGACGGCAAGAGCAAGATCACCTGGGGCAGCACGTTCAAGCCGGCCGCCGGCACCGAGCCCGCCAAGGCGCAGGAGCTGATCGGCGGCATCTACCAGGGCGGTCTCGACAACCTGGCGAAGTAGTCGGCACCTTGTTCCCTCTCCCGCTTGCGGGAGAGGGATCGAGGGAGAGGGTCTCGCACCCTGCGACGCCCTCTCCCCAACCCTCTCCCGCAAGCGGGAGGGGGCGTAAGGGGTCACGCGTAGTTCGGCGCCCGCCGCTGCGCCCAGGGCTGCGCCTGTTCGAGCTGGCCCGCGAGCGAGTACAGCGTCTCCTCGTCGCCCAGGTGCCCGACGAACTGCATCGCCATCGGCAATCCGGACTTGGCCTGCCACAGCGGCAGCATCACCGCGGGCTGGCCGGTGGTGTTGAATAGCGGCGTGAACGTCGAATAGTTCTGGATGATGTGGTTCCACCAGCCGAGCATGTCGAGGTTGGGCGCGTTCTGGTCGAGCTCGCCGAGCCTGGCCACATCGCGTCCCAGGCCCGGCGTCAGTACCACGTCGTAGCCCCGCATCGCGGTGCAGACGCCGCGCGTGATCGCGTTCTGCTGCGCCATCGCCTCTTCGATCTGGAACGCCTTGAGCGACCTGCCGTACTCGTACACGGCGAGCGTCACGCGCTCGGCGGTGTCGGGCCCGATCTTGCGCCCGGTGATCTTGGCGAATTGCTCCATGTAGTAGCCCAGCGTCGTGGCCCAGAGCCGGATCGTCGACTCGTTGAAGGTCGGCGCGTCGTAATCGAACGTCAGCGGTTCGCAGCGATGGCCCAGGCTCTCGAGCAACTTCACCGTGTCGGACAGTCGCGCCAGGTTCTCCGGCGCGGTCTTCATCGCACCCGGCATCGCATCGACGACGCCGATCCGCAGCGCGCCCGGCGGCGTCATCGCGCTGGCCAGGAATCCGCGCTTGGGCGGCTGCGCGGTGTAGTAGTAGCCATCGTCCGGGCCGGCGATCGCATCGAGCATCGCGGCCGAATCGCGCACGCTGCGCGTCTCGACGAACTCCACGCCCAGGCCCCACAGCAGCGCGCCCATATCCGGCCCGCCTGGCGTGCGGCCGCGCGTCACCTTCATGCCCACCAGGCCGTTGACCGCGGCCGGGATGCGGATCGATCCGCCGCCGTCGTTGGCGTGCGCGATCGGCACCATGCCGCAGCCCACCGCCGCACCGGCGCCGCCCGACGAGCCGCCGGCGGAGTAGTCGAGGTTCCAGGGGTTGCGCGTCGGGCCGTAGAGCAGCGCCTCGGAGTTGGCGTTGAACGCCATCTCGGGCAGCGTCGTGGTGCCCACGGTGACCAGCCCCGCGGCACGACAGCGCTCCATCATCACGGTGTCGTGCTCGTGGCGCATGCCCTGCCCCAGGCGCGAGCCGGCCGAGGACACCATGCCCTTGAAGTGCATGCCGAACTCCTTGACCAGGAACGGCACGCCACGGAACGGACCGAGCGGCAGACCCGCCTTGATCTCGCCCATCGCGTGGTCGCGCAGTTTCTGCACGACGCAATTGACCTTTGGGTTCAGACGCTCGATCGCGTCGAGCGCGCTGTCGACGAGATCCTCGGGCGAGACCTGCTTGCGGCGCACCAGTTCGGCGAGGCCCAGGCCGTCGTGCTGCGCGTATTCCTTGAAGATCATGGTGGCGTGACTCCATTGCGGGGCCCGCTGATCTTCGAAGCGGCAGGGCCACCGGGCAATGAC
Organism: Panacagrimonas sp.; assembly: GCF_020697055.1. Classification (GTDB taxonomy): domain Bacteria; phylum Pseudomonadota; class Gammaproteobacteria; order Nevskiales; family Nevskiaceae; genus Panacagrimonas. Next base: position 105,400 of record NZ_JAJFBP010000009.1, on the reverse strand, counting down.
CCGATCGGGTCATTCCGACCGGCGGGGCCAAAAGCGTTCAACGCGAAGGCGCAGAGGTCCAAAGAAAAGCGGACCGATTGAAAAGATCTTTGCCTCCTTTGCCTTTGCGTTGGAAACGCTTTTCAGTGCGCGATCAATCCCATCCGCAGCGCCTGCGCCACCGCCTGCGCGATCGTGTGCGCACCGAGCTTGTCCATCGCCGACTTGCGCTGCCGGCGCACCGTCTCCACCGAGCGATGCACGTGCAGCGCGCTGTCGGGCGCGCTCAATCCGGTCGCGGCGAGCGCCAGCACCTCGCGCTCGCGCGCCGAGAGCGACACGTCGTGCGGCGTCGACTTGAAGCCGAAGCGCGGCGCGATCGCCGCATGGAAGTCGTGTGCCATCACGAACAGCGCGTCGCGCACCTCGGTCTGTTTTTCGCGCCAGCGTCCCTGCATCGAATGGCTCACCGCCGTGACGAACGCGAACGCACCTTCCGGCAGATGGATCGGCACGGTCATGCCGTCGAGGAAGCCGACGTCGCCGACATAGGCCAACGCTTCCTTCTGCGTCGCGCTCAGCCAGTTCGCCCCGATCACGTCGCGCCAGTCCAGCGGCAGCGTGCGCGGATAGCCCGCGCAGAGAAACGGGTCCTCGCGGCTGTAGCGCGCCCAGCCGGCGGTCCAGCGCGTCGGCCAGTTGCGCCACGCGATCTCGGGTGCGTGGTAGCGTCCGTCGACGGCGCGGGCGCGCGGCATGAAGCCGTAGTCGACGGCGTCGAAGCCCAGCTGCTGCGTGGCTTCGGCCAGGCGGTCGAGCGCGACGTCGAAGTTCGGGGCGGAGTGGAACGAGGCGATCGGGCTCATGACGCGAGTCCTCGCGTGGGGATCGAGTGGCGGAGCCTACTCCACCCACTGAACGAGGAACCCGGTAGGGCGGGAACGCGGCCGCGCCAGCGGTCGCGCATCCCGCCGTGAACTCTCGACGCCGGCAGGATGCGCAGCCTTCGGCCGCTTTCCCGCCCTACCAGGCGCGCTGTGGTGCCACGGCGACCGCTACCGCGCGTCGTGAAAGATCACCCCCAGCGTATGCCGCCGCCCCGATCGCAACCGGCTCACGCCGTGCCGCAGGTTCACGCGGTAATACCCGCGCGAGCCCTTCACCGGACGGTGATGCACCGCGAACACCAGCGCGTCGCCCTGGCTCAGCGGCACCACTTCCGGGCGCGACTGCATCCGCGGGCGCTGTTCGGCCAGCACGAACTCGCCGCCGGTGAAGTCCTCGTTCGGACGCGACAGCAGCACGGCGATCTGCATCGGAAAGACGTGCTCGCCGTACAGGTCCTGGTGCAGGCAGTTGTAGTCGCCGGCGCCGTAGCGCAGCAGCAGCGGCGTGGGCCGCAGCTGCCCTGCCGCATGGCAGCGCGCGACGAACTGCGCATGCATCGCCGGGTAGCGCACGTCGATGCCCATCGTCTCGTTCCAGCGATTGGCCAGGTCCACCAGGTGCGGATAGGCACGCGTGCGCAGATCCGCCACGGCATCGGGCAGCGGATACGAGAAGTACTGGTACTCGCCGCGGCCGTAGCCGTGGCGCGCCATCACCACGCGCGACCGAAAGCGCGCCGGATCGTCGTAGAGCGCGGTGATCACCGCGCAGTCGTCCGCGTCGAGCAGCTTCGGGATCACGGCGCTGCCGCTCGCATCGAGCGCCCCGGTCACCGCGGACCAGTCCGTTGCGTCGAGCCGCGCCCCAAGGCTGCGCGGCGCGTCAATCGTCTGCGGTGCGTTCATGCGGCGGCCTTGGCCTCGCGCTCGAGCAGCGCCTTCTTGCGCTCGACGCCCCAACGGTAGCCCGACAGCGCGCCGTCGTTGCGCACGACGCGATGACAGGGGATCGCGATCGCCAGCGCGTTGGCGCCGCAGGCCTGCGCCACCGCGCGCACCGCCTTGGGCGCCCCGATGCGCAGCGCAACGTCCGCGTAGCTCGCGGTGCTGCCGGGCGGGATTTCGCGCAGCGCTTCCCACACGCGCTGCTGGAACGCCGTGCCGCGCACGTCCAGCGGCAGATCCAGTCCCAGCGCCGGGTGTTCGACCAGGCCCACGACCTGCGCGACGCGCTGTTCGAACTGCGCATCGCCGCCGATCAGCTGCGCCTTGGGGAATCGATCCTGCAGATCGCGCGCGAGCGCGTCGGGATCATCGCCGAGCAGGATCGCGCAGATGCCGCGATCGCTTTCGGCGACCAGGATCGAACCGAGCGAGCACTGGCCGATGGCGAAGCGCATGCGCGCGTTGGCGCCACCGGCGCGAAAGTCGCTCGGCGTCATGCCCAATGTCGCGTCGGAGCGTTCGTAGAAACGGCTGTTGGAGCCGAAGCCGGCGTCGAGGATCGCGTCGGTCACGCGCGCGCCGCGCGCGAGTTCCTTGCGCACGCGATCTCCGCGATGGGCGGCCGCGTAGGCGCGCGGCGTCAGACCCGTGACCGCCTTGAACAGGCGGTGGAAGTGGTAGCGGCTCAGGCCGGCTTCATCGGCCAATGCGGCCAGGCTCGGCATCTCGTCCTGCGCGCGTTCGATGCGGCGACAGGCGCGCGTCACCGCCGCGGCGTGCTGCTCGGCCAGCGCCGGCTGGCGCGGCTTGCAGCGCTTGCACGGACGAAAGCCGGCGGCCTCGGCGGCCTCGATCGACGCATGAAAACCGACGTTCTCCGGGCGCGCCGGGCGCGCGGCGCAGCTCGGACGGCAATACACGCCGGTGGTCCGCACCGAATACCAGAACTGCCCGTCGGCGCTGGCGTCGCGCGCCAGCACGCGCGGCCAGCGCGGATCGCCCAGCGTGCGGGCGGCGCGGTCGCGGTTGTCGGTCGATCGGGACATGGCGGTGGCGGTGGAGAGATTCATGGCGCGACTCCTGCGGGCTTCAGCGTGGCGCCATCTTCGGGTTGCGCCGAGCCTGCCGCACTCCGCGCCTTGCGGTCGAATTCGACGTTTTCGTGGCCCGGGAAAACCCGGGCTGCGCCTGGGCTACGACTACGACTGGCAGCGGACGCGTGCCACGGCGTCGAGCCAGCCCTCGTAGAGATCATCGGCCCGGTCGGCGGCGAGCTTGGGCTCGAAGCGCCGCTCGGCCTCCCACAGCCGCGAGATCGCGTCGAGCGAGTCGTACACGCCGGCCTGCAGGCCGGCGGCGAACGCGGCGCCCAGCGCGGTGGTCTCGACCGTCGCCGGTCGCACCACCGGCAGCTTGAGCACGTCGGCCAGCGTCTGCGTGACGAAGTCGTTGACGACCATGCCGCCATCGACGCGCAGTTCGGTGGGCGCCACCGCGTCCTGCCCCATCGCGCCCATCAGGTCGCGCGTCTGGTAGCACACGCTCTCGAGCGCGGCGCGCACGATGTGCGCGATGCCGGAGTTGCGCGTCAGCCCCAGGATCGCGCCACGCGCCTGCGGATCCCAGTACGGCGCGCCCAGGCCGGTGAAGGCCGGCACGAGATAGACGCCTTCGGTGTCCTCGATCGAACGCGCGAGCTTCTCGGTGTCACCGGCGGATGCGACCAGGTGCACCGCGTCGCGCAGCCACTGCACCGCGGCGCCGGCGACGAAGATGCTGCCTTCGAGCGCGTAGGTGGTCTTGCCACCGAAGCGATACGCCACGGTCGAGAGCAGCTTGTTGCGGCTGCGCACGAACTCGTCGCCGGTGTTGAGCACCATGAAGCAGCCGGTGCCGTACGTGCTCTTGGTCATGCCGGGCGCGAAGCACGCCTGGCCGACCGTCGCGGCCTGCTGGTCGCCGAGCATGCCGCGGATCGGTACCGGCGCACCGAGCAGGTCGGCCTGCGTGCTGCCGAACTCGGCGGCGCAATCGAGCACCTCCGGCAGCATCGCGCGCGGGACGCCGAAGAACTTCAGCAGCTCGTCGTCCCAGGCCTGCGTGCGGATGTTGAACAGCGCCGTGCGCGAGGCGTTGCTCGCGTCGGTGGCGTGCACCTTGCCGCCGGTGAGCGTCCACAACAGCCAGCAGTCGATCGTGCCGAAAGCCAGCTCGCCGTTCTCGGCCCGCGCGCGCGCGCCTTTCACGTGATCGAGCATCCAGCCGATCTTGGTGGCAGAGAAATACGGATCGAGCAGCAGGCCGGTGCGATCGGCGAGCCAGTCGCTGCGATCGGCGTGCTGGGCGCAGAAATCGGCGGTGCGACGGTCCTGCCAGACGATTGCCGGATGGATCGGCTTGCCGGTGGCGCGATCCCACACCACCGCGGTCTCGCGCTGGTTGGTGATGCCGATGCCGGCGATGTTCCTGGCCTCGAGCCGGGCCGCCTTCAGCGCGCCCTGCGCACAGGCCAGCGCGTCGTCGCGGATGCGCAGCGCGTCGTGCTCGACCCAGCCCGGATGCGGAAACGACTGCGGCAGTTCGACCTGATGCGTGCCGAGCTTGTGTCCGGCCGCATCGAACACGATCGCACGCGTGCTGGTGGTGCCCTGGTCGATGGCCAGCAAGCAGTTCATGGATAGACCTCCGCGGTTGTGGAAAACTGCGCCGACTTCGAGACGCGTCCGCCAGGCGCGCAACGGACGAGAACCTACCTCTTGAGTGCGACCGAGTTCCAGTTGACGGTGCAGAACGGCGTCGCATTCGTGCGCGCGTGGCTGCCTGTGAACGTCGCACCGCGCGCGTGCGTGCAGATCGTGCACAGCATGGCCGAGCACGGCGGGCGCTATACGCGCTTCGCCACCGCGCTGAACCACGCCGGTTACGCGGTCTACGCACACGACCTGCCGGGACACGGCCGCACGGCGCGCGCTCCCGATGAGCTGGGCCACTTCGCCGACGAGCACGGCTGGCGCCTGGCACTGCAGTCGATCCGCGCAGTGCAGGTCGAGATGCGCGAGCGTCACCCCGGACTGCCGATCGTGCTGTTCGGACACAGCATGGGCGCGCTGCTGAGCCAGGACTACATCGTCCATCACGGCCGCGAGATCGGCGCCTGCGTGCTGTCCGCCACCACCGGCGAGATGGGCATCCTGCGCACGATCGGCATGGCGCTGATGAATGCCGAGATCGCCATCGGCGGTCCGCGCCATCGCAGCGCGCTGGCCGATCGGCTCTCGTTCAAGGCCTTCAACCGCCGCTTCAAGCCGACGCGGACCGGGTTCGACTGGCTATCGCGGGACCCGGCCGAGGTCGATGCCTACGTCGACGATCCGCGCTGCGGCTTTCGCATCTCCTCGCGGCTGTGGGCCGACCTGCTCGCGTACGGCGGCCGCCTGCGCGAGCCGGCGCGCCTGGCGCGCATTCCCAAATCGCTGCCGGTGCTGATCATCGCCGGCACCGCGGACCCCGCCACGCAGGGCGCCAAGGGTCCGACGCTGCTCGAGCGCGCGTACTTCGGCGCCGGGCTCAAGGACGTGACGCTCAAGCTCTACGACGGTGCGCGCCACGAGCTGCTCCACGAGACCTGCCGCGACCAGGTCACGCAGGACGTGATCGACTGGCTCGATCAGCGCACCGGCGGCGGCCCGACTTCGTGAGCAGGCGCTTCGCGGCGCTCCTGCTGCTGTGGTGTTCGTTCTGCGCTCCGGCGATCGCGCGCGAGATGCCCGACGCCGAGCTCTGGGATCGATGGACCCGCCACGACGAGGCCGCGTCGCGCGTGCTCGACCACACGCTGTGGGAGCGCTTCCTTTCGCGTTACGTGGTGACGGCCGAGGACGGCACGTCGCGCGTGCGCTACGCGGCGGTCGACGGCGACGATCGCGGCTACCTGCGCGTGTACCTCGACCAGATGCAGCGCACCGAGGTCTCCAAGCTGCGCCGCGACGAGCAGCGCGCGTTCTGGATCAATCTCTACAACGCGTACACGGTCAAGCTCGTGCTCGAGCGCTATCCGATGACGAGCCTGCGCGAGGTCGACATCTCTCCGGGCTATTTCACTCGCGGACCGTGGGCCGCGAAAATGATCAAGGTCGAGGACGAGACGTTGTCGCTCGACGACATCGAGCATCGCGTGCTGCGTCCGATCTGGAAGGACGTGCGCCTGCACTACGCGCTGTGCCGCGCCACGATCGGCGCGCCGCGCCTGTCCGGTCAGGTCTACACCGCGTCGAACACCGAGGCGCAGCTCGACGCCGCGGCACGCGCCTTCGTCAATCATCCGCGCGGTGCGTGGATCGTCGAGGGCGGATCGCTGCAGGCCTCGAGCCTGTATCGCTGGTTCGAGGACGACTTCGGCGGCGACGACGCGGGCGTCATCGCGCACCTGCTGAACTACGCCGCACCATCGCTCGCCGAGCGTCTTCGCAACGTGCGTCGCGTGCGCGACGGCGGCTACGACTGGGCGCTCAACGACGCATCGACGAATCCGTAGCACGCGGCTTGCAACGCGATCGCGTCGGGTCGTGACCTGCGTCAGATCGCAGGCATCGCGGGCGTTTCCGCGCGAAAACGACTGACGGTTCGGTCACCGTCGCGCTCATCCGTCGCGCCCGACCGTTCATCGCTCCTGTCGGCGTCAACATTCCGCCTGTCCGCGTCAACGAATCGTCGCGGTGAAAACCCGTATGCATGACGTCACCGGACGCGGCGCGCACAGGCCACTCCCGGATGACGCCGCGAAAGGAGAAGACCGCGCAGCGCCCTCCGAGCCACGTCGGCGTCCGACGTCCGGGATCCACGTCTCTCCAAAATCGAAGGGAGTTTCAAATGCGAAAAATCTCGAAGTTCGTCGTCGCCGCGGCCGCCCTGGCGGGTTCGATGTCGGCGCATGCCGGCAACACCGTCGGTGCGCTGCCGGTGCTCGGCAACCTCAATCTCGGCGGCATCGTCGGTGGCCTGCCGGTGATCGGCTCGATCACGGGCGGCCTGCCCGGTGGCCTGCCGGTGGTGGGCACGTTGCCGGTCGTGGGCGGCGTGCTCGGCGGCGCCGGACTCACCAGCCTGCCGGTGATCGGCGGCGTCCTCGGCGGTGGAGCCGGCGGCAGCCTGCCCGGACTCAATGGCCTGCCCGTCGTCGGCGGCGTGCTCGGCGGCGGACTCGGTGGCAGCCTGCCTGGTCTCGACGGACTTCCGGTGATCGGCGGCGTGCTCGGCGGCACCGCGGGCGGTGGATTGGTCGGACTCGACGTGATGCCGCTGGTCGGCGGCGTCGTCACCGGCTCGCTGTCCGGCAATCTGCCGGGCCTCGGACTGATCGGCGGTACCGGTGGTGTCGGCGGCATCGTGACCGGCACGCTCAACGGCCTGCCCGTGATCGGCGGATCGGTCGGGGGTGGCATCGGTGGCGTCGGTGGCCTGCCGGTGATCGGCGGGGTCGTGCAGGGCACGGTGGGCCAGCTGCCCGTGCTCGGCAGCATCTAGGCAAGCAAGGCCATCACACCGGTGAGGTGAGCGCGTGGCCTGATCGGCACGCGCGGCGGCAAGCAGGCCCCGCGGCGTCGTCGACGCTGCGGGGCTTCGTGCGTTTCGAGCGCATCGTTGGTCTGTCGCGCCGAGCCCTTCGTCGTTCCGATCGGCGGCGCGGCCCCGCTCGTCCGCGATGACCGGACGCATCGCCGGTTCCGCCTGAGCATGACGTCACCCGTTCGTGCCCGAACAAGCAGGAAGTGAATCCGTCATGCGCAAGAAGATTTCGATGGCCCTGGTCGCCGCCGCCACGCTGGTCGGCTCGGCTTCGGCCCACGCCACCCCGTTCAATCCGCAGACCCTGCTCGGCGGCCTGAACCTCAATCTCGGCCGCGTCGTCAGCAGCCTGCCGCTGCTGGGTTCGGTCAGCGGCGGCGTGCCGGTGGTCGGCGGCCTGCCGGTCCTCGGTGGCGTGCTCAGCGGTGTGCTGACCAACCCCAAGGGTGGACTGGGTGGCCTGCCGGCGCTCGACGGCCTGTCGGGCCTGCGCGCGCCGGCCGCGCTGCCGGGTCTGAACGGTCTGCCGGCGCTCGGCGGCCTGTAGGCGCGACCCGCAATTCGAAGCACCCCGCGGCGTCACCCGACTCCGCGGGGTTCCTTGTTTTCGGCGTCACCGTTGGCGGCCGGCTTCCAGCGTCGCAACTGCTCGAGTCGACGACGAGCGATCTCTTCGCCGATCGCAGGCCCGCTGAATCCATCCGCGATCACGTCCGCGTTGGCGACGACGGCGACTTTCGCCGCCTCGCGCAGATAGTCGGTCTGCGGATACGGCGCATCCTCGAACCCCAGGCGTCCGCGCGCATCGCATTCGCAGGACTGCAGCGCGAGCTCGAAGCGCGCCGGCTTGCGGAACGCATCGAGCCGTTCGAGCAGCTCGAGCAACGTCGATGCCCGCAGCTCCCTGGCGCGGTGCACGTTGAGGTGATCGCGCGTCACCGCCACCGCGAGGTCGCGCATCGCCGCCGGCACGCGCAGGCGTTCGCAGAATCCCTTGACCAGCGGCACGCCGCGCTGCTCGTGCAGCAGATGGCGCGGCCACTCCCCGGACGGCGTCGCGGCCTTGCCCAGGTCGTGCAGCAGCGTGGCCACGCGCACGTCGAGCACGAACCCGGCGCGAGCGGCGGCATCCACGCACATGCGCGTGTGCAGCAGCGTGTCGACCTCGGGGTGGTAGTCCGCGCGCTGCGGCACGCCTGACAACGCCGCGAGTTCCGGCATCACGCGCGCCAGCGCGCCGCATGCGTGCAGCACGTCGAAGAACACGCCCGGGGATGCCTCCATCAGCGCGCGCTCGGTCTCCTTCCACACGCGCTCGGGCACGAGATGATCGGCCTCGCCGGCGTCGACCATCGAGCGCATCAGCGCCATCGTTTCCGGCGCGACGTGGAAGCCCAGGCTCGCGAAGCGCGCCGCGAAACGCGCGATGCGCAGGATGCGGACCGGGTCCTCGGCGAAGGCTTCGCTCACATGCCGCAGCACGCGCGCGTCCAGATCGGCGCGGCCGCCGTGCGGATCCACCAGCGCGCCCTGCTCGTCCTGCGCGATCGCGTTGATCGTCAGATCGCGCCGCCACAGGTCGTCCTCGAGCGTGACCTCGGGTCCGGTGTGGAACGTGAACCCGTGGTAGCCGCGGCCGGACTTGCGCTCGGTACGCGCCAGCGCGTGCTCCTCCTTGGTCTGCGGATGCAGGAACACCGGAAAATCGCGGCCCACCGGACGAAAGCCTTGCGCGGTCATCTCTTCGGGCGTGGCGCCGACGACGACCCAGTCGCGTTCCTTCACCGGGATGCCGAGCAGCGCGTCGCGCACCGCGCCGCCGACGAGGTAGATCTTCATGCGCACATTCCCCTCTCCCGCGTGCGGGAGAAGGGCAAGAGAAGAGGGACTTCCAGATCCGAACGCCCTCTCCCGGTCTTCGGCCACGCTCTCCCGCAGGCGGGGAAGGCGAAAAGGATGGATCGCGAAAGCTTCACGAGTCCTTCACCGGCGGCAGGTCCGCCGAGATCGGCGTCATCCACGACGTGATGCGCTGCGGCTTGTTGCCGCTGGATTCCCAGCCGAACACGGTGCTGTGCCAGACGATGCGCTGGATGTAGTTGCGCGTCTCGTTGAACGGCACGTTCTCGATCCACACGTCGGTCTCCAGCGGCGCCTCCGGCAGCCAGCGCTTCACCGCGTTGGGACCGGCGTTGTACGCGCCGAGCACGAGCACGAAGCGCCCGCCGAAGCGGTCGAACTGCTCGCGCAGGTACGTGGTGCCGAGCAGCAGGTTGGTCTGCGGGTCGAACAGGTCCTGCTCGCTGGGCGTGTCGAAGTCGTTGCGTCGTGCCACCGCGCGCGCCGTCGCCGGCAGCAGCTGCAGCAAGCCCAGCGCGTTGGCCGACGAGCGTGCGCGCGGGTCGTACAGGCTCTCCTGGCGCAGCACGCCCCACACCCATTCCGCCGGCAGCTGCACGCGCTTGGCGGCGCCGTGCAGCTCGCGCGCGTAGGGACGCGGATAGAGCAGGCCGAAGTCGTCGAACACCTCGGCGCGCGACGACGTCGCCACCGCCTGCAGGTGCCAGCCCCAACCCGAGGCCACGCGCGCGGCTTCCAGCAGGTGCGCGGGATCGAAGTTCCTGGTCGCCTCGTTCCACTCGCTGCGCGCCCAGGCCAGCTGCTCGACGCGCCAGGCTTCGCGCGCACGCACGAAGCCCGGCGAGGCGTCGATCAACGCGCGCGCCGCCGCGTCACCTGGACGCACCTGCGTCCGCGGCGCGTAGCCGCGCTTGAGGCGTTCGGATGCAAGCACCGCGTAGTAGCCGTTCTCCTGCGCGAGGCGTTCGTACTCGGCGTCGGCGACGTCGTCGCGATCGAGCTTGTCGTTGGCGCGCGCGCGCCAGTAGCGCCAGCGCGGTTGATCGAGCAGCGCCGGCGGCATGCGCGCGATCCAGGCCGCGGCGAGCGCCCAGTCGCCCGCCCACAGCGCGGCGCGCACGCGCCATTCGTGCGCACGCTCGTCCAGCGCCGCCTCGGGGACCTGGCGGAACATCCCCACCGATTCCGGACGACGGCTCCACGCCAGGTTCAGCGCGATCTCCCGGCGCATGTCGCCCACCGTGGCCGGCGCGCGCGTCGGCACGCCCGAGGCCTCGATGCGCGCGGCCGTCAGCGCCGCATCATCGGCATTGCTGCGCGCGAGCTTGCTGAAGCCGTCGATCGCACCGCGCGGCTCGACGCCCTGCGCCAGTCCGCGTTCGAGATGCCTGGCCGGGTTGTCGAGCACATCGGCCCACAGCTGGTAGGGCCCGCGCTGCTCCTCGGGTAGCTGACGGATCAGCATCCGCGCCACCGCGAGCTTCTGCGCCTCGAGCGCAAGGCGCGTGCGCTCCGCGATCTGCTGGGGGCCGATCGCGCCCTGCTGCGTGAGCCAGTCGATCATCGGCGTGCACGCGGCCGGCAGTTCCGAGCCGGTGTTCCAGATCGCCAGCGCCGGCGCGACCAGCGCGGCCGAAGGACCGGTCTGGATCGATGCGACGCTCGCGTTGCAGCGCAGCGCGGTGTCGGCGCGCGACTCCAGGTAGAAGCCGAGGAACTCGGGCCAGCGCCGCTGCGAGGCGAGCGTCTTGAGCCAGGCCGCGCGCAGGTCGCGCGTCCATGGCGCATCGCCGTCGCGCGTGAGGAACGCGGCGATGGCGGCGTCGGGCGGTTCGCTCCCGTCGCGATCCGCGCGCGCGAGCTGGAACTTCAGCCGCTCGGCCTCGAGCCAGGGGTAGAGCGGATAGCTGCGGAGCAGGTCCGAATCTTCGTAGGCGGGATTGCCGCCGGGCACCGCGCTCAGCGCGAGCGCGAAGGCCGCGCGCGGGCCGGCCAGCGGATCTTGGGCCGTCGTCTGCGCCACGACCGGGGTCGACCCGGCCAGGGCGACGGCGAGAAACAGCGTCGTGCGAAGCATGGCGGCGAACGGATGCGTAGGATGCGCGCCCCATTGTACGAATCGAACGCGCGCGCACGGCGACCGCTCAACGCACCGCATGGAAAACCTGCTCATCTATCTGGCCACCGGCACCGTCGCCGGCGTGCTCGCCGGCCTGTTCGGCATCGGTGGCGGCATGGTGATGGTGCCCGCGTTGGCGATCGTGCTCACCGGTCAGGGCGTCTCGCCGACGATCGTCATGCACATCTCGCTGGGCACCTCGCTGGCGGTGATCGCGCTGACCTCGATCAGCTCGACGATGTCGCATCACCGTCGCGGCGGCGTGCGCTGGGACGTGCTGCGCTGGTACGGACCGGCGCTGGCGATCGGCGCGCTGAGCGGCGCGTTCGTGGCCGACGCATTGCCGGGCACGGCGCTGCGCAGGCTGGTGGGCGTGAGCAGCCTGCTGATCGCGCTGCAGATGGCGTTCGACTACCGCTTCGGCGCGCTGGATGCGATGGCGCCGCCGCGCCACCCGGAGCTGGGCGTCGCCGGCGGCATCGTCGGCCTGCTGTCGTCGCTGATCGGCATCGGCGGCGGGTCGCTGACCGGGCCCTACCTGGCACTGCGCGGTTTCGAAATGCGCCAGTGCGTGGGCACGGCCGCGGCCGGCGGCATCCCGATCGCCTGGGCCGGCGCGCTCGGCTACATCGTCGCCGGCTGGCACGAGCCGGGCGTTCCGGGTCCGGCGCTGGGCTATGTCAGCGGCACCGCCTTTGCCGGGCTGGCCGTGGCCAGCACGCTGGCGGCCCCGCTCGGGGCCCGGCTGGCGCACCGGATGTCGCCGCGAAAGCTGCAGCTGGCGTTCGCCGCGATGCTGGCCGTCGTGGCCGTCGAGATGCTGCGCCACTGACCGGAAGCGGGCCGTAGATGCCGCCGATCCGGGCGTATCGGCAGCGCGTTCGCCACCGGGTACAGTAGGCCCGTTTCAGCGCCATCCCGAACCGCTCCCCATGAAGGTCTCCACCAAAACCATCTTCTTCGGCATCTACGAGATGCTGGCGGGAATGGACATCAAACAGGGCGGCAGCGTGAATCTGACGACCCTGCGCCGCCGGTGGCCGGAGACCCGGTTGCGGGAAGAGGACCTGGACAAAGGGCTCAAGGCCTTGCAGGCGTCGGGCTTCCTCAAGCTGGAGCGTTCGATCTTTGGCGACGAGGTGCAGCTGGTGAACGACCGCTTCGGCCAGATCGTCAGCGAGGAGGACAAGCGCGCCCATGCCGCCCTGGCCGTGCTTCGCAAGCTGAGGGCGCCGATCAAGACCGCCGGCAATCCGAAGCCGGGTTCGGGTCGACGCCCGGGCGACGTCCGCCCCTGACGCGCGACTCGTCGGGGCCCACCCTTGGCCGGGCAGAACTCACGCTAGACTGCGCGCTGCACGGCCGTGGGGACGGCGTGCCATGTCGGCGGGGGGCCTCATGAAAATCACGCCCAAAACGATCGAATACGCGATCCATCGCGTGCTGGTCTCGCGCCAGGTGTGCGTCGGCTGCGGAATGCCGCTGCGCGAGCTGATCCAGATCTGGCCGGAGACGATGCTGCGACGCGGCGACCTGATCGCCGGGCTCGAACGGCTGCGTGCGTCACGCCATCTGGCGATCGAGCAGGCGGCCGATGGACCCAGGGTGACGCTGCTCGACGAGTCGTTCAGCCTGGTGAGCACGGCCGACGATCGCGCCGCGGTGACCGCGCTCAACACCCTGCGCGAAGCGCGCAAGCGGCCGGCCGCACATCTGAAGACGCTGCTGCCTTCCGAGGTGTTCGCGCGTCGCACCAGCGACGCGATCGCCACGGCCTGATCGGGTCGCGCGCTCAGCCCTCGCTGGGCTGGGCCTCCGGAAGAAAGTTCACGCCGCGCATCGCACTGGCGAGGATCGCCTCGCGCAGCGCGTGGATCGCCTTGATTCGCGGAAACGTGCGTCGCCACACCAGCGCGATCCGTCTCGACGGCGCCTTGTTCGCGAACGGTCGCGCCACCAGCAGCGGGACTTCCTCGAGCGGGCGGTTCTCCACCGACGATCGCGGCAGCACGGTGAGCCCGAGTCCGCCCGCGACCATGTGACGGATCGTCTCCAGGCTACTGCCGGTCTGCGGCCGCGGACCGGAGGCCTCCGGGTCCACGCACTTCGGACAGGCCTCGATCACCTGGTCGCGAAAGCAGTGGCCCGGTCCGAGCAGCAGCAGCGGTTCTTCGGCGAGCCGGCGCGCGGTGATCTGCGATTCGCTCGCCCAGCGATGATCGGCCGGCAGCATCACGACGAAGTCCTCGTCGTACAGCGGCCAGATGCTCAGGCCCTGCGGGTTCTCGATCGGGATCGCGACGCAGACCACGTCGATCTCGTTGTCGCGCAGCTGTTCGAGCAGGCGCGCGGTGAAGTTCTCCTCGATCACCAACGGCATGTGCGGCGCGCGCTGGCGCAGCGGCGGGATCAGGTGCGGCAGCAGGTACGGACCCACCGTGTAGATCGCGCCGAAACGCAGCGGGCCGGCGAGCTCGTCCTGGCCTTCGCGCGCCAGGTCCTCCACGCGCTTGGCTTCGGCCAATACGCGCTTGGCCTGCTGGACGATCCGCTCGCCGACGGGCGTGGGCTTGACCTCGCCGCGCACGCGCTCGAACAGGATCACGCCGAGCTGGTCCTCGAGCTTCTTGATCGCCACCGACAACGTCGGCTGCGAGACGAACGAGCGCTCGGCGGCGTGGCCGAAGTGGCGCTCCTTGTCCAGGTTCACCAGGTAGCGCAGTTCGGTGAGCGTCATGGCGGCGCCAGCCAGTCGCGGGGTTTGAGGAATTCGTCGAGCAGCTTCGCCTCGGGCGAACCGGGCTCGGGCTTCAGATCGTAGCGCCAGCGCACGTCGGGCGGCATCGACATCAGGATCGACTCGGTGCGCCCGCCCGATTGCAGGCCGAACAGCGTGCCGCGATCCCACACGAGGTTGAACTCGACGTAGCGGCCGCGCCGCACCAGCTGCCAATGGCGTTCGCGCTCGCCGTACGGCGTGTCGCGGCGCCGCTCCACGATCGGCAGATACGCCGGCAGGAAGCTGTCGCCGATCGCGCGGATCAGCGCAAAGCTCGGGCCGAATCCGCCTTCGCTCCAGTCGTCGCAGAACAACCCGCCGACGCCGCGCGTCTCGCCGCGGTGCTTGAGGAAGAAGTAGTCGTCGCAGTGCTGCTTGAGCCGCGGGTACACCGTTGACCCGACGCGTTCGCAGGCGGCGCGCGCGGTGCCGTGCCAGTGCATGGCGTCGGTCTCGTAGGGGTAGTAGGGCGTCAGGTCGTAACCGCCGCCGAACCACCACACCGGAGGTGCGCCCTCTTTTTCGGCCACCAGGTAGCGCACGTTGAGGTGCGTGGTCGGCACGTGCGGGTTGCGCGGATGCAGCACCAGCGACACGCCCATCGCGCGAAAGCCGCGTCCGGCGAGCTCGGGCCGCGCGGCGCTGGCCGAAGGCGGCAGGCGCGGACCGTGCACCAGCGAAAAGCCCACGCCGGCGCGTTCGAACAGCGCGCCGTCCTCGAGGATCCGCGTGACGCCGCCGCCGCCCTCGGCGCGCGACCAGTGATCACTGCCGAAACGTCCGCTTGCGTCGGCCTGCTCGAGCGCGTCGCAGATGCGCGACTGCAGCCCGCGCAGCCACTGCTCGACGGCGTTCGCATCGGGGACGTCGGTCTGGCTCATCGCCGCAGGATATGTCCGGTCGCGGCGTCGCGGATCGAGGTCGGACGCAGCAGGCCGCCGGTTGCGCCCGGCAGCACGTAGTCGAGGTCGTCGCCGAAATACAGACGCGCCTGCGTCGCCGACAGCGCCGGCGGACGCGTCGAGGGATTGGCGCTGGTCGAGACGATCGCGCCGCCGAATCGCGTGCACAGCGCGCGCACGGTCTCGTGCGCCGAGATGCGCACGGCGACGCTGTCGTGATCGCCGCTGATCCACATCGGCGTGTCGTCGGTGCACGGAAACACCCACGTGTTCGGACCGGGCCAGGTCACCGCCGCGCGCTTCCACGCGGCCTTCGACGGGACGTCGACGAAAGGCGCGAGCTGGTCGGCGTCGGACGCAACCAGGATCAGGCCCTTGTCCCAGGTGCGCTGCTTGATCGCGAGCACGTGCTCGCAGGCGTCCCGATTCCAGGGATCGGCGCCCAGTCCCCACACCGCTTCGGTGGGATAGGCGATGACGCCGCCGGCGCGCAGCACGCGCGCCGCATTGCGCAGATGGACGGGATTCACAGGGCGAAGAAAGGAATGGCGAGCATGCGCGCGATGATAGTGAGTTGCGTTGAGCGGGAGCGGTCGCTTTCCCGCGCTACGTTCCGCGCGGCTTGGCGCGGTGCGTGGGCGCGGCAGCGCGCGGATCGTCGGGCCAGGGATGGCGCGGATAGCGGCCGCGCAGATCCTTGCGCACCTCGAGATACCCGCGCTCCCAGAATCCGGCGAGATCCTGCGTCACCGCCACGGGTCGTTGCGCCGGCGACAGCAGGTGCAGCAGCACCGGCACGCGCCCCGCGCACACGGTCGGCGTCTGCGCGCAGCCGAACATCTCCTGCAGCTTCACCTCCAGCGCAGGATTCGCAGGCGGTGCGTACGTCAGCGGACGTCGCTGGCCGGACGGCACCGTCAGGTGCGTGGGCGCCAGGCGCGCGAGGTCCTGCTGGTGCGCGTGATCGAGCATGCCGTCGAGGATCGCGACCAGGTCCAGTGCATCGACGTGCGCGCGCCGCGTGACGCCGTCGAGCCACGGTGCGAGCCAGTCCTCGAACGTCGCGGCGAGCGCCTCGTCCGACACGTCGGGCCAGTCGTTCTCGGGCTGCCACCGGCGCAGGCTCAGCACGCGCGCCTGCCACTGGCGCGCGCGCTCGTTCCACGGCAGCGCGCCGATGCCCATGCGACGGATGCCCGCGAGCATCGCCGCGCGCGCGTCCTCGCCGGCATCGGCGATGCGCCGCGCCGACAGCACGATCGCGCCGAGGCGCTGCTGCTCCTCGGCGACGACGACCTCCGATTGCGCATCCCACCGCACCTCGCGCACGGTCTCGATGCGCGCGCCATGCAGCGCGCGCAGCTCGCGCTCCTCGAGCGCCGCGGCCAGGCGGATGCGCCGCGTCGGGCCCGGATCCCAGTGCGCGATCGCCAGCCAATCGGCGCGCGCGAGCGGATCGTGCTCCGCAAGGCGCGCTTCACCGCCGTCGGCGCAGAGAAACGCGACTTCGCGCGTGCCGGGCGGCCCGCCGCCACTGCGTTCGCGCAGGCCGTCGCGCCGGCGCGCGATGCGTTCGGGAAACGCCAGGCTCAGCAGCGCGGCGAGATCGAGATCGCCCTTGTTCGGCGCGCAGGCCTTGTCGTCCGGCAGCAGCCGCAGGAACTGGCGCACCGAATCCTGCAGGCGCCGCTGCTGCGCAGGCTCGCCGCCGCCGCCGCGCAAACGCTGCACGCGCTCGACCAGGTCGCTGCCGGTGGCCGAGGCATCGCGCTCCTCCAGCACCGCGGCGATCCACGCGCCGTCCTGGGCCTCGCCGTGCTCCTGCGACAGCAGCATCAGGTTGGCCAGTCGCGGCGACGTGGGCAGGCGCGCGATGCGCCGGCCGTGCGCGGTGAGGCGACCTTGCGCATCGAGCGCATCGAGCGCGCGCAGCACGTCGGTCGCCTGGTTCCAGTGCGCGGCCGGCGGCGGATCGAGCAGCGCGAGCGTCGACGGATCGCGCGTGCCCCAGGCCGCGAGCTCGAGCGCGAAGCGCGCCAGGTCGGTGGAGAGAATCTCCGGCGTGTCGTGCGCCGCCAGTGCGCCGTGCTGGTCGGGGCTCCACAAGCGATACGCGGTGCCCGGCCCCAGGCGCCCGGCGCGACCGGCGCGCTGCTCGGCCGCGGCGCGCGAGATGCGCTGCGTCTCCAGCCGGTTGCTGCCGGCGCCCGGATCGAAACGCGCGACGCGCGCGTAGCCACCGTCGACGACCGTGGTGACGCCTTCGACGGTGAGACTGGTCTGCGCCAGGTTGGTGGACAGGATCACCTTGCGTCGCCCGTCGGGGTCCGGCGCCAGCGCGCGGTCCTGCTCGAGCGAAGACAGTTCGCCGTACAGCGGACGGATCGACATCCCGCGCGTCTCGACGCGTTCCTCCAGGCGCCGCTGCGTCGCTCGGATCTCGCGCGCGCCAGGCAGGAACGCGAGCACGTCACCCGGGGTTTCCTGCAGCGCGCGCAGCACCGCGGCGGCGACGCTCTCGTCGAGCCGCGCCTGGCTGCGCACCGGGACGTGGCGTATGTCGACGGGAAACAGCCGGCCCGAGGCCTCGACGATCGGCGCACCCCCGAGCAGCGCCGAGACGCGCGCCGTGTCGAGCGTCGCCGACATCACCAGCACGCGCAGATCCGGCCGCAGCTGCGCGCGCGCGTCGCACACCAGCGCGAGCGCCAGGTCCGCGTCGAGGCTGCGCTCGTGGAACTCGTCGAAGATCACCAGGCCGGTGCCCGGCAGCTCGGGATCGGACTGCATGCGACGCGCGAGCAGGCCTTCGGTCACGACTTCGACGCGCGTGTGGGCCGGCCCGCGCCGCTCGACTCGCACCTGGTAACCGACGGTGCGGCCCACGCCCTCGCCCATCAGCTGCGCCATGCGCGTGGCCGACGCGCGCGCGGCCACCCGGCGCGGCTCGAGCATCACGATGCGACGCGCGTCGCCCTGTTGCAGCCAGGCTTCGTCGAGCAGCGCCAGCGGCACGATCGTGGTCTTGCCCGAACCCGGTGGCGCGGCGAGCACCGCGCAGCCGCGCGTGGCCAGCGCCTCGCGCAACGCGGGCAGTGCGTCGGCGACCGGGTAGTCGGGCAATTGCATCCGACCATTGTCTCCCACCGCCCGCGATCACCCGTAGCGGGATCTCGTGACGCGCGCTCCCGGGCTTCGCCCGGGCTACGACTTCTTGTTCATGGGCCCGCGTGGTCCTGTAGCCAGCGGGCGCGAGCGCGCAGTCGCTCGGCCCAGCTTTCGGCGATGCCGGGCAGCGCGGCCGCACGCATCAGTTCGACCACCGGCGGTCGATGCGCGCGCCACAGCTCGTGCAGCACGCGCAGGCTCGGCGCGTCCGGCGTGCGATCGATCAGCTGCAGCGCGTCACCGACGCGCACCGTGCCCGGCGCGAGCACGCGGTAGTACCAGCCGGCGATGCCTTCGCGCTCGACCCACAGCGCGATGCCCTCGAGGCCGAACCGCGCGTCGATCTTCCAGCACGGCCGTCGCGGTTGGTTGAGCTGCAGGCGCGCCGAGCCGAGCGCGTAGACGTCGCCGACGCAGACGTCGGCTTCGTCCCATGCGTCGGTCGACAGGTTCTCGCCGATCGCGCCGGGCACGAACGCCGCGGCCAGTTCGGGAAAGCGCGCGGCCAGGCGTGCATGGTTGCGCGCAGGAAAGTGGTGCACCGCCTTTTCGGGTCCGCCGTGCACGCGCCGATCGGCCTGCTCGTCGCCTTCGAAGCCGTCGCGCGTCAGCACCAGCGGGCCGTCGGCGAGCTGCTTGAAGATGCCGCTGCTGCGGCTGTCGCCGGCAAGAACGCGCGCGCGGCCGACGTACAGACCGGTGAGCGTCGTGCGCATCGCGCGCGGCCGCGCCTCAGTGCCGTTGCGACAGCGCGGCGACCACGGCGTCGAGACGCACGCAGTCGGTCTCGGTGCGCACCGCCGCGAACAGCACGTCGGCCTCGGCATAGCTCTGGCGCAGCCAGCACAGCCACTGCTTGAGCCGTCCCGGCGCCTGCCTGTCCGGCAGCTTGGCGCGCACCTGTGCCCAGAATTCCTGCACCAGCGGAACCAGCGCGGCCCAGTCCATCGGCTCGATCGTCTCGCCGCGCCGGGCGGCGGCGATCTGGCGCGCGAGATCCGGACGCGCGACCAGCCCGCGTCCGAGCATCAGGTCCTCGACGCCGCTCTCGGCGCGACAGCGGCGCCAGTCCTCGACGCTCCACACCTCGCCATTGGCGAACACCGGCACCGGCACGGCCTGCGCAACGCGCGCGATCCAGGCCCAGTGCGCCGGCGGTCGATACCCGTCGACCTTGGTTCGCGCGTGGACGACGATCTGCGCCGCGCCGCCGTCGGCCAGCGCGCGCGCGCAATCGAGCGCCAGGTCGGTGTGCTCGTAGCCCAGCCGCATCTTGGCGGTGACCGGGATCGCCCCGGGCACCGTGCGCCGCACCTCGCGCAGGATCCGATGCAGCAGCTCGGGCTCCTTGAGCAGCACCGCGCCGCCGCGCGAGCGGTTCACCGTCTTGGCGGGGCAGCCGAAATTCAGATCGATCACCGGCGCTCCGAGGCGGCACGCGATCGCGGCGTTGTCTGCCAGACAGGCCGGATCCGAACCGAGCAGCTGCACGCGCATCGGCGTGCCGGCGCGCGTGCGGGCTCCATGGCGCAGCTCCGGAGCGAAGCCGTGGAACACGCGCGCGGGCAGCAGGTTGTGGCTGATGCGGATGAACTCGGTGACGCACCAGTCGATGCCGCCGACACGCGTGAGCACGTCGCGCAGCACGTCGTCCACCAGGCCTTCCATCGGCGCGAGCGCGATCTGCATCGCGTCAATCTTCCGTGTCGCGCTGTTCGGGTGGCGTCGTTGCAGCGCCCGCCTTGAGCGCGATGCGCAGCATCTGGAACAGGTCGCGGAACGCCTTGCTGCGGCCGCGCGCGGCGACGCCGTCCGGATCGGCGTCCTGATGCGTGGCGATCTCGCGTCGCGCGTTGCGCACCATCGCGCGCAGCGGCTGGATCTCCGACTGCGGATGCGCCTTGATCCAGTCGGTCATCGCCGCGTCGTCCGCGAGCAGCCGATCGCGCCAGGTCTCGGCCTCGGCCAGCAGGCGCGCCTCGCCGGAGCGGATCGCGATCAGCGCGCGGCGCAGCGGCGCATCGTCGCCACCGCGGATCAGCTTGCCGATGAAATGCATGTGCCGGCGCTTGGCCTCTCGCGTCGGCATGCGGCCGTGCGCGCGCAGCGCTTCGCGCAGCCGCTCGTCCATGCCGATGGCATCGAGCTGCGCGGCCGACAGTTTGAGCAGTTCCATGCCCAGGTCCTGCAGCTCGAGCGAGGCCTGCTTGAGCTGGGTCTTGCTGGGGCCGTCGTAGGCCTCGGCGGCTTCGTCGTAACGGGACTGGCGGGGCATGGGGGGAACCGGCGGGGGCGCGCACGATACTCCTTGCGCGCCCGCGGGGGTGAGCGCTATCCGGCGGCCGGTGCGAAGAACTCGAGCAGCGTGTCGGCCAGGGCCTCCGGCGCCTCGAAATGCAGCATGTGGCCGACGCCCTCGATCTGGACCTCGCGATGGTCGCGAAACAGGGCGCGGCGACGCGCGATCTCGCCGTCGGGCAGCGTCTTGCGGAACACCGACGTGCCGCCGTCGATGAACAGCGTGGGCGCGGTCACCTGCGCCCAGATCGCATCCGACTCCGCCTGCAGGTAGGTCCGCGGCATGTTGATCAGATGCTTGGGATCGGATTGCAGGTGCACGCGGCCGTCGGTCCCCTGGCGTCCCCAGCAGCGCGCGATGAAGCGGCAGCGCTCCGCGCTCAGATGCGGATGGCGCTTCTGCACACGCGCCGCGAGCTCGTCGAAGCCGCGATAAGTGGGCGTGTCGCTGCCGCGACGCAGCGAATCGAGCCAGCGCCGGTAGGTGGGCACGATGTTCGCGGGGTCGCCGTCGGGCAGCGCCAGGCCGTCGAGCACGGCCAGCTGCGAGACACGCTCCGGGCGCAGGCCGGCGAAATGGCAGACCGCCGTGGCGCCCATGCTGTGTCCTGCGATGCGCACCGGATGCTGGGGCGAGTAGTGATCGACCAGCGCGTCGAGATCGGCAACGTAATCGGCGAACCAGTAGCCGTCCTGCGGCCAGTCGGTCTCGCCGAAGCCGCGCCAGTCGGGCGCCAGCACCTGCAATCGCGGCGTCAGGCGTTCGGCGACGGGCTCGAACGTCGCCGAGACGTCCATCCAACCGTGCATCAGGAAGACGATCGGCGCGTCGGGCGGACCCCAGCGGCGGACGTGGTAGCGCAGGCCGCGGACCAGGATGTTGTCGGATCGGGATGAAGTCATGGGCAGGGGATGGACCAGCGGTGGCGCGCAACTTGCTGCGGTTGGACGGCCGCGTCGGGTACGCTATTTCGCCAGAACGTCGGTCAAAAATCCCTCCTTCAATCGCCTCATGACCTATTGCTGCGCCATCAAGGTGGACGACGGCCTCGTGTTCGCCGGCGACACCCGCACCAGCGCGGGCGTGGACGACGTGCGCACCTACAACAAGCTGCACGTGTTCGAGAGACCTGGAGAGTACGTGTTCGTGGTGCTGTCCGCCGGCAACCTGGCGACGACGCAGTGGATCATGAACAACCTGCGGCGCGACAACGACAACCCGGACGCGATGCAATGCCTGTCGCGCATCCGGCACATGTACGACGCGGCGGACTACGTCGGCGGACTGTCGGTCCGCGCGCAGCGCGAGTCGGCGCAGCAGGCCGGGCAGAGCGCATCGAACGTGGATTTCCGGACGACGTTGATCCTGGGTGGTCAGGTGCTCGGCGAAGAGCCGGCGCTGTACCTGATCTATCCCGAGGGCAACTGCATCTCCGCGTCACCGGAGACGCCCTACCTGCAGATCGGCGAGAACAAGTATGGCAAGCCGATCCTGGATCGCATCATCCGCACGCATATCTCGCTGGAAGAAGCGGCGCGCTGCGCGCTGGTGAGCCTGGACTCGACGATGAAGTCCAACCTCACCGTCGGTCCGCCGCTGGACCTCGCGATCGTGCCGCGCGATGCGCTGCGCATCACCCACAAGATGCGGCTGGATCTCGACACGCCGTACTACGCGGCGCTGAAGAAATCCTGGGGCGAGAATCTCGAGCGGATCTTCCGCGAGCAGCTGCCCAAGTTCGATTGGGAAGCGGATCCGGCGCAGCAGGAGATGCTGTAACCCGATCCATGGCGGCATGCGCTTCCCGCCCTACCACGGCGCCATCGGTAGGACGGGAAAGCGGCCGGTTCACCGGCCGCGCATCCCGCCGTGACTAGGCAGCGGCCGGAAGCGCCGCCGCGGGCATCACCATCATCTGCCGCAGAAACGCCTCGATGTCCGGCTTGTCCATGTAGCGCGGCACCGCGTAGAACCAGTACGCCTCGCTCAGCGCCTTGTCGGCGATCGCCGGAATGTCCGACTCGCGCAGCTTCTCCACGTGCGAAGGAATCCCGAAGTCGGCGTTGAGTTCGCGCACGCGCGCGATGAACGCATCGGCCAGCTGCGCGTCGCTCTCGCCCCCCTTCTTCAGGCCGCTGACCTCGGCGAGCTTGGCCAGGCGCTCCGTGCATTCGGGCTTCGAGTAGTCGAGCACGCGCGGCAGGACGATGGCGTTGGCCAGCCCGTGCGGCAGGTGGTAGTACGCGCCGAAGTTGTGCGCGATGGCGTGCACGTAGCCCACGCCCGCGGTGGTGAACGCCACGCCCGCCTTGAACGAGGCCAGCGCCATGTTCTGGCGCGCCTGCACGTTGCCGCCGTTCTTCACCGCTTCCGGGAGGTTGAGCATGATCAGGCGCGTCGCCTCGAGCGCCTCGGCGTCGGTGGCCGGTGTCCAGTTGCGCGAGATGTAGGCCTCGACGGCGTGCGTCAGCGCGTCCATGCCGGTGGCGGCGGTGATCGGCGCCGGCAGGCCGGTCATCAGGGAGCCGTCGAGCGCCGCGCCGATCGGCACCAGCTTGGGATCCATGATCGCGAACTTGCGCGTGGTCGAGGGATCCGACACCACCGCGGCGATCGTCACTTCCGAACCCGTGCCCGCGGTGGTCGGCACCGCGTACAGCGGCATCGGCTTGAAGAACACCCGCAGCAGGCCGGCCATCCACGTGATCTTGTGCGGGTTGGTGGCACGCGCCGCGATCACCTTGGCCGCATCGATCGACGAGCCGCCGCCGATCGCCAGGATCGCGGTGCAGCCGTCCCTGCGCAGCATCGCCAGGCCCGTCTCGATCTGTTCGATCGTCGGATTGGGCTGCACGCCGTCGTACACCACCGTGCGCACGCCGGCGCCGTTGAGGCGTTCGATCAGCGGCGCGATCAGGCCGATCTTCACCAGCATCGCGTCGGTGACGATCATCAGGTTGGTGACGCCGGTGCGGGTGGCGATGTGGTCGCACAGCTGCATCGCCGAGCCCGGCCCGGTGAACAGTTCCGGCGTGCGGAAGGTCAGGAGCTTGGTCGACCACTTCAGCAGGAACTGCCAGACCTTGAAGAAGAGCACCTTGAGGGAGAAGGGAATCATGTCGAGTCTCGGGCCGTCGTCGAGGTTTGAAGGTCGCGTATTGCCGTCCCTGGGCAAGAAATCGTCAATAGCTCGATTGCCCCCGTTTCCCGGCGCTGCGGCTTGAGGCATCGCATAGGGCCTGCTAACGCCATTCCGATCGCTGCGGCCGAGTCCGTTTTGCCCGAGCGCAAGGAGCGAGTGACGTGATGTATTCGGAATACATGAGGAACGAGCGATGCGGCGGTGGGGCAAAACGGGCCGGCCCCGGAGGGTTGCCCCTGCAGTGATCGGAATGGCGTTAGCAGGCCCTAGCCCTCAGACTTCGCGCCTTATGCCGCGCTCATCCCTGTCCCCGCTCATCGCACCCTCGATCCTGTCCGCCGATCTCGCCCGGCTCGGCGACGACGTCGCCAAGGTGGTCGCGGCCGGCGGCGACTGGGTGCACTTCGACGTGATGGACAACCATTACGTCCCGAACCTCACCTTCGGCCCGGCGGTCTGCGAGGCACTGCGCAAGTTCGGCATCAAGGCCACGATCGACGTGCACCTGATGGTCGAACCGGTGGACGCGCTCGCGCAGCTCTTTGCCAAGGCCGGCGCCGACGTCATCACGTTCCATCCCGAGGCCACGCGCCACGTCGATCGCAGCCTGCAGGCGATCCGCGACGCCGGCTGCAAGGCAGGCCTGGTGTTCAACCCGGCCACGTCGCTCGATCCGCTGACCTACGTGCTCGACAAGGTCGACGTCGTGCTGCTGATGTCGGTCAACCCGGGTTTCGGCGGCCAGTCCTTCCTGCCTTCGTCCCTGAAGAAGCTGGCCGAGGCGCGCGCGCTGCTCGATCGACACAAGGCGGAAACCGGCTGCGACGTGCGCCTGGAGATCGACGGCGGCGTGAAGACCGACAACATCCGCGAGATCGCCGCCGCCGGCGCCGACACGTTCGTCGCGGGTTCGGCGATTTTCGGCGCCAAGGACTACGCGGCTACAATCGCCGCGATGCGCGAACAGATCGCGCTGGCGTGAGAAGCCGGGAGACGCGAGACGTGACACGGGAGACGCAAGCGGGGCGCTGGCGACGATGGCCGTCCATCGTGCTGCGCCGCTTTTCCGTCCCCCGTCTCCCCTCTCCCGTCTCCCATGTCTGACTTCAATCGCGTTGCGCTCACGCGCGAACTTCCCGGTGACCTGTCCACGCCGGTCGGCACCTACCTGACGCTGGGCAACCGCCCGTACTCGTACCTGCTCGAGTCGATGCACGGTGGCGAGCGATGGGGCCGCTACTCGTTCATCGGCCTGCCCGCGCGTGAAGTGCTGCGCATCCGCGGCAAGCAGGTGTCGGTCGAGGTCGACGGCCGGAAGGTGCTCGACGTCGAGTCGACCGATCCGATGGGCTGGCTGCGGGCGCACACCTCGCGCATCAAGGTCGAGCCCAATCCGGCGCTGCCGCGATTCTCCGGCGGTTACGTCGGCTACTTCGGCTACGACTGCGTGCGCTACTTCGAGCCGCGCCTGCAGGCGGTGAAGCCCGATCCGCTGGGCACGCCCGACGTGCTGCTGATGCAGTCCGACGAGCTGGTGGTGTTCGATTCGCAGCGCGCGACGCTGACGCTGGTGGTGCACGCCGATCCGTCGTCGAAGTCGGACCTGGCGCGCGCGCAGCGCCGGCTCGACGAGATCCAGGCGATGCTCGCCAAGCCGCTGCCGACGCCGCCGGCCGTGACGTCGGCCAAGCGCGCGGAGCCGGCGTTCGTCTCCAGCTTCGGCGAGGCGCCGTTCAAGCGGGGCGTCGAGCGGATCAAGGAATACATCGCCGCCGGCGACGTGATGCAGGTGGTGCCGTCGCAACGCCTGAGCGCGCCGTTCGCCGAAGAACCGGTGGCGCTGTATCGCGCGCTGCGGCGGCTCAACCCGTCGCCCTACCTGTACTGCCTGCACCTGGACGATCACCACGTCGTGGGTTCGTCGCCCGAGATCCTGGTGCGCGTCGAGAACGGCGAAATCACGGTGCGACCGATCGCGGGCACCCGCGTGCGCGGTGCCACACCCGAGAAGGACCGCGCGCTCGAAGCCGAGCTGCTGGCCGATCCCAAGGAGCTCGCCGAGCACCTGATGCTGATCGACCTGGGCCGCAACGACGTCGGCCGTGTCGCCGAGATCGGCAGCGTTCGCCTGACCGAGAAGATGGTGATCGAGCGCTACAGCCACGTGATGCACATCGTCAGCAACGTGACCGGGCGTCTGAAGCCGGGACTCGACGCGCTCGCCGCGCTGGCCGCGACCTTCCCCGCCGGTACGCTCAGCGGCGCGCCCAAGGTGCGCGCCATGGAGATCATCGACGAGCTCGAGCCGGTCAAGCGCGGCATCTACGGCGGCGCGGTGGGCTATCTCGGGTGGGATGGAAACATGGACACCGCGATCGCGATCCGCACCGCGGTGGTCAAGGACGGCGTGCTGCACGTGCAGGCCGGCGCGGGTGTCGTCGCGGATTCCGATCCGCAGTCCGAGTGGACGGAAACGATGAACAAGGCGCGCGCGGTGATGCGCGCGGCGGCAGAAGCCAGCGGTTCGTGAGCCCGATGCACCGGCGTCTGCTGTCCCCTCTCCCGCAAGCGGGAGAGGGAACATGAGGACGCCTCAACCTCTCGACGTCGTCACCGAAGACGGCCACCGCTTCGGCGGCACGCTGCACCGCGCCGCGGATCCCGACGCGCCGCTGCTGATGTTCATGCCGGCGATGGGCACCCGGGCGCGCTACTACAACGGCTTCGGCGCGGCGCTGGCGCAGGCCGGCGTGAGCTTCGCGTGCTTCGACTGGCGCGGCATCGACACCAGCTCGCAGCGCGCGTCGCGCACGCTCGACTTCGGCTATCGGCACCTGGTGGAACACGACTTCCCCGCGGCGCTGCAGGTGTTGCACGCGCGGCTGCCGTCGACCGCCGGCCGCACCTTCATCGGCGGCCACAGCCTGGGCGGACAGCTCGCGGCGCTGTTCACGGCGCGTGCGCCCGAGTCGGTGAAGGGCGTGGTGCTGATCGCCAGCGGCAACGTGCACTTCCGCGGCTGGCGCGGCACCGGCAGCCTGCGCATCCTCGCGCTGACGCAGTCGGCCTCGCTGATCAGCCGCGTCGTCGGCCATTTCCCCGGCAAGCAGCTGCGCTTCGGCGGCCAGGAAGCGCGCGGCGTGATCCGCGACTGGGCCTCGACCGCGCGCAACGGCCGCTATCGCCTCGCCGGATCGAACTTCGATTACGAGGCCGGCATGGCGCGACTGCAGAAGCCGGTGCTGGCCGTGGGATTCACCGCCGATACGCTCGCGCCCGCCGGCTCGACCGATCGACTGCTCGCCAAGCTCGCGCACTGCAGCCGCACCCACCTGCGCTGGAAGGCCGTGGACACCGGCGGCGTGGCGCTCGACCATTTCTCCTGGGCCAAGCGGCCCGAGCTCGTGGTCCCGACCGTGGCCTCCTGGATCCGCAACGCGCCGGGCTGACCGGCCTCATCCCGCGGCAGGCGAAGGGTCCGAGCGCGCGCCCACCGGCTGCGTCGGCCCCGGCAGATCCTCGCGCTTGGCGACGACCTGCAGTCCTTCGCGGGCCCGCGCGAACGCCTCGCTGTGCGTTCCCGTCGCGTGCACCACGTACGCGGAGTGCGAGAACTCCGGCGCGCCGGCCACGCGAAACAGCGATCCGTCCTCGATGAACGGCCGCACCGTGCCCGCGCGAAAGTAGCCGGCGCCGCCGACGGTCAGCAGGTAGGTCAGCGCCAGCGGTCCGAGCGAGATCGACACCGGTGGATTGGCCTGCTCCGGATACGCCGCCTGGTGATTGATCGCGAAACTCGGCCCCCAGTCGACGTGGACGTAGCGGCCCGGATCGACCGGGCCGTCGGCGGCGCTGCTGACCAGCACCAGCTTTTCCTCCATCAACAGCTCGCAGACCAGTCCGGGCCGAGACGGCGGGTTGTAGAGCACGGCCATGTCCAGCGTGCCGTCCTGGACGCGATCGAGCAGCCGCTCGGGCATGTCGACGTCGGCGCGCAACGCGACCTCCGGGCAGACGTGGTGCATCCAGATCAGCCAGTCCGCGAGCAGCGGATGCCACAGGCTCGGCTCGCTGCCCACCGACAGCGCCTCGTCGCGCCCCGGCGGCAGCGCCACCTGCTGACGCGCCCGTTCCCAGCCGTGGACCAGATGGCGGGCGTGGCGGACGAAGCGCTCGCCGGCCGCGGTGAGCCGCGCCCCTGCCTTGTTGCGGATGAACAGCGGCCGTCCCAGCTGCTGCTCTAGGCTGCGGACCCGTGCACTGACGGCGGTCTGGGTCAGATGCAGTCGCTCCGCGGCAGCACCGAAGCTGCCACTCGAAACGATCTCCAGAAAGGTCCGCGCGAGGTCGACGTCCATCGTTTCGTATCAATTAATTTGCATTCATTTTCCATAATTATTCGTTTGTCTGCACTCAACGCCGGTTCGATAATTTCGATCCCTTTCCGCCCGGGTGCTCCTTGAGTCCCTCGAAGCCACCGACCGCCGTGCTGAGCGACCTGCAATGGACCCAGATCCGCGCGCTCGCCGAATCGCTCGATCCCGTCCAGATGGCCTGGGTCGGCGGCTACTTCGCGGGCCTGGCGCAGGACGGCTTGCACCCGGCCAAGCCCGCGGTCGACACGGCATCGCCGGCGGCCGGGGGTTCGCGCCGGGTCACCGTGCTGTTCGGCAGCGAGACCGGCAACAGCGCCGGTGTCGCGCGCGAGCTGTTCGAACGCCTGAGCGAGCGCGGCCACCCCGCGGCGCTGATCGACATGGCCGACTGCAAGCCCAAGCAGCTGGCCGATGCGCAGGACCTGCTGATCGTCACCAGCACCTACGGCGACGGCGAGCCGCCGCAGCCCGCGATCTCGTTCTTCGAATGGGTGGAAGGACGCAAGGCGCCGCGGCTGGACGGCGCGCGCTTCGCGGTGCTGTCGCTGGGCGACTCCACCTACGAGCAGTTCTGCGCCGCCGGGCGCCGCCTCGACGATCGGCTGCAGGCGCTCGGCGCCGAGCGCCTGATCGCACGCGTCGATTGCGACGTCGACTACGAGGAGGCCGCCGCGAAGTGGGTCGGCCACGTCCTGCACACGCTCGCGGCTCCGAGCGCGATGGATACCGCCGCGGGCGCAGCGCCGGCCCCGGCGCCGGTCGCGCGCACCGCGCCCGCGGGCACCTACGACAAGCGCCGTCCGTTCGCCGCCCGCGTGATCGACAACGTCGTCCTGACCGGTCGAGGCTCGTCGAAGGAAGTGCGCCACGTCGAGCTCTCGCTCGAAGGCTCGAACCTGCGCTACGAGCCCGGCGACGCGCTGGGGCTGCTGCCGCAGAACGATCCGGTGCTGGTGCGCTCGATCCTGGACCTGTGCGGGCTCGACGACGATGCGCCGGTCGAGCTCAAGGGCCAGCCGACGAAGCTGTGCCGCGCGCTCACGACCGACCTGGACATCGTCAACGTCACGCCGCGCTTTCTCGAACGCTGGGCGCAGCTCTCGGACGCCAAGGAGCTGCATCACCTGGGACAGGCCGATCGCGCGACCGAACGCACGGCGTTCGCGCGCACGCATCACGTCGTCGACGTGATGCGCCACTTTCCGGTGAAGCGCCTGGACGCCGCCACGCTGGCCGCCGCGCTGCGTCCGCTGCAGCCGCGCCTGTACTCGATCGCATCGAGCGCCGCCGCGGTGCCGGGCGAAGTCCACCTGACCGTCGCCACCGCGCACTACGAGCTGCACGGGCAGGAGCGCCGCGGCGTGGCGTCGCACTATCTGTCGGTACACGGACAGCCGGAGAAGCAGGTGCCGGTCTACGTGCAGGCGGCGCCGCATTTCCGTCTGCCGGCCGACGACGTGCCGATCATCATGATCGGCGCCGGCACCGGCGTGGCGCCGTATCGCGCTTTCGTGCAGGAGCGCGAAGCGCGCGGGGCCAAAGGACCGAACTGGCTGTTCTTCGGCGAACGCCAGTTCCGCACCGACTTCCTGTACCAGACCGAGTGGCAGGGCTGGCTCAAGGACGGCGCGCTCGCGCGCATGGACGTGGCGTTCTCGCGCGACGCGGGCCACGGCGCCGGCAAGAAGACCTACGTCTGGCATCGCCTGCTCGAGCGTTCGCGCGACGTCTATCGCTGGCTCGAACAAGGCGCGCATCTGTACGTCTGCGGCGACGCCGAGCGCATGGCGCCCGACGTGCACCGCACGCTCGCCGAGATCGTGATGCAGCAGGCCGGACGCGATGCCGACCGCGCGCAGGAATATCTGCGCGAGCTGCAGGCGGGGCATCGCTATCAGCGGGACGTGTACTGAGATCGGAGAAGTGGATTGAACTCAAAGGCGCAAAGGACGCAAAGAATCGAAGCGGGTGGACCGATTTCGCCTCGGGCCGCCGTTCATGCGGCGCAAAAATTTTTGCGTCCTTTGCGCCTTTGCGTTGAACCGCTGTTCCCGGCCGAACGCAAAACACGCCCATGAGCCCGCCCGACCGCAGCCGCGACATCACCCAGCCGCTCGACCGGCTCAGCGACGACGAACGCCTGAAGGCGGGCAGCGACCACCTGCGCGGCACGATCTCGCAGAGCCTGATCGATCGCATCACCGGCGCGGTGGCGGAGTCCGACACCAAGCTGATGAAGTTCCACGGCATGTATCAGCAGGACGATCGCGACCTGCGCGAGGAGCGTCGACGCCAGAAGCTGGAGCCGGCCTATCAATTCATGATCCGCGTGCGCATGCCCGGCGGCGTCTGCACGCCGGCGCAGTGGCTCAAGCTCGACGAACTGGCGCGCGCGCACGGCAACGGATCCCTGCGCATCACCACGCGCCAGACGCTGCAGTTCCACTGGGTGCTCAAGGAGGCGCTGCGCGACACGCTGCAGGGCCTGCACGAGGTGCTGCTCGATTCGATCTCCGCCTGCGGCGACGACGCGCGCGGCGTGGTGTGTTCGGTGGATCCCGCGATGTCGGCGCTGCACGCGCAGGTCTACGCGCTGGCCCGGCAGGCCAGCGATCACGCCATTCCGCGGATGCGCGCCTATCACGAGATCTGGTACGGCGAGCAGCGCATCGCCGGCGGCGAGTCCGAGGAGCCGTTCTATGGAACGACCTACCTGCCGCGAAAGTTCAAGATCGGATTCGTCATACCGCCCTGCAACGACATCGACGTCTACGCGCAGGACCTGGGCTTCATCGCGATCGTCGAGTCCGGACGCCTGACCGGCTTCAACGTCGCCATCGGCGGCGGCATGGGCCAGACCGATCGCGTGAAGGAGACCTGGCCGGGACTGGCGCAGGTGATCGGCTTCGTCGCGCCCGAGCAGGTGATCGCCACCTGCGACGCGGTGATGGGCACGCAGCGCGACCACGGCGATCGCAAGAACCGCGCACGCGCGCGCTTCAAGTACACCATCGACGATCACGGCCTGGACTGGATCAAGGGCGAGATCGAGCGCCGACTGGGCTTCGCGCTCGAACCCGCCCGGGCGTTCGAGTTCACGTCCAACATCGATCCGCTCGGCTGGCAGCAGGACGAAACCGGACGCTGGCACCTGACCGTGCGCGTGCCCAGCGGGCGGCTGGTGAACCGCTCCGACATCCACTGGCTCGACGCGTTGCGCGCGCTGGCGCGCGTGCACGGCGGAACGTTCCGTCTGACCACCAACCAGAACCTGGTCGTCTCGCAGGTGCCTGCCGCACGACGCACGGACGTCGAGCGCATCCTGCGCGACCACGGCGTTCCCCTGAACGAACCGGCCAGTGCGATGCGTCGCGACGCGATCACCTGCGTGGCCTTCCCGACCTGCGCGCTGGCGATGGCCGAGAGCGAACGCTACCTGCCGACGCTGCTCGACCGCATCGAGCCGATGCTGTCGCGACACGGCCTTTCCCGGGACGCGATCACGCTGCGCATCAGCGGATGCCCCAACGGCTGCGCGCGGCCCTACATCGCCGAGATCGCGCTGACCGGCCGCGCGCCGGGTCGCTACAACCTCTATCTCGGCGGCGGCTTCCACGGCCAGCGCCTGAACCGGCTCTATCTCGAGAACGTCAACGAGGCGGCGATCCTGACGGCGCTCGACGAGGTGCTCGGCCACTACGCGCGCGAACGTTCGCCCGGCGAACGCTTCGGCGATTTCGCGATCCGCGCGGGCTACGTCACCGCCGTGCGCGACGGCCCGGACTTCAACACGCCCAACCAGCGCATCGCGCCGCCGCGCTCACAGGAGCAACGACATGCCGAACCCGCCGCCGGCTGACGCCCATCGCGAAGAGATCGAGCAGACGCTGCACACGCCGCTGTGCGCGCTGCTGGGCTGTCGCCTGCCGCTGGTGCTCGCCGGCATGGGCGGCGTTGCACGTTCCGAGCTGGTGGCCGCGGTCGGCGAAGCCGGCGGCTTCGGCTTCCTGGGCATGGTGCGCGAGCCCGTGGCGCTGATCCGCAACGAGGTCGCGGCGGTGCGCAGGCTCACCGCGCGCCCGTTCGGCGTGAACCTGATCCCCGCGGCGACCGATCCTGCGCTGCTGCGCGACCAGATCGACGCCTGCGTCGCGCTGCGCGTGCCGGTGGTCGGACTGTTCTGGGATGTGTCTCCCAACGTGATCGCGCGCCTGCGCGAGGCCGGCATCCGCGTGGTGCACCAGGTCGGCTCGGTCGCCGACGCGGACCTGGCGCAGGAGTCCGGCGCCGACGCGCTGATCGTCCAGGGCATCGAGGCCGGCGGCCACGTGCGCGGACTGCGGCCGCTGACCGAACTGCTCGCCGAGGTGCTGGCCGTGGCGCACGTGCCGGTCGCCGCGGCGGGCGGGATTGCCGACGGCGTCGACGTGGCGCGCGTGCTGTCGCTGGGCGCGCAGGCGGCGGTGCTGGGCACCGCGCTGGCGGCGACGACGGATTCGTTCGCGCACGACTTCCACAAGCAGCGGCTCGTCGACGCGCGCGGCAGCGACACATTGCTGACCGAGATCTTCCACATCAACTGGCCGCCGCGCTGCCTGGTGCGCGTGCTGCCCAACAGCGCCACGCGCGGCGAACGCGGCGACGCGTTCGGCGAAGGACGCACCGTGATCGGAGACGAGCAGGGCCGGCCGATCTACCTGTTCAGCACCGACTCGCCGCTGCGCTCGATGACCGGCGACTTCGAGGCGATGGCGCTGTATGCGGGCGCGGGCGTCGGCAGGGTCGATGCGGTCGTGCCGGCCGCCGAACGCATCGCGCGACTGGCCGCCGAAGCGGCGGTGCAGCTGCGGCTCGCGTCGGGCCGCGCCGGTCGCGCGTCCGCGGTCTGCTACGCCGAGGAACCGGAGGCGCGCCAGGCGCCCGACGCGGCGGCGCGTCGCGGCGAGATCCTGGCCCGACTCGACGAACTGCTCGAAGCCGAACGCGCCGGCGCCCGGGTCACGCTGCGCAGCGTGCGGCACACCGACGACGTACCGCTGCGCGCCGCGATCGAAGCGATCCACCACGACGAGGTGCGCTGGTGCGCGATGCTCAGCCGCCTTATCCGCGGCCTGCAGGCGACGCCGAGCACGCGCACCGGCGCGTTCTACGACAAGGCGATGGCGGTCGAGGATCTGCGCGAACGCATGGACTTCCTCAATCGCGGCCAGGGCTGGGTGGTGAAGAAGCTGCGCGAGCTGCTGGCGCTGATTCCAGAGGGCGAGCAGGCCATGCGGCGTGATCTCGACGAGATGCTCGTGGCGCATCGGACGAACATCGAACGGGTGAAGGGCTTGCTCGGTGAATCCGGGAACGGCGCGCCCGCGTCTGCGCCTCACGCTGCCCTCTCCCCGCAAGCGGGGAGAAGGAAATGAGAGAGCACGCTGACTCCCTCTTCCCGCTTGCGGGGAGAGGGGTAGCCACGGCCTCGATCGCAACCACCAACTTGGAGTGATTTCATGAGCACGCTGTACCTGGGCGACACCGCCCCCGACTTCGAACAGGACTCGTCCCTCGGCCGCATCCGCTTCCACGAATGGGCCGGCGAATCGTGGATCGTGCTGTTCTCGCATCCCGCCGATTTCACGCCGGTGTGCACCACCGAACTCGGCCTCACCGCGAAACTGAAGTCCGCCTTCGACGAGCGCAACGTCAAGGCGATCGCGCTGTCGGTCGACGACGCGGCCTCGCACCGCGAGTGGATCAAGGACATCGAAGACACGCAGAAGACGGTCGTCGGATTTCCGATCATCGCCGACCCCGACCGCAAGGTCGCGACGCTCTACGGAATGATCCATCCGGGCCAGTCCACCACGGTGACGGTGCGCAGCGTCTTCATCGTCGACCCGCAGAAGAAACTGCGACTGACGCTGACCTACCCGCTCAACGTCGGCCGCAACTTCGACGAGATCGTGCGCGCGATCGACGCGCTGCAGCTGGCCGATCGCTACACCGTGGCCACGCCCGGCAACTGGAAGCCCGGCGACGAGGTGGTGATCCCGACCTCGATCCAGGACGAGGCGGTGATCCGCCAGAAATTTCCCAAGGGATACCGCGCCGAGCGGCCCTACCTGCGTCTCACGCCACAACCGGGGAACTGAAGCCATGTCGCTGATCCAACGCCCGCTACCCTTTGCCATCGACGCGCTGGTGCCGCACCTGTCGGTCGAGACGCTGGACTACCACTACGGCAAGCATCACAAGGCCTACGTCGACAACGGCAACCGCCTGATCGCGGGCACGCCGTTCGAGACGATGACGCCCGAGCAGATCATCCGCGAGGCCTCGGGCGCGGTGTTCAACAACGTGGCCCAGGCCTGGAACCACGACTTCTACTGGCATTCGCTGACCCCGTCCGCGACCTCGCCTGCGGGGGCGCTCGAAGACGCACTCGCGCGATCGTTCGGCAGCATCGCGGCGTTCAAGAACCGCTTCACCGAGGCCGCGATCGGCACCTTCGGCTCCGGGTGGGCGTGGCTGTCACGCAGGCCCGACGGCTCATTGGCGGTCTCGAGCACGCAGGGCGCCGGCAATCCGCTGACCGAGGGCTGGACGCCGCTGCTGACCTGCGACGTCTGGGAGCACGCCTACTACATCGACTACCGCAACGCGCGGCCGCGTTACGTCGAGAAGTTCTGGGAGATCGTCGACTGGAACGCCGTCGGCCGCCGGCTGACGACGTCGCCGGGCTGAACGCGCGGGGGGACGCGGCGCGTCTGCCCCATTGCAATCAGCGGTTTGAGCACGCCCGGGGAACCTCGCTCCCCGGGCGCCGGCGTGTGCGCGCCCTATCCAGCGCCCCGGGCTTGGTCCGATAATCGCGCCATCTTTCCCGCTTCGATCGACAACGCGGCTACTCCGCAGGACCCGGCCGGACCGCCTTTCGCTCCTCGCAATCCGCCTCACGTGCACGGCCCGCCATGATCCTGATGATCGATAACTACGACTCCTTCACCTACAACCTCGTGCAGTACCTGGGAGAGCTGGGGGCGGAAGTCGAAGTGCACCGCAACGACTGCATCAGCGTCGACGAGGTCGCCGCGAAGAAGCCGAGCCACGTGGTGCTGTCGCCCGGTCCCTGCACGCCCAACGAGGCCGGCATCTGCCTGGACCTGATCGCGCAGCTGCAGGGCAAGGTGCCGCTGCTGGGCGTGTGCCTGGGTCACCAGGCGATCGGTCAGGCCTTTGGCGGCACGGTGCGGCGCGCACGCGAGGTCATGCACGGCAAGACCAGCCTGGTGCACCACCGCGGGCGCGGCGTGTTCAAGGACCTGCCCACGCCCTACACCGCCACGCGCTACCACTCGCTGATCGTGGATCGCGCGGGACTGCCGGAGGACTTCGAGGTCACCGCGTGGACCGAGAACGGCGACGGCGAGATGGACGAGATCATGGGGCTGCGCCACCGCTCGCTGCCGATCGAAGGCGTGCAGTTCCATCCCGAATCGATCCTGACCGAGCACGGCCACCGCCTGCTGCGCAATTTCCTCGAGGCGGTCTGACCATGCCCATCACGCCGCAGGAAGCGCTGCAGCGCACGATCGAGCATCGCGAGATCTTTGCCGACGAGATGGTCGACCTGTTCCGCGCGATCATGCGCGGCGAGGTCTCGCCGGTGATGACGGCCGCGATCCTGACCGGCCTGCGCGTGAAGAAGGAGACCGTCGGAGAAATCGCCGCGGCCGCCAGCGTGATGCGCGAGCTCGCGTTGAAGGTGCCGGTGGCGGGCGACACCACGCACCTGGTCGACGTCGTCGGCACCGGCGGCGACGGCGCGCACAGCTTCAACATCTCGACGGCTTCGAGCTTCGTGGTCGCCGCCGCCGGCGCGCGCGTGGCCAAGCACGGCAATCGCAGCGTGTCGTCCAAGTCCGGCAGCGCCGACGTGCTCGAGGCGCTCGGCGCGATCATCGACCTGCAGCCGGCGCAGGTCGCGCGCTGCATCGAGGCCTGCGGCATCGGCTTCATGTTCGCGCCCAACCATCATCCGGCGATGAAGGCCGTGGGCCCGGTGCGGCGCGAGATGGGCGTGCGCACGATCTTCAACATCCTGGGCCCGCTGACCAATCCGGCCGGCGCGCCGAACATCCTGATGGGCGTGTTCCATGCCGACCTGGTCGGCATCCAGGTGCGCGTGCTGCAGCGCCTGGGCGTCAGGCGCGCGCTGGTCGTCTGGGGCAAGGACGGACTGGACGAGCTCACGCTCGGCGGCGCGACGCGGGTCGGCGAGCTGCGCGACGGCGACGTGCGCGAGTACGAGATCCATCCCGAGGACTTCGGCCTGGCGATGGCCGGCAGTCGTGCGCTGGCGGTGGCCGACGCGCAGGAATCGCGCGGCCGCGTGATCGAGGCGCTGGAGAACCGGCCGGGCGTGGCACGCGAGATCGTCAGCTTCAACGCCGCGGCGGCGCTGTACGTGGCCGGCGTGGCCGGCTCGATCGCCGAGGGACTCGAGCGCGCCCGCGCGGTGCTCGCCAGCGGCGCGGCACGTGCGCGCCTCGACGCCTTCGTCGCGGCGACCAAAGAAGCGCAACAAGGCAGACCATGAACGACATCCTGGCCCGGATCCTCGCGCGCAAGCGCGAGGAAGTGGCGCAGCTCAAACGTGATCACACCCCCGCTTCGCTGACGCAGCGCTGCGAAAAGCAGGGCGCGCCGCGCGGTTTCGCCGCGGCGCTTCGGCAGAAGGCCGACGCGGGCCAGCCGGCGGTGATCGCCGAGATCAAGCGCGCATCGCCCAGCAAGGGCCTGATCCGCCCGGACTTCGATCCGGCGTGGATCGCCACCGAATACGAACGCGGCGGCGCGGCCTGCCTGTCGATCCTCACCGACGAGGACTACTTCCAGGGCTCGATCGACCATTTCGTGGCCGCGCGCAACGCGGTGGCGCTGCCCGCGATCCGCAAGGACTTCATCATCGACGAGCTGCAGGTGCTCGAATCGCGCGCCATCGGCGCCGACTGCATCCTGCTGATCGCCGCGGCGTTGCCGGTGGCGCGCCTGGTGGCGCTGCACAAGACCGCGCGCGATCTGGGCATGGACGTGCTGATCGAAGTGCACGATCGCAGCGAGCTCACCGCGGTGCTGCAGGCGCGCCTGGGCAGCGGGTTGATGATCGGCATCAACAACCGCAACCTGCGCACGTTCGAAACGCGCCTGGAGACCACGCTCGATCTGCTGCCGTGGATGCCGGCCGGCCACGAGGTGATCACCGAAAGCGGCATCGGGACGCCCGCCGACGTGCGCCGGATGACCGGCGCCGGCGTGCATCGTTTCCTGGTGGGCGAATCGCTGATGCGCCAGCCCAACCCCGGCGTCGCACTCAAACGTCTGCTGGTCGCCTGAGCGCCCCATGACCACCGTCAGCGTCGTGATCTGCACGCACCGCCGATTGGAACGACTGGCACAGCTGCTCGAAGACATCGCGCTCCAGACGCGTCTGCCCGACGAAGTGGTCATCGTCGAGAACGACCAGGCGCCCAACGCACAGGATCTGGTCGCGGCATTCGCCGCGCGCGTCGGCTTCCCGGTGCGCTACGCGGTCGAGCCGCGCAAGAACATCTCGCGCACGCGCAACCACACCGTGCGGCTCGCCACGGGCGATTGGCTGGCCTTCGTCGACGACGACGAGCGCGTCCCGCCGAACTGGCTCGGCGACCTGCTCGACACCGCCGATCGCTTCCAGGCCGGCGGCGTGCTCGGCCCGGTGATCAGCACGCCGCCGCCCGATGCGCCGGACTGGATCCGTCGCGGCCGGTTCTACGCGGTACACCACGCGACCACCGGTGCGCCGGTGCGGCGCGAGCGCATGTGGGTGGGCAACGCGCTGTTGCGCGGCGACGCGGTCCGCGCCGAGCCCGGACCGTTCGACGAGGCGATGGGTCTCACCGGCGGCGAGGACTCCGACATGCTGGCGCGGCTGGCGCAGCGCGGCGTGAAGATCGTCTGGTGCGAGGAAGCCGCGGTCCGCGAGCCCGTCGAAGCGGCGCGGATGAGGCCGCGCTGGATCCTGCTGCGGGCGATGCGTGGCGGGCAGAACTACGCGCGGTTGTGGCGACTCGGCCGCTTTGGCGAGGTGAGCGCCGCCTTCATGGTGGTGTTCATGCTGCGCGCCGCCGCGCAGGCACTGGTCGCGCTCGCGCTGGCGCTGCTGCTGCTGCCGGTCGGCCGTCATCACGCGATGTACTGGCTGGCCAAGGCCGCGGCCAACGGCGGCAAGCTGACCACGCTCACGCCGTGGCACTACGAGGAATACGCGACCGACGATGAGGAAGAGCAGCTGCCGATCGCCGGCGCAGGCCGCTGACGATCAGCCGGCAAGGTCCGGAAGCTGGCCGATCGCGCCGCCCACCACCTGCTGGATATCCACGCTGGCCTGATGGCGCAGCCAGACGGCCTGCGCGTGATCCCGCCACGCGTCGCGATCCCGCGTCGCAAGCCAGGCCTCGAGCCGCTCGGCGAACTGTTCCGGCTCGAAATGGTGGAAGTCCCGCTCGGGTTCGAGCGCGATCCCGCGCACGCCGAACCGGGTCGACATCACCGGCAACCGCGCGGCGATGTATTCGAACAATTTGACGTTCGCGCCCGAACCCCACGTCACCGGGTTGAAGCCCGCGTCGGCGGCGGCGAAATACGGCGCCATGTCCGGCACGCGGCCGGTGGCGATCACGCCGCCTTCGCGCCACGCCCCGGCCGACACCGTGCCCACCACCAGGACGCGCACGCGCAGCCCGGTCAGGAACGCGGGATGGCGCGCGTTGAACGCGCGCAGCCATTCGAGCGCATCGACGTTGGGCTGGAATCGGCTGCCGCTGAACAGGAACACGGTCTCGTCGTCGGCGATGCCGAGCTCCGCGCGCAGGCGGATCCGCGCGGCGGGATCCGGCTGGTAGGCCGTGCCGTCGACCGCGCATCCGATCGGCACCAGGCGACAGCGCGACGCGGGGTCGTGCCGTGCGAAGAACGCGCGATCGTCGTCGGCGCAGGTCAGCACCGCCTGGTAGCGCGCCGGTACCGCGGCCTCGATCCGGCGCAGCCACGACGCGAACAGGCGCTCCTGCCAGGGCCCGCGCTCGAGCAGGCGATGCTCGAGGTTGTGGCTCAGCAGCAACCACGGCTTCTTCGATTCGTGGCCGCGCACCGGCACGCAGTACGGCTGGTCGCTGATGCACACGTCGGCCCACTCCAGCGTCTCGTGCAGGCGCCGCGGCACCCAGCCGCGCGCCAGCACCAGCGGCACCCAGGCGCGCGCGGTGCGCAGCACGCGCGTGGCCGCCTGCGCCACGCCCAGTCCCAGTCCGAGATGCACTTCCTCGGTGAGGTTGGGTTCGATGGCATCGACGCGCGACGCGGCGCCGCCGCGATTCCGGTAGTCCTCGCGCCGGCCGGCGAGCGCGAAGATCCGCACCTCGTGGCCCAGCCGCGCGAGGCTGCGGGCGATCGCGGCCGTGCGCAGGTGCCCGCCGGTTTCGGCCGGGAAGATGCGGAAGCTGGCGACGATGGCGATGCGCCGCGGCGTCATGTCGTTCTCATGCCGAAGGAACCACCGGTGGCGCGCGGTGGCGCCGATAGCTCTGCGCCAGCAGCAGCGCGACGCCCGACAGGCTGATGGCTTCGCCCACCAGCATCCCTCCCATCGCGCCCGGCGCGCCCAGGCGCGGAATCAGCAGCAGCATGCTGCCCAGCGCGCACATCGCCGCCGCCGCGGTGAGCGCCGCCATCTCGCGATAGCGCTGCAGCGCGATCAGCGCGGACTGGAACACGTCGCGCACCATGCTGGTGGCCAGCAGGATCGACCACATCGCCAGCAGCAGCTTGAGCGAGCCGATGTTCTCGCGCATCAGATCGCGCGCGACCCATTCGTGGCACCACCAGATGAACGCGATGTAGATCAGCGCCAGCATCAGCAGGCCGGCGCAGAACCCCCACAGGCGTCGTACCAGGTACGGCAGGCCCTCGCGGTGCAGCCAGCCGGCGGCGTTGGGAATCAGCAGGCTGCCGACGCCGACGCTCAGCAGCGTGATCGGCATCAGCATCAGGCGCGCGGCGTTCACGTCGACGACCTCGGCCAGCCCCAGGTGTCCCGCGAGCACGAAGTTGTACGACTGCGAGTAGACCCAGTAGATCATCGCCGACAGCGTTCCCCACTTGGCCAGCGGACGCAGATCCAGCCAGGCCTGTTGCGCGGGGCCCGCCTGCCATCCGACCGATCGATGGATGCTGCGGCGTCCGTGCCAGCCGCCGAGCGCCGCGGCGATGGCCAGGCCCAGCACCGCACCGGCGCCGGCGGCCGGCACCGCGAGCGAGGCGAGCAGCGCGGCGGAGATCAGCACCGCGACGTAGACCATGTCGAGCTGCAGCACCGCGCTGGGCCGGTTGTAGATCATCAGCACCGAGCGCATGTACTCGCGGCGCAACGTCATCCATCCGGCCACGACCGTCGCGCACGCGATCCACGCGTCGTGCCACGGCCACAGGTGCAGCGTCGCACCGAGCAGCGGAAGCGGCGCGGCCGCGATCGCCCAGCGACGCACGAAGCGACGCTGGCTCGACTCGATCACGCCCACCATCAGGCGGCGTTCCTCGTCGGTGCGCTTGGGCGCCAGCACCGCCAGCGGTCCGGACATCCACGATCCCTGCGCGCTGACCAGCAGCTGGATGCTCGAGAACGCCAGCACGTAGTAGCCGTACTCGTGGCCCGGGGCGTAGCGGATCATCAGCAGGCCGACCGCGAAGTTCGCTGCGGACAACATCGCCTGGTCGATCACCGCGGTGCTGAACAGGCGCAGCGAAGCGCTTTGCGACAGTCGGCGGATCATGGCCGGTCGGACTCCGAGCCCGATCCGGGTTCGCGCTCGGTGCGGACCCATTGGTTGCCGTCCGGACGCCGCCTCAGCCGCAACGACAGCTTCCACGCCAGGTAGAGCGGCGCGCGCGCCAGTGTGGTCCAGCCGCTCAGCCCCAGGCCGCTGAGCACCACGCCGCGGCCCACGTGCAGCAGCAGGATCGCCAGCGGACCCAAGGCCCAGATCGCGACGAAAGGCCCGATCCAGCCCGCGGCCGCGAGGATCGCGCCGAGCACCGCCAGGCCCACGGCGGCGAGCGCGACGCTGCCCAGCGGCGGGATCAGCACGTCCAGCGCCAGGTCGAACAGCAGGCGATCGCGACGATCGAGCGCCTCGCGCAGGATCGGCCATCCGTAGCGGCTCACCATCTGCGCGCGACCGCCTTCCCAGCGCTGGCGCTGCGAGCGCGCCGACTTCTCCGACGACACCATCTCGCCCAGCACGTACGCCTCGTCCACGTATTGCACGCGGATGCCGGCGCGGCCCAGCAGCAGGCCGTATTCGAGGTCCTCGACGATCGAGAACGCGCGATGCGGAACGCGCCGCAGCGTGTCCGCGGTGAAGCACATGCCGTTGCCGCGCAGGCCGCAGGACAGACCGAGCGCTTCGCGCCCGCGCCCGCGCAGCCGATGGAAGATCGCCAGCGCGATCGTGATCAGCCGCGTGCGCCAGCCGGCGTGCGGGTTGAGCACGCCGTAGAACGCCTGGCAGGCCTGTGCGCCGCGTTCCAGCCGCGCCGCGAACGCCGCGAGCAGCTGCGCCGACACCGCGGTGTCGGCGTCGACCACGACCACGGCGTCGAAACCGCCCTGCGCAAGCAGCTGCGCGAACGCGAACTCCAGCGCATAGCCCTTGCCGCGACGCTCGTCGTCCTGGCGCTCGATCACTTCGGCGCCGGCCGCACGGGCGAGGTCCGCGGTCGCATCGGTGCAGTTGTCCGCCACCACGCACACGCGGCGCGCGTGCGTCGGCCAGTCGAGCGCGAGCAGGCTGCGCACGGTCCGCGCGATGCCGGCCGCCTCGTCGTGCGCCGGCACCACCACCACGAAGCGCGCGCTTCGTGCCACCGCGCGTGGCACCTCCGGCCTGCCGCTGAGCAGGGTCAGCAGCAGCAGGTAGGCGGCCACGAACCAGACCGGCAGCGAGACCAGCACCAGCAGGGCGGCGGCGGCGAGCGTCATCGCCTCAGTCCTTCCACAGGCCGAGCAGCCGGTGCTCGGCGGCGAACGCATGAAGGCGCGAACGCACCGCCCCTCGGTATTGCTCGAGGCTCATGGCCTTGACGTCGAGGGCCATCTCGCCGGCCTGGCCCTGCAGTCCGCGCGCGACCGCGTCGTTGGCCTCGGGCGTGTAGTGCGTCCCGTCGAGCGTCAGCGAATTGTCGAGCGTGACCGGGCTGGGAATGCCGAAGTCGAGAAAGGCGTCGTAGTCGCGCGACACGGCGTGGAACGCCTCGATCGTGCAGTCGAGCAGGCCGCGCGTGTAGACGTCGGTGAACTGGTACCACGGCGACATCAGCGGCGCGTAGGCCAGCGCCCTGGCCTCGGGGAACAGCGCGCGCAGCTGCCGGAACGTCTCGACGTGCTCCATCGAGCACGGCAGATCGGGCTTGTCCTCGACCTTGGGCTCGAACGGCGGCGGCGCATACAGCAGCTGCTGTTCGAAACGACGATCGTAGTAGTTGGACTCCGGCGAGACCCCGGCCAGCGTCATCAGCGAGAACGTCAGCACGTCGGTGGAGAAGAATGCATGCCAGGCGCTGGGCGTGCCCTCGACGCGCGGCGCCGCGCGGCGCGCGGTCTGCCTGCGCTCGATGAAGTTGAAATCGTCCACGGCCACGATCAGCACGCGCGGCCGCAGACCCTTGTCGCGCGCATGGCGGCCGTAGGCGAGCTCCTCGGCCGCCTCGGCGCCCTTGAGCGCGAGGTTGAAGCAGCGCAGTCCTTCGAACCGCGACTGGCGCAGCATCGTCACGCGCGACGAGCCCAGGATCAGGCAGTCCCAGTCCTGGTCGGCGGTACGGTTCAGCAGGTTGATCTTGGAGATGCGCTCGTTGAACGAGAAGTTCTTGTCGGTGATCCGGTTGCCCTTCGCGTACCACAGCGGATCGACCAGGTAGTTGAGCGCGCCGGCCAGCCCCAGCACCAGCAGCAGCACGCCTGCGAACGCCACGAACGAGAACCGGCCGTCGCTCATGCGGTCCTCGTCAGAACTGGAAGTAGATGAACTGGCTGACGCGCGTCAGCGACAGCACGCACGCCGCCGCCATCGCGCCGCCCAGCGCGCTCCACATCACGCCCGGCCGCCAGTGCACCCGATCCACCATGCGCTGGACCGGACGCAACAGCGTGCGATCCGGCCGGTCCAGTGCGGGCGAAAAACGCGCGAGCCACTGCTGCGTGTTGGGCATGGTCACCGCGATGCCCAGCAGCACGACGATGCCGATCACCGCGTAGCGCCGCGGGATGCCGACGTTGGCGGTGAACGCCCACTCGAAGCCGTGGACGCCGACCATCGAGGCCAGCATCGAGCCGGCCGAGGACAGGTCGTGGGCGCGGAACAGCACCCAGGCCGCGACCACCGCCAGGAACGTGATCAGCCACGCGACCGGTCGCGGCAGCAGCGGGCGCTCGTCTGTGAAACCCAGGCGCGCCGACAGCGCGCGCCAGCCGTGGTTCACCACCAGATACGAGCCGTGCAGGCCGCCCCACACGACGAACGTCCAGCCGGCGCCGTGCCACAGGCCGCCGAGCAGCATCGTGGTCGCGAGGTTGGCGTAGCGGCGTACCGCGCCGTGGCGGCTTCCGCCGAGCGCGATGTAGAGGTAGTCGCGCAGGAACGCCGACAGCGTCATGTGCCAGCGCCGCCAGAAATCGATGATCGACGTGGCCTTGTACGGCGAGTCGAAGTTGAGCGCGAAGCGGATGCCGAACATCCAGGCGATGCCGATCGCCATGTCCGAGTAGCCGGAGAAATCGAAATAGAGCTGGCAGGTGTAGGCCAGCGCACCGATCCAGGCTTCGCTGAAAGTCAGCGTCACGCCCTGCGCGGCCGCATCGAACGCCGAGTTCGCGTACGGCGCGATGCCGTCGGCGAACACCATCTTCTTGAACAGGCCCATCACGAACAGCGTCAGGCCGCAGCCGACGCGATTGGCGTCCCAGGCGAACACGCCGGGAACCTTGAACTGCGGCAGGACCGACTGGTAGCGCACGATCGGGCCCGCGATCAGGTGCGGGAAGAACGTGACCACCAGCGTGTAGTCCAGCGCCGAGCAGCGCTGCACCTGCCCGCGATAGCCGTCCACCAGGTAGCTGATCTGCTGGAAGGTGAAGAACGAGATCGCCAGGGGCAGCACGATCGTGCCGAAGTCCCAATCCCGGCCGACCAGCGATCCGATGTTGTCGGCGAAGAAATTGGCGTACTTGAACCAGCCCAGCAGTCCCAGGTTCACCGCGATGCCCAGGACCAGTCCGGGCTTGCTCGGCCGCCCGGCCTCGGTGCGGGCGATCAGCCACTGCGAGAGCCGGTAGTTGAACAGCAGCGAGAACACCAGCAGCAGCAGATTCTTGGGCTCCCACCAGCTGTAGAAGAACAGCGAGGCGGCGATCAGCCAGAACATCGCGGCGCGTGCGCCCAGCCGGCTTCCGAACAGGAAGAACAACGCCAGCGTCAGCGGCAGGAACGCGAACAGGAATTCCGGCGAATTGAAGAGCACGCGCGCCTCAGTGCCTGTGCTGCGGCGTACCCGGCAGCCGCCCGAGCCGCTGGAGCACCATCAACCACAGGAAGGGGGTGTTCTCCAGCAGATA
This sequence comes from Panacagrimonas sp., assembly GCF_020697055.1. Taxonomy (GTDB): domain Bacteria; phylum Pseudomonadota; class Gammaproteobacteria; order Nevskiales; family Nevskiaceae; genus Panacagrimonas. The sequence goes on along the minus strand of NZ_JAJFBP010000009.1, from coordinate 60,683 downwards.
GCGGCGCCACAGCCGGCGCGGCTCGCGCCACAGCCGGTACGCCCACTCCACGCCGAACTTCTGCATCCATTCGGGCGCGCGCGGCAGCACGCCGGCCTCGAAGTCGATGGTGGCGCCCACCGCCATGAACACGCGCACACCGGGCATGTAGTCGCGGTTGCGCATGATCCACTTCTCCTGCTTGGGCGCGCCCACGCCCACCGCCAGCACGGTTGCGCCCGACGCGTTGACGCGATCGACCAGTTCGCTGCTCTCCTGCGGCTTGTGCTCGAAACCGAAGCTGGGCGAATGCGCGGCCACGATGATCTCGCGACCTTCACGATCGTTGATGCGCCGCCGAGCCTGCTCCGCGACACCCGGCCCGGCGCCGAGCAGGAACACGCGAACGTCGGGGTTGGCGCGGTGGTAGTGGCAGAACTCGCCGAAGAAATCCGAGCCGGAGATCTTCTCCTTGACCGGCGTCCCGAGGAACCGCGCGCCGAGCTCGACGATGCGGCTGTCGCAGATGCGGAACTCGGCGCGATGGAACATCTCGAAGAATTCGGGATCGCGGCGCAGCTTCATGATCACGTCGACGTTGGGGTTGAAGAACACCCCGTCGTTGAGGCGCTGCAGCAGTTCGGCGCGCGACAGGTCGTGCAGCTCCACGCCCGCGACGTTCACCGTCCCCGCCGCCGGGTTGCCGATTTGCGTGCTCATGCGCGGGCCAGCAGCGTCTGGGCGCGCGCGTAGTCGTCCGGCACGCCGATGTCGATGAACGTGGCGCCGTGCGCGATGTGCGATCCGAAGCGGCCCTCGGCGGCGCGCGCCTGCAGCACGTCGTTCTCGAACGAAAAGCGCATCGCCGCCGGCGCCAGGTCGAACACGCCGCGATCCAGCGCGTAGACGCCGGCGTTGATCAGTCCGCCGCCCGCGTCGGGGCGCTTTTCGCGAAACCCGCTGACCCGTCCGCGTGGATCGATGTCCACGGTGCCGAAGCGCGAGGCGTCGTCCTGGTGGACCAGCGTGAGCGTCGCCAGCGTGCCGGCGGCGGCGTGGCTGCGCGACAGCGCGTGCAGATCGACGTCGCACCAGGTGTCGCCGTTGAGCGCGATGGCGCGACTCAGCGCCTGCGAGTCGAACGCCTGTCGCAACGCACCGCCGGTGCCCAGCGGTTCGGTCTCCTCCGAGTAGCTCAGCTTCATCGCGCCGCGCGCCGCGCCGAAATGCGAGCGGATGATCTGGCTGCGATAGCCGACCGCCAGCACCGCGTGGCGGACGCCCTGCGATTCGAGCCGATCGAGCAGGCGTTCGAGGAACGGCCGGCCGGCAACGGGCGCCATCGGCTTGGGCACGTCAGAGACCACGGCCGCGAGCCGCGTGCCGAAGCCTCCGGCGAGGATGACCGCCTGATCGATCACGTGCGCACCCGCGAGCCGATCGGACGATGCCGGATCGCCTTGATCGGGCGGGCCGCGTCCCGCACCCCGTCGCGGCCGCGCCGCGACGCACCGAGTCGAATGCCGATCACAAGGCTTTGAGGGCCGGTTTGGGTTTGTACTCTTCGCCCCAGATCGCTTCTTCGACCAGCGCGCAGATGGCGTGGCCGATCAGGATGTGGTTCTCCTGGATGCGCGGGGTGTGCGTGGACGGTACCGCCAGCGCGTGGTCGCACAGATCCTTGAGCTTGCCGCCGGCGCCGCACAGCGCCACGGTGGTGATGCCCATCTTCTTGCACGCTTCGACGGCCAGCATGACGTTCTTGGAGTTGCCGGACGTGGAGATGCCGATGAAGACGTCGCCGGCACGTCCGTTGGCCTGCACCTGGCGGGAGAACACGTGCTCGTAGCCGTAATCGTTGCCGATGGCGGTGAGCATCGAGGTGTCGGTGGTCAGCGCGATCGACGGCAGTCCCGGCCGATCGAACTCGAAACGGCTGACGAACTCCGCCGCGATGTGCTGCGAGTCCGCGGCCGAGCCGCCGTTGCCCGCGAGCATCACCTTGTTGCCGGCGCGCAGCGCACGCTCGACCTGCTCCGCGACCTCGACGATGGCGGCCAGCAGTCGCTCGTCGCCCAGGACTTTCTGCTTGGCCTCGAGCGAGGCGACGATCATCGCCCTCACCGCGGCCACGTTTATCGCGCCCATGTCTGGACTCCTTGAGAGACGAAGTTGAAACGGACGAATTGTCCGCCGGTGTCGGCCAGCGCGCGCTGGACGTCGAGCTTCTGTGTCGGGTTGGTCAGGATGATCATGAAGCCGCCGCCGCCCGCGCCGGAGACCTTCACCGCCTGCGCTCCGGCATCCATCGCCACACCCGCGGCGCGCTCGATGTCGGCGTTGGAAATCGAAGCCGCCATCTTCTTCTTGGCTTCCCACGACGACCGGAACAGGTCGGTGACGCCGTCGAGATCGTTCTTGAGCAGACGCTCCTTCATCTCGAAGGCGATGCGCTTGACCTCGTGCATCGAGTCGACCGACTGGCGGTTGTCGGTCGACACCGCCCTGATCTGGTCGTCGATGATCTTGGCCGACTCGCGCGACTGCCCGGTGTAGTACAGCAGCATGCGCGAGTGCAGCTCGTTGAGGATCGGCTCGCGGATCCGCAGCGGATTGATGACCACCTTGTCGTCGGCCGAGAACTCCATGAAGTTCACACCGCCGAACGTCGCCGCGTACTGATCCTGCTTGCCGCCCGACAGACCGCAGTCGCGCCGCTCGATGTCGTACGCGAGCTTGGCGAGGTCGTAATCGCCCAGCGGCAGCTTCAGCAGTTCCTGGTAGGCCGCCAGGATCGACACCACCAGCGTCGAGGACGTGCCCAGGCCCGATCCGGGCGGGGCGTCCGAATAGGTGGTGACGCGAACCGGCAGCGAACGTCGCCCGCCCATGAAATCGTGCACGACCCGCGCGTGCACGGCCTTGTGCAGCATCAGCGCGCCTTCCAGCGGCACCGCCGCTCCGGTCGGCGCACTGAAGGACTGCTGCAGATCCTTTGCCACGAACTCGAGCCCGCCGTTGGGCAGCGGTTCGATCGTGGTGTAGGCGTGCATGTCGATGCTCGCGTTGAGCACGCATCCGCCGTAGGTATCGGAGTAGGGCGACACGTCGGTGCCGCCGCCGGCCAGACCCAGCCGCAGAGGCGCTTTTGCGCGGACGATCACGGGCGTTGCGCCTCGCGGTGGCTGGCGAGCGCGAAACGGCGCTGCAGCAGGAGACGGGAGACTTCGATGGAGCAGTACATGCCGATCAGGTGCGTCTGCGTGATGGGACGAAACCAGCCGCTCTCGGAGAAGTCGACCAGCACGAGGTAGAGGAACAGGCCCGCCAGCAGCGCGAACCTCGGACGATCGAACCGCGACAACTGGCCCAGCGCACGGGCATGCAGCGCCAGGAAGATCGCGAAGAACGTGATGCCGATCAGGCCGAGCTCGTTGATGATGTCGAGATAGCCGTTGTGCGCGCCGGGGACCGCCCAGCCCAGCTTGCGGATGATGTTGCCGGCCAGCGAGTACTCGCCGCCCCAGAACGCGCTGAAGCCGATCCCCATGATCGGATGCTTGGCGATCTCGACGAAGACCTCTCGCCAGATGTCGGCGCGGCCCGTGAACGTGCCGCCCTTGCCGAAGAACTCGCCGATCGGTTGCAGCAGATCGGTGGCGACGGCCAGGAAGCCGACCACCGGGATGACCAGGGCCAGCGACACGAAGATCAGCTGCCGCGCCGCGCCGCTCAGCAGCAGCGCCGGCCGCAGGATCGCGAACATCATCATGCAGGACAGCGTTGCGGCCACCAGCGCGGTGTTGCTGCGCGACTTCACCACCATGAAGACCGACAACGCGATGCCCAGCAGACACGCCTGCCACGAATTGCGGCGCGTCAGCATCCGGTAGGTCCACAGGATCAGGCCGACGGTGGCAACCTGGCCGAGCGAGTTCTTCTGGTACGTGATGCCGCGCCACGATCCGGCCAGCGAGAAGTCGGATTCCGAGTGCACGCCCCATGCAGGGAAGACCACGGCATAGACCAGCGAGAGCACCAGCACCGTGGTCACCGTCGTCGTCAGCACGTCCTCGAACCGCCCCGGGCGCCAGGACACGACGCTGAACGCGATCGCGATCATCGACACGCCGGTGATCGCCACCACCTGGGACACCGTGTAGCCCGGCAACGGCGACCACGCGGCGCTGAGCAGAGCCCAGGCCAGCGTCAGGAACATGCCGGTGTTCAGGTGCGGTAGCAGCGCGAGCGTCAGGCTGAAGCGGCGCACGATCAGGAACCCGGCGAACAGCAGCGGCGGCAGCCACATCTGCTTGAAGCTCAGCGTCATCGCGCCGAACGTGGTGTTCGTGATCTCGATGACGGTGAAGACGAAGGCGCAGGACCACAGCAACGTCACCGGCCAGGGATGCATGGCATCGCGCGACCACGTCCGCGTCGGCGCATTTGCCAGCGGTGGACGCGAAATTGCAGAGTCGACCTTCATTTGCGGATGGTATTCGGTCGTATGACGGCACGCGAAACATGATCAAAAACGCTCGGAAAGGCGGCTCCGGCGCGGGCCTCGCGCTGGCTCTGGTCCTCGTCGGCGTGCTGTGCAGCGGCTCCGCCGTGGCTCGCACCACCGCGTCGCAGAACCCTTCGACCCCTCCCTTTGATCCTCATATCCTCGTCGACCAATTCGGCTACCGCCCCACCGACCCGAAGGTGGCGGTGATCCGCACACCCCATCGGGGCTTCGATGCAGGCGACCGTTTCGCCCCCGGTCGCACCGGCTACGACGTGCGATCGGCCGCCAACCACCGCGTGGTGTTCTCCGGACCGCTGCAGCCGTGGCGCGGCGGCGCGGTCCAGCCTTCGTCGGGCGATTCCGGCTGGTGGTTCGACTTCACCCGCGTTCGGGAACCCGGCGCCTACTACCTGTTCGATCGGGAACGCGGTCGGCGGTCGGCCGTGTTTCGCATCGACCGTGCCGTTTACGCGCCGCTGCTGCGTACAGCGCTGCGCGTGTTCTTCTATCAACGCAGTGGATGTGCAAAGTCGCAGCCGTTCGCCGATGCATGTTGGACGGATTCCCCCGCGTATGCCGGCAAATTGCAGGACACCGAAGCGCGGGACATCCGTCGTCCGAAAGACGCCTCGAGCGCACGGGACCTCAGCGGCGGCTGGTTCGATGCGGGGGATACGAACAAGTACGTGACCTTCGCGAGCGGGGCGGTACATTCCTTGCTCACGGCTTACCTGCGGGCCCCCGGCGCGTTCACGGACGACGTCGGCATTCCCGAGTCCGGCAACGGCGTGCCCGACCTGCTCGACGAAGTGCTTTGGCAGATCGACTGGCTGAAAAAAATGCAGAACAAGGATGGGACTTCGTTGCTCAAGGTGGGTGTGACCCGGCATGCGCCGGCGTCACCGCCGAGCAGCGACCGTCAGGCGCGCTACTACGTGGGAACCTGCACCTCGGCGACGATCTCGTCGGCCGCGATGTTCGCCCACGCGGCGCTGGTGCTCGATCGCGTGCACGGCCTCGAGCGTCAGGCGCGCGATCTTCGGCGACGTGCGGCGCGCGGATTCGACGCTTTCACCGAAAGCCCGCGGCGAGAAACCGATTGCGACGAACAGAAAGTGCTGTCGGGCGACGCCGACGTGGACGCACCGACGCAGGACGCGCTCTCGGTCGTCGCCGCCATCTACCTGTTCGCGATCACGGGCGAGCCGCGCTTCAACATCCACGTGAAGGCGAACTACCGGCGCCTGCGTCCGTTCCACGATTTCGGCTGGTCGCGCTACGACGCGCATTTCGGCGATTCGCTGCTGTTCTACACCACGCTTGCCGGCGCGGATCCGGACGTGAAGCGCTCGATTCTCGAAGCCAAGCTGGCGGACGCCGGATCGGCAAAGACCCACGTCTACGGCATCGACGACGAAGACCTTTATCGCAACTACCTGCACCGGGAGCAGTACCACTGGGGCAGCAACACCATCCGCCTCAACTACGCGGGCAGCAATCTCGACATGCCGGCCTTCGGGCTGATGCCCGGGCGCGCGACCGAATTTCGCGCCCGGGCGCTCGAGACGCTGCACTACCTGCACGGCGTCAATCCGTTCGGCATGGTCTACATGACCAACATGTATCCGCTGGGCGCGACGCGCTCGGTCAACGAGGCGTTCAGCCAGTGGTTCGCGCCCGGTTCGCGCTGGTCCAACGCACTCGAATCCGAATGCGGTCCCGCGCCCGGTTTCGTCACCGGCGGCCCCAACGCGAGCGCCTTGAAGGACGGGGTGCCGCCGGCGCTCGTTCCGCCGGTCGGGCAGCCGCCGCAGAAGTCGTATCGGGACTGGAATGCACACGGACGCCAGGCGTCGTACTCCATCACGGAGCCCTCCATCAGCATCCAGGCGAATTACGTCAAGGTGCTCTCGTCCTTTGTCGAATGACGTGAGCCCACATCACGAGGGAGGCATGCTCAAGGCCATGGTCACGATGCTCAGACCGGTCAAGACCGCGCTGCTGCGCGGCGTCGAAACTTCGGACCCGGGATTTCGGCTGTCGATGCGCCTGCGTCATGGCGCGCGTTCCGACGCACCCCGCGCCGAGCCCGACGCGCCGTGGCACAACGGCGTGCTGATGGACATGGCACAGGTCCGCCAATCGGTCGATCGGGTGCGGGCCATCGGCTTGCCGCTGGTGGACGATCTGCCCAAGAACTGGGACTGCCTTGCGGCGCTGGACGTGGTCCGCCGCCACGTGCCGACCAACGGACGGATCTTCGATGCGGGCGGCGAGACGTATTCGATGATCCTGCCGTGGCTCTACTACTACGGCTATCGCGATCTGACCGCGGGCAACCTCGTGTACGACCGCCCGATCCAGCGCGCGTCGATCCGCTACCAGCACGCCGACATCACGCGCACGGATTTCGCGCCCGGGAGCTTCGATGCGATCACCTGCCTGAGCGTGATCGAGCACGGCGTGGACGTGGACGCTTACTTTGCCGAGATGTCGAGGATCCTGGTCCCGGGCGGACACCTGGTGACCTCGACCGACTACTTCGAGACGCCGACCGACTGCCGCGGGCAGCGCGCGTACGGCGCTCCGATCCGCGTCTTCGACAAGGCGCAGATCGAAGAGGCCATCGGGATGGCGCGTGCGCACGGGCTGGAACTGACCGGGCCGCTCGACCTGACCGCCAAGGACCGCGTGGTCCACTGGCGCGAGTTCGATCTGCGCTACACCTTCATGGTGTTCACGCTGCGCAAGCTGTAGGCGTAGCGGCGCGTCTCAGTCGCGGTCGAGCGCTTCGCGCACGTACGAGGGCAGCGCGAAGGCCCCCCGATGCGTGTCGGCGTTGTAGAACTTCGTCTCCAGCGCCGCGAGCGCCTTGGCGTCGAGGCGCTCGCGCAGCGGCGCATCGCTCCGGGTGGCGATGGATCCCGACCACCAGCCCGACGGATAGATCACCTGCGGAAAGTGGAACAGGTGGGTGCGCGCAAAGCCCGCCTCGCGCATCGCCGAGTGCATCTCGCCGATCAGATCCAGGTGCAGCAGCGGCGATTCGGACTGCTGCACCAGCATGCCGTCGGGCTTCAGGGCCTTGATGCAGTCGAGATAGAAACGCTTTCCGAACAGGCCCTCGGCCGGTCCGACCGGATCGGTCGAGTCGATGATGATCAGGTCGATCGAACCGGGCCTGGCCTCCTTCATCCACTTGATGCCGTCGCCGAAGAACAGCGTCGCGCGCGGATCGGAATTGCGCGTGCACAGTTCCGGGAAGTACTTCTCCGACAGGCGGGTCACGCGCTCGTCGATCTCGACCTGGGTGGCCGACTTCACCCCGGGATGCTTGAGCACTTCGCTGAGCGTGCCGCAGTCGCCGCCGCCGACGATGACCACGTTCTGCGGGTCGGGATGCGAGTGCAGCGCCACGTGCGACATCATCTCGTGGTACAGGAAATTGTCCCGCGTCGAGACCATCGTGCAGCCGTCGATGGTCATCAGATATCCGAACGTCTGGGTCTCCCAGATCTCGATCTTCTGGTACGGCGTCTGCTCCTCGTGCAGCTTGTGGCCCTTGAGGGAGAACGCCGTACCGGTGGCGGCGACCGCCTCCGAGAACCAGCTCTGATCCAGTGTCATGTCGGAAACCTGCGCGCCGCCTAAAATCGGACGGCGAGTATACGGCTCGCGCTTCCCCATTCGGTGACCACCTCGTGAAACCCTGGACCCCGTCGCAGGCCCGCGGCCTCTACAACATGCCCAACTGGGGCGAGGGCTATTTCGACGTGTCCGACGCGGGCAACGTCGTCGTGCGGCCGTTTCGCGAACGCTCGCCGGGAGCGGTGGACCTGCACGAGCTGGCGCTGCGCCTGCCGGGCGAAGGCCTCGAGCTGCCGGTGCTGGTGCGCTTCACCGACATCCTGCGCGACCGCGTCGATGCGCTGGCCGGCGCATTCGCCACGGTGATCGGCGAGTACGGCTACGGCGGGGGCTACACCGGCGTCTACCCGATCAAGGTCAACCAGCAGGGCAGCGTGGTCGAAGCGATCCTGGGCCACGGCGGCGATCGCGTCGGCATCGAGGCCGGCTCCAAGCCCGAGCTCGCCGCGGTGCTGGGCCTGGCGCGCCCCGACAGCGTGATCGTCTGCAACGGCTACAAGGACCGCGCGTACATCCGGCGTGCGCTGATCGGACAGAAGATCGGGCATCGCGTCTACATCGTGGTCGAGAAGCTGTCCGAACTGCCGCTGGTGATCCAGGAGTCGCGTGCACTCGACGTCGCGCCGCTGGTCGGGCTGCGTGTGCGCCTGGCCAGCCACTCGGATTCCTCGCAGCAGAACACCGGCGGCGAGAAGTCGAAGTTCGGACTGGCGACGCCGCAGGTGCTGGAAGCCGTCGAGATGATGCGCCGCGCCGGCTTTCTGGACGCGATCCGCATGGTGCACTTCCACCTCGGATCGCAGGTGGCGAACGTGCAGGACGTGGCGCGCGGCATGCGCGAGGCCGCGCGCTTCTACGTGGAGCTGCGCCGCCTGGGCGCGCCGGTGGACGTGGTCGACGTCGGCGGCGGCCTGGGCGTGGACTACGAGGGCACGCGTTCGCGCAGCTACTGTTCGATGAACTATTCGGTGCGCGAGTACGCGCGCAGCATCGTGCGCACGCTGCAGGAGGTCTGCGCCGAATCCGGCGAGCCCGAGCCCAACCTGATCAGCGAGTCCGGACGCGCGCTCACCGCGCACCACGCGGTGCTGATCGCCAACGTGGTCGACCAGGAGATCATCGACGACGGCGACGTCGCCGCCCCGGCGCCCGAGGCGCACCCGGTGCTCCACGAGTTGCACGACCTGCTCGCCGAAGTGGCCGAACGCGGTCCGCTCGAGAGCCTGTTCGAGGCGCGCACGCTGCTGGCCGAGGCGCACGCGCACTACGGAGAAGGCAAGCTGTCGCTCGCCGGCCGCGCCGCGGCGGAACGCTCGCATTACGCCGTGGCGCGCGCGGTGATCCCGCTGCTCGATCCGGAAGTGCGCGCGCATCGCGAAACCCTCGACGAACTGCGCGAAAAGCTGTCCGCCAAGTATTTCTGCAACTTCTCGGTGTTCCAGTCGGTGCCCGACTCGTGGGCCATCGACCAGGTGTTTCCGATCATGCCGATCCATCGGCTGACCGAGCGCCCCGAACAGCGCACGCGCCTGTGCGACCTGACCTGCGATTCGGACGGACGCCTCGACGCGTACGTCGATCGCGAAGGTCTGACGCCGACGCTGGCGCTGCACCCGTTGCGCGACGGCGAGCCGTATCTGCTGGGCTTCTTCATGGTCGGGGCCTACCAGGAGATCCTCGGCGACATCCACAACCTGTTCGGCGACACCAACGCGGTGAACGTGGTGCTGGATGCCGCGGCCCCCGACGGCTGGCGGCTCGAAGCACACGAGCACGGCGATCGCACCGACGAGCTGCTGCGCTACGTGCACCTGGCGCCCGAGGAACTGGCCAAGAGCTATCGACGCAAGCTCGATCGCGCGAGCGGGATCTCGTCCGCGCAGAAAGTGGAGCTGCTCGCCGAGCTCGACGCCGGGCTCACCGGCTACACCTACCTGAGCTGATCGGCGCGCCATGACGGCCGAGACCGATCGCAGCGCCGCGCTGGCGCAGGCCCAGCGAAAGGCGGTCGCGCTGTTCGACCGCATCGAGCGCGAGCTGATCCGGCCGGGCATCACGGAGTCGCGGCTGACGCGCGAGATCGCCGAGCTGGGCGAGCGCGAGTTCGACCTGCGCGTGAACTGGCACAAGCGCCTCGTACGCGCGGGGCCGAACACGCTGGCGATCTACAACGAAAACCCGCCGGAGCGCGTGATCGACGAGGACGACATCGTCTTCATCGACCTCGGCCCGGTGTTCGAGGCCTGGGAGGCCGACGTCGGTCGCACGTTCGTGGTCGGCGACGATCCGCACAAGCGACGCCTGGTGGCCGACGCGGAGCGCGCGTTCGGGCTGGCCAAGCAGCACTTCAACGACCATCCGGACATCACCGGCGCGCAGCTGTTCGAACACCTCCACGTGCTGGCGGCGCAGGCCGGGTGGGAATGCGGCGGGATCATCGCGGGACACCTGGTCGGCGAGTTTCCGCACAAGGATCTGCCGGAGAACATGACCAGCGGCGTGGCCGACGCCCGGCACCACGAGCGGATGCGCGGGCTCGACTCGCGGGGCCGCGAGCGCCACTGGATCCTCGAGATCCACTTCGTCGATCGACAGCGCCGGATCGGCGCGTTCTTCGAAGAGCTGCTGACCGTGTGACATGTTGCGTAGGGCGGGAGAGCCGCCGAAGGCCGCGCATGCCGCCGGGGTCGACATTCTCCGGCGGGATGCGCGGCCGCTGACGCGGCCGCTTTCCCGCCCTACCGCGCCGCCGCGCCGCCGAGTGCTTCGAGCAGGTCGCCGAGCAGTTTGGTCAGCTCGCCGCTCATCAGCGCGAAGTCGGCATCGAAGCGTTCGTCGGCATCGCCCTGCGGTTCGTTCTCGACGCGATCCTGCTCGATCATCTCGAAGCGCACGCGCCGCACCACGCCGGGATCGGCGAGCACCAGGCGCACGCGATCGTTCCAGACCAGGCCGAGCTTGGTGACCGACTTGCCGTCCTTGACGTGGCGGCGCACGTCGTCGCCTTCCAGGCCGTGGCGGGCGAAGCGCACCGCGGCCGGATCGTCGCCGCCGCTCTTCATCTCGCAGTCCTGGTCCAGGTCGAACCGGCCGGGGCCGTCGCCCTTGGACAGCCACGCGGTCATGCAGCTCATCGGCGACTGCGCCGTGTCGAGCGGAAAGAACGGGCACTCGCCCAGCGTGTCGCGCAGCAGCGTGGTGAGCTCGTCGCCGCGCTTGGCGCTGGCGCTGTCCACCACCAGCCAGCCCGCTTCGGGATTGATCCACGCGCGCGTGGCGCTGCGCTTGGCGAAAGCCTTGGGCAGCAGTTCGGCGTGGACCTGCTCCTTGATCTCGCGCAGCTGCTTCTTGCCCGGCCTGAATCCCAGGCGCTTCTCGGTCTGCGCGGCGCGCGCCTTGGTCGCGTCACGCACCACCGAAGCCGGTAGCAGCTTGGTCTCGGTGCCGAATGCGAACAGCAGCTCACGGCCCTGGCCATAGACCAGCGGCTGATCGTCGCCGCGCGGCGAGACCCAGCCCTGCGTCTGCGCGGTGAGTCCGGTGCAGGGCTGCAGGGTGCGCGAGGCAAGCTTCTTTTCGAAGTCCCCGGCGGACATCGTCCAGCTTCCGTCCAGGCGATAGGGCAGCAGGTTGCGGAACCACATGAGGCGGCGGGCGGGCAGGAAAAAGGCCGGCGATCATACCGGCCCCGCACGCGTGCTTCAGTACCCGTGGCCGGGGCGTTGCGTCGCGCACATCGATCCCGGGCTTCGCCCGGGCTACCGTGGAGATAGCGCTTCCAGCAACAGCGCGCGCGCGACCTTGTCTTCCAGCGACTGCGGCCGATCCAGTCCCAACCTCGCCAGGTCCGTGCGCTGCGATGCGGCGGGTTGCGGACCGAACAGGCCTTTGAGCGCGAGCCTCCATTTGGGCGTCGAGGCCGCACGAGCCTTGACCTGCTTTAGCGCCTTGGCCAGCCGCAGCTCCTGCTCGGTGAAATCGCTGCCGAACGGAAACGCGGGCAGATGGCCGGCGCGCGTGGCCTCGCGCAGGCGCTCGTTCAGCGACTCCGGCGTGTTGTGCCGGAACGCATCGGGAATGCGCCAGCTTTTCTCGATGCGTCCCGCCGACTGCAGCGTCTCCAGCAGATGCGACTGGAAACGCGAGTCGGCCACGCACAGAAGGCGCTTGGCGACTTCGCTGTCGGTCTGCGCGCGCAGGTCGGCGATGCCGTACTCGGTGATCAGGATGTCGCGCAGATGGCGCGGAATCGTGCAGTGGCCGTAGTCGGTGACGAGGTTGCTCGTGGCCTGCCCACCGCCGTCCTCGGGCACGCGCACCGCGCGCACCATCAGCATCGAGCGGCCGGTCGGCAGTTGGTGCGCCTGCGCGACGAAGTTGTATTGCCCGCCGACGCCGGAGACGACACGGCCATCGGCCAGTCCGTCGGACACGACCGCGCCGTTGAGCGTGGCCATCATCCCGGTGTTGATGAAGCGCGCGTGGATGCGCTGCTCGCGGTAAAGGCGCGGGTTCAGATCGAGCTGGTTGACCTTGTCGACGCCGGTCATGCAGATGCGGTCGCGTTCGTCCTGCGACATCGCGCGCAACGCGTCGTAGAAATCGCGCGGGCCGAGGAAGAAGCCGCCGTGCAGGATCACGCCGCGGCGCAGCCGCGTGCCGAGCGCGTCTTCGCCCAGCGCCTTGCGCGAATCGGGGTTCGCCACGTTGGCCAGGATCGCGCGGCCATCGGCGAGCACGACGTGACCGTTCTCGTAGCGCACGTCGTCGCGGAACAGGCCGTGGTGCTGCAGGCGCGCGAAATCCTGGGTGCGGATCAGGCGCACGCCCAGGCGCACGAAGCCGTCGAGCACCGATGCGTCGAGCGCTGCCGGATCGCAGGCGCCTTCGTTGATCAGCTGCTGCAGCGCCCAGAAGTCGTAGACCTCGCGCGTGAGAATGCCGGCGCGCAACAGCTGCCAGAAGCCGTCGACGAACATCTCGGTGGCGCCGTACAGGCCGCGCTCGAACGGATCGATGCCGCCGTTGGCGAGGATCTCGGCGCCATGGCGCGTGGTGGCGCCCAGCGCATCGAGCGCGGCGCGATAGTCGGCGTTGTGCGCATGGCGCATTCGCAGCGCGTGCACGATCGCATCGCCGAGGCTGCCGATGCCGATCTGCAACGTGCCGCCGTCGCGCACCAGCGACGAGGCGTACAGCCCGATGGCGTGGTCGGCGCTCCCGACCGGCGTCTTGGGTGTGGAGAACAGCGCGCCCTGCGCGCGCGGATCGTCGAGCACGATGTCGAAGGTTTCGGGCACGACCTCGGCATCGAGCGCCATGTACGGCAGATGCTCGTTCACCGCCGCGACGATCGCGATTCGCGGCCGCTCGCCCCGCGCCTGCGCGCCGCGCATCAGCGCGATCAGCTCGGGGCCGGTGTCGGGATTGCAGCTGAGGCTGTAGCGCGTGCCATCCGCGGTCTGGCGGCGCGCCACCGATTGCAGCACCACGTTGCAACCCTGTGCGAAGACGTCGCGCGCGGCAAAGGTGTAGTTGGTCGAGATGTAGTCGCGTTGCGCCTCGGGATGGTTCAGGCGGCTGGCGGGCCGGAAGAAGAATTCGACCACGCGCACGTTCGGCGGCAGCTTGTGCGCGCTCGCATCGCACGCGTAGTGCAGGTCCGGAACGCCGGCGAACACGCGATCGAGGAACGGCTGCATGAACGCCGCCTCGAGCTTCGAACCGGGGATCGGCTTTTCCAGCGACAGCGCGGTGAGGATCGTCAGGCGGATCGAAGGATCGGCCTTGGCGCGCGCGTACAGCGCGTTGATCAGTTCGACCGGCTTGCCCAGGCCCAGCGCGAGCCCGACCTTCGGATCCTTGCCAACCGCGTCGAGGATCGCATCGACACAGCTGTCGAGATCGGTCAGCAAGCGCGGTTCGGGCATCGGAAGGCTGCGGGTGGCGACGCCGAAGTGTGCCGCAAGGCCAAAAAAAGAACCCCTCGCGCAGGCGAGGGGTTCGGGTACGGCGGGAAGATCGAGCGTTCGATCAACCCTTCATCTTCACCTGCTCGTAGGCCGGGTGCAGGCTGGCCTTGGCGCTAGGACGCGCGTCCACGCGCTTGAACCAGGCATTGATGTTCTTCAGCTCGGGGTTCAGCGGCTGGCCCACGCCGGCGGCGAAATCCAGGCAGCAGTACAGGATCAGGTCGGCCAGGCGCAGCTGGTTGCCGCAGATGAAGTCGCGGCCGCTGATGAGGTTGTCCAGCCACTTCAGGTTGCGCTGCGCGGTGTCCTTCAGGCCCTCGGCCGCCTCGGGAATGCAGCGGACCCGGTTCTTGAACAGCTCGAGGCCCTCGGCGAAGCGAAAGCCGTTGTAGGCCGGCTCGGTGATGTTGAGTTCGATGCGGCGCTGCCACATGCGCGAGATCGCCTTCTCCTCGGCGTTGTTGCCCACCAGCGTCTTGCCGGGGTTGACCTCATCGAGGTATTCGCAGATGACGACGGTCTCGCCGATCACCGTGCCGTTGTCGAGTTCGAGCGCCGGCAGCTGGCCGGCCGGGTTCTTGGAGGTGTAAGCGGACTGGCGGTTCTCGCCGGCCAGCAGATCGTGATCCTGCATCGGCAGCTCGATGCCCTTCTCGGCCAGGAACATGCGCACCATGCGGGGATTCGGGCCAAACGAGTTCAGTAGCTTCATGTTCGTGCTCCTCTTGCTTGTTTCTTGTGAAAGCGGGGGGGCCGATATTCCCGCGGGCCGGCTCAGGCCGCCATAAGGAATTGCCCTAGCTCGGATACGAACCGGCGCGGTTGCTCGAACGGGATCGCATGGCCGCAGTTGTCGATCTTGACGACCCTGGCGTGCGGCACCATCGACTGGATCGCGAGCTGGCCGGCGGCGGGATACATCGTCGACTGCATGCCCACCAGGGCGGTCATCGGCACCTGCATCGCCGGAAGCGTGGCGCGCCAGTCGTAGTCGTCGTTGAGGTAGGAGCGCAGGCAGTCCATGTAGATCGGCCAGTTCGCCACCGGGGCCAGGCGCCGGATCAGGAATTCGTGGCGCGAAAGCCGGACCAGACCGCGCCAGTGCCGTTGGTGGAACGCATGGCCGTAGAACGTGGCCAGCGCCGCCCACAGTTCGCGGCGCAGCGTGCGCGGCAGCTTCCGATACGCCTGCCCGCGATAGGGCTCGAGGCGCTGCATCAGGGCGCCCATGTCGGCGAAACCGCCGGACTGCAGCTCGCCCAGCAGTCCATGCGGCCAGTCCGGCGCGTTGATCACCCGCGGCGACTGGTCGATGTGCAGGTAGGCGCGGATCCGATCGAAGCCGTAGAGACGGTGGTACTGCATGGCGGTGCAGGCGCCCATCGACAGGCCGCCCAGGTGCACGTCGCGCAGGTCCAGTTGCTCGAACAGGTCGGCGACGTCGTCGGCGTGCTGCGTCAGCAGCGTCGGCTTGGACAGCGACAGGCGGTGCGAGCCGCCGAAACCGCGCAGATCGGGCAGCACGAACCGATGGCGGTGCAGCAGCGGCGCGATGAAGGGCACCCACAACGCCGCCGGCATCGCGAACCCGTGCAGCAGCACGCACGTGCGTCCACCGCGCGGCGAGCGCCGGCCGATGTCGTAGTAGTGCAGGCGCGCGCCGTCGCGCATCGGGGCGTAAGGCATCGTCGTTTTACTCCCAGGCTTCCCGAGCCGTTGCCCCGCAGCGTGGCGGGAATCGAAATTATTGCAACCGGGTGCCCGACCGCACGGACGCCTCAGGCGGGTTTGCGGTGCACCGCCACCGGTCCGAAGCCCTGCGACACCGGCGTGATCGAGAGCGTGTTGACGTTGACGTGCGCCGGTCGCGTCGCCACCCAGTGCACGGTGTCGGCGACATCCTCGGCGCTCAGGGCCAGGGCGTTTTCGTAGACCTTGGCGGCCCGCGCGTCGTCCCCGGAAAAGCGCACGTTGGAGAACTCGGTTCCGCCCGCCAGACCAGGCTCGACGTCGGTCACGCGCACCGGCGTGTCGTAGAGATCGGCACGCAGGTTCAGCGTGAACTGCCGGACGAACGCCTTGGTCGCGCCATAGACGTTGGCGCCGGGATAGGGCCACTCGCCGGCGGTCGAGCCGATGTTGATCACGTGGCCGCGACCGCGCGCGACCATGCCGGGCAGGATCGCGCGCGTCAGCGTGAGCAGGCCCTTGATGTTGGTGTCGACCATCTGTTCCCACTGGTCGAGCGAGGCGCGATGGGCCGGCTCGAGGCCCAGCGCCAGGCCCGCGTTGTTCACGAGCACGTCGACTTCGCTGAACTCGCCCGGGATCACCGCGACCGCCGCCTCCACCGCGGGACGATCGCGCAGGTCGACCTCGATGGCGTGCACCGGCACCGCGAGTTCGTCCACCAGTCGTTGCAGCCGATCCTTGCGACGTCCGCAGATCACCAGCCGCGCGCCATCGCGCGCGAAGCGCCGGGCGATGGCTTCGCCGAATCCCGACGTGGCACCGCTGACGAACACGATCATGTCGATCCATCTCCGATCCGGAAGACCGGAAGCGTACGCGGTCGCGCCCAAAAGAAAACGCCCCGGTTTCCCGGGGCGTTCTTGATGCGGATACCGCCTGCGACTTACAGCGAGTAGTAGAGGTCGAACTCGATCGGGTGCGTCGTCATGCGGAAGCGCGTGACCTCCTGCATCTTCAGCTCGATGTACGCGTCGATCAGATCGTCGGTGAACACGCCGCCCTTGGTGAGAAAGCCGCGGTTCTTGTCGAGGTGATCGAGCGCCATGTCGAGGCTGTGGCAGACGCGCGGGATCTTCGCGTCCTCTTCCGGCGGCAGATGGTAGAGATCCTTGTCCGAGGGATCCCCCGGGTGGATCTTGTTCTGGATGCCGTCGAGGCCGGCCATCATCATCGCGGCGAAGGCCAGGTACGGGTTCGCGGACGAGTCGGGGAAACGCACTTCGATGCGGCGACCCTTGGGGTTGGCCACGTATGGGATGCGGATCGACGCCGAACGGTTGCGGGCCGAGTACGCGAGCATCACCGGCGCTTCGAAGCCTGGCACCAGGCGCTTGTAGCTGTTGGTGCCCGGGTTGGTGAACGCGTTGATGGTCTTGGCGTGCTTGAGGATGCCGCCGATGTAGTACAGCGCGGTCTCGGACAGGCCGCCGTAGCCGTCACCCGAGAACAGGTTCTTGCCCTTGAGGCTCAGGCTCTGGTGCACGTGCATGCCGGAGCCGTTGTCGCCGACCAGCGGCTTGGGCATGAAGGTCGCCGTCTTGCCGAACTGGTGGGCGACGTTCTGCACCACGTACTTGAGCTTGAGCACCTCGTCGGCCTTGCCGACCAGGGTGCCGAACTTCACGCCGATCTCGCACTGGCCGGCGGTGGCCACTTCATGGTGGTGCACCTCGACTTCCATGCCGATGGATTCGAGCGTCTCGCACATGGCCGAGCGCACGTCCTGCAGGGAGTCGACCGGCGGTACCGGGAAGTAGCCGCCCTTGATGCCAGGACGGTGGCCCTTGTTGCCGCCGTCGAAATCCTTGCCCGAGTTCCACGCCGCATTCTCGGCCTCGACCTCGACGAAGCAGCCCTTCATCTCGGCGCCCCACTTGACCGAGTCGAACACGAAGAACTCGTTCTCGGGACCGAAGTAGGCGGTGTCGGCGATGCCGGTGCTCTGCAGGTAGGCCTCGGCGCGCTTGGCCAGCGAACGCGGATCGCGGCCGTAGCCCTGCATCGTCGACGGCTCGATGACGTCGCAGGTGATGACCATCGTCGGTTCTTCGAAGAACGGATCGATGAACGCGGTGCCGGCGTCCGGCATCAGGATCATGTCGGACTCGTTGATGCCCTTCCATCCGGCGATCGAGGAGCCGTCGAACATCTTGCCGTCGGTGAACACGCTGTCGTCGACGGTCTTGGCCGGCACGGTGACGTGCTGTTCCTTGCCGCGCGTATCGCAGAAGCGGAAGTCGACGAACTTCACGCTCTTTTCGTTGATGGTCTTGAGTACGTCTTTGCCCGAAGCCATGAGGTCTCCTGGAGGGGGTCTTAGATTTGAGGAGGGGGTCGAAAGGGGATCATCCGGCGGGTCCCAGATGCTCCCGACGGCGCGCGGTTTTTCTGCAGAAACCATGCCACGACACCGCGTCCCCGCGGACAGCGGGACTGGGAACAAAGGGGGGCGGGGGGCGCAGCGGCGCGTAGCCTAGCCCATTCCCGCATGACTTTCGCGCACGGCCGCCATTAGGCGCGCCGCTATACTCGCCGCGCAATTTCGTCCCCGCGTCGCGCCTCGATGACCTTCCAGGACCTCATCCTCAAGCTGCAGACCTTCTGGGCCGGTCACGGCTGCACCATCGTGCAGCCGATGGACATGGAAATGGGGGCCGGAACGTTCCACTGGGCCACGTTCCTGCGTGCGCTGGGTCCCGAGCCCTGGAACACGGCGTACGTGCAGCCCAGTCGCCGTCCTACCGACGGCCGTTACGGCGAAAACCCGAACCGCCTCCAGCACTACTACCAGTTCCAGGTGCTGATGAAGCCCTCGCCGCCCGACATCCAGAAGCTGTACCTGGAGTCGCTGAAGATGCTCGGCTTCGATCCGCTGACGCACGACATCCGCTTCGTCGAGGACAACTGGGAGTCGCCGACGCTCGGCGCCTGGGGCCTGGGGTGGGAGGTCTGGCTCAACGGCATGGAGGTCACGCAGTTCACGTACTTCCAGCAGGTCGGCGGCATCGAGTGCCGTCCGGTGTCCGGCGAGATCACCTACGGACTCGAACGCCTGGCGATGTACATCCAGAAGAAGGAGAGCGTGTTCGACCTGGTGTGGTCGGACGTCGGCGGTCGCGTGGTGACCTACGGCGACGTCTACCACCAGAACGAGGTCGAGCAGAGCCACTACAACTTCGAGCACGCCGACATCGCGACGCTGTTCGAGCGCTTCAACAAGGCCGAGGCTGAATGCCAGCGCCTGCTTGCGCTCGAAAAGCCGCTGCCGCTGCCGGCCTACGAGCGCGCCATCCAGGCGAGCCATACCTTCAACCTGCTCGATGCGCGCAGCGCGATCTCGGTGACCGAGCGCCAGGCGTACATCCTTCGGGTCCGTACGCTCGCGCGCGGCTGCGCCGAAGCCTATTTCAAGGCCCGCGAGGCGCTTGGATTCCCGATGTGCGGGTCGCAGCAAAAAGCCGCCTGAGGTCTTCGCCATGAATGGTCAGCGCGTCGTTCCGCTCCTGCTGCTGACGCTGAGCGCCTGCGCCAGCCAGCCCAAGTACGGTCCGTCCGACGACCAGGCGCTGGAGCCGACGCGCAAGTCCTACCAGGCCTGCCTGGAAAAGGAGACGCGCTCGCTGATCAGCGGCTCCGACGACGTGCAGTTCCTCACGCAGCACATCGTCCAGCAGTGCGATCCGGCGCTGTCGCCTGCGGCGAGCTACCTGAAGGGCCGCGGCTTCGACGACTGGTACATCGGCCGTTTCCTGCAGGAAAAACGCCAGCACGCGATGCGCGCGACGGCCGATTTCATCCTGCGCGTGAAGTCGCTGCAGAACGACGGCGGCGGTTCTTCGTCGCCGCAGCCCGCGCCGTATTTCTGAACCCGGACGGAAGCCGCGGATGATCCTGATCGGCATGTTCGACTCGCCCTATGTGCGCCGCGTGGCCGTGAGCCTGCGCCTGCTGGACGTGGGCTTCGAGCACCGCAACTGGTCGGTCGGCAAGGACTTCGATCGCATCCGCGAATTCAATCCGCTCGGCCGCGTGCCGACGCTGGTGCTCGACGACGGCGAGGTGCTGGCCGAGTCGAGCGCGATCCTCGACTGGCTCGACGAGTACGCGGGACCCGAGCGGGCGCTGCTGCCGCGCGGCGGCGCGGATCGGCGGCGCTCGCTGCAGGTGATGGCGATCGCCACCGGCGCCGCGGACAAGGGCGTGGCGCAGCTCTACGAAGGCGCGTTCCGTCCGCCCGAAAAGCGCCACGAACCCTGGGTCGCGCGCTGCCGCACGCAGATGGAAGCGGGGCTCGCGGCGCTCGACCGGATCTGCGCGGAGAGCGGCAGCGAGTGGCTGCTGGGCGATCGCATCGGACAGGTCGACATCACGCTGGCCGCGGTCTCGACATTCCTGCACGAGTCGCTGCAGCTCGATCCCGCGCGCTGTCCGGCGCTGGCCCAACGCACCGCGCGCGCCGAGGGGCTGCCGGCGTTTCGTGAATTTCATCAGCCGTTCTTCGTTCCCAAGACCTGAATCTGGAGCCGATTCGTGAAGATCCGCCACGCGTTCGCCTGTGCCCTGCTGCTGTCGATCCCGCTCACCGCGTCCGCCGCGGACCCGGTGAAGCAGCTGCGGCTTTATGCGATGGACTGCGGTCAGGTCGCGATCAAGGACGCGCGGGCGTTCTCGGATACCGGTGACTACGACGGCAAGCCGATCAAGGCGGTCGCGGCCTGCTACCTGATCCGGCATCCGCAGGGGAACCTGGTCTGGGATACGGGTCTGAACGACGAGATCGCCAAGACGCCGGGCGGTGTGGATACCTTCGGCGGCAATTTCCATTTGGAATTGAAAAAGCCGGTGGTGGCGCAGCTCGCCGAGGTCGGGGTCACGCCGGCGGACGTCACGTTCCTTGCGCTCTCGCATATGCACTTCGATCACACCGGCAACGCCAACGCGTTCGCCGGATCGACCTGGCTGATGAACAAGGCCGAGCTCGCCTCGGCCACCGCGGATCCGCCGGGGTTCGGCGTGGATCCGGCCACGATCAGTGCCTACAAGACCGCGAAGGTCGAGACGTTCATGGGCGACCGCGACGTGTTCGGCGACGGCAGCGTGATGATCCTCGCCGGCCCCGGCCACACGCCGGGACACCAGCTGCTGCAGCTGAAGCTGGCCAAGGCCGGCACTGTGGTGCTCTCGGGCGACCTCTATCACACGCACCAGAACCGCAAGGAGCGCAACGTTCCGGTGTTCAACGTCGATCGCGCCGACACGCTGGCGACGATGGACCGCATCGAGAAGATCGTGAAGAACCGCAAGGCGCGCTTCGTGGTGCAGCACGTGCAGGCCGATCTGGACGCGCTGCCGAAGTTCCCGGCGTATCTCGACTGAGGATTGCCTCGTCCGTCGCCGCTCGTGGAATCCGAACCGGCGAAGCGGCACGGCACCGAGTACCAGCCGGTCCAGGGACCGCTTCGCTACGTGCTGCTGGTGGTGGCGTGGGCCTCGCTGATCCTGGGCCTGATCGGGCTGGTGACGCCGGTGCTGCCCACGGTGCCTTTCATCATCCTGGCCAGCTGGGCCGGCATGCGCAGCTCGCGCCACGTGCACGACTACCTCGAATCGCACCGCGTGTTCGGGCCGATCCTGCGCGACTGGCGCGAGCACGGCGCGGTACGGCGCAGGACCAAGGCGGTCGCGACGCTCTCGATGGTGCTGGGCGCCGCGGTGCTCTGGTGGATGTCTCCCGGACCGCTGGTGCCGGCGGTCGTCAGCGGCGTGATGGCGGCGGTGGCGATCTGGCTGTGGCTGCGTCCGGAACCACCGGTTTGGCGCTGATGCGGGCATCGCCCACAATGGCGATCCTTTTTTCGACCGTCCGTTTCGTGACGCAGCCGCCCGCATGACGCAACCCCTGCTGCTGGAACTCGGCTGCGAAGACCTGCCCGCCCGTTTCGTCGTTCCGCTGTCGAACGCGCTCTGCCGCGGCGTGGCGGAAGGACTGGCGCGGCGCGGCATCGCCATGGGCGCAACGCACGCCTACGCCACCCCGCGGCGCCTTGCCGTGGTGATCGACGATCTGGGCCAAGCGCAGCCCGACCAGGTGGCCGACCTCACCGGCCCGGCCGTCACGGCCGCGCTCAAGGATGGCCAACCGACGCCGGCGGCGCTGGGTTTCGCGCGCAAGTGCGGCGTCGAGTTCGCCGCGCTCGGACAGAAGGACGGCAAGCTGCACTTCGTGAAGCGCAGCCCGGGACGGCCGACGCGCGAGCTGATCGCCGAGGTGTTCGAAGAGACGCTCAAGCAGATGGACGAGCTGGTGCCCAAGCGCATGCGCTGGGGCGCGGGCAGCGAGACGTTCGTGCGACCGGTGGAATGGCTGTGCTGCCTGTTCGGTGACGACGTGGTGCCGCTGCAGCGCTTCGGCCTGACCGCCGGGCGCATCACCTACGGACATCGCTTCCACGCGCCGGATCCGCTGACGCTGACGCATGCTGCGGCGTACGCCGATGCGCTGCGCACCGCGCACGTGTGGGCCGACGTCGCGCTGCGCAAGGCCGAGATCCGGTCGCAGATCGAGGCGTTGGCGCGCCGCCTGGGCGGCCATGCGCGCATCACCGAAGACCTGCTCGACGAGGTCACCGCGCTGGTCGAGCTGCCGGTGGCGATCGCGGGCCGGTTCGAGGAGCGCTTCCTGGAACTGCCGCCCGAGGTGATCGTCGCGACGGTCGAGACCAATCAGCGCTATTTCACGGTGTTCTCCGACGCGGCACTGAGCCAGCTGACGCAGCACTTCATCACCGTCTCCAACATCGAGTCGCGCGACGTTGCGCAGGTGATCGCCGGCAACGAGCGCGTGGTGCGTCCCCGCCTGACCGATGCGCTGTTCTTCTGGCAGCAGGATCTCAAGCAGCCGCTCGAGGCCTACGCGGCGCGGCTCGACGCGATCACGTTCCAGAAGGATCTGGGATCGATCGGCGCCAAGATCGGCCGCATCGCGGCGATGACACACGCCATCGCGGGCTTCGAATCCAGCCGCGACACCGCGCCGGGACGGATGGGCAGCGCCAGTCGCGACGACCAGCGCGCCGAGGAATGGGCCGCGCGTGCCGCGCGCCTGTGCAAGGCCGACCTGGTGACCAAGGTCGTATACGAGTTCCCCGAACTGCAGGGCCTGATGGGCGGCTACTACGCGGTCCGCGCCAAGGAACATCCTGAAGTGGCGCTCGCGATCCGCGAGCATTACCTGCCCACGCAGCAGGGCACGCCGATTCCGTCGACGCGTGCCGGCCAGTACGTGGCATTGGCCGACAAGCTCGACACGCTCGCCGGCATCTTCGCGATCGGGCAGAAGCCGAGCGCGAGCAAGGATCCGTACGCGCTGCGCCGTGCGGCGCTGGGCGTGCTGCGCATCTGCATCGAGGGCGGGTTGTCGCTCGACCTGCGCCAGCAGCTCGCCGAAGCGGTCGACCTGCAGCCCGCGGGCAAGCGCGACGCGGCGATCGTCGGCGAGCTGTTCGAGTTCGTGATGGAACGCCTGCGCGCCTGGCTCGTCGGGCAGGTGGTGGACGGACGACCGATCGCAACGGAAACCTTCGAAGCGGTTCGCGCGCTCGATCTCACGCAGCCGCTGGACGTGCAGCGACGCGTGCTCGCGGTGCATGCGTTCGTCGCGCACGAGGCGGCGCCCAACCTCGCCGCGGCCAACAAGCGCGCGCGCAACATCCTGCGGCAGGCCGACGCGGGTCCGGCGACGATCGATCCCACGCGCTTTGCGCACGACGCCGAATCGGCGCTGGCCGGTGCGATGGAGGCGCTGGCGACGCGCAACGCCTCGACGCCGGACTACGCGGCGCGCCTGGTGAACCTGGCCTCGCTGCGCGCGCCGATCGATGCGTTCTTCGACGGCGTGATGGTCAACGCCGACGACGCGGACGTCCGGCGCAATCGCCTGGCGCTGCTGCAACGCTTCGATGCGATGTGCCGCGACGTCGCCGACCTGTCCTGCCTGCCGGGCTGAGATCGTCGCGATGAAACTGGTGATCCTCGACCGCGACGGCGTGATCAACGAGGACTCCGACGACTACATCAAGTCGGTTGCCGAATGGGTGCCGATTCCGGGCTCGCTCGAAGCCATCGCCCGGCTGTGCCAGGCCGGCTACCGCGTGTTCGTCGCCTCCAACCAGGCCGGCATCGGCCGCGGGTTGTTCGACTACGACGCGCTGCTGGCCATGCACGCGCATCTGCAGCAGGCCGTGAAGGCGCTCGGCGGACAGATCGACGGCATTGCGTTCGCGCCGGAGCACCCGGATCAGGCCACCGACATGCGCAAACCCAACCCGGGGATGCTGCGCGACATCGCGCGGCGGCTGGGCGTGGGCCTGGAGGGGGTCCCGTTCGTGGGCGACACCGTCGCCGATCTGCAGGCGGGTCGCGCCAGCGGCGCTCGCCCCATCTTGGTGCGCACCGGGAAGGGGCTTGGCACCGAAAAGGTGCGTGAATCCCGCGGCGTACCGATCTACGACGACCTGGCGGCGTTTGTCTCCGACCTGCTGCAGGGCGCCTGAGGCCTCAGCGACCGCAGACCGCGTAGTCCTCGCGGCGCCGGTCGATCTCGACCCCGACCCCCTTCACGTCCGGGATCGCGCCGGGCTTGTCGATCGTCAGCCGCACCGACAGCACCGGGAAGCGCTCGAACAGCGTGCGGGCGATCTTCTCGGCCAGCGTCTCGAGCAGTTCGGGCTGGAGCTCCACGGCGATGTCGCGAATGGTCTGGCCGACGGCGGCGTAATCGATCGAGTCGCGCATGCGGTCGGATGACGCGGCCTCGCGGGTGTCGCAGCCGAGTTCGACGTCGAACACCAGCGGCCGCTTGAGCGTGCGCTCCCAGTCGTAGATGCCGATGATCGTTTCGACCTTGAGCCCGCGGATGAAGATCTTGTCCATCGCCGCATTCTAGGGCCCGCCGGCTACCGCGCCTCGACCCAGGCCGACTACGATGCGCGGCCCTCACGTTGCGCGTCGTCCGTCGTCCCATGAGCCACAGCCCGCACCTGCATGCCGCGCTCGAAGCCGCCGAGGCGGCCGGCCAGATCATCCGCAAGGCGTATCGCGGCAATTTTTCGGTCGACTACAAGTCCGACGCGAGCCCGGTGACCGAGGTCGACATCGCCGCCGAGAACGCGATCCGCAGCCGACTCACCGCTCGCTTTCCCGGCTACGGCTTCTACGGCGAGGAGACCGGGCGCTCGGCGATGGACGCCGAATACCTGTGGCTGGTCGATCCGATCGATGGCACCAAGGCGTTCGTGCGGGGCTACCCGGTGTTCTCGGTGCAGATCGCGCTGATGCACAGGGGCGAGCTGGTGCTGGGCGTCTCGAGCGCGCCGTGCTGGAACGACGGGCGCGGCGAACTCGCGTACGCCGAGAAAGGGCAAGGCGCCCACGTCGACGGCCACACGGTGAAGGTCAGCGAAACCTCGAACCTGGCCAAGGCGACCCTGTCGACCGGCAACCTTGCCCGGCTCGCGGCCTCGCCGGCCTGGACCCGGTTCGGCGGTCTGATCCCGCGCCTGCACCGCATCCGCGGTTATGGCGATTTCCTGCACTACCACTTCCTGGCCTCGGGCAAGGTCGACGCGGTGATCGAGTCGGACGTGAACATCCTCGACATCGCCGCCTTGACCGTGATCGTTCGCGAGGCGGGCGGCGTGTTCACCGACCTGCGCGGCGGGCCCATCGGCCTGGAGACGACCAGCGTGCTGGCCGCGGTGCCGGGACTGCACGCCACACTGCTGGAGACGCTTTCGTACTGACGCTCCGGCCATGCGGCGAGCTGCACGGGCCCGCCTATACTCGACCGCTCGTTCAGTTGCCGGGAGTCGCCATGAACACCGCCGTTTCCTACCTGCCGTCCGCGCTCAATTCCGGCAACGCCACCGAAAGCGATATCCGGCGCGTGTTCGATCGCCAGCGCGACACCGCGCTGCGTCTGCGCACCTCCACCTGCGCCGAACGCCTCGCCAAGATCACGCGCCTGCGTGATGCGCTGCTCGCGCATCGCGACGCGATCCGCGCCGCGGCGCTGAAGGATTTCCGCAAGCCGGCAGCCGAGGTCGATCTCACCGAGATCCTGCCGATCGTGATGGAGGCCAACGATGCGCGCCGCCATCTCAAGAAGTGGATGAAGCCCAAGGGCGTGATGCCGACGCAGATGATGTTCGGCACCAAGGGCTACGTGCAGTACGAGCCTAAGGGCCGCTGCCTGATCATCTCGCCGTGGAACTACCCGGTGAACCTGACGTTCGGTCCGCTGGTGTCGTGCATCGCGGCCGGCAACACGGCGATCCTGAAGCCATCCGAGATGACGCCGAACCTGTCGGCGGTGATGGTGAAGATCACGCGCGAGATCTTCTCTGAAGACGAGGTCGCGATCTTCGAAGGCGACGCCGCGGTGTCCACCACGCTGTTGTCGCTGCCGTGGGATCACATCTTCTTCACGGGCTCGCCGGCGATCGGCAAGGTGGTGATGGCGGCGGCGTCCAAGCACCTGACCAGCGTCACGCTCGAACTCGGCGGCAAATCGCCGACGATCATCGACGAGAGCGCCGACCTGCCGCTCGCGGCCAAGACCGTGGCCTGGGCCAAGTACACCAACAACGGACAGACCTGCATCGCGCCGGACCACGTCTACGTGCATGCCGCCGTGAAGGACGAGTTCGTCCGCCTGGTGAAGGAGTACATCGCCAACGCCTACGGCGAAGGGGCGGCGGCGCAGCGTTCACCCGCGCTGGCGCGCGTGGTCAATGAGCGCCACACGCAGCGCGTGAACGCGCTGCTCGAGGATGCGAAGGCCCGCGGTGCGGTGGTGCTCACCGGCGATTCGGTCGACACCAAGGACTGCTTCATCGCGCCGACGCTGCTCACCAACATTCCGCGCGACGCCAAGATCATGGACGAGGAGATCTTCGGGCCGCTGCTGCCGATCATCCCGTTCACTAATCTCGACCAGGTGATCGGCGAGATCAACGCGATGCAGAAGCCGCTCGCGCTCTACGTCTGGAGCAGGAACGAGGCGAATATCGAGGCGGTGATGAAGCGCACCAGCTCGGGCGGCGCGTGCATCAACCATGCGGTCGTGCAGTTCCTGCACGGCAACCTGCCGTTCGGCGGCGTCAACAACTCGGGCATCGGCAACGCGCACGGCGAGTACGGCTTCCGCGCGTTCTCGCACGAACGTGCCGTGGTGCGCACGCGCATCATGCTGGCGCGCATGTTCTTCCTGCCGCACAAGGCGTGGACCCAGAAGATCATCGACCTGCTGATGAAGCTGGTCTGATCGCGACGCAGGTACAAAGAAGGGCGCGGCCGCGATGGCCGCGCCCTTCTACGTTTCAGCGCTCGCCGATCAGGCGGTCTTGCGCAGCGGCACCACCACCGGAGGCGTCGAGGCTTCGGCCTGTGCACCAGCCGGAATCAGCGTGCGGATCAGGAAGCGCAGGTAATCGTTGAACTGCGGGCCGGTGGGCAGCGCATCCGGGTTGTCGCGACGCATGCGCACCGTGCCCATGAAGGTCGAGTATGCGAACGTCGCCCAGTTGCGCGCCTGCGCCGGCTCCAGTCCCAGACCGCGATAGCAGGTCTCGATGTAGGCGCGCCAGGCTTCGGTCACGCGCTGCACGCAGGCGCGGGCGGCCTGGTGCTTGGAGCCCGACAGTGCGAGCAGGATGCGTTCGCTGCGCGCGTCGGTATTGGCAGCCGATCGGAAGAAGGTGTGGATGCGCTCGCGCGGCGATGGCTCCTGCTCGGCGCGCGCGATCATGTCGACCGTCTCCTGGCGTTCCCAGACTTCGAGCGCCCGCGCGACCAGCGCGTCACGGTTGGCGTAGTGCCAGTAGAAGCTGCCCTTGGTCACCGTCAGCACGCGGGCCAGCGGTTCGACCGCGACGGCTTCGATGCCGCCGTTGGCGATCACATCGAGCGCCGCCTCGGCCCAGTGATCGGCGGTCAGGGTCTGACGCGGAGCAGCCGCGGGGGCGACGGGAAGAACGTCTGCAGAGGGCATTCGGGTGACTCGGAGGTAGCGGCCTGGGGCCGGACGTGCGCAACGGTACGGGCGGGTATGGGAATAGTCCCTAGCGGCCTAGCCGCAGGGGCCTGTCTTCACGGTGAGCCGGGCGTTCCGCCGGGTCCTTCGAACCGGCGGCCGCCCGGGGGGTCTGTGCTATCGTCGATCGCCGTTCTAAGCCCGTGACACATCGGAGTTCGTAGCACCATGTCCACTCGTTTTCGTACCCCGCTGGCCCTGAGCGCCGGCGTCCTGATCGGCATCTGCATCACGCTCGCCGACGGGGTCTTTGCGACCAAGGACAAGGCCGCCTCCGAACCGCTTCCATTCAAGGACTTGCAGACGTTCGTGGAGATTCTGAACCGGGTCAAGGCGGACTACGTCGAGCCGGTGGAAGACAAGGTCCTGCTGGAGAACGCGGTGCGCGGCATGCTCACCGGCCTGGACCCGCACTCGTCCTACCTGGACCAGGACGAGTTCAAGGAAATGAACATTGCCACCTCGGGCAAGTTCGGTGGCCTGGGCATCGAAGTTCAGATGCAGAACGGATTCGTCCGCGTCGTCTCGCCGATCGACGACACCCCAGCGGCCAAGGCTGGCATGCAGCCGGGCGACCTGATCGTGAAGATCGACGACACCCCGACCAAGGGCCTCGAACTGAGCGAGGCCGTGCAGAAGATGCGCGGCGAGCCGGGCAGCAAGATCGTGCTGACCGTGGTGCGTGAAGGCGCCTCCGCGCCGCTGACCGTCCCGATGGAGCGCGCGATCATCAATGTCGCCTCGGTGCGCGGCCGCATGCTCGAGCCGGGAATGGGCTACGTGCGCATCTCGAGCTTCACGACCGAGACCGGCGGTTCGCTCGACAAGGAACTCAAGAAGCTCAAGAAGGAAGCGGGCGGCCAGCTCAAGGGCATCGTCCTGGACCTGCGCAACAACCCGGGCGGCGTGCTCGACGCGGCGGTCAAGGTCAGCGATGCGTTCATCGATCGCGGGACGATCGTCAGCATCAAGGGCCGCGATGCCGACGGCAATCGCGAATTCGGTGCCACGCCGGGCGACGAACTCGGCGGTCGTCCGATCGTGGTGATGGTCAATTCCGGTTCGGCCTCGGCGTCGGAGATCGTCGCCGGCGCGCTGCAGGATTCGAAGCGGGCGGTGCTGATCGGCGACAAGACCTTCGGCAAGGGATCGGTGCAGACGATCATGCCGCTGCAGAGCGAGGCGGCGATCAAGCTCACCACCGCGCGCTACTACACGCCGTCGGGCCGCTCGATCCAGGGCGATGGCATCACGCCGGACATCGCGGTGCGGCCGCTCAAGGTGGCCAAGCCCGAGGGCGCCGACGCCTTCGACCCGATCAAGGAATCCGACCTGCGCGGCAGCCTGGCCAACGAGAAGGAAAAGCTGCAGGCCGACAAGGACGCCGAAGAGGCGCGCAAGAAGCTCGAGGAAGAAGAGCAGAAGCTGGCCGAGAGCGACTACACGCTGTACGAGGCGCTCAACCTGCTCAAGGGCCTGACGATCGCCACCTCGCGCATCGGCGGCGGCACCTGAGTCCGGGTCAGCGGGGCGGCGGCTCCCGCAGCCCGCGCCACGCGATCCCGGCGCCGATTCCGCCGATCACCCACGCGATCACCGGGACGCCGAGCCAGCGTCCCAGTGCCGGCGAGCCGACCACCGCGAGGATCGCGGCAGCCAACAGCACCGCGCTGCCGAGCGTCACCCACATCTGACGGCGCGCGTTGCGGCGCAGCTCCGAGTGCAGCGCGTCGAGCGACTTGCGTCCGATGCCGAGTCCTTCGCCGCGCTCGAGCGACCGGATCGCCTGGTTGGCCAGCTCCGGCAGCATCTCCGCGATGTGCGGACCTTCGCGACGCACGCGCGCCAGCATCGAGCTCGGCCCGAGCCGGTTGCGCATCCACTCTTCCATGATCGGCTTGGCGGTCTTCCACAGGTCGAGATCGGGGTAGAGCTGTCGCCCGAGACCTTCGACCTGCAGCAGCGTCTTCTGCAGCAGCACCAGCTGCGGCTGCACCGTGTACTTGAAGCGGCGCGCGATCTGGAACAGGCGCAGCAGGAAGAAACCGAACGAGATGTCCTTGATGGGCTTGCCGAAGATCGGCTCGCAGACCGTGCGGATCGCGGATTCGAAATCCTCGATGCGGGTGCCGGCGGGAATCCATTCGCTCTCGACGTGCAGCTCGGCCACGCGCCGGTAGTCGCGGTTGAAGAAGGCGAGAAAGTTTTCGGCCAGGTAGCGCTGATCGCCCGGCGTCAGCGTGCCGACGATGCCGAAGTCCACCGCCAGATAACTGGGCAGCGCCGGGCTGTTCGCATCCACGAGGATGTTTCCCGGATGCATGTCGGCGTGGAAGAAGTTGTCGCGAAAGACCTGCTTGAAAAAGATCTCGACGCCGCGCTCGGCCAGCACCTGGAAGCTCACGCCCAAGCCCCGCAGATGTTCGAGCTCGCGGATCGAGATGCCGGACAGGCGTTCCATCACCAGCACGTTGGGTCGCGTGTAATCGAAGAACACCAGCGGGTGATAGATCAGCGGCGAGCCCAGCCAGTTGCGCCGCAGCTGCATGCAGTTGGCGCCCTCGCGCATCAGGTCGAGCTCGTCGAGGATCGTCTTCTCGTACTCGGCGACGATCGCGCGCGGGCGCAGGCGATGTCCTTCCGGGTGCAGATGCTCGACCAGCGAGGCGACGGTGTGCAGCAGTTCGATGTCCTTGCGGATCGAGGCTTCGACGCCGGGTCGCAGCACCTTGACCACCACCGCGAATCCCGGATCGGGCGCGGCGTCCGCTGCCACCGGCACCGGCTTGAGCCGGGCCGCGTGCACCTGCGCGACGGAAGCCGAGGCCATCGGAACGGGATCGAACTCGAAGAACAGGTCCTCGGTGCGCTTGCCCAGCGCCTCTTCGACGATCCGTCGCGCTTCTTCGCCCGGAAAAGGCGGCACGCGGTCCTGCAGCTTGGACAGTTCGAACGCGATCTCGGGCGGCAGGATGTCGGGCCGCGTCGACAGCGCCTGTCCGAACTTGATGAAGACCGGGCCGAGTTCTTCGAGCGCGCGTCTCAGGCGCACGCCGCGCGACTCGCTGCCACGCGGCTTGCCATCGATGAACTCGCGCAGGCCATAGCGCGCAACCACGCGCTGGATCTGCCACAGCCGCGCGATCCGGCCGATCACGCGTCGCGGTGCCGGGTCGACGCCGTTGCGCGCGGTTCGGCGCCGGATTCGAGGCGCTTCAACCGCGCTTCGAGACGCTCGAGCGCATCGCGCGTGTCGTCGACTTCGTCCATCCATTCACCGACGTCGCGTGCGCGCGCCAGGTCGTAGGTCTCTTCGCGCAGATATTCGGCGCCGTGATCGGCCATGCGCCGCGTGTTGCCGCGCGTCCAATCGAACGCCTTGCGCAGGCCGCCGACGAGGCGATGCGCCGCGACGCCGCCGAGCAGCGGCGCGAGCCACTCCTCCGGATCGAAGCCCACCCGCGTCACCATGTCGCGGAATTCGGCGAGCAGTTCGGCATCGCCTTCGACGGTGAGTCCGGGGAAATGCGTTCCGCCTTCGGCGGCCAGGCTGAGCGAGCGCATCAGCGCGCTCGGGCTGCCGCTCACGCGCACTTGCGGAGGATTCGGCGGCTCGGGCATCACGCGTACGCCGGAGTCGATGAACTCGAGCGTCAACGCCAGGGATCCCGACGGCAGCGCGAGCTCGATGCAGCGCCCCGACAGGCGCGCGCAATCCTCGATCACCGAGGGTTCTCGCCGCAGATAGCGGTTGAGCGCGATCTCGGCCGCGGCGCACAGCACCGGAGGGGTGCTCACCAGCTTACCTCGTGCACGAGACCGGCCCCTGCCGCACCCACGCTGCGCGACACGGTGTCGTGGCCGCCCCGCTGGCACCGAGTCGGCGCGCTCATTCCAGACGGAAACCGCGATGCACGGCCACCACGCCGCCGGTGAGGTTGTAGACCTGCGTGCGGCCGAATCCGGCCGCGTCCATCATCGACTTGAGCGTGGCCTGGTCCGGGTGCATGCGGATCGACTCGGCCAGGTAGCGATAGCTCGCCTCGTCGTTGGCGACCAGCCGGCCCATCAGCGGCAACAGCTTGAACGAGTACTGGTCGTAGATCTTCGACAGTCCTTCGCTCGTGGGCTTGGAGAACTCGAGCACGAGCAGTCGTCCGCCGGGCTTGAGCGCGCGACACATCGAGCGCAGCGCCTTGTCCTTGTCGGTGACGTTGCGCAGGCCAAAGCCGATCGTGATGCAGTCGAACGAGCCTTCGGCGAAGGGCAGGCACTCGGCATTGGCCTGCACGATCGGCAGGTTCACCACGCCGCGATCGGCCAGGCGGCGACGGCCTTCACCGAGCATCGCGGCGTTGATGTCGGAGAGCACCACCATGCCGCGCGGACCGACGCTTTTTGCGAACTCGCGCGACAGGTCGCCGGTGCCGCCGGCGACGTCGAGCACTTTTTCGCCCGACCGCACGCCGGCAAGATCGATGACGAAGCGTTTCCACAGCCGATGCACGCCCAGCGACATCAGGTCGTTCATCAGGTCGTACTTGGACGCCACCGAGTCGAAAACGCCGGCGACGCGCGCGCGCTTTTCGCCGACCGGCACCTGCTCGAAACCGAAGTGCGTGGTGCCGGAATCCGGCTTGGGGGAGTCGCTCACGAGGACGGCTTGGGCGGCGTGTATTTGCGGGGCTGCAGCGCGGCGAGTTTAACCACCTCGCTGTCACGGGACATTCGCATCTCGGCGAGCCTTTGCTCGTAGCTCGCCCAGTACTGGGCCTGGTTGCGGCCCAGGTCGTCGAGAACGTCCCAGGAGTACAGCCCGGTGTCGTGTCCGTCGTCGAACACCAGCTTCACCGCGTAGCGGCCCACGGGCTGGACGGCGCCGATGCCGACGCTGCGCTTGCCCCCGACCAGCACCGGCTTGCCATGCCCCTGCACCTCGGCCGACGGGCTGTGCACGCGCAGGTACTCGGCCGGCAGCCGGTAGGTCGTGCCGTCGGCATAGCCGACCTCGAGCTCGCGCGAGGCCTTGTGCAGCACGATGCGGACGGGACGGGGCGCGTTCATGACACGCTGCCGCGAACGAAGTGCGCTCGGGTGCGGGAATGAACGCGACGCGGCGACGACGCCAGGTCGGAAGTGAGGTTTCGGGGGTGCGGAGCGGCTTTCATGGGAGGACCAGCATGGACGATGCGGCGGCGAGCGTCATGTCCGTCACTTGCCGATGCAGAAGCGGGAGAACACTGCACCCAGCAGGTCCTCGCTGGTGACTTCGCCGGTGATCTGGCCCAGCGCCCGGTGCGCGAGCCGCAGTTCCTCGGCCGCGATCTCCGCCGTGCCGGCCGTCGCAAGCGCGGCCCGGGCCGCGTCCAGATGCCGCTGCGCGACCCGCAGGGCGTCGAGGTGGCGTGCGCGCGCGGTGAATGCGCCTTCCCTGTTCTGCTCGAACCCGACACGGGCGCGGATCATCGCGCGCAACGCATCCAGGCCCGCGCCTTCACGGGCGCAGATCCGCAATGCCGGGTGTCCTTCGAACTCGATCGCGCCGGCCGATGCACCGCTCAGGTCGCACTTGTTGAAGACCAGCACGCGCTCGACCTCGTCGGGCAGACGCGTGATCAGTTCGCGATCCTCGTCGGTCGGACCGGTCGTGTCGTCGACCACGAACAGCGCGAGCTCGGCGCGCGACAGCGCCTGCCAGGCGCGGCGGATGCCTTCGCCCTCGATCGCGTCGTCGGTCGGCCGCAGGCCCGCGGTGTCCACCAGCGTCAGCGGCAGGCCGTCGAGATCCAGGTGTTCGCGCAGCAGGTCGCGCGTGGTACCGGGGGTCGGGCTGACGATCGCCGCGTCGGTGCGGGACAGCGCGTTGAGCAGCGTCGACTTGCCGACGTTGGGGCGCCCGGCGATCGCCACGACCATTCCGTCGCGCAGACGACGGCCCTGGCGGGCCTGATCCAGCACGTCGCGCAGGCGCATCTGGGCCTCGGCCAGGTTCCGGGCGAGCTGCGCATCCGAAAGCCAGTCGATGTCCTCGTCGGAAAAATCCAGCGCGCCTTCGACGAAGACGCGCAGGTCCAGCATGCGGATGGCCAGGTCCTGGACCTGGCGCGAGAACTCGCCTTCCAGCGAGCGGTGCGCGGCGAGCACCGCCGCGCGGCTGCCCGCGTCGATCAGATCGGCGACCGCTTCGGCCTGCGCGAGGTCCATGCGCCCGGCGAGGAACGCGCGTTCGGTGAATTCGCCCGGCCGCGCCAAGCGCGCGCCGTGGGCGCACGCCGCCTGCAGCAGCAGATCGAGCAACGCCGGACTGCCGTGCGCGTGCAATTCGACCATGCGTTCATCGGTGTACGACGCACCGGCTTCGAAGCACAGCACGAGGCCGCGGTCGCAGGGAGAATCGTCGGCGTCGCGGAACGTGCGCAGCGCGGCGCGACGCGGCTCGGGCAGCGACCCGCCGCAGAGCCGGGATGCGATCTCGTAAGCCGCCGGTCCCGACAGACGCAGGATGCCGACGGCGCCGCGTCCCGCCGCAGTGGCGATCGCGGCCAGCGTGTCGCTCACGCGACGCGCTCCGTGCTCACGCAGGCTTGACGGACTTGCCCAGTCCTTCGCCTGCGAGCTTGCGGTTGATCAGCCACTGCTGACCCATGCCGATCAGGTTCGACACCAGCCAGTACAGCACCAGGCCCGCCTGAAAGAACGCGAAGAACGCGGTCATCATGATCGGCATCACGTTCATGATCTTCTGCTGCATCGGATCCATCGTCGCGGTCGAGCCCGACCACTTCTGTTGGATGAAGAAGGTCACGCCGAACAGCACCGGCAGCACGTAGAACGGATCGGGCGCGGAGAGATCGTTGATCCACAGCGCGAAGTCGGCCTGGCGCAGTTCGACGCTCTCGAGCAGCACCCAGTACAGCGCGATGAACACCGGGAACTGCACCAGCAGCGGCCAGCAGCCGGCGAGCGGGTTGAAGCCCTCCTTCTTGTAGAGGTCCATCATCGCCTTGGACATGCGCTCGCGATCGTCGCCGTAACGCTCCTTGATGTCCTGGATGCGCGGCGCGAACTTCTTCATCTTCGCCATCGAGCGGTACTGCGCTTCGGAGAGCTTGTAGAAGAGCGCCTTGACCAGCAGCGTGAGCAGGATGATCGCCACGCCCCAGTTGCCGGTGAAGGAGTGGAACTTCGCCATCAGCCAGAACAGCGGCTTGCAGATCGGCGTGAGGATCCCGTAGTCGACGGTGAATTCCAGGCCGGGCGCCAGCGAATCGAGGTCGGCGTGCTCGATGAGCTTTGCGTCGTCTCCCATGCTGATGATGCTGTCCTGCAGGCGCGGACCCGCGAACAGCCCCATGTCGAATCGATGCGTCGCGCCGGGAGCGACGTTCACGCCGGTCGCCACGTACTGCGCAGCAAATGTGCCGTCCTTGGCGGGCTTGGCCGAGAACACGCCTTCGCTGCCGGGCGGCGGCAGGATGGCACCGACGAAGTAGTGCTCGAGCATCGCGATCCAGCCGCCGGTCTGGCGCTTCTCGAAGGCGTCCTCGTTGAGATCTTCCAGCTTGGTCTTGACGAAGCGGTACTTGTCGCCGTCCCCGTCCTTGCGTTCGTAGAAGCCGACACCGAGAAACGTCGCCACGAACTTGGGCAGGTCGCCAGCGACGTGATCGTTACGAACGAAACGCGCGTATGGGCTCACCACCAGCGGCTGTGTTCCGCCGTTCTGGACGCTCTGCTCCAGATCGATGCGATAGCTGCCGCGCGTGAAACGAAACACCTTGCGCACCACCACGCCGTCGGCGCCAGTGTGTTCGAGCACCACCTCGACCTGATTGCTTCCCTCCGCGAGTCGGTATTCGTTCTGCGCCGCGCGATACACCGTGTCGCCGCTGGCGATCGGTTGCGCGGTGCCGGCCAGGCCCGACTGGAACAGGAACAGATGCCCGTTGCGATCGTTGAACAGCGGCAGCGGAACGTCCGGCGCTTTCTTGGAGATCGGGTAGTGGCTCAATTCGAGGCGCCGCAACTCGCCGCCGCGAAGGCTGATCTGGGCGGCGACGACGTCGGTGACCACCTTCACGGTCTGAACGCTGGCCGTGGTCGCAGCGATCTCGGTACCCGCAGCCGGCGCGGCCGCAGGCACTGCGGTCGGCGTATCGGCGTGCGCCGATTCTCCTTGCTTGGCCGGCGCGTTATCCGGGACCGAGGGCACCACCGGATCGGTGTGCACTGTGGACTCGGTGTTCGACGATTCGGCGAGGGCGGTCTTGCGCTTGGGGCCGTAGTCGTCCTGCCACGCCTGGTAGAGGAAGAACACGACGACCGCGAGCAGAGCGATCAGGATGAAGCGGCGGTTTTCCATATCGGGTGATGGATCGAGCGTCGTCGTGGGTACGGGCGGCCTACAGGCGTTCGGGCACCGGATCGATGCCGCCGGCGTTGAGCGGATGGCAGCGCGCCACGCGGCGCGCGGTTAGCCACGATCCGCGCAATGCGCCATGGCGTTCGAGGGCTTCGACGCCGTAGTGCGAACAGGTCGGATAGAACCGGCACTGGTGACCGATGAAGGGACTGAGCACGCGCTGGTAGCAGCGGATCAGGAAGATCAGGAGGCTGGCCATCGCTCGCGCAGACGTCTCCAGAATTCGTGCAGCTCGGCGGCGAGTTGGCGCCGGTCGGTAGTGCGTGCACCGGTCGCCGCCATGATCACCACGTCGCAGCAAGGCAGCGGCAACGAGGCGCGGAATGTCTCGCGAACGATGCGCTTGAAGCGATTGCGATCGACGGAGCGAGGCAAGGATTTGCGCGATACCGTCAAGCCGACCCTGGCGTGTTCTCCCAGGCCCGGCATCTCGAACGCGGTGAAGCTGGGGCTTCTGCGTCTTCGGCCTTGTCCCACGATCCGCTTGAAATCAGCGGGGCGAAGCAGGCGAACCGATCGCGGGAATCCCGACAAACGATTCGCGACCTTGCGCCGCGGGTCAGGGGATCAGGCGTGCCCGGCCCTTGGCGCGACGGCGAGCCAGAACCTTGCGGCCGCCCACAGTGGCCATGCGGGCGCGAAACCCATGGGTGCGCTTGCGACGCAGCGCGTGTGGCTGGTAGGGGCGTTTCATCGAAAAGGCTCGGCGCGGAAAAAAGGGCGCGGAGTGTAGCGGTTGGACATTGGCGCACACAAGCACAATGCACGCCGCGATCCTGTGGATAAGTCGGGCGCCGGAGTATAGACTCGCGCCTTCCCCCGCGACCCTCAACGAGCCCCTCAATCCAGACCATGGCTGTGTCGGACGATCATGGTTGGACGCAATGCGTCCAGCGCCTGGAAGCCGAATTGGGCGTTTCCGACCTCAACACCTGGATTCGCCCCCTGCAGGCCCGCCGTGAAGGCGATCGGCTGGTGCTGATCGCGCCCAACCGCATGGTCATGGAGCGCGTGCGTGCGGATTTTCGCTCGCAGATCCAGCACGCCTGGCTCGCCAGCGGTGGCGAAGACATCGAGGTCGACGTCACCGCGGCGCCGGAGGCGCGTACCAACGGCGCCCCCAGCGGTGACGACGCCGGCGAGGTCGAACGGCCGATCGTCAGCAACCGGCTCAATCCGATCTACACGTTCGCTTCATTCATCCAGGGCAAGTCGAACTCCCAGGCGCGCGCCGCGGCCCAGCAGGTCGCCGATTCGCCGGGCACGTCCTACAACCCGCTGCTGATCTATGGCGGCTCGGGCCTGGGCAAGACGCATTTGATGCACGCGGTCGGGCACGCGCTGCTGGCCCGCAACGCCGTGGCGCGGGTGGTGTACGTGACGGCCGAGCAATGGGTGAACCAGTTCATCGCCGCGGTTCGTCACAACACCACCAGCGACTTCAAGGCGCACTACCGCACCACTGACGCGCTGCTGATCGACGACATCCATTTCTTTGCCGGCAAATCCGCCACGCAGGAAGAGTTCTTCCACACGTTCAACAGCCTCATGGAGGCGCACAAGCAGATCATTCTGACCAGCGATCGCTTCCCCAAGGATCTCGATCGTCTCGATGACCGCCTGAAATCACGCTTTTCGTGGGGTTTGACCGTGTCCGTCGAACCGCCGGATCTCGAGACGCGCGTCGCGATCCTGTTGTCGAAGGCCGAGCAGTTCGGGCTATCGTTGTCGAACGAGGTGGCGTTCTTCGTGGCGCAGCACGTACGTTCCAACGTGCGTGAACTCGAAGGCGTGTTGCTGCGTCTGTCGGCCGGAATGCGCCTGCAGGGCGAGGCGATCACCGTCGAGTTCGCACGTCAGACCTTGCGCGACATGCTGGCGCACTACGAACGCAAGGTGACGATCGACAACATCATGTCCACCGTCGCCAAGTACTACAACATTCCGCTCAAGGATCTGCGGTCGCCGCGTCGGTCGCGCATGCTCGCGCGACCACGCCAGGTCGCGATGGCCTTGGCGCGCGAGTTGACCGAGCACAGTTATCCGGACATCGGTGAGGCGTTCGAGAAAGACCACACCACGGTGCTGCACGCCAGCCGCAAGATCGAGGAACTGCGACAAACGGATCTGCGTATTCGAGAGGATTACGAGAACCTGTTGCGACAGCTGAGTTACTGACTAACAAGATATGAATGCGGCCGGGCCAAGGCTGTGGGTAGCCGGTGGGAATCGTCGAGGTTCGAAACGGTCCACAGGCTGTCCCGTGGTCTCCCAGACCCGGACAGGGCGGTTTGCAGGTGTACTTTATTTACGTAAGCTTCTGAAATTGCGTTATTTTTAGAAGTTATCCCAGCCGCAAGGCGGGCCTTACTAAACCTAGAAGTATTTGAAAAGAAAACCAATCTGAGACCGGGTGACGTCATGAAGATCCAGGTGGGGAGAAACGAGTTGCTCAGTGCGCTGCAAGCCGTCGTCGGCGTCGTGGAGCGTCGACAGACCTTGCCGGTCCTCGCCAACTTCCTGCTCGAGGCCAAGGAGGCCGAGCTGATCGTTACCGGCACCGACCTGGAGATGGAGCTGGTCGCACGGGCGTCCGTTCAGAACCTTGCGCCGGGCAAGGTCACCGTGCCGGCACGCAAGCTGTTCGACATCTGCCGCGGACTGCCCGAAGGCGCTGACATCACACTCGATTCGTCGGGTGACCGCGTCACGCTTCGTTCGGGCAAGAGCCGCTTCTCGTTGGCGGCGCTGAAGGCGGACGAGTTCCCGGCAATGGGCGCGGTCATCGGCGGCCGGACGCTGACGTTGAAGCGTGCCGAACTCAAGTCGCTGCTGGAGAAAACCCAGTTCGCGATGGCCCAGCAGGACGTGCGCTATTACCTCAACGGCCTGTTGATCGACGCTAATGCCAAGCGGCTGCGGGCCGTGGCGACGGACGGACATCGGCTGGCTTTCAGCGAGCGGGTCGGCGACACCGGGCTCACCGAAGCGGTGCAGGCGATCCTGCCTCGCAAGTCGGTGCTGGAACTGAGCCGGCTGCTCGACAACAGCGACGCGGACATTCGCATCGTGATCGGCCAGGGTCAGGTGCAGGTCGAGATCGACGTCGTGCGCCTGACGACGAAGACCATCGACGGGCGTTTCCCGGACTACGAGCGCGTGATTCCCGAGCACGGCGACAAGCGCGTGACGGCGGATCGCGAGACGCTACGTCGGTCGCTGGCACGGACGGCAATCCTTTCGAACGAGAAATTCCGCGGGGTTCGGCTGCAGCTGGCGGAAGGCCAACTCAAGCTGCAGACCCACAACCCGGAACACGAAGAGGCGGAGGAGGAGATCGAGGTCGGCTATGCCGGCGGCGCGCTCGAGATCGGCTTCAACGTGAATTACCTGTTGGACGCCCTTGCCGTCATTCCGGGTGCGGAGGTAGTGCTCGAACTGAAGAACTCGGATTCGAGTGGCCTCGTCTACCAATCCGGCGATCCGTCGAGCAAGTACGTGATCATGCCGATGCGGCTCTGAGATGCCGATCGCCCTTCTGCGGGGCGATAACTTTCGCCTGTACCGAAAAATCGAGATCGAGCCGCACCCGACGCTGAACCTGATCGTCGGCGACAACGCGGCCGGTAAAACCACCTTGCTGGAAGCGCTGTTCGTCGCCGGACGAGGGCGCAGCTTCCGCGCGCCCGCGCTGAACGAGCTCTGCGGGGCGGAAGGCCCGGCCTGGACGCTCTTCATGCAGATCGAGGGGGCCGAGGACCGACGGATCGGGGTCGGCTGGACCCGAGACGGCCTCGAGACCCGGCTAGACGACGAACGCGGAGCGCGGCTGTCGGACATCGTCCGATCGGTGCCGATGCAGGTGCTGGATCCCCAGGCCCATCGACTGCTCGAAGAAGGACCGACGTATCGCCGGAGCTTCGTCGATTGGGGAGTGTTCCACGTGGAACATCGTTTCCTGGAAGTCTGGCGCCGGTACCAACGAGCCCTGCGGCAGCGTAACGGCGCGCTTCGGGCCGCCCTCGAGGACCGGGCGATCCAGGCCTGGGATGAGGAATTGGCCCAGGCGGGTGAGGAATGGTCTGAGATGAGGGCGGCGCACCTGGCGCAAGCGGCGCCCGGCCTGAGCCGTTGGTCCGAGCGCTTGTTGGGGACGTCGGCCGCCCGTTACCACTGGGCTCGCGGCTGGAGCGAGGACATCGGCCTTCGCGATGTTCTCGCCCTGAATCTCGAGCAGCACCGACGCCTGGGTTCAACGGTGCAGGGGCCGCATCGGGCCGAACTGAAAATCTCCGTAGATCAAGCCAAGGCGAAGGGTCGCGTGAGTCGCGGGCAGCAAAAGATGTTGATCGCCGCGATGGTGCTCGCCCAGGCGGAGTTGCTTTCGGCTGCGGGCGCCCCCACTCCGGTGCTACTGCTCGACGATTTTGGATCCGAGCTCGCGCCCGAATTTCAGTCGAGACTCGCCGCCGGCCTAGCCCTCTATCCAGGGCAAAAATTCATTACTGCTTTCGAGAAACTGCCGGCATTTGAGGGTCTCGAAGGCGGGATGTTCCACGTGGAACATGGGACAATTCGCAGCTGGAAGCCGCTGCATTGAGGAAGAGGACGCCGTAACAGATGACTGAGCAAACCGATTCGCAAGCCGTCCAGGGAAACTACGACTCCTCTTCGATCCGGGTACTGAAAGGCCTCGAGGCCGTGCGCCAGCGCCCGGGCATGTACATCGGTGATACCGACGACGGAACTGGCTTGCACCATATGGTGTTCGAGGTCGTCGACAACTCGATCGACGAGGCACTGGCCGGTTGGTGTAGCGAGATCACGGTGACCCTGCACAGCGACGGCAGCGTCGCGGTCCAAGACAACGGTCGAGGTATCCCCACCGATATCCACAAGGAAGAAGGGCGCTCCGCGGCGGAGGTCATCATGACGATCCTGCATGCCGGCGGAAAATTTGGCGGTTCGGGCTATAAGGTTAGCGGTGGTCTGCATGGCGTCGGCGTGTCGGTCGTCAACGCGCTGTCCGACGTTTTGCTGCTGGATATTCACAGGGAAGGCCAGCATCACCACCAGGAATATCGACTCGGCGATCCGGTCGCTCCGCTGGCGATCGTGGGGCCTTCCGAGAAGCGCGGCACCGCGGTCCGTTTCTACCCGAGCCCGAAAGTCTTCACGAATCTCGAATTCCACTACGACATTCTCGCGAGAAGGCTGCGCGAACTGTCGTTCCTGAATTCAGGCGTGAGGATCGTCCTGCGAGAAGAGGCCTCGGGTCGCGAAGACGTCTTCGAATACAAGGGCGGCATCCAGGCCTTCGTGGAGTACCTCAACAAGGCGAAGACGCCGATTCACCCGCTCATCCTCAACATCTCGGCGGAGCAGGACGGTGTCGTCGTCGAGGCCGCGCTGCAATGGAATGACAGCTACACCGAGAATGTCTTCGTCTTCACCAACAACATTCCGCAGAAGGACGGTGGTACGCACCTCACGGGATTCCGCAACGCGTTGACGCGGGTGCTGGGTGATTACCTCGAAAGCGAAGGAATCAACAAGCGCGAGAAGATCGCGATGATTGGCGATGACACGCGCGAGGGGCTGACGGCCGTGTTGTCAGTCAAGATCCGGGATCCGAAGTTCTCGAGCCAGACCAAGGAGAAGCTGGTGTCGTCGGAGGTCACGCCGGCGGTGTCGGCCGTCATCGGCGACAAGCTCAGGGACTTCCTGCTCGAAAATCCTCGGGACGCGAAGATCGTCGCCGCCAAGGTGGTGGAGGCTGCCAGGGCGCGCGAAGCCGCTCGCAAGGCCAAGGAACTCAATCGCCGAAAAAGCGTGCTCGATATCGCCGGCCTGCCCGGTAAGCTCGCTGATTGCCAGGAAAAAGATCCAGCAAAATCAGAGATTTTCCTCGTCGAGGGCGATTCGGCGGGCGGATCGGCGAAGCAGGGTCGTGACCGCCACTTCCAGGCGATCCTGCCGCTGAAAGGCAAGATCCTGAACGTCGAGCGCGCGCGTCTCGAGAAGATGCTGTCGTCGGCGGAAGTCGGCACCTTGATCACCGCGCTCGGGTGCGGCATCGGCAAGGACGAGTTCAAGCCGGAGAAGCTGCGTTACCACCGCATCATCATCATGACCGACGCGGACGTGGACGGCGCCCATATCCGCACGCTGCTGCTGACGTTCTTCTATCGGCACATGTACACGCTGATCGAACGCGGTCACGTCTATATCGCCCAGCCGCCGCTCTACAAGCTGAAGTCGGGCAAGCAGGAGGCCTACGTCAAGGACGATCGGGAGCTGTCCGAGTGGCTGCTGACCTCTGCGCTCAATGGCACCGAACTGACCGTGGCCGGTGCCGCGGCGCCGCTCGACATCGAGATCCTGCGTCACCTGGTCCGC
This sequence comes from Panacagrimonas sp., assembly GCF_020697055.1. GTDB lineage: Bacteria > Pseudomonadota > Gammaproteobacteria > Nevskiales > Nevskiaceae > Panacagrimonas. The sequence continues at coordinate 17,910 of NZ_JAJFBP010000009.1, read as the reverse complement.
GAGTATGCCGAGGTGGTGTCGGGCATCGCGCGGCTCGCGCGGCGTTACGACGAATCCATTCTGCGTGCGCTGTTCCTTCTGCCGGCCGTCCCGAACGAATCCGATGCCCTCGCGACCTGGGCCGAGGGGTTGGTCGCGAGCCTCAATCACACCGATCGAAATGGCGTGCACACGGTTCGAGCGCAGCTCGGCAGCGACGGCCCGCTGGTGCAGCTGACCCGGCGGCTGCATGGCACCGAGCAGGTGTTCAATCTCGGAGCCGATTTCTTCGCCGGCAGCGACTACCGCCGAATGGCCGGCCTGCGCGAGGAAGGTCAAGCCCAGGTGCGTCCTGGATCAACGCTGCGACGCGGAGAAAAATCCACAACTATCAACAGTTTGGATGAAGTTTACGAGTGGCTGACGACGGAGGCGCGACGTGGCCTCGGCGTGCAGCGCTACAAGGGCCTGGGCGAGATGAATCCCGATCAGCTGCACGAGACGACGCTGGATCCGGCCAATCGCCGACTGGTGCGCGTGCAGGTCGAAGACGCCGTGGCGGCGGACCAGATGTTCACGACGTTGATGGGCGAGCAGGTCGAGCCGCGTCGGGAATTCATCGAACGATACGCGTTGCACGTGGGCAACCTCGACATCTGAACGTCGGGCTTGGTCGGCACGGATTCGCGCCGTGCGGAACCGTATCCGCGGTGATGCCGTTGAACTAGGGAGGATCCGCGGATTGCGCGACGGACGAAACTGAAACGTCCGAGCACGATCCAACTACACTCCCCGACACGGCCATTGCCGCGTCCCAGACATCGAAGGCCCATGAATCGACCGAAAGTCGTCCACTTTCCTGCCATCAGGGAAGACAGCATGTCCGAGGAACAGAATTCCTCGATCGAGGAGCCGGTTGCTCAACTCCCCGCCCACGATGGACCCGAAAAGCGGGTAGGTCCTGCCGACCGCCGCGCCCCCGATTCACCGATGCGGGGCGGACTCACCGGCCGACGTCGTGGTCGTCCGCGACTGGGCAAAGCCGTCGCGCGTGATCTGTCGCGCGACGAAGAGATCCTGAAGATCGCCGTCGAAGTCGTCTGGCGCCGTGGATTCGCGGGCACCAAGCTCAGCGACATCGCCGAAGCCGCTGGCATCGTCAAAGGCAGCCTGTATCACTACTTCGATTCGAAGGAAGAGATCTACGCGCGGCTGGTCAACAACGTCCGCAGCCTGTTCGAAGGCGAGGACGATCAGCTCGCCACCGGCACCGCGATCGAACGGCTCGAGCATTTCATCCGCTCGCGCGTGGCGGTGATCCTGCAGCACCCGCTGGAGATCGCGCTGCTCAATCGCGATCTCGTGCGCATGAAGGGCGCCATCGGTGACTGGGCGCGCGAAGGCCCCAAGAAGAATTTCGCGGTGATCCGCAAGATCATTCTCCAGGGCCAGAAGGAAGGCATGTTCCGCGCCGCCGATCCCGACCTGGTGTCCTCGATGATCCTGGGCGTGCTCGCGCATGTCCCGAACTGGTACCACCGCGAGCATCCGGCGCAGCCCGAGGAGCTGATGCGCGAAGTGCTGGAGTACGCGCTCGGCGGCATCGTCACGTCGATCGACCTGATCCCGAAGCGCGTCTAGTCGAAAGAGCGGTCGAGAAAGCGCCGGCACGCAGTGCGTGCCGGCGTTCTCATTTCTGCGGATGACATTTGCGCCCGGGCACGGCCGCCGAGCGGCCGCAGGCTGTCTGCTACGCGAAGGCCCGTCACGACCCCGCGGATACACTAGCGGCCCCTTTTGCCCCGCTTCGCGCGCAGAGATCGGCCATGAACTACTTCGTCACCGGCGCCACCGGCTTCATCGGCAAGTTCCTGCTCGAGCGCCTGCTCGCCCGGGACGAGGCCAAGGTGTACGTGCTGGTGCGCGAATCCTCGCGCGAGAAGTTCGACGCGCTGGCCGTGCGATACGGCGAGTCCTGCAAGAAGCTGCACATCGTCGCCGGCGACATCACGACGCCGGGACTGGTCTCGCCCGAGGACTTCAAGAAGCTCAAGGGCAAGGTGCATCACGTGTTCCACCTTGCCGCGGTCTACGACATGAACATGGATGACGCGACGGCCGATCGCGTCAACAACGAGGGCACGCGCAACGTCGTGGCATTCGCCAACGATCTGGGCGGCGACGTCGTGCTGCATCACGTGTCGAGCGTGGCGGTGGCCGGCAGCGGGTACGTCGGCAAATTCACCGAGGACATGTTCGACGAGGGCCAGTCGATCGGGCATCCCTACTACCGCACCAAGTATCAGAGCGAGGCGATCGTGCGCAGCGAAGCGCGCGTGCCGTTCCGCGTCTACCGGCCCGGTGTCGTCGTCGGTCATTCCGAAACCGGCGAGATGGACAAGATCGACGGGCCCTACTACTTCGCCAAGGCGATCCAGCAGCTCTCGTACAAGGTGCCGAAGTGGATGCCGCTGTTGGGCATCGACGGAGGCAAGGTCGCGATCGCGCCGGTCGACTACGTGGCGGCCGCGATGGATGCGATCGCGCACAAACCCGGTCTCGACGGCAAGGCGTTCCATCTGATGCAGTCGAACTCGCCGAGCGTGGGCGATCTGCTGCAGGCATTCCTGGAAGCCGCGCACGGTCCCGATTTCGCCAAGCGCATCCCGTTGCCGCGCATTCCCAGGTCGATGAAGCCGCTGGCTAAGCGCATCCAGCGCGCGGTGCCCGAGCGCACCAAGAAGCAGATCGCCGACGCGCTCGGCGTGCCGCTGTCGGTGCTGGGTTATGCATTCAACCAGGCCGTGTTCGACGATCGCCAGGCCCGTGCCGCGCTCAAGGACACCGGCGTGCGCTGCCCGGACATCCGGGATTACGTCGACAAGCTCTGGCAATACTGGGAGCTGTTCCTCGACCTCAAGGTCAAGGTTTCGCCACGCCAGATGCAGAAGCTCTCCGGCAAGGTCGTGCTCGTCACCGGCGCCTCGAGCGGCATCGGTTTCAATACCTCGAAGAAGCTCGCGGCCGCCGGCGCCAAGGTGATCCTGGTGGCGCGCACCAAGGAAAAGCTCGACGAAACCAAGGCCATCATCGACAAGGCCGGTGGCGAAGCCTTCGTCTATCCCTGCGATCTGTCCGACATGAAGGACATCGACCGCATGGCCGCCGAAGTGCTGCACGACTTCGGTCACGTCGACATCCTGATCAACAACGCAGGACGTTCGATCCGTCGCGGCGTGATGGAGTCGACCACGCGCTTCCACGATTTCGAGCGGACGATGCAGCTGAACTACTTCGGCTGCGTGCGCCTGATCCTGGCGCTGCTGCCGTCGATGTCCAAGCGCAAGAGCGGCCAGATCATCAACATCAGCTCGATCGGCGTGCTCGCCAACGCAGCGCGTTTTTCCGCGTACGTCGCCAGCAAGGCGGCGCTCGATGCGTTCACGCGCTGCGTGTCGGCCGAGGTGCGCGCGCACAACATCCACACGACAGCGATCTACATGCCGCTGGTACGGACGCCGATGATCGCGCCCACTAAGATCTACGACTACGTGCCGACGTGGAGCCCGGACGACGCGGCCGACACGGTGATCAAGGCCATCGTCGACCGGCCCAAGTCGATCGCCACGACGCTCGGAACCGCCGCGTCGATCTCCTACGCGCTGTGGCCCAAGGTCAACGACTACATCCTGTCGAAGGGCTTCCAGCTCTTCCCGTCCTCGTCGGCCGCCAAGGGTCGCAAGGAAGGCCAGAAGCCGAGCATCGAGCAGGTCGTGTTCGCGAACGTCTTCAAAGGCGAGCATTGGTAGGGACGCCGAGCAGCCCGCCGCGAAGCGGCGGGCACGCAAAGGATCCTGTGGCGGGGCGCGCGCAATGGACCGTTGCACCGCGACGCGGCGCGAACGAGTCCGTCGTCGCCAAGCCTGCATTCAGCTTGAATCGCCACACTCGGGCCTCGTCACCGCCCCCATCGCTGTAATCGTGAACGTCCTGTCTCGCCCCGCCGGAGCCCCGGCGTGAAACCGCGCGTTGCCCCGCTCCCTGCATGGGAGCCGACGCCGCGCCGTGAGGACAAGCCGAAAGCCGAGCGCCGCGAGCCGACGCTGGAGCCCGAAGCGAACGCGCCGCGCGATGACAACCCGGGCCTGTGGATCGAACCGCGCGTTCGGCCTGCAGCCAATTCGGAAGATCACACCGAGCCACGCGCGGCGACGCTCGTGCCGAACGCTCCCACGCTGCCCACGCTCGCTGCCGAACCGATCGCGCCGGAAGATCCCGAGCCGGAGGGCCCGCTGTTCCGTCCGTCGGAAGCTGTACTGGTGGATGCGACGGCCGACGCCACCGAACCCGCCGCGGCGGATGTGTGGAACGACGATGCCCTGCCCGACATCAACGCCGATCGCATCGCGCACCCCGACATCGACCTGGATCGACTGCCGAGGTCCGCGCCGGGCGATGGCAATGCATCCGCGTCACGGTTCGACGGCGCGCTACAGGGCGCGCAGCGCTTTCTCGACCGTGTGCCCTGGCTGCTGCCGACGGCGAGCTTCTCGATCGGATGGCTCAGCTTCTTCCTGTTCCAGCGCGGAGAAGATCTCGCGCGCGGCATTGCGCTGATCGCCCTGCTCGGCTGGCCCTGGCTGCTGGCCGAAAACCTGCTCGGGCGCTGGGTCGTCTCGCGGTCCAACGGACGCCTGAGCATCGGCGCGGTGCGCTTCGTCACGCAGCAGATCCAGCAGGAGATCCTGTTCTTCGCACTGCCGTTCCTGTTCGGCGCGATGGTGCTCGAACCCGGACAGATGCTGTTCGTCAGCGGTGCGGTGCTGGTCGCGATCCTCGTGTCGATCGATCCGGTCTACCTGAACCGGATCGCGCCACACGCGGGGCTATCCAGCGCGCTGCACGCGTACTGCACCTTCATCGCCTCGCTCGTGGTGCTGCCGGTGGCGCTGCACATGCCGCTCGAGCAGGCACTGCCGCTGTCGATGGCGATCACCGCGGGCAGTCTGCTGCTGAGCCTGCCGCGGATGTTGATGGCGGCGCCCACGATCAAGATGAGACTGATCGGGAGCGCCGCGCTCGTGGCGATCTTTCCGCTGATGTGGGCCTCGCGCGCGGCCATTCCGCCGGCGGGCCTGTGGGTCCGCGAAGCGCGCGTGGCGCAAGGCATCGTCGATCTCGATCCCGGCCCCGCGGTCGAGAACTTCGGTCCCGGTGAGCTGATCAATTCCGGCGCCGTGGCGTTCGTCTCGGTGCGGGCGCCCACCGGCCTGTCGCAGGCGGTGGTGTTCGACTGGCACCGGGAAGGCGCGTTGATCGATCGCATTCCCGCGGAGATCTCCGGCGGTCGCGAAGCGGGCTTTCGCACCTACAGCCGCAAACAGAATTTTCCGGCCGAATCGCGCGGGCATTGGCGCGTGGACCTGCGCACGCCGCAAGGCCAGCTGATCGCCCGGATGCGGTTCACCGCGCAGTAGGCCGGACCGCTAGTTCAGCGCGTTGGGAACCGCGAGGCGAAACGGCGCGATGCGCGCGTCGAACGATTCACGCGTCTCGGTCTGCACCATGTTGAATTCGCCGTGCATCGTTCCCACCGGCGTGTCGAGCGGACAGGCACTGGTGTATTCGAACGCCTCGCCCGCTGCGAGGATCGGTTGATGACCGACCACGCCCGGACCGCGCACTTCCTCGACCTTGCCCTCGCCGTTGGTGATCACCCAGTGGCGTGAGACCAACTGCACCTTGGACTCGCCTTCGTTGCGAATGGTGATGTGGTAGGAAAAGAAGTATCGACGCGCGGTGGGGTCGGATTGGTCGGGGACGTAACGTGGCTGGGCCACGATGCGGACGCCGCGGGTCAGGGTATTGGACATGGCAACGGATTGTAGCCGCGCGCCGCATACGGGCGCGGCGCCTGCTCAGCGCACCTGGATGCCTTCGGCACCGCGCGCGCTCTTGAGCTGCGCCACGAACGTCTCCCAGTCCACCTCACGCGAGTAGCCGACGACGTCGATCCGCGGCAGCAGGCGTCCCTTCACCAGGACGTAGCCGCCGCCCTTGGCCGGCTCCAGGCCGTCCATGTGACAGACCCCGCCCGTCAGCACGCAGCTCCAGCCGATGCGCTCGTAGGCGAAATCCTCGAAGAAGCGCAGCGCACCGCGTTGGAGCAGGCCGGTGGGTCCGCCGCCGACCGCGGAAATGTTGTCGATCGCGCGCTGGGAGATGCGATGGCGCGAGCGGTCGCCCGGGGGCGTGCCGATGCGCGCGCGAAAGGAGATCGGCTTCCAGTTGAGCAGGCGCAGATCCTGCACGTCGCCGTCGATCCGTCCGTCGATGCGCCCGAACGAGAACGCGCCGGTGATCGCGGCCAGGTCCAGATTGCGCAGACGGATGTCGGCCTCGACGCGTGGCACGCGGCCGAAGGGATCGAGCACGCGCAGGCCTTCGAGTGCGACGTCTCCATCGAATGCCTTGGCGGTGAGCGCCCCGTCGAGCTTCAGCTCGCCTTGCTGCAGTGACAGTCCGGGCAGGCGTCCGCCGAGCTGACCGCCGAACTCGGGCCAGCCGAACGCGCGGCACAGCGTCGCCAGGTCGATCGGTTCCACCTGTGCGTCGAACCGCGCCGCGACGTCGGGTTTGCCCGCGCGCTGCACCGCGAGTTCACGCACGTTGAGCGCGCCGCCGGCCAGCGGAAGCCGCATCGGCGCGAGCAGTTCGACGTCGCGCGCCGTGGTACGCAGCTTCAGTTCGGTGGCGCCGAGCTCGAGCTTGGCGATGTGCCCGCCGGCCCAGCGCAGGCTCGAAGCCTCGCCCTCGCCCGCTTCCGCGCGCCAGTTCAGCGTGCCGTCGATCTGTTGCAGGCCCGCCTCGTAGGAATCGGATTCGATGCCGGCGCCTTCGAGCACCAGCGCGACGCGCTGCAGTTGCGTGCCGCGCGCCTCGATGCGTCCGCTCGCGCGTCCCGAGATCTGCGCTTTTTCCAGTCGCGTGCCGACGAGAAACGGCTGCACGTAGGTGGCGAAAGCCGGCGCCAGCTGCGCTTCGCGCACGTCCGCGACGATCGCGATCGGCTCGCCCGCCGCGGTCCTGCGCAGGGAGCCCGCGCCTTGCAGCACGCCGCGCTGTTTCAGGTCGAAGTGTTCGACCTCGAATCGACCCGTGGCGGGCGCGTACTGCAGCCGTGCGACGAGCGTGGCGGGCGCGGCGCCGAAGTCGAGGAACACGGGCTCGGCGTAAGCCTGGCCGCCCGGCAGGCCGAACTCCAGCGCGGCGCGGATCTGGCGGCTGTCGCCGTCGATCCTGGCGTGCAGATCGATGTCGAGCTTGTCGGTGGCATAGCGGCCGGTGGGATCGGACCAGGTCCACTGGTTCGCGCGGCCGGTGCCGGTGACGTGCCATGCACCGTTGCGCTTCAGCGATGCGTCGAAGCGCAGCGTCAGCGGCCTGTCCTGCAGCTTTGCGTGCAACTCGCCCTTGCGGCAGCTCGCACCGTCGCGGTCGTGCCCGAGACGGCAGTCGAAACGCACATTGGTGATCGGCGAGGGCAACGCCGGATGCTCGATCGAGCCGGCGCGGATCTGCACGCGCGTCACGGCGTGGGCGCCGAACGGCATCAGCAGCAGGCATTGGAGGACGAGCGTGGCGCGGGTTATCGACATCGCGCCAATGGTCGCATGCGACCTCAGTGAAAATCCCGCGATACCGTCGGCAATCCGCCCAGCCAGTGGCTTCGATCGTGGAAGCGTCGCGCGACGATGTGCGTGACGCCCTGCTGTTTCTGCAGCTCGCCGCTGACGATCAGGAAGCTGGCGCGCAGCGCGACGATGCGCTGCGATTCCATCACCGAGTCCCAGACGATCAGATTGTGCGAGCCGGTCTCGTCCTCCAGCGTCATGAACACGGTGCCGTTCGCGGTCTGCGGCCGCTGTCGATTGATCACCAGGCCTGCGACGAGGATGCGACGTCCATCCGCAATCCGATCGACATCGACCGCGCGGCGCACGTGGATCGCGTCGAGGCGCGGGCGCAGCAGCGCGACCGGATGACGGCGCAGCGTCAGACCGGTGGACGCGTAGTCGTCGAGGATCTCGCGGCCTTCCTTGGGCGCCTGCAGCAGATCCAGCTGCGGTTCCTTCGCCGCGTGGCCCGACAGCATGCCCGGCAATCGCTCGGCGCCGAGCGCGGCCCAGCGCGCGGCGTGACGATGGCCGCTCAGACTGCGCAGCGCATCGGCATCGGCGAGCAGGCGTCGATCGCGCGCGTCGAGCTGCGCGCGGTGCACCAGGTCGTCGAGATCGGCGAAGGGCTGCTGGCGTCGCGCGGTCTCGATGCGTCGCGCGCTGTCCTGCGACAAGCCCGCCACCACGCGCAGGCCCAGACGCAGCGTGTTGCGATCTTCCAGCGTGCAGTCCCAATCGCTGGCCGTCACGTCGATCGGATGGACACGCACGTTGTTGCGCCGCGCGTCCTGCACCAGCTGCGCCGGCGCATAGAAGCCCATCGGCTGCGAGTTGATCAGGCCGGCGGCGAACGCGGCCGGTTCGTGGCATTTCAGCCACGCCGAGGCGTAGGCCAGGATCGCGAAGCTCGCGGCGTGCGATTCGGGAAACCCGTAGGAGCCGAAGCCGAGCAGCATGTTGTAGATGTTCTCGGCGAACGAAGCATCGAAGCCGTTCCGGGCCATGCCGGTGAGCAGCTTCTCGCGGAAGTGCTCGAGTCCGCCGTTGCGTTTCCACGCGGCCATCGAACGCCGCACCTGGTCGGCCTCGCCCGGTGTGAAGTCGGCGCCGTCGATGGCGATCTGCATCACCTGTTCCTGGAACAGTGGCACGCCGAACGTGCGGCCCAGCGCTTTTTCCAATCGCGCGGGAACGTCGATCCTGAAATTCGGATCCTTGGCGCGTGCCTGCCGCCACTTCAGGTAGGGATGCACCATGCCGCCCTGGATCGGACCCGGGCGCACGATCGCGATCTGGATCACCAGGTCGTAGAACTGACGCGGGCGCAGGCGCGGCAGCATCGACATCTGTGCGCGCGATTCGATCTGGAACACGCCCACGGTCTGGCCGCGGCAGATCATGTCGTACGTGTCCTTGTCGTCGCGTTCGACCTCGTGCAGGGCGCGCGGCGCATCGGGATACGGGTGCAATAGATCGAACATGCGACGCAGCGCGCTGAGCATGCCCAGCGCCAGCACGTCGACCTTGAGCAGGCCCAGCGATTCGAGATCGTCCTTGTCCCACTGGATGATCGTGCGGTCCTTCATCGCCGCGTTCTCCATCGGCACCAGGCGCCACACCGGCGTATCGGAGATCACGAATCCGCCGACGTGCTGCGACAGGTGCCGCGGCATGCCGCGCAGTGCCTCGGTCAGGGTCAGCCAGCGATGCACCAGCGGGTTCTCCGGATCCAGGCCGAACTCGCGCATGCGCATCGGCAGTTCATCCGGACGATCCCACCACGCCAGCGACTTGGTGAACGCATCGATCTGGTCGGGCGCGGCGCCCAGTGCCTTGCCGACGTCGCGCAGCGCCATCTTCTTGCGGTAGTGGATCACCGTGGCGGCGATCGCGGCGCGATCGCGTCCGTATTTATCGAAGACGTACTGGATGATCTCCTCGCGCCGCTGGTGTTCGAAATCGACGTCGATGTCCGGCGGCTCGTTGCGCTCCCTGGACACGAAGCGCTCGAACAGCATGTTGCCTTCGTCGGGTTGGACCGAGGTGATGCCGAGCGCGTAGCACACCGCCGAATTGGCGGCGCTGCCACGACCCTGGCACAGGATCTGGCGCCGCCGCGCCTCGCGCACGATGTCGTGCACCGTCAGGAAGAAGGCTTCGTATTGGAGCTCCTCGATCAGCGCCAGCTCCTTGTCGATCTGCACGCGCACGTGCGGCTTCAGATTCCCGTCGGGCCAGCGATCCTGGATGCCGCGCGCGGTGAGCTCGCGCAGCCAGCCGATCGGCGTGGTGCCGTCGGGCACCAGTTCCCTGGGGTACTGGTACTTCACCTCGGTCATCAAAAAGGTGCAGCGATCCGCGATGCGCCGCGTCTCGTCGAGCAGGTCCTGCGGATAGATCGAACGCAGCTCGTCGAGCGAGCGCAGGTGATGTTCGGCGTTGGGCATCAGGCGATAGCCGCACTCGGCGACGGTGAGGCCGTGCCGGATGGCGGTCATCACGTCGTGCAGCGCGCGGCGTTCGCGTACGTGGTAGCGCACGTCGTTGCAGGCCACGCACGGCAGGCAAAAGCGCGCGCCGATCTCGCGCAGCCGGCGCAGGCGCGCGGCATCGTCGGCCGCGTGATGCCGCTGCACGCCGATCCAGCAGCCGGCAGAAAACGTGTCGCGCATCCAGGCGGCGTGCTCGATGCTGGCCCGTGCGTCCGGAATCCAGATCGCGAGCGCCGTCTGCGCAAAGCGCACGAAATCCTCGCGCAGCAGCCGGTACCCGCCCTTCTCGCTGCGCCGCCGCGCGTGCGAGATCAGACCGGACATCGATTCGTAAGCCGCCTTGTCGGGAACCAGCAACACCAGCCGGGGACCGTCCTCGACCTGCGCTTCGCAGCCGACGATCAGCTTCACGCCGGTGTCCCTCGCCGCCTCGTGCGCGCGCACGATGCCGGCCAGCGAGCACTCGTCGGTGATCGCCAACGCCGAATAACCGAGTTCCTTGGCGCGCGCGAAAAGCTCCTTCGCATGCGAAGCCGCGCGCTGGAACGAGAACGGCGACAGGCAGTGCAGTTCGGCGAACCCTGATGCGTCCTCCTCGCCGTTCACGAAAACCATCCATGCAGATACCACTGCCCCGATCCGATCTCGCGATACACCCAGGCGCGGCCGCCGTTGATGTCGAGCACCGTGTAGTCGCGATGCACGTCGCCGCCGTCCCACCAGCCGGACTCGATGCGTTCGAACGCCGCATCCGGCGGCAGCACCGGCGGTGGCATCGCCCAGGGCTCGGTCATCAGCAGGCTCGGCCGCGGCTGCGTGACGAGGCTCGCCGCTTCGTCGATCGCCTCCGGCAGCGGCGCGCGCCGCATCGCGTGCTCGGGCCGATGATCGGCCACCGCCATCGGCACCCACAGCTTGTCGTCGCCGAGCCGGCCGCGGATGCGCTCGATCGCCGCGGCCCAGGCCTGGGCTTGTCCCGCGCGTGCGTCGAACAGGTCCGACTGCGGCACCGAGGCCTCGTCGAAATCCTCGGCGATCAGCAGCAGTTCGCGCGCCGGCAGCGGCAGGCCGTCGCGTTCGAGCCGTTCGCGCAGGGCGTCGAAGATGCGTTGCGCGTCGCGATGCGGATCGACGAACTGCGCGTGCAGGCGCGTCTGCCGCGCGCCTGCGTGGGACACCGTCAAGGTCACGCCGCGCAGTCCGCGATCGCGCGCGCGAAGGTAGGCCTGCAACTCCGTGCAGAGGCGCTTGAGCGGGAACTGCAGTCGCTCGACCTCCTCGATCTCCGCGCTCAGTTCGAAGCGGCGACGGAACGTCTCCGGCGGTACCAGCGTGTCGCAGGGTTCGGATGCCAGCCCCAGCAGACGATCGAGCGCCAGCTGCGCCTGGACGCCGAAGCGTTTGGCGAACGCATCGCGTGGCAGCGCGAACAGATCGCCGAGCGTGCGCAAGCCCACGCCGTCGAGCGCGTGCAGGCGCTCGCCGGGCCAGTGCAGCAGCGACAGCGGCAATCGCGCGAGCGTGCGTTTGAGTTCGACCGTGTCATGGATCGGTTCGAAGTGGCCTGCGCGGGGCCGCGTCGCGGTGTCCGAGCGCAGCGAGGTGGGTGCGGACGCGGCCCCGTCCTGCGCCTCCCGCACCGGCATGCTGTCGCAAGGCACGGCGCAGGCGAGCAACGCCGCACCGGCGCGCGTCGGCGCGATGCCGACCTGCGCGGCATGGCCCAGCGTGAGCAACTCGCCGCACAGCAGGTCGCGCAGCGCCTTGAGGCCGCCGAACAACGCAAGGCTATGTCCGATCTCCACCCACAACAGCGCGCGCGGACTGCGTCCCGGTTCGGCCAGGTCCTGGATCTCGGCGGTGACCGGCTGGCCGAAGCGATAGATCCAGTAGGCCAGGCTCTCCAGCGCCGTCCATTCCGCCGCCGGACGCCGCACCAACACCTTGAGGTCGGGCGTCAGCGACAACGCGCGCGCAAGCGCAGTCCCGGCCTTGAAATCGGCCGTGGGCGTGATCAGCCAGCGCTGCGATCCCCGCTGGTCCACGACCACCGCGTCGGGCTGCGAGGCGCCGAGCGCCGACAGCGGCAGCATCGGGAGGTGAAGACAGAGCCAGAGCATGGAGCCGGCAGGCGAGGTGCGGAATGAAGACGCGGGTCCTGCTTCATGCCGCGCGTCGTTGCGGCGCCGACAACGCATCGGCGTCGTCGCCCAGATCCAGCGGCTTGGGCGTCATGCCGCGGCACTTGAGCACCTGCACCTGCGGTGCGCCCTGCTCGCGCCACATGCGCAGGCGCAGCGCGCTGGGCGTGGACTCGGCGGCGAAGCGATCCGGGCGATAGACCAGCACGCAGCCCTCGTTCTCTTCGGCGGCCAGCTGCAGCCGGCGCAGCCACTGCGTGTCGGCCTTGTCGATCCACAGCAGCACCGCGCCCGCCGCGGCGCGCAGCAACTGTTCGGAGCACCACAACCGGTCCTGCGCCTGCGCCGGTTCCACGACGAGCACATGCGACAGCTTCACGCCGGCACCGACCAGGCGCGGCGCGTACGGAAGCATCGGCGGCGCAACGAAGGCGATCGGGCGCTGCGCCTGCGTGAGCCGCGCGAGCAGCGGCAGCGCCAGGCTCAGCTCGCCGACACCCGGCCGCGCGTGCAGCACTTCGCTGACCGCACCGAGCGGCCAGCCGCCGCCAGGCAGCACGCGATCCAGCGCGGCGAAACCGGTCGGTTCGGCCTTGATCTGCGCCTGCTCGTGCGCGCGCCAGACCTTGGTGCCCAGCAGCGTGCGCGGATCGGGACGTTCGATCAGGCGTGTGGGAAGTGCGGATTCCATGCGACTTCCCACAGAAATGCTTCGGAGTCGGCGAAGTACCCGCTGTAGCCACCCCAGGGCGCGCGAACCGGTTCCTTCACGATTTTCACGCCCGCCGCGCGCAGTTCCGCGAACAGCGCATCGACCGCTTCGATCGAGTCGACGTTGTGCGCGAGCGTGAAGCCGGCGAAGCCCGAGCCTTCCGCGGAGACACCTGCGTCCTTCGTGAGGTCCTCGCGCGGGAACAGCGACAACCACGTCTTGCCCATCTCGAAGAAGCTCACCCCAGCGCCGTCCGGCATCGGGATGCGCGGCAGCTTGAGCACCTCCGCGTAGAAGCGCGTGGCGCGATCGAGATCGGCGACCCCGAGCGTGATGAAGCTGATGCGCGGCTCCATGGTTGGTTCCCTCTCCTGCCCTGTCGCAGGCTCAGCGTGAGAACGGTCCGGTCCGCAATAGACCGACCGCGAGGCCCTCGATGCTCAGCGCTTCACGCGACAGATCGACGCGGATCGGTTCGAAGTCGGTGTTCTCGGGCAGCAGGCGCACCACGTCGCCACGCCGCTCGAAACGCTTGACCGTGACCTCGTCGCCGAGACGCGCCACCACGACCTGTCCATTGCGCGCGGTGGACTGCTTGTGCACCGCCAGCAGATCGCCGTCGCGGATGCCGATGTCGCGCATCGATTCGCCCTGGATGCGCAGCAGGTAATCGGCGCGTGGTTTGAACAGCGCAGCTTCCACCGGTATCTGGCGCTCGAGATTCTCCAGCGCCAGCAGCGGAGAACCCGCGGCCACGCGTCCGATCAGCGGGAGCTGGAACTGCTGGGGAACGGCTTCGAGCAGGCGAATCCCCCGCGCAGCCCCCGGGACCAGTTCGATCACGCCTCGTTTGGCCAGGGCCTTGAGGTGATCGTCCGCCGCGGTGGGCGAGGCGAAGCCGAATTCCTGCATGATCTCGGCGCGCGTGGGGGGCGCGCCGCGAGACTCCAGCGAAGCGCGGATGAACGCGAGGATGTCGGTCTGGCGGGGGGTGAGCATGGGCTGCCGGGGAGAACTGTATGGATATACAGTAGTCCTCCCGGGCCGAAATTCCAAGCAAGATTTTTTATCCCCGCCTGCCCGATAGACTCCGGGCGCTGCTGCCGCGCGCATCCAGAGAACGAACAGCATGACGCCGCTTCGCATCAACCTCGAAGCCGAGGACATTCCGATCCGCTGGTACAACGTCGTTGCGGACATGGCCACGCCGCCGCCGCCGCCGCTGGGATCGGACGGCAAGCCCATCGCGCCCGAAGCGATGATGGCGATCTTTCCGGGGCCGATCCTCGAGCAGGAGATGTCGGCGCAGCGCTGGATCGCGATCCCCGAACAGGTGCGACAGGTCTACGCGCAGTGGCGTCCGTCACCGCTGTGCCGCGCGCTGCGTCTCGAGCAGATGCTCGGCACGCCGGCCAAGATTTTCTACAAGTACGAAGGCGTCTCCCCTGCCGGCTCGCACAAGCCCAACTCCGCGGTGCCGCAGGCGTACTACAACAAGCTCGCCGGCACCAAGCGCCTGACCACCGAAACCGGCGCGGGTCAGTGGGGATCGTCGATCGCGTACGCGGGCCAGATGTTCGGCCTGCCGGTGCGCGTGTACATGGTCAAGGTCAGCTATCAGCAGAAACCGTTTCGGCGCTCGATGATGCAGACCTGGGGCGCCGAGGTGTTCGCCAGTCCCACCGATCGCACGCAGGCCGGCCGCAACGTGCTGGCCAGGGATCCCAAATCGCCGGGTTCGCTCGGCATCGCGATCTCCGAGGCGGTCGAGGAAGCGGCCGCGGATCCCGACGTCTGCTACACGCTGGGCTCGGTGCTCAACCACGTGCTGCTGCACCAGACCGTGATCGGACTCGAAGCGAAGAAGCAGTTCGAGAAGATCGGGTTGTATCCGGATGTGATCTACGGCCCCTGCGGCGGCGGCTCGAGCTTCGGCGGCATCGCGTTCCCGTTTCTCGCCGACAAGTTCGCCGGCGAAAAACGCGCCGCGAACCTGCGCTGCGTGGCGGTGGAACCGACGTCGTGCCCGACGCTGACGCAAGGCGCCTACGCCTACGACTACGGCGATGCCTCGGGCTACACGCCGATCATGAAGATGTACACGCTGGGCCACGACTTCGTGCCGCCGGGCATTCATGCGGGCGGGCTGCGCTATCACGGCGATTCACCGCTGGTGTCGAAGCTGCTGCACGAGAAGCATCTGGAAGCACTCGCGGTGCCGCAGGTCGCGACCTTCGCGGCGGGCGTGGACTTCGCGCGCGCAGAAGGCATCGTGCCGGCGCCCGAATCGTGTCACGCGATCCGCGCCGCGATCGACGAAGCGCTGAGGTGCAAGCAGAGCGGCCAGCCCAGAACGATCCTGTTCAACCTCACCGGCCACGGCCATTTCGACATGGCCTCGTTCGACAAGTACCTCTCGGGCCAGCTCGAGGACTACGCCTATCCGCGCGAGGCGATCGAACAATCGCTGGCCGGACTGCCGAAAGTCGGATCGTGAAAAAAGTCGCAGGATGTCTTGAAACGCCACATCTGCGGGCGTAGAGTGCGCGCCCCTCGCACCACCGGGTGCGATTTTTCAGCGTCGGAATTTTCGATTCGAAGATGAGAACCCCCTCCATCCATCAACGGCAGCACGCGCCGGGGCAGACAAGCCTCGGCATGGGCACGTTCGGCTTGCAGCTGTCGCTGCGGCTGAATCACGGCCTCGATGACTGCCACCGCCCGACCGACCTGACCTGCTGACGAACAGGAACAATGGAAGGTCGGTTCAGTACCGACCTTCCGCGTGACGCGAACGCCCCGGAAGGCCAAGCCTCCCGGGGCGTTTTGTTTTCCGTTCGCAGGAGTGCTCAAAACATTCGGCGATGCCCTCGTCAGGGTCCGCCACACGAATCGGCGTCTCCTGAACGGGACGCCGATCGGGACGCGATGGACCGGCGTTTCGCAGCGGTTCGGGTTCGGGCCTGCAAAGCCCGCCCGTCCGGTGCGCCCGGCGCTGCCGAGGCGTATGCCGCGGGCGTTCGGACGCGCGTCCTTCGGGAAGGAAGCTCCGCGGTCGGAGCGGCGGCGCGTCGATGGGCGCGTCGCAGGTAGCGGGTTCGACTCCCGTCCTTTCCACCACTGGATAGCTCAGTCGGGTAGAGCGACGCATCGTTGATGCGATTGTCGCGGGTTCGATTCCCGCTCCACCTCTTCTGGTTTCGCCAAACCAGTGTTGTTGCAAACCGGGGGTTGCCCCGTGCGATCAAGAGCGGATGCGGGAAATCGCACCGATCGTGATCGCAGCGCCGCTGTCGGCGCGCGCGGTGCCGTCGAGCGTGGCGGATGCGGTGACGAAGATCGGAAGCGTGCGTTGCGTTTGCGCGCCCGCCGCCGATGGACAGCTCCGCGCTCCCGCGACCGATCGCCCTTGCGTCCCGACATCGGCGTCAGGGGCTTCTCTCTTTTTCATCTGGATCGCGCGTGCATGGGCACGTGCGAGTTGGGCGGGAGCAGGGCATGGCCGGGAGGCCCTGCTCCCGGCGGCGGTGGAAGCACCGACGCGGTTTTCTTCCCGCAACGAGAAGGACAAACGGAGGAAGTGTCATGTGGATGGGATTCAAGCGGATCGTGGTCGGCGACGGCGAACGCGCCCTGCTCTACAAGAACCGTCGATTCGAGCGCGTGCTCGGTCCGGGCGTGAGCTGGATCGCGGATCTGCTCGGACAGCGCGACGTGCGCGTGTTCGATCTCGCCCTCGCCGTGGAATACACGGGCAAGGACGTGGACGTGCTGGTGCAGCGCCTCGGTGTCGCGCTGGATGAAACCTTCGTGCTCGCCGACATCGCGGTGAACGAGGTCGGACTGGTGTCGAAGAACGGCAAGCTCGAAGACGTGCTCGCGCCGGGCGCGCGCAGGCTGTACTGGAAGGCGCCGGTGGGCGTGTCGATCGAAAAGCTGCCGCTGGCCGGAGGACTCGACGTGCCGGAAGCGGCGGCCAGGCGCCTGCGCCAGATCGGTGTGCTCGATCGCGTCGCGGTCAGCGTGACCGTGCCGGCGGAGTCGGTGGGTCTGCTGTTCGTCGACGGCAAGCTGGGGCGCCAGCTCGCACCGGGCGCCTACGCGTTCTGGAATTTCCAGAAGAACGTGGGCGCCGAGGTGATCGAGCTGCGCGTGCAGAGCGTCGAGGTGAGCGGCCAGGAACTCCTGACCAGGGACAAGGTGAGCCTGCGTGTGAACCTGTCGGCAAGCATCCGCGTGACGGATGCGGTCGCGGTGCGCACCAAGGTCGCCAAGTTTGCGGATTACCTGTATCGCGAACTGCAGTTCGGACTGCGCAAGGCGGTTTCCGCCAAGACGCTGGACGAGCTGCTCGGCGACAAGGCGAGCCTGGATGCCGACATCTTTGCGTTCGTAAAGGGTCGCGTGTCGGATGTCGGTGTCGAGATTCTCGGCGTGGGTGTGAAGGACGTGATCCTGCCGGGCGAGATGAAGGAGCTGCTCAACCGCGTGGTGCAGGCGGAGAAGGAGGCGCAGGCGAACGTGATCCGCCGACGCGAGGAGAGCAACGCCACCCGTTCGCTGCTCAACACCGCCAAGCTGATCGAGGAGAGTCCGACGTTGATGCGTTTGAAGGAGCTCGAGGCGCTGGAGAAGGTGACCGAGAAGGTGGGTCAGCTGACGGTCTTCGGCGGCCTCGACGGCATCATGAGCCAGCTCGTGAGTTTGAAGTCGAAGTAAATGATGTACCGCTACACCCGTAGTCTGGGCGAAGCCCAGGGGCGTTGTATTTTCGAGCGCACCCGCCCCGGGCTTCGCCCGGGCTACGGTTCATTACGACAAACAGAGAAGTGTCATGCCGATTCGCAAAGTGCTGTCCCAGGGCCGTGTCCCCGTGAAGATCTACACCGACGAGGTGGCCGACAACG
>NZ_JAJFBP010000041.1 GCF_020697055.1 Panacagrimonas sp. | reverse complement strand
TCTTGCCGGTGCCGGCCGGCCCCACGACGCTGACGATGCGCCGCTCGCGCAGCAGCTGCCCCAGGCGCGAGCGCAGATCGTTGCGGCCCACGAACGGCGACGGCGCCGACGGCAGGTTGTGCCCGCGGATCGACAGCGTGCGCGGCAGCGGAAAGTGCGAACGCAATCCCGGATAGCACAGCTGGTGCAGCGTCTCGGGCCGGGCGAAATCCTTGAGTCCGAAGCGACCCAGTTCGCGCAGCGTGCAGCCGCCCGCCAGACGCCCGTGCGTCGCCTCGACGCTCGCCTCCGACAGCAGGATCTGGCCACCGTGCCCGGCCGCGGCGATGCGCATCGCCTGGTGCACCGCGAGGCCCACGTAGGTGCCGCGAAACGGCTCGGCGTCGCCGACGTGCAGCCCCGCCCGCACCGAGAGCCGCGCACCACCGGGCCAGCGTTCGGCCTCGATGGCGGCCTGCGCCTCGATCGACGCGGCGATGGCCGCCAGCGGGTTGGCGAAGACGCAGAGCGTGGCATCACCGCGGACCGCCGCGACCCGCCCGGCGTGGCGCGTGCAGGCGTGGTCGAGCAGTTCGCGGTAGCGCGCCAGCGCGGCGGGGAAGGCATGACCCAGCCGCCGCTGCAGCGCGGTGGAGCCGTCGATGTCGGTGACGACGAAGGCGACGCGTCCGCGCGGCAGAGCGCCCTTCGCAGGCTCGTCGGGAGGCTCGTCGACCATGCGCCACTCTAGCGGATGGTCCGGGCGCGCCACCCCGGTGCGCCGGTCCCCGCCACCCTCGGCGCGGCGCCCGTCGCGGGATCGACGGCCTTATGGCCCGCGCCTTCCAGTAAACTCGCGCGCCGCGCATCCCGCCGTTTCGCCATGTCCACCGTTGCCGAGCAGGCGGCCTTGCGCCGCACTTTCGCCATCATCAGCCACCCGGACGCGGGCAAGACCACGCTGACCGAAAAGCTGCTGCTCTTCGGCGGCGCGATCCAGCTCGCCGGTACCGTCAAGGGTCGCAAGGCCTCGCGTCACGCCACCTCGGACTGGATGGCGCTCGAACAGCAGCGCGGCATCTCGATCACGACCTCGGTGATGCAGTTCCCATATCGGGACCGCATCGTCAACCTGCTCGACACGCCGGGCCACGAGGACTTTTCCGAGGACACCTATCGCACGCTCACGGCGGTCGATTCGGCGTTGATGGTGATCGACGCGGCCAAGGGCGTGGAGACGCGCACGATCAAGCTGATGGAGGTGTGCCGGCTGCGCGACACGCCGATCATCAGCTTCGTCAACAAGCTCGATCGCGAGGGCCGTCCGCCGCTCGAACTGCTCGACGAGATCGAAAAGGTGCTGGGCCTGCAGTGCACGCCGATCACCTGGCCGCTGGGCATGGGCCGCGACTTCAAGGGCGTCTACCACCTGCTGCAGGACCGCTTCTATCTCTATTCCGGCGACAAGCATCGCGTGTCGGAAATCGAGACCATCGACGGCCTGCTGACGCCGGGCCTGGCGGACCGCTTCGGCGAGAGCTACCAGACGCTGCGCGACGAGATCGAGCTGCTGCAGATGGCCGGCACCGAGTTCGAACTGGACAAGTACCGGGCCGCCAAGCTCACGCCGGTGTTCTTCGGATCGGCGATCAGCAATTTCGGCGTGCGCGAACTGCTGGACGGCTTCGTCGAGTGGGCGCCGCCGCCGCAGGCGCGGGAAACCGATTCGCGGATCGTCGAAGCGGCCGAGCCCGCCTTCAGCGGGTTCGTGTTCAAGATCCAGGCGAACATGGATCCCAAGCATCGCGACCGCGTCGCGTTCCTGCGCGTCTGCTCGGGCAGCTACCGTCGCGGCATGAACCTGCACAGCGTGCGGCTCGGGGGCCCGGTGCGCATCTCCAGCGCGCTGACGTTCATGGCCTCGGACCGCGAGACGGTGGAAGCGGCCTGGCCGGGCGACATCATCGGCCTGCACAACCACGGCAACATCGCCATCGGCGATGCGCTGACCGAAGGCGAGACCCTACGCTTCCTCGGCATTCCGAATTTCGCGCCGGAGCTGTTCCGCCGCGTCGTGCTGCGCGATCCGCTCAAGGCCAAGCAGCTCAACAAGGGACTCGACCAGCTCTGCGAGGAAGGGGCCACGCAGGTGTACCGGCCGCTGACCAACAACGACATCATCCTGGGCGCCGTCGGCACGCTGCAGTTCGACGTCGTGCAGTTCCGTCTGCGCGACGAATACAACGTGGAATCGGCGTTCGAGCCGGTCACGGTCCACTGCGCGCGCTGGGTCGACTGCCCCGACGAGAAGGTGTTCAAGACGTTCGTCGAGAAGAACGAACTGCGCATGGCGCGCGACCATTACGGCGACCTGGTCTACCTCGCGAGCTCCGCCGTGAACCTGTCGATGACCCGCGAACGACACCCCGAGGTACGGTTCCTCGACACCAAGGAACATGCGCGCGCCTGACACCCTACGCCGGGCGCACGAAATGCCGGTTCAGTTGAGATTCATGCGCGCGCGTCAAAAAGCGCACGTATTTGATCTTGCCGCAGATTGTTGCGTGAACCGCTAAACTGCGGCGGCCAATTCACCGGAAGGGAGAGGAAAACCGTGAAGACACTGAGTGGTTTGTGCGCGATTGCCGCGCTGTGCATGGGTACGGCTGCTTCGGCCCAATCGTTCGACGATTCGAAGTACGTCGGCTTGATGGGTCTGGGCTATTTCCCCGACAAGGATCTGGAACTCGATGACGGCGGCGGTGCACGCGGCTACTTCGGCATTCCGCTGGCCTCCAACCTCAACCTCGAGTTCAACGCGTTCGGCTACGGCGCGGATCCCGAGGACGATTTCGCCAAGTACGTGAAGCAGTACGGCGCCGGCATCGATCTGATGGTGCCGTTCGCCAAGGGCAACGTGACGCCGTTCTTCCTGATCGGTGGCGGCTACAACCGCCTCGAGTCGGAAGGCGCCGATCGCGCCGACAACGGCTACGCCAACGCCGGCCTGGGCCTGCTGTTCAACCTCGGCCGTGGCTGGGGCATCCGTGCGGAAGGCCGTTACGTCGCGTTCTTCCCGGACAGCGAGCTGGGCCTGGACGACGGTCATTACGACGACGCGGTCGCCGGCCTGGGCCTGCAGTACACGTTCCAGAAGCCCGCGGCCGTGGTGCCGCCGCCTCCTCCGCCGCCGGTTGCGCCGCCTCCGGCACCGAAGGATTCGGATGGCGACGGCGTGCTCGACTCGGTCGACCAGTGCCCCAATACGCCCAAGGGCGTGCAGGTGGATACGCGCGGTTGCCCGCTGGATTCGGATGGCGACGGCGTGCCCGACTACCTCGACAAGTGCCCGAACACGACGCGCGGTCTGAAGGTCGATGCGACGGGATGCGTGCGTGATGCGCAGACCATCGTGCTGCAGAACGTCAACTTCGAGTTCAACAAGTCGACGCTGACGCCTGAAGCCAAGAGCGTGCTGAACGATGTCGCCAAGGGTCTGACGAGCCAGAAGGACCTGACGGTCGAGATCGCCGGTCACACCGACTCGAAGGGCACCAACGCGTACAACCAGAAGCTGTCGACCAGCCGTGCGTCGTCGGTGAAGACCTACCTGATCTCTCAGGGCGTCGCACCGTCGCAGCTGGTGTCGAAGGGCTACGGCGAAGAACAGCCGGTGGCCACCAACGACACCGACGCCGGTCGCGCGCAGAACCGTCGCGTGGAGTTCCGGGTGCTGAGCCAGCCGGGCCGCAGGTAAGACCTCTGCGGTAGCAGGACCCGAAGGCCCGGACGCGCAATCGTCCGGGCCTTCTCTTTTGCCTGGCCCTCAGCGCGGCGCGTAGTCCAGGAACGCGCGCATCTGCGGGCCGATCATCTCGTCCCAGGTCTCGGCGTCGTCGGTGTGCAGGCCCGACATCACGAGGTGATAGGTGCGCCCGCCTGCGCGCGCGGAGAAGCGGTGGCCCACGACGTCGTCGCCGAGCATCAGCGCCTGGAGCTCGCTCGCGTCACCCCAGACCTGGCCGCCGGCCATCGGACGTTCCGTCACGCCGCCGTTGCGCAGGCCGATGCCCACGCCGACGTCCTGCGCGATCCCCTGCAGCCGCGCCGCGACGATGTTGCCCTGGAGCGTCACCGATACGTTCACGTACAGCGGCTGCCGCGGATCGGACGATTCGTACGCGTAGGTGAGCTCGCGCGTTCCGTCGACCGAGCGCACGGACGCCACCTTTTCGTCCTGCGGTCGCACCTCGCCCTGGTAACCCCATTCGGCGAGGTCCGCGGCCTCCAGGAACATCGCGCGCTCGCGCTCGGTGACCGGCTGGGTGCAGGCGGCCAACACGGGCGCGGCCAGTGCCAGCAGGGTCGTTCTCATCGGCAGCCTCGGAGGCGATCGGACACGTGGCCGAAGATACGGCGTCTGCGACAATGCGCGCCGCATGTCCGCCGAATCCGTATCGCGCCACGATCCCTTCGCGGCGCTGCGCTTTCCCAACTTCCGCAACCTGCTCGGCGGCACGCTCCTGATCACCGGCGCGCTGCAGATCCAGCGCGTGGCGCTGGGCTACACGCTGTACCTGATCACCCGCGATCCGCTTTCGCTCGGGTTGCTGGGCCTGGCCGAGGCGGTGCCTTTCATGGGACTGGCGCTGTTCGGCGGCCACCTGGCCGATCGCCGCGACAAGCGCCGGATGATGCAGGCGGCCGGCCTGGTCTTCACCAGCGGCAGCGTGATGCTGCTGGTCGCCTCGCTGCCGTTCGTTCGACCGCACCTGGGCGATGCGCATTTCGCCAAGCTGATCTACCTGGTCGTGTTCGTCGAAGGCCTCGCGCGCGGTCTCTACAGCCCCGCGTCGTCCTCGCTCAAGCCCTTCCTGGTGCCGCGTGCGCACTACGGCAACTCGGCGACCTGGGCGAGCATGTCCTGGCAGCTCGGCGCGATCGTCGGGCCCGCGCTCGGTGGATTCGCGCTCGCCGGCGTGGGCTTGAGCGGCACGCTGGTGCTCGTGCTCGCCTTGATCTGCCTCAACATCGTGCTGATCGGCTCGATCGATCCGCCGGAGGCGGCGCGACGCGTGGTCGCAACCGACGATCTCTGGACCAGCCTGCGCGACGGCCTGGCCTACGTCTGGCGCACGCCGATCATCCTGTACTCGATCTCGCTGGACATGTTCTCGGTGCTGTTCGGCGGCGTGATGGCGATCCTGCCGATCTTCGCCGAAGACATCCTGCGCGTCGGTCCCGAAGGCCTGGGCGTGCTGCGCTCCGCGCCCGCGGTGGGCGCGGTCGCCACGATGCTGATCTGCGCGTGGCTGCCACCGACGCGCCATGCCTGGCGCAACCTGCTCTGGTCGGTGCTCGGATTCGGCGTCGCGACACTGGTGTTCGGCCTGTCGAACAGCTTCTGGCTGTCGATCGTCGCGCTGATCGCGACCGGTGCGTTCGACAGCATCAGCGTCGTGATTCGCGGCACCATTCTCCAGGCTCTGGCGGAGGACCACATGCGCGGACGGGTGGCGGCGGTCAACAGCGTGTTCATCTCGGCGTCGAACGAGCTCGGCGCATTCGAGTCGGGCGTGGCCGCCAAGCTGCTCGGCGTGATCCCGTCGGTGATCTTCGGCGCCGGCGCGACGTTCGCCACCGTGGCCTTCGTCTGGCGCCGCTCCGGTCCCTTGTTCTCGGTTCGCCTGTGATGAAGACCGCCTGGCGCGAATTCGGGGTCGATCGCCACGCCGTGATGACGGCGTCGATCCGTCGCCTGCTGCTGCGCGTCGTCGTGGTGGCGCTGCTGGTGGCGCTGTTCGGCGCCGCGGTGAACGCCTGGGTGCCGGAGCGCACCCGCATGATGGCCTGGAGCTTCGCAGCGCTGCTGATCGCGGTGTACGCGGCGGTCGAGATGTCCTCGCTGCAATGGGCGCGCCGCGCGGCGCCGACGATGGTGCTGCGCCTGCGCGCCGACGCCATCGAGATGTGGATCGGCACCGCCTGCCACCGCCTGCCCTATGCACAGTTGTCGCTGCAGCGCGTGCGCTATCACGGCGGCGGCTCGAGCGGCGCGGTGCGAAGCCTCGAACTGCGCTCCGCCGAGGGCGGTCGCGTGGTGATCGCCGGCTTCCAGGACATGGACGAGCTGGCACGCGCGCTGACCGCCGCGATTGCCGAGGCGCGCGCCGATCGCGCGTAGGGCGCTCGCTACGTCTCGCCGCGCAGCGCCTCGATGCGGCGCCGCGTCGCCGGGTGCGACGACAGATAGTCCGCCCACTCCTCGTCCGCGCCGGGCCGACTCCCGGGTCGCTCGCCGTGCTCGCGTGCAAGGCGCTCGAGGATGTCGGCCAGGCGCGACGGCGCAATGCCGATGGCGCGCAGCGTACGCGCCGCGTCGCCATCGGCCTGGGTCTCGAGCTCGCGCGAATGGCGCGCATGCAGCAGCGCCGCCGGTGCGCTGGCGATCAGCGGACTGAAATCTCCCAGCCACCATGCGACGAACGCACCGAGCGCCGCGCCGCGGATCATCAGCTGCAGTCCGTGACGTCGATCGACGTGCGCCAGCTCGTGCGCGAGCACCGCGAGGACCTCTTCGTCGTCCTTGGCCAGTGCCACGAGCTCGTCGAGCAGCACGACGCGGCCGTCCGGCAGCGCCATCGCGTTGGGGCCGATGTCGGGACCCGCGCGAAACAGCAGCTGCGCGCGGTTTCCCGGATCCAGGCGCGCGAACCCCGCGGACAGCGCACGACGACGCTCCTCCGGCAACGCGGTGGCCTCGAGCAGGTGCCGGTCCAGCAGCGCCAGCGTCTGTTGCGACAGCGTCTCGGTGACCACCGCGGGCGTACGGCGCGCCAGCTCGTCGGCCAGCAACGGCAGACCCCACCGGTATCCGGCAAAGCCGCTGGCCACGACCGCCACGACGGCGATACCCGATGCTCGCGAGCCATTCGTCGAACGACGGGCCGTCCGGCACCTCGCAGACCGCGCCGTCGTCGAAGCGGATCAGGCGGGGCGCGCGGCCCAGGCGTTCTCCGATCTCGACCGATCCGATCGGCGCGCGCCGGTCGATCGTTGCGCCTTGTACCCAGACATGCCCGTGGATCGGGACCAGCTGGACCTCGTGCACCATCGCGCTGCGCCCATCGCTGTAGCTCGCGCGAAGGGACCTCACAAGCCCACGTCGAAATCGAACAACTCGGCGGTTTCCTCACCGGTGGCGGCGACCTCGGCCGAGGTGTCGGCGACGAACTGGTCGAGCGGTTCGGCCGGCAGCAGCGTCATGCACTCGGCGCGATAGCGCGCAAGGCGCACCGCCGCCCAGGGCATGAACAGACCCAGCGTGAGCACCACCATCAGGAAATTCGATACGCCGATGCCCAGCAGCGGCAGGAAGTGCAGACGGCTCTCGAAGCGGTGCTCGCCCAGGCGCGTGTGGTTCCACACCAGGTTGCCGATGCGCGCCTGGAACAGCGGGCCGACGATCAGCGACAAGCCGACGAACAGCGCGACGACGCCGAAGATGATCGGCGCGATCACCGCCGGATCGGGCTCGACGCCCTTTTCTCCCAACGCCGGCACCAGCGCCGCGAACGCACCGCCGAACAGCACGGCGCCGCCGATGACCCCGCCGATGAACACCAGCCCCACCAGGACGTACACCCAGTAGAACGCGCCGATGCCCGCGTCGAACCTGAACGGCGTGCGGCCGAACCACGCGTAACCGTGCTGATACGACTTGATGCGGTGATGGAACATCGGCGCCAGCAGGTACAGCGTGCCGAACGTCAGGATTCCGAACAGCAGGAACGTGATGTACGCCTCGCCCACGGTTCCGCGGAACGAAAAGCGGATGCCGCGATAGCTGGTGTTGTGCAACCGGAAGCGGAAGGAATTGCGCAGCAGCACCGGCAACAGCACGGCGAGGATCACCAGCACCAGCAGCAGCAGCGGTCCGGGCACGGCGTTGGCGAGGCTGTACATCGCGAACAGGCCCAGCGCGATCAGGCGGCCGATGAGGATCGCCATCGGCTTGCCGTGGTAGTCGAACACGCTGCCGGCGACGCGCGTGTGACGGCTGAAATACTGCAGCCGGCGCACCTTGGCCCACGCCGAATAGATGCCCAGCGTCAGGATCGTGAGCAGCAGGTTGACGATCCAGATGCGGAAATACTCGCCGCCGCTGCCGGTGAACTCGAATCGTTCCGGCGTTGGCGTCGGCCTCGACCCCGCCACGTCGAGCGAGGGCGCCACACGTGAGTCCATGCGATCTCCCTGATGCGATGCCGTCATTGCGCGGCCCCCGCCGCGCGACCTGCGGCCGATGTTACACGCGCAGGTGCACCCATCGACGACGCTGCCAGACATTGGCCAGCACCAGCGATTGCAGCGCGCGATACGCGGTCATCGCCAGCCAGATCGCCGAGAGCCCGAGCCCCCACACCGGGCCGAGCAGGTACGCCACCGGCAGGAACAGGCCCCACTGCAATCCCACGCTCACCGCCATCACCCAGCGCGCGGCGCCCACGCCGAACAGCGCGTGCATCATCACCAGACCCATGCCGTCGATGATGATGCCGGCACCGATCAGGCGCAGCGGAAAAGCACCGATCTCGACCAGCGCCGGGTCCTGCACGAACAAATGCAGGATCTGTCTGGGCAGCAGCAGCATCGGCAGACCGACGGCGCCGAGCAGCAGCGATGCCACCTTGATCACGTCCCAGGCCCATCGATGTGCATCGATCGCATCGCGCCGCCCCAGCGCCTGCCCCGCGAGCGTGGCCGCCGCCAGGCCGAATCCGACCGCGGGCAGCACCGCCACCAGCGAGATGTTGATCAGCACGTTGGCGACCGCCAGTTCCTGCGTACCGACCTTGCCCACGATCCAGAACAGCACGGTGAATCCGCCGGCGAAGAACAGCTGCTGGATCGACGACGGAAGGCCCAGGCGCAGCAGGTTGCCGAACTGCTCGCGGCTCGGCCGTCGAGCGAGGAAGCCGCCGGGACGCGCGTGGCGAAAGCCGAGCACGAAGTAGGTGATCGTCCCCAGCCAGACCGAGATGCTCGTGCCCATGCCGGCACCCACCACGCCCAGTTCGGGAAGGCCGAACCTGCCGAAGATCAGGCAGTAGTTCAGCGCGATGTTGAAGCTGTGCATGCCCAGCAGCGTGAACATGTAGAGCCGCGCCAGCTTGATCGCGCTCCAGTAGCCGCGGAACGAGAAGTTCATCCCGATGGCGGCGACGCCGAGCAGCCGCAACTGCAGGTACGTGGTGCCTGCCGCCACCACCGCCGGATCATCGTTGAGCAGTCGCAGGATGTTCGGCGCCTGCCAGATCAGCAGCGCCGCCAGCGGAATGCCCAGCGCCGCCGACAGCAGGATCCCGCCGTTGAGCGGGATCGCCGTTTCGTCGAGCTTGCCCTCGCCCACGCGACGCGCGGCCATCGCCTGCACCGCCGACGACAGTCCGGTGATGAAGGCGACCGCCATGAAGTTGAGGAAGGAGGCCAGGCCCACGCCGGCCAGGACCGGCGCGCCCAGGTGCGCCACCATCGCGGTGTCGACCAGGTTGAGCACGTTCTGGGAAACCATCGCCGCGATGATCGGCAGCGCCAGGGCCAGCACTTCGCGCGATCGCTGGCGATCCAGGCGCCAGAAACGCGACGGCGGCAGCGGCCGACCCTCGGCACTCGCGGCCGGCATCGGCTGCGGCGACGTCATACGCCCGCCGGAGTCCTCATTTCTCCTCGACGGTGTTGATCATCATCGCGGCCAGGTTGAACGGCTGTTCGCCCAGCCGCTTCTGCAGGTTCCTGGGCAGGCTCTTCTTGTCGATCTGCAGCGTGGAGACCTGCGCGCTGCCCTGCGCGGTCACCCCCGACCAGCTCTCCATGTGCGGCCCTTCGTGCCGCGCCGGGCGAATGCCCATCGACTCGAGCTTCTCGCTGCGCGGAATCAGATCGTGCGCACCGCGATCGAGCGAGGCGGTGGAGGCCGTGACCTCGATCCAGCTGTTGATATCACGCTTCATCAACGGCTCGGCCAGGCGCTGCACCAGCGGGTTGGTCAGCGCGCGACGCATGCCGCGCCCCGCAAGATGACCGACGAAGGATGCGGCCGGCGCGAGCGCACGCGACGCACCCGGCTTGCCGGCGCGACGCCGCGACTGGCGCGGTGGCGGCGGCGCTTCGAGCATCGGTCGCAGCACCGAGGCGAAATTGGTCTGCACGTGCGCGCGCAGGCGAACGCGTTCACCGTCGCCGTGCGCCTCGGTCTCCACGCTGACGTCGAGCTTGAGGATCGAGCCGAACACGCCCGCCGGTATCTCGGCCTTGAACGACAGGCGATCGTCTCCGACCCCGGGCAATGCGCCCGCGGCAAGCGAATCCAGGCTGTTGCGCAGTCGATCGAGAAGGCTCATCTAGAATCGGCGTGCAGGGCGCACGAAAAGTACGGGCATGCAGAGGAAATCATATCGCTTCGTCGTGACGGGTCGGGTGCAGGGCGTGTTCTTCCGGCAATCCACCCGCGAACGCGCCGTGCAGCTCGGCCTGGACGGCTGGGTCCGCAACCGCGCGGACGGCGCCGTCGAGGGCCAGGTCGCGGGCGCCGATGCTGCCGCGCTCGACGCGTTCCGCACATGGCTGCAAAGCGGCCCCCCGAGGGCGCAAGTGTCGGACCTGCAATGGACCGCCGCGGACGAGCCGCCCGCCGAAGGTTTCGAGGTGCGCGCCTGATCCGACGCGCGGGTCAGCCCACGCCGGTGGGGCCGTCCAGCGTCTGGCGCACCCGCACGGCCAGGTCGGCGCGCCGATACGGTTTGGCCAGCGACTCGAACTCGGCGCCGGAGGTGTCGAGGCGATCGAGCGCGCTGTCGGCGAAACCGGTGGTGAGCAGCACCTTGATGCGCGGGCGGCGCCGCCGCGCCTCGCGCGCCAGCACCACGCCGTTCATGCCGCCGGGCATGATCACGTCGGTGAACAGCAGGTCGACGCGCTCGGCCGAATCGAGCAGCGCGAGCGCCTCGACGCCGTTGGCGGCGCGCATCACGCGATAGCCCAGATCCTCGAGCAGGTGCTGCGCGAGCGCACCGACGTCGGCCTGGTCCTCCACCACCAGCACGCACTCCAGGCCGCGCGTCGTCTGCAGCGGACGAGCCGTCGGGGCACCGGTCGATGCGCGCGCGGCCTCGGCCAGCTGCAGCGGGAAGAACACGCGTGCCGTCGTGCCGGCGCCCGGTTCGGATTCGATGCGCAACGCGCCGCCCGATTGCTTGGCGAAGCCGAACACCATCGACAGTCCCAGGCCGGTGCCCTTGCCGGGCTCCTTGGTCGTGAAGAACGGCTCGGTCACGCGCGCCAGCACCGCCGGCGCCATGCCGGTGCCGGTATCGACCACCGCGAGCTCGGCGTATTCGCCCGGCGGCAGCCCGCCGGCGACGGCCTCGTCGCGATGCACCTCACGGCGCAGCGTGCGCAACGTGATCGAACCGCCATGCGGCATCGCGTCGCGCGCGTTGATCACCAGGTTCATCACGCTCAGCTCGGCCTGCGTCGAATCGATGCGCACGTTGAGCGCGCCCTCGTCGAGTTCGAGCCGCAGCTCGATCGCGTTGTCGCCGATGACGCGCTCGATCAGCGGCAGGAACGACAGGACCATCTCGTTGAGGTCGATGACGCGGCCCTGCAGCTGCTGCTTGCGCGCGAACGCGAGCAGCTGCTGGGTCAGCCGCGTGCCGCGCTCGGCCGCCTTGAGGATCGAGCTCAGCGCACGCGCCGTGTCCGGCGACGGCCGCCCGGACTGCCGATCGAGCTGGAACTGCAGCACCTCCGCAAAGCCCTGGATCACCTGCAGCAGGTTGTTGAAATCGTGCGCGACGCCGCCGGTGAGATGGCCGATCGCTTCCATCTTCTGCGCCTGGCGCAGGCCGTCCTCGGCGTCCTTGCGACGGCTCACGTCCAGCTGCGAGCCGAAGTAGTAGATCAGCCTGCCCTCGTCGTCGAACACCGGCGACATGAACAGCGCGTTCCAGAACGACGCGCCGCTCTTCTTGTAGTTGAGGATCTCCACCGCGGTCTCGCGCTGCTCGGCGATCGCGGCGCGCAGCTCGTCGACGGTCTCGCGGTCGGTCTCGGGCCCCTGCAGGAAACGGCAGTTGCGGCCGATCAGTTCGTCCTCGCGATATCCCGTCATCTGCAGGAACGCCGGATTGGCATACACGATCGGCTGGTCCCGCTGGTTCGGGTCCGTGACGATCATCGGCATCCGCGTCACCGACACCGCGGCGAAGAAGATGTCGTGCCGGGCACGCCGGAACCTCTCGTCACCGGAGGACGGCGCTCCGGATGCAGCAGCATTTCGATCCACCACTCGAATCTCCGTTCGTTGCGGGCGGGACCCTCGATGCCGGGTCCACGCATCCACTGCAACGCGCGTGGATGACTCGTCGGTGAATGAACGGCGCGTTCAGTCTCGGCGGACCAGAAATCCGGCGGTTGCCTTCTGCGCCTTGCGGAAATACAGCTCGGGAGACAGACGCTTCAAGCGCGCAAGCGCGCGCGCGTCGGCATGCGGCATGACGAGGAACTGCGAGATCGCGATCGCATCGACGATGTCTTCGGCGACGTTCTCCGCGGTGACGACGGCGCGATCCATCATGCGCTCGACGATCCGCATCATCTGCGGCGCGCTGGCCTGGTCGCGTTCCGCCAGCTGCCCGGTGCGGCTGCTGTTGACCAGATCGGTCTTGAAGAACGAAGGACAGGCCACGCTCACCCCGATGTCGGGAAACAGCTCGAACCGCAACGTCTCCGACAGCGAGATCACCGCGGCCTTGGCCGCGTTGTAGCTCGCCATCGCCGGCGGATTGGCGATACCCGCGAAACTCGCAACGTTGACGATGTGGCCGCGGCCGCGCGCCTTCATCCCCGGAAGCACGGCGCGCACGCCGCGCACGCAGCCGAGCAGGTTGATGTCGAGCACCCACTGCCACTGCTTGAGCGGAGCGTCCTCGACGGTGCCGGCCGTGGCGACGCCGGCGTTGTTGATCAGCACGTCGACGCCGTCCCAGGCGCCCTCGATCGCGGTGACCGCCTCGGCGAACGACGCCTCCGAGGTGACATCGAGCACGAGCGACATCGCGTCGCCGCCCCTGGAACGCAGCAGCCGTGCCGTCTCCTCGGCCGCTTCGGCCCGCAGGTCGGTGGCGACGACCCGCGCGCCGCGGCGCGAAAGGGCGATGGCGCAGGCGCGGCCCAGGCCGCTGCCCGCGCCGGTCACGAGCGCGCGTGCGTTGTGGAGGTCGAATCCCATGGCGAGTCGGACGAGGAAAAAAATCGTGGGGAGGCGCGCGACTACAGCTCGACCGTGCGCTTGTAGATCACGTCGAAGCTGAAGCGACGCGGCTGCTGCTTGGCCTCGGCGTAATCGGCCATGCGCGCCAGCCGGGTCGGCACCTTCATCAGGCGGTCCTGG
Source organism: Panacagrimonas sp. (assembly GCF_020697055.1). Classification (GTDB taxonomy): domain Bacteria; phylum Pseudomonadota; class Gammaproteobacteria; order Nevskiales; family Nevskiaceae; genus Panacagrimonas. The sequence continues at coordinate 30,959 of NZ_JAJFBP010000041.1, read as the reverse complement.
TTGTGCTGCGCGTGCGAGCTCAGGCCGGTCATCGAGCCGATTTCCCAGTACTCGAGCAGTTCTTCGACGATGCTCAGGTAGTCGCGCGTGCCGAACACGCGGCCGCGGCTGAGCACCTCGCTCATCTCGGAGAAGCCGGCGATGTTGTGGCCCGGCATCTCGAAACCCAGCGTCACCTTGAGCAGCGATTCGAGCGCGCGTTCGGGATCGGCGCGCAGGATCTCGCCAAACACGGCGCGGTAGAACTGGTAATGGCGCGATTCGTCGCCGGCCACGTGCGCGAGCAGGCGCTGCAGTGCCGGCTCGCGGCCGGCCGCCAGGCGACCCGTGTTCGCATGCGAGATCTGCGTGGCCTTCTCCTGCAGCGAGGTGTAGGCGAGCAGCCGATAGGGATCCTGCTGCCACTGCGGCTCGAAGCCCGCCTCGATGTAGAGGTACTGCATCTGCTCGACCGCGCGCATGTCGAAGATGCGGGCGTCGCGGACGTAGTCGCGCAACACGCAACCGTGGCGATCTTCCTCGGCCGTCCACAGATGGTTCCAGTCGCTCCACGGCGACGCCGGTCCGAAATACACCGCGATCAGGCGATGAAAGTGCGGCAGGCCTTCCTCGGTGAGCAGATTGAGCGCCAGGGCCACCCGCACCACGTCGGGCAGACCGCGCGCGGCGTCGCGCGTGCACGCCAGCTCGGCCTCGCGCTCCGGACCGGAGTCGGCGTCGGCGGGCATCAGATCGTTGGGGAACCACAGACGCCGACGCGCCTTGTGCGCGTCCATCTCGCGGCGCACGGCAGGCTCCAGGGCGGTCAGGATCTCGACCTGTTGCGGAGTGCCGAGGCGGGCCTCGGCGAGGGCGGGACGGGACATTCGGGGCGCTCGTCTCGTATTGGGAACGTGATGATCTGTCTTCCGGCGGCCGGTCGGACCGGCTGGGCCTGCGGCTGCATCCATCGACCGTCGAAGGCCGGATGCAACAGCCGCTAGTGTAGCCCCGGGACCGTCGCGGGAAAGAGGCCCGAAAGGGGGGCCGCCGGCGTCAGGTCCCGGTCCTGATCAGCGACAGCAATTCCTGACGGGTCCGCGGGTCGTCGCGGAACCGGCCCAGCATCATCGAGGTGATCATCGAGGAGTTCTGCTTTTCCACTCCGCGCATCATCGCGCAGAGGTGTTTCGCTTCGATGACGACGGCCACGCCGTTGGCTTCCGTGACCTGCTGGATCGACTCGCCGATCTGCTTGGTGAGGTTCTCCTGGATCTGCAGGCGCCGCGCATACATGTCGACGATGCGCGGAATCTTCGACAGCCCGATGACCTTGCCCGCCGGCAGGTAGGCGACGTGGCACTTGCCGATGAAGGGCAGCATGTGGTGCTCGCACAGCGAGTACATCTCGATGTCGCGCACGATGACCATCTCGTCGTTGCTCGACTCGAAGATCGCGCCGTTGACGATCTCGCCCAGATCCAGCTCGTAGCCCTGCGTCAGGAACTCCAGCGCGCGCGCCGCGCGATGCGGAGTCCTGACCAGACCCTCGCGGTCCGGATTTTCGCCGACGGCCTCGATGATGGCCCGGAAGTGCTCTTCCACTGATAATGCTCCCCGATTGCACGTTGTGGGCTGGGCCCGCGCCGATTGTGGCATGGCAGCCGCACCCCGACCCGCGAATCCTCCCCTTCCGACACCATGCACCGAACCGCGCCCGCGATCCGCACGATCCCGGTGGATCTGATCCGCCCGGGCAGCACGCAGGCGCGGCGCCACTTCGATGCGGACGCGCTCGAAGAACTGGCCCGCTCGATCAGCGAGTCCGGCGTGATCCAGCCGATCGTGGTGCGCACGCGCGTCTGGGGCTTCGAACTGCTCGCGGGCGAGCGCCGCTGGCGTGCGGCGCAGCTGGCGGGCTTGCACGACCTCCCGGCGATCGTTCGCGACGATCTGTCCGAGGACGAAGCGTTCGTGCTCGGCCTGATCGAAAACCTGCAGCGCGAGTCGCTCTCGCCGATCGAAACGGCCGCGGGTCTCAAACGGCTCGGCGAGACCTTCGAGCTGACGCATGACCAGATCGGCGAGCGCATCGGCAAGTCGCGCGCGTACGTCACCAACTACCTGCGACTGCTCAACCTCGAGCCGCAGGTCGCGTCACTGGTCAACGAAGGTCACATCGGACTCGGTCACGCCAAGGTGCTCGCGGGCCTGCCCCCCGCTGTGCAGCTGCGCTTCGCCGATGACGTGATCCGCCACAAGCTCACGGTGCGACAGCTCGAACGCCGCGTCGCGTTGCACCGTCACCCGCGTCCCGTGTTCCAACCGGGCAAACCGGGCGACTGGGAACGCCTCGAACGCGAACTTTCGGACCTCGTCGGATGCAGCGTGGCCATCAGCCTGGAGAAGGACGGACGCGGCGAACTGCGCGTGGCCTTTCATTCGCTCGACGAGCTAGACGGCGTCATGGCCCGGCTCGGTTACACGGCCGCTTCATGATGCAGTGCAACGCGATTCGGAAAGTTATCACCAGCCTCGATGGATAAGCTTGTGGATAAGCACCTCCGCCGCCCCTCCGCGCATCGGGTTTTCCGTACTCCCGTGCGATATGACGATTTTTTTTCCACCTCCATGCAACTTGCCTACGCTCCGATCAGCGACCGAACGGGATCCGCATGAGCCTCGACGCCGCGCTCGCCGACCTGCCATGGGACCAGCGTCAACGCTTCCGCTTCGTCGAGGCGCACGTGATCTGGCGCGGCCAGATCCGCGTCGCCGAGATCCGCGAAAGCTTCGACGTCAGCACCGGCCGTGCGGAGAAGGATCTGGCCGCCTACCAGCGCCTCGCGCCCGGCAATCTGGTACGCGATCGACGCACCGGCGAGTACCGGCCGACCGACGACTTCGTGCCGTGTTTTCTTCGCGGAACGGCGACCGAGTACCTGCAGGTGTTGCGCAACCACGAGCTTGGCGACGACCTGCCGCTGGCGATGGCCGCGTCGGGACTGGGTGCGACCGAAACGCTCGAACCGCCGGCACGCGAGTTCGACGTGCGCGTGCTCGCGCGGCTCAACACCGCGATCCGCGAGCGGCGCTGGCTCGCGATCGACTACCAGTCGATGTCGCATCCCGAACCACGGCGGCTCGAGATCGCGCCGCACGTGCTGGTGTTCGCCGGCCGATGGCACGCACGCGCGTGGTCGGCGACGCACGAGTCCTATCGCGACTTCCTGCTCTCGCGCATCTGCGGACTGCCCGAGCTGCTCGGCGCGTGCGATCGCAATCCCGAGAACGATTGGGACTGGCGTAACGACGTGGCGGTGCGGATCGCGCCGCATCCGGATCTCAGCAGCGCACAGAAGCGCGTCGTCGAACAGGACTACGGCATGGTTCACGGCATGCGCGAGACGCGCGTGCGCGTCGCGCTCGCGCCCTACTTCCTGCGACTGCTGGGCATCGGGCACGGAGATCGTGCGCGCTCCGCGCAGGAACAGCAGATCGTGCTGCTCAACGCCGGCGATCTTGCGGCGCTCGATCGCCTTGCCTGAACGAACCCGCATGGGGTTCGTCAACGGTGGCGCCGCAGATTCGTCAGGAATAAGCTTCCCGCACGTTGCCTGCCTCTCCCCCGATGACTGCACCGCGACAGCTGGATTTGTTGTTCGACGCGTATCGCGTCGACGAGCGTGTGAGCGCTCGCGCTCGATGCATCCGCATCGAAGTGCGATCCACATCGGAAGTGCGTCTGACGATCCCGCGCTCCGTGGCCAAGAGCGAGGCGCGCGAATTCCTTCTGAGCCGCGAAGGCTGGATCCGCGAAAAGATCCTGGAGCTCAAGCAGAAGCTCGCAGATCAGCCGGCACGTCGTTCCACGCAGCTGCGGTGGGACGGCACCGACCTGGTGACGCTGCGCGGCTTGGAGCTGCCGCTGCGCCTGTTCGCGACGCGCGCGCGCAAACCCTCGGTCCGCGTGAGCGAGCGCGCCATCGAAGTGCTCGCGCCAACCGCGTGGATCGGACAGACCGCGCGCCTGCAGAAGGTGCTGCGCGATGCGCTCAAGCGCGAAGCACTGCTCGATTCGCAGCGCATGCTCCAGCACGAGGCGCAGCGCCTGGGCGTGCGCTTCAGCGGACCGCGCATCGCCGATCAGAAGACGCTGTGGGGCAGCTGCACCGCTCAGGGCCTGATCAGCCTGTCATGGCGGCTGGTGATGGCGCCGCCCGCGGTGCTGCGCTACGTCGCGGTCCACGAGCTCTGCCACGTGCGCCATCACGACCACGGCGAGCGCTTCTGGAAGCTCGTCGCGCGACAGATGCCGGACTTCGAGACCCATCGTCGCTGGCTGCGCGAGCACGGGCCGGCGTTGCACTGGTGGATGGCGAGCTGATGGACTGAGGGGACGATCGGCGTCGGGGTACGCCCGTCGTGTGGATCAAGCGGTGGCGTGGGGAGCGGGCGATGGAAGCGTCGATCAAGAGCGCGATCTACATCGCAACCTTTGTGCTGCCCTTCGTGGCGCTCCTGGCCATGGCGCTGTGGCTGCGACAGGTCGCCAAACCGACGGAGATCCAGAGCGACCCTGCCTGCATCGGACTCTACGACGACGCTGCGGCACTGCAGGGACTCGTATCGATCGACGAAGTGCGCAGCAAGTCCATCGACCGGATGCTTGCGGTGCGCGAACGCTGCCTTTCCGACCCCTACTTCCTCGACACGTTGAGCAGCGTGATGATCGACGCCGGTCGCGCGACCGAGTTGCGCGACGTGCTCGCGTCACCGGAGTCCGCCGCGGTGCTGCCGCCGGATGTGATCCGGCTGCAGATCGCCAGAGCGCAGGTGGCCGAGGCGAACCAGCAGGCGCAGGCCGGCGCCGCCGAGCAGGCCGCGGCTCTGCGCAAGGAGGCGATCGCCACCGCCGAGACGCTCATCCAACGCTGGCCCCGATGGCAGGAGGCCTACACGCTCGCCGATCTCGCCGAAGGCGGCGGTTCACAACGATTCGAGCAACAGTTCCAGGCGCGCGGCGCGGCCTTCAACCCGGGCGCGTGGGTTGCACAGAACGCGGCCGTCTCATGGCTCGTCGCGATCGCCACGGTCTTCGCGGGGCTCGCGGCGCTGGGCATGGCGTATCGCGGGTGGTCCGGCGCGCGTCAACTCGACACGCCGATCTCCCAGATCGCCATGGCGTCGCCCGGTTTCGTCGCGCTGCGGGGCAGCGTGCAGGTGCCTCCCGGCCTGACAGCCAAGGCGCATCCCGACAGCAGGATCCCCTGCGTGTGGTACCGCGTGACCCGAAGCAAGCGCAACACCTTGCGTTCGCAGCAGGCCGTGATGCTGCGCGACGGCAGCGGCACGTTGTTGCTGGACCTCGAAAACGCCAACGTCTCACCAAGCCCCATCGATCCGATCGCTGGACCTCGCGTGATCGGTCGCATGACAGAAGGCCTGCTGGGGCAGGGCCAGGCGACCGAGGCGGCGCAGGCGCTGGATCGCATGCTGGCCACGGGCCGGCCCCGCAACTATCTGGTGGAAGGCGACATGGTGACCGTGTACGGAGCGCTCGCGGGCGAGCGCAACGAAAAACGCGCTTTGAAGCGGCACGATCGGCCGGTGCTCGCGCTCGACGGACCGGTCGAAGACAAGCGCGCCGAGATGCGCTCCGCGCAACGCTGGGGACTCCTGCTCGGCGTCTCGCTGCTCGCGCTTTGCGCCTGGATCGTGCGCGAGATGACGCGGACCGGATTCACGCCCTGGGGCTGAGCGCGAGACGCGGGATGGGCCGCGCTACGCCGAGCGGCGAAGCTGTCCCAGCTTCTTGAGGTGCACCAGCAGCAGCGACACCGCCGTCGGCGTGATGCCGGAGATGCGCGCGGCCTGCCCCACCGTTTCTGGACGATGCGCGGCGAGCTTGGCGCGCACTTCGTGGGACAGTCCGCGGATCGCGGCGTAGTCCAGGTCGACCGGCAGCGCGGCTTCCTCGTAGCGACGGTTGCGCTCGATCTCGTTCGTCGCCCGCGCGAGATACCCGCTGTACTTGGCCTGCACCTCGACCTGCTCGGCGACGTCGTCGTCGAGCGCATCGGACGCCAGCCCGAGATCACGCAGCCCGCGCGTCGATCCTTCGGGGCGACGCAGAAGGTCCATCGCCGAGAATCCGGTCGAGGCCGGCGGCTCGCCGAACACGGCGACGAACTCCGGGCGCGACAGCTGCGCGGGCTTGAGCCACAGCGCGTCGAGCCGCGCCTGCTCGACGGCGATCGCGTCGCGACGACGGCAGAACGCATCCCAGCGCGCGTCGTCGACGACGCCGAGTTCGCGGCCGATCGGCGTCAGCCGCAGATCGGCGTTGTCCTCGCGCAGCATCAGCCGGTGCTCGGCGCGCGACGTGAACATGCGATAGGGCTCGCTGGTTCCGCGCGTGACCAGGTCGTCCACCAGCACGCCGATGTAGCTCTCGTGGCGTTGCGGCACCCAGGGCTCGCGCTGCTGCGCGTGGCGCGCGGCGTTGATGCCGGCGAGCAGGCCCTGCGCCGCGGCCTCCTCGTATCCGGTCGTGCCGTTGATCTGCCCGGCGAAGAACAGGCCGGCGATCGCCTTGGTCTGCAGCGAGCGATACAGGTCGCGCGGATCGAAGTAGTCGTACTCGATGGCGTAGCCGGGCCGCGTGATGCGCGCGTTCTCGAGACCCGGAATCGTGCGGACGAACCGCTCCTGGATGTCGTAAGGCAGCGACGTCGAGATGCCGTTGGGGTAGATCTCGCGCGTGTTCAGCCCTTCGGGCTCGAGGAAGATCTGGTGCGCCGTGCGATCGGCGAAGCGGTTGACCTTGTCCTCGACGCTCGGGCAGTAGCGCGGACCCACGCCTTCGATGCGTCCGGTGAACATCGGCGATCGGTCGAAGCCCTCGCGGATGATCGCGTGCGTGGCCTCGTTGGTGTGCGTGATGTGGCAGGGCACCTGGCGCGGATGTTCGGCGCGCGAACCCAGGAACGAGAAGACCGGAACGGGCTCGTCGCCGGGCTGCACCTGCAGCACATCGAAGTCGATCGTGCGGCCATCGAGCCGCGGCGGTGTTCCGGTCTTGAGCCGACCGGTACGCGGCATGCGCTCGCGCAATCGCAGCGCGAGCGGGATCGACGGCGCATCGCCGGCGCGACCGCCCGCGTGCTGATCCAGGCCGACGTGGATGCGACCGCCCAGGAACGTGCCGGTCGTCAGCACCACGCTGCGCGCATGGAAGCGCAGACCCAGTCGCGTGACCACGCCCGCGACGCGATCGCCCTCGACGATCAGATCCTCCACCTCCTGCTGGAACAGCGTGAGGTTGGGCTGGTTCTCGAGCGCCTCGCGTACCGCCCACTTGTAGAGCATGCGATCGGCCTGCGCGCGCGTGGCGCGCACCGCCGGACCTTTGCTTGCGTTGAGCGTGCGGAACTGGATGCCGGCGCGATCGGTCGCACGCGCCATCAGACCGCCGAGCGCATCGATCTCGCGCACCAGGTGGCCCTTGCCGATGCCGCCGATCGCCGGGTTGCACGACATCTGGCCCAGCGTCTCGATCGACTGCGTGACCAGCAGCGTCGCGCTGCCCGCGCGCGCGGCAGCCAGCGCCGCCTCGGTGCCGGCATGGCCACCGCCGATCACGATCACGTCGAACTCGTTCACACCAGGGCTTTCCGCGGGGCGAAGGCAAAAAAACAGGGCGCATAGTGTAGGCGCTGTTGCTAGGCTTTCACCGCGCAACGTCCCGCCCCGTCTTCATGGCCCTCCCCAAGTTCCTTTTTTCGACCCTCTTGCCGGCCGCGCTGGCCGCCTGCTCGGCGCCGCCACCGTCCGGACCGGCGCCGGCGCCGCCGGCTCCTGCGGCCACCGCCGAGACTCCCGTGCGCACTTCGATCACCGATCTGGCCGCTTTCGACGCCTTCATCGCGACGCATCCGACGCCGGACGGCCTGCGCCAGCGCTATCCCGGACTGGTCGTGGTGATGCCGGACGACATCAGCACGCGCGAACTGCGCATGGACAACAGCCGGTACTTCGTCGAGCTCGATGCGCAGGGACGCGTCACCGGCGGCCGCTTCCAGTAACGCGCCAAACCCCCATGCGCTACCACGTGCTGGATGTCTTCACCGACCAGGCTTTCGGCGGCAACCCGCTGGCGGTCGTGCTCGGCGCCGACGAATTGAACGGCGCGCGCCTGCAGCGCATCGCGCGCGAGTTCAACCTGTCGGAAACCGTGTTCCTGATGACGCCGACGCGCACCGACGCGGCGTTTCGCGTGCGCATCTTCACGCCGTCGGAGGAACTGCCGTTCGCCGGCCATCCTGTCGTCGGCGCGGCCTGCCTGCTCACGCATCTCGGACTGGTGCCGTCCGGCAACGAGGTGCGCTTCGGATTCGAGACCGGCGCCGGCCTGGTGCCGGTGCTGATCCGCAACCAGGGCGATGCGCCCTACGCCGAACTCACCGCGCCGCAGGCGCCGGCGCTGGGCGCGTCGCCGACGGACATCGAGGCGATCGCGGGCGTGCTCGGGCTGGACGCGGATGCGATCGGCCACCAAGGTGAGGCACCGGTGGTTGCCAGCTGCGGACTTCCTGCACTGCTGGTCCCGCTGCGCTCGCCCGAACTGCTCGCCGGCATCTGCGACGACCGACCGGGCCTGCGCGCGTTGCTCGAAAGCCACGCGGCGCGCGTGCTCTACGTCTACGCGCGCGGCTACGAAGGCGAACTGCGCGCGCGCATGTTCTCGACGTTGGTGAGCGAGGATCCGGCGACGGGCTCGGCGGTGGCGGCACTCGCCGGCCGTCTGGCGCTGGCGTCCGAATCCAGCAACGAAAACCTCGCCTGGACCGTGGTCCAGGGCGCGGAGATGGGCCGACCCAGCACGCTGTACGCGTTTGCCGATCGCGTCGACGGCCGCGTCGCGGCCGTGCGCGTGGGCGGTCATGCGGTTCCGGTGATGGAGGGTTACCTGCATGCGAGCTAGCACGTGGTGCGTTCGTATCGGAGCCTTGGTGCTGGCCCTGCCGCTGGCGGCGTGCGCGACGCGCATGTACGAGCGCCAGACGGTCGCGCTCGACTCCGCTGATCTCGAGAACTTCGAGATCCGCTACGGCGATCTCGAGGGCTGCCTGTGGCGCCACACGGTTCCGGTCAGCTATCGCGTGAAGCGCGCGCAATACACGCTGGAACTGGGCGTGCACTTCGGCATCACGCCGGACTCGCCGGCACTCGACGTCGACCTGATCGGCGATCCCGACCTCACCGCGAGCTTTCCCGGCCGCCCCGATGCGCCGGCGCCCACCCCGATCGAGAACGGCGCGCGCTATCGACTCGAAACCGATCCGCTCGGCCCGCTGCTGGCGGTGCGCGTCGAGCGCGACGGCCGCGTGCTCGGCGAAGAGCGCTTCGAGATCGAGCGCTCGCGTTGCCGGGCCCTCAGCCTGAGCGAGTAGGCGCTCAGGGCTCCAATAAAGTGGGGCGGCCGGTTGCCCGGCCGCCCCGCTGCAACGCAGTTGGGGAGAGTGGGGGGACTGCGTCGCAGGACCAGGACAGCGTGTTTTGAAGCACGTTGCCATGACCGGCTCGCGGGTTCTAAGGGCCCGTCATGAACCAGGCGTCACCGGATTATGTTGCAGACGGTTCGGGAGTCACGCAACCCGGATGCTTCCTATGACGGAGCCCGCCACTCCGGCAATCGCCAGCCAGTAGGTCGACAGGATCAGGGCCTGTGCCCGCGGATACGGCCCGTTGAACTGGCGTACGGCCAGCGCGCTGTCGGAGAAAAGGAACATCAGGGCCCCCGCGGCCGCGAGCGTCCCCGAGACGTCGGCGCGGACCTCGCTGCGCGCCGCCGCGGCCAACGTCATGCCCACCAGCGCGGCCGCGTAGACGATCACGGGTATGCGCAGGGTCCCGGTGCGCGGCAGCAGCCAGACGAAGAAGGCGGCAGCCGCCACGATCGGGATGGCGCTCCACATCGGCGGCATGGCCTGTCCGCCGTTGATCCAGAAGGCCCAGACGAACAGACCGTGGGCGACCAGGAAGCTGCCCAGCCCGGTCACGAACGCGGCATCGCCGGAAAACATCAGCGCGACGTCGCCGCACATCGACAACAGCAGCGCCGCGCAGATCCAGCCACGATAGGCCGGATCCGCGTCGGTCGCGGTCGCAGCCGCGCCGAGCACCAACAGCGTGGTCAGCGGCTTGAGCAGGTAGAAGGCCGGGTGACGCCCGGCCGCACGCTCCTCCGACAGGATCGCGAGCAGCGCGCTCAGGGCGGCGGCGCCGAGGAAGACGGCAGGCAGGGCGGTCGGCATGGGGCGTGCGATGCGATGAGGACGGCTTACTCTAGCCATCCCCCGCTCGCTGAAATCCACCAAAACGACGATGCGCGTCCACTGGCTGCAGCACGCCGAACACGAGGACCTGGGCTGCATCGCGCCGTGGCTCGCCGCGCGTGGCGCCAAGGTCTCGATGACCGCGCTGTGGAACGGCGCCGCCCTGCCCGACGTGGCCGATCTCGACGTCCTGATCGTGATGGGCGGCCCGATGAACATCTACGAGCACGACGCGCATCCCTGGCTGGTGCCGGAGAAACGCTTCATCCGCGCGGCGATCGACGGCGGTCGCCCCGTGCTCGGCATCTGCCTGGGCTCGCAGCTGATCGCCGACGTCATGGGCGGACCGGTGACCCGCAACGCGCACAGCGAGATCGGCTGGTTCGACGTCGCACTCAACGCCGACGGCCGTCGCGAAACGCTGTTCGCCGGCTGGCCCGATCGCTTCTGCGCCTTTCACTGGCATGGCGACACGTTCGCGATCCCGCCGGGCGCCACCAACCTGATGAGCAGCGAGGCCTGCGCGCACCAGGGCTACGTGATCGGCGATCGCGTGATCGGTTTGCAGTTTCATCTCGAGGTCACCGCCGCCGACGCGCGCGTGTGGTTCGACCACGGCGTGCCGCGACCGCGGCGCTACGTGCAGACGACCGACTTCATCCTTTCGGACCTGCAGCGCTTCGCCGGGAACAACCGCCTGATGTGCGCGCTGCTCGAACGCTGGCTGCCGCCCAGCGCCTGAGTCAGGCGCGCGCAGGCGCAGCACGAAGGTTCCGAGACAGCGCGCCCGGCCCGCACGTCGCCGTACGGAACGGCACGGCCGCTATCATGGGCGTTCATCCGCCTGCCGCTCCCCGATGGAAGTCCTGCTCCAACCCGAACTCTGGGCCGCGTTGCTGACCCTGACCGCCCTGGAAATCGTCCTGGGCATCGACAACATCATCTTCATCTCGATCATTGTCGCGAAGCTGCCCAAGGAGCAGCAGGCACGGGCACGCACCCTCGGTCTGGCCGGCGCGTTATTGACGCGCGTGGGCCTGCTGTTCTCGCTGGCGTGGATGGCGAGCCTGATCGACCCGCTGTTCACGGTCGTCGCTTTCCCGGTCTCGGGACGCGACCTGGTGCTGTTCTTCGGGGGCCTGTTCCTGCTGTGGAAGGCCACGACCGAGATCCACGAATCGCTCGAGGGCGACGACGACGAGTCCATCGTCGACGTGCCGCGCAAGAAGGCGCCGTCGTACTGGGGCGCGATCGTCACGATCATGATCCTGGACATCGTGTTCTCGCTCGACTCGGTCATCACGGCGGTGGGCATGACCAACAACCTGCCGGTGATGGTCGCGGCCATCACCATCGCCATCATCACGATGATGTTCTTCGCCGGGCCGCTGTCGCGCTTCGTCGATGCCCATCCCACCGTGAAGATCCTGGCGCTCGCGTTCCTGATCATGGTCGGCGGCGCGCTGGTCGCCGAGAGCCTGCACTTCCACATCCCGAAGGGTTATCTCTACTTCGCCATGGCCTTCTCGGTCGGCGTCGAGATGGTCAACCTGCGCATGCGCAAGGGCATGGACCGGCGCCGGCCGCGCCACACCGAACAGACTTCCGGCGGAGACGCCTCATGAAGCGTGACGTCATCTCGACTCCCACGGCGCCGGCCGCGATCGGCACCTACTCGCAGGCCGTTCGCGTCGGCGACACGGTGTACCTGGCCGGACAGATCGCGTTGGATCCCAAGACCATGACGCTGCGCAATGCCAGCATCGAGGACGAGATCCACCAGGTGTTCACGAACCTGCGCGAGGTCTGCATCGCCGCGGGCGGATCGCTGGCGCACATCGCCAAGCTCAACCTGTTTCTCACCGACCTGTCGCACTTCGCCACGGTCAACGAGATCATGAGCCGGTACTTCCAGGCGCCCTATCCGGCGCGCGCCGCGGTCGGCGTCGCCGCGCTGCCCCGCGGTGCGCGTTTCGAGGCGGACGGCGTCCTGGTGCTGGACACGAAGTAGTGCCGGCGGCGCGCACGCCGGCCAAAACGCGCGGCGCGCCGGGCGCTGCCGCACCGCCGCTGACGCTCGACACGGAGCTGACATTCCTGAAGGGCGCCGGCCCGCAGGCCGCGTCGGCGCTTCGCGCGCTGGACCTGCGCAGCGTCGGCGATCTGCTGTTCCACCTGCCGCTGCGCTACGAGGATCGACGCGCGGTGACGCGCCTGTGCGACCTGCGCGAAGGCATGGAAGCGCTGATCCGCGCGCGCGTCGAGGTCGCCGACGTGCGCTTCGCACCGCGCCGCGTGCTACTCGTGGCGCTCGACGACGACAGCGGCAGCGGCCTGCTGCTGCGCTTCTTCCATTTCAACGAATCGCAGCGCGCCGGCTTCGTGGCGGGCCGCATCGTGCAGGCGTTCGGCAGCATCCGCGCGGGTCGCAACGGGCTCGAGATGATCCATCCCGAGTACCAGCTGGTGGCCCACGCGGGCGAGCTCTCGGTGGAGGATCGGCTCACGGCGATCTATCCGCTCACCGCCGGCATGACGCAGCCGCGACTGCGCCGAATGATCGGGCAGGCGCTCGATGTGGCGGCGCGCGAGACCGGATTGCGCGCCGCGCTGCCGGGGCTGGGCGATCCGGACACGCTGACCGCACTCGAGGCGATCCACCGGCCGGGCAGCGGCGCCGACGCAGAAGCACTCAGGGCCCTGCGCCATCCCGCGCAGCTGCGCCTGATCCGTGAAGAACTGCTGGCCCACCAGCTCTGCATGCGCCTGCTGCGGCGCCAGACACGCGAGCGGCCGGCACCGCCGCTCGACGGCACTGCCGACGCGGCGCGCGCGCTGCAGGCCCACCTGCCCTTCTCCTTCACCGGCGCGCAGCAGCGCGTGCTGAACGAGATCGGCGAGGACCTCGGCCGCGAGCGCCCGATGCTGCGCCTGGTCCAGGGCGACGTGGGCTCGGGCAAGACCGTGGTCGCGGCGTGCGCGATGCTCGCCGCCGCGCGTGCCGGTCACCAGGCGGCGTTGATGGCGCCGACCGAGCTGCTGGCCGAACAGCATCAGGCCAGCCTGCGTCGCTGGTTCGAGCCGCTGGGACTGAACGTCGTGCTGCTGACCGGCAAGCTGCGCAAGCGCGAGCGCGACGAGCGCCTCGCGCAGGTTGCCGACGGCGGCGCGCGCATCGTCGTCGGCACGCACGCGATGTTCCAGTCCGGCGTGGTGTTCGCGCGCCTGGCGTTGGCGGTGGTCGACGAGCAGCACCGCTTCGGCGTGCAGCAACGCCTGCAGCTGCGCGACAAGGGCCCGGCCGGCACCTCGCCGCACCAGCTGGTGATGTCGGCCACGCCCATCCCGCGCACGCTGGCGCAGACGCTGTACGCGGATCTCGACGTCTCGGTGATCGACGAACTGCCGCCGGGGCGCACGCCGATCGCCACCGTCGCGCTGGCCCAGGAAAAACGCGGCGACGTGCTGCAGCGCCTGGGCGAGGCCTGTCGCGAAGGCCGCCAGGCCTACTGGGTATGTACGCTGATCGAGGAGAGCGACGAGATCGAAGCGCAGGCCGCGGCGGTCACCGCCGAGAAGCTGCGCGAATCGCTGCCCGAGCTGAACATCGGCCTGGTGCACGGTCGCCTCAAGCCCGACCAGAAGGAACTCGCGATGCGCGACTTCAAGGACGGGCGCACGCAGCTGCTGGTGGCCACGACCGTCATCGAGGTCGGCGTCGACGTGCCCAATGCCAGCATCATGATCATCGACAACGCCGAGCGGCTGGGCCTGTCGCAGCTGCACCAGCTGCGCGGTCGCGTCGGACGTGGCGCGCGCGCGAGCCAGTGCGTGCTGCTCTACCAGGGTCCGCTGTCGCAGGCGGCGCGCGCGCGACTCGACGTCATGCGCACCACCACCGACGGCTTTCGCATCGCGCAGGCCGATCTCGAACTGCGCGGCCCGGGCGAGCTGCTCGGTCGACGCCAGACCGGCCTGGTCGGCCTCAAGCTCGCCGACCCGGTGCGCGATGCGCCGCTGGTCCCCGCGCTGCAGCCGCTGGCGGATGAATATCTCGATCGGCATCCGCACGAGGCCCAGCGCCTGATCCTGCGCTGGGTCGGTGACGTCGAGCGGTATGCGCGCGTTTGAGCGAGCCGGTCGCAGGCCGTGGAACAACTTTTCAACGCAAAGGACGCAAAGGACGCAAAGGAAAAAGAAAGGACTCACGGGTAAGAATGACGATCGCCGCCAGCGCAGGTCACACCCAGAATCCTCTGCGTACTTTCTTCCTCCTTTGCGTCCTTTGCGTTGAGATTTTCTTCGCCCGGTCCGAAGCATGAACCTCGCCCGCCAACTGCCGCACTACTGGCGCCTGATGCGCTTCCATCGCCCGATCGGCATCTGGCTGCTGCTGTGGCCGACGTTGTGGGCGCTGTGGTTCGCCGCCGACGGCCCGCCGCCGCTGCAGGTGTTCATCGTGTTCGTGCTCGGCACCGTGCTGATGCGCGCCGCCGGCTGCGTGATCAACGATCTGGCCGATCGCGATTTCGACCCGCACGTGGCGCGCACGCGCGACCGCCCGATCGCCGCGGGGCTGGTGCAGCCGCGCGAGGCGCTCGTGCTGTTCGGCGTGCTGTGCATTGCGGCCTTCGCGCTGACCGCGAGCCTGCAGAACGGACGCGTGCTGCTGCTGTCGCTGCCCGCGGTGCTGCTGGCGTCGATCTATCCCTTCACCAAGCGCTGGATCTCGATGCCGCAGGCGGTGCTCGGTCTGGCCTTCTCGTGGGGCATCCCGATGGCCTTCGCGGCCGTCGGAAACGGGATGCCCTGGAGCGCGGTGACGATGCTGATGGCGGCCAACGTCTGCTGGGTGGTGGCCTATGACACGTTCTATGCGATGACCGATCGCGAGGACGATCTGAAGATCGGCGTGAACTCCTCGGCGATCCTGTTCGGGCGCTTCGACCGCGCGATCACCGCCGCGCTGCAGCTGGCGACGCTCGCGCTGCTGGCCACGGTCGGCCGCCACCTGGGCGTCGCGTGGCACGCGGGGCTGGTCGTCGCCGCGATGCTGGCGCTGCACCAGCAGTGGCTCGTGCGCGCGCGCCAACCGCAGGCCTGCTTCCGCGCGTTCCTTGCAAACCACTACTTCGGCGCAGCGGTGTTCCTGGGGCTGGCGGTCGATCGGATGCTGGCGGCGGGCGGCTGACATCCGGGCTACGCCGGATGCCGGCGGGCTCGTCATCCCTGGCGCAGCGCAGCGAGCAGTTCCCGCATGTCGTCCGGCATCGGCGCGCTGAATTCCACCGGCGCACGCGTGACCGGATGATCGAAGGCCAGTTCGCGCGCATGCAGCGCCTGCCGCCGAAAGCATCGCAACGCTTCGCGCGCGGCCTCCGACAATCCACTGCCGCGCGCACCGCCCCCGCCGTACAACGCATCGCCCACCAGCGGCATGCGCTGGTGCGCCAGGTGCACGCGGATCTGGTGCGTGCGACCGGTCTCGAGACGAACACGCAGGTGCGTGTGGCGCGGGAAACGCTCCTCGATGCGGTAGTGCGTCACCGACTCGCGCCCACCGTCGACCACGGCCATCTTCAATCGATCGCGCGGACTGCGGCCGATCGGCGCATCGATGGTCGCGCCGCTCACCGGCGTGCCGTTGATCACCGCGTCGTACTCCCGGCGGATCTCGCGGCGCGCCAGCATCGCCACGAGCGCCGCATGCGCCTGCAGGCTCAGCGCCACCACCAGCAGGCCCGACGTGTCCTTGTCGAGCCGATGCACGATGCCGGCGCGCGGCACCGCCGCGGTCTGCGGGAAGCGATGCAGCAACCCGTTCTGGAGCGTGCCGTCGGGCTGGCCCGCGCCGGGGTGGACGGTCAGTCCCGCGGGCTTGAGCACCACGGCCACGTGCGCGTCGGCATGCAGCACCTCGAACTCGATGTGCGCCTGCGCCTCGATCCGCGACGATTCGACCCCCCGCGGCCGCAGTTCCAGCCGGTCGCCCTCGGCCACCGCCAGGCGCGGTCGGGTCGCGACCTGGCCGTTCAGCGAAAGCCGGCCCTCGGCGATCCAGGCCTGGATGCGGGAACGCGACCATTCGGAGAACAGCCGGGCCGCGACGGCGTCCAGCCGATGACCGGCGAGATCCGACGGAACCTCTGCGGCCTGCGCGCAGTCCGCTTGTTCGTCTTGAAGGGGAATCGCGCCGGTGTCGTCATCGGCGTCGTCCGGGTCAGCAACGGTCATCGGCTATACTCATGCACATTTTTTCGCCAGCTTCGCCCTCGGTGCGCATGAAGAACCTGTTCCTCGCGGCTACGGCCGCGCTCGCGCTGGCCTTGACCGCGTGCAGTTCCAATCCCGACAAAGACGGCAAGAAAAGGCCGGATCCGGAACCCGATCGTCCCAATGTCTTCGACCGGGACAAGCAGGATCCCCTGGCGAAACGGAGAGAGGATCGGCGGCTGTCACAGATGGACGCCGAGCAATTGTACCGGCGCGCCCATCGCGACATGGAGTCGTCCGACTTCGCCGGTGCGGTCGAAGGCTACGACATCCTGTCCGAACGCCATCCGTTTTCCGACTACACCACGCAGGGCGAGATCGAGCGCATCTACTCGCTCTATCGCAATTTCGAGCCGGAGCGCGCCAGCTCCAGCGCCGATCGCTTCCTGCGCGAGCACCCGCGTCATCCCTCGGTCGACTACATCCACTACCTCAAGGGACTGATCAACTTCGACCGCGACGAGTCGCCGATGAACATGCTGCCGGTCGACGAGTCCAGATCGGACGTCACCAGCCAGCGTCGTGCGTTCGACGACTTCGCGCTGCTGATGCAGAAGTACCCGGGCAGCCGCTACGCCGCCGATGCCTACGCGCGCATGGTCTACATCCGCAATCGCCTGGCTTCGCACGAACTGCACGTGGTCGACTTCTACATCCGTCGCGGCGCCTACGTGGCCGCGGCCAAGCGCGCCGAACAGGTCATCGCGCTGTATCCGGGCACGCCGGCGAGTTATCGCGCGCTGGAGATGCTGGTGGAGTGCTACGAACTCGCGGGTCTCAAGCAGCAGGGCGACGATGCCCGCGCGCTGCTCGCCGCGCAGAACCAGCAGATCGTCAAGGCGTTCAGCCACAGCTCGCCGGGCGCGCTCACCGTGGCCACCGTCGAGGTCGAGGACTTCGCGCCCGCCCCGCCGCCTCCCGCGGCGGCGGCAGCGCCGACCGCGGCGCCGGCCTCGTCGAGCTGGTTCGCCCCGATCGAGAGCGACACCGGCCCCGGCAAGTTCGAGGTGGTGATCCCGTCGGACAAGAGCGGCTCGACGCCGGCACCCGCAGGCACCGAGGCCGCGGACAAGGCGGCGGCCAGCGCAGGCGCCGCCGCCGCGCAGGCGCCCGGTGCGGCCGCGGCCGAACCGAGCCCGACGCGCAGCAATCGGCTCGAGATCTTCTACGAGTCGCCTGACGACGCACCGGCGCCCAAGACCGAGCCCAAGCCGGCCGCCGCACCCGCGCCGGCCCAGCCCGCGCCCTGATCCGCGCGCCTTCGCCGCCGCGTACCGCATGGCCGCCCCCCTGACGCTCGATCCGATCGAAACGCGGGTCGTCGCCAGCCTGGTCGAAAAATCGATCACCACGCCGCAGTACTACCCGCTGAGCGTCAACGCGGTGGTGGTGGCCTGCAACCAGAAATCCTCGCGTGACCCGGTGATGTCGCTGAGCGAAGGCGACGTCGGAGCCGCGCTGACGCGCCTCGAAGAGCGGCGCCTGGCCAAGCGCGACGACCAGGGCAGTCGCGTGCCCAAGTGGCGCCACCGCTTCCAGCACGAACTGCTGCTCAAGGAACCGGCGATGGCCGTGCTCGTGACGCTGATGCTGCGCGGGCCGCAAACGCTGTCCGAACTGCGCGCCAACGCCGCGCCGCTGGGCGGCCCCGCCGATCCCGCCGCCGTGCAGGCGGTGCTCGCCGATCTGGCCGATCGCGCGCAGCCGCTGGTCGCGGCGCTGTCGCGCCAGAGCGGCCAGTCCGCGCAGCGCTACGCGCAGCTGCTGTGCGCCGATGCCGAGGTTTCGCTGTCGTCCGATCCGATCGAGATCGAGCCGACCCGCGCGGCGCCGATCGCCGGCGGCCCCGACGTGCAGGCGCTGACCGATCGCATCGCCGCGCTCGAAGCACGCGTCGCGCAGCTCGAATCGCAACTGGCACCGCTGCTGTCCTGACGCGACCGGCCCGGCACCCTCAAGCCGGCGCCGAAGCGGCCGATAACCCGGGCACGAGACACCCGGAGGAAGGCCGATCCCCATGCGGATCCAGTCCAGCGAACTGTCGCTGCAGGCCGCGCACGCGCGACGCGATGCGCGCCAGGAGCGCGTCGAGCTCGAGATCTGGCGCGCGCCGGCCGCCGCGCCGCGGCCTGACACCGTCAGCCTGTCCGAGCGCGCGATCGCCAGCGGCGCGCTGCCCTCGCCCGCGGCGATCGACGAAGCAGCGCTGCCGCCGCAGCTGGCGCTGATCCGCCAGGTGCTCGAAGACCTCTTCGGCCTCCAGATCGAGATCTACCAACCCGACGCCGACCCGCAAGTCGCGAGCGACGAAGCGCCGGCGGCGGAATCCACGATCTCCCGGGCACCGGCCGACGGCGGTGGCTTCGAGCTGCGGCGCGTGCGCACGCGCCAGGAGAGCGAGCACCTGCAGGTGGACGTGCAGGGACGCATCGTCACCGCCGATGGCCGTCGGATCGAGCTGAGCCTGCACCTGGACCTGCAGCGGCAATGGCGCGAGACGCGCACCGAGGTGATCACGCGCGAAGGGGTCGAGGCGCCCAGGCGCAAGGATCCGCTGGTGATCAATTTCTCGGGGCCGGCCGCGTTCGAATCCGGGCGCATCGCGTTCGATCTCGATGCCGACGGCGTGTCCGAATCGATCCCCAACGTCACCGCGGCCAGCGGCTTCCTGGCGCTGGATCGCGACGGCAGCGGCACGATCGACGACGGTCGCGAGCTGTTCGGCGCGCGCTCGGGCGACGGCTTCGCCGAGCTCGCGGCGCTCGACGACGACGGCAACGGCTGGATCGATGAGACCGACCGCGCGTGGCAGACGCTGCGCATCTGGCGCCGCGACGCGTCGGGTGGCGACCGGCTGCAGACGCTGGCGCAGGCCGGCGTCGGTGCGCTGCACATCGGCGCGGTGCAGGGCGCGTTCGAGTATCGCGACGCGGCGCAGGCGCCGATCGCCGAGAACCGCGCCACCGGCCTGTGGCTGCGCGAGTCCGACGGCGTCGCGGGCTCGCTGCAACAGCTGGATTTCTTCGTCTGAGCAAGGGCATGCGAAACCGCTGACGATTGGGATGGGTTCCCTCTCCCGCAAGCGGGAGAGGGGAGCCTATGATCGCGGCCCCGTTTTTCCTGCCCCGACCTTGACCGATCTGGCCGACCTGCGGGCGCGCTTCGATCGCGCCCGATCCGAACTGCTGACGCGCGACGCGTTCCAGTTCGACCGGCAGCTCGCGCGAGCCAGACCCGCGAGCTTCGACGGCGCGCGCTTCCTGCGCGATCTCGCCGCGGCGCTGGCGCGCGCGCAGGTCCGGGCGGGAGCGCGTCCGGCGACGATCCGCTATCCCGAAGAACTGCCGGTTTCGCAGGCGCGCGAAGCGCTGCTCGAGGCCATCCGCGCGAATCCCGTGGTGATCGTCTGCGGTGAGACCGGCTCGGGAAAGACCACGCAGCTGCCCAAGCTGTGCCTGGAACTCGGACGCGGCACGCGCGGACTGATCGGCCACACGCAGCCGCGACGCCTGGCCGCGCGCAGCGTGGCGCATCGCATCGCCAAGGAACTGGACGTGAGCCTGGGCGAGCTGGTGGGCTTCGAGACGCGCTTCGACCGGCGCGTGTCCGATCGCTCGATGATCAAGCTGATGACCGACGGGATATTGCTCGCAGAGCTGCAGCGTGACCGCGAACTGCTGGCCTACGACACGATCATCATCGACGAGGCGCACGAGCGCAGCCTCAACATCGATTTCCTGCTCGGCTGGCTCAAGCGCCTGCTGCCGCGCCGGCCCGACCTGAAAGTGATCGTCACCTCGGCGACGCTCGATCCGGAGCGCCTGTCGACGCACTTCGACGGCGCGCCGATCCTCACCGTCGAAGGCCGCACGTATCCGGTGACGATCGAGTATCGACCGACCGACGACGACGAGGCCGAGGACGCGGTGGCCGATGCGATCGATGCGCTGTGGGCGGGCGGACGAAAGATCGGCGACACGCTCGTGTTCCTTCCGGGCGAGCGCGAGATCCACGAGCTCTCCCGCATGCTCGGCGGCCGCTTCCCGCACGCGCAGGTGCTGCCGCTGTACTCGCGACTGCCGGCGACGCAGCAGGACCGCGTGTTCTCGCCCGGAGGCCCGCCGCGGATCGTGCTGTCGACCAACGTCGCCGAGACCTCGGTGACGGTGCCCGGGATCCGCTACGTCGTCGACACCGGCACCGCGCGCATGAACCGCTGGTCCACGCGCCTGGGCATCCAGCAGCTGCACATCGAGCCGGTGAGCCAGGCCGCGGCCAACCAGCGCGCGGGTCGCTGCGGTCGCGTCGGACCCGGCACCTGCGTGCGCCTCTACACCGAGGACGATTTCGCCGCGCGCGATGCCTTCACCGATCCCGAGGTGCTGCGCGCCAATCTCGCCGGCGTGATCCTGCAGATGGCGACCCTGGGCCTGGGCGACGTCGACCACTTTCCGTGGCTCGAGGCGCCGGACTCGCGCCAGGTCTCGGAAGGCTACCGGCTGCTGCAGACGCTCGGCGCGCTCGACGACGATCGGCTGCTGACGCCTCTGGGCCGCGAGATCGCGCGCCTGCCGCTGGATCCGCGCGTGGCGCGCATCGCGTTGGCCGGTCGGGACTCCGGCTGCGCGCACGAGGCCTGGGTGCTGGCGGCGGCGCTGTCGGTGCAGGACCCGCACGAGTTCCCGCTCGAAGCGCAGGAACAGGCGCGCCAGCGGCACGCCGCGTGGCGCCATCCGCGTTCGGATTTCCTCACGTTGCTGCAGCTGTGGAACCGTTGGCAGGACTGGGGCGAGAACGCCTCCAACCGCCAGCTGCGCAAGCTCTGCAAGGAACACCACGTCTCTTATCTGCGGATGGAGGAATGGGAGGCGGTGTACCGGCAGATCGCCGACCTGCTGGTCGATCGGCGCGCCGACGAAGATCGCAAGCGCGCGCCGATCGCGCACACCCCCGAGCAGATCGAGAAGCGCTACGCGCCGCTGCACCAGGCGCTGCTCGCGGGGCTGGTCGATCACATCGGGCTCAAGCTGCCCGAGAAGCCGGAGTACCAGGGCCCGCGCGGCCGCCGTTTCAAGATCTTTCCCGGCTCGACGCTGGTAAAGAAGGCGCCGCATTGGCTGGTGTGCGCGGCGATCGTGCACACCTCTCAGGTGTTCGCGCGCACCACCGCCGCGATCGAACCCGAGTGGCTGCTCACCGTCGCACCGCACCTGGTCAAGCGCGCGCCGCAGGCGCCGGAATGGAACGCCGCTCGCGGCGAGGTCAGCTGCACCGAGCACTTCAGCATCTTCGGCCTGCCGCTGATGAAGCAGGCGCGGCATTACGGCTCGATGGATCCGGTCGATGCACGGCGCATCTTCATCCTCGACGGCCTGGTGCGCGGCGAGATCCCGAACAAGCCCGCCTTCCTGCACAAGAACCTCGCGCTGGTCGAGGCCGTTCGCGACAAGGAAGCGCGGCTGCGCCGTCCCGATCTGCTCGCCGACGAATCGGTGCTCGCCGCGTTCTACGACGAGCGCATGCCGGCGGACATCCATACCGTCGCCGCGCTCAAGCGCTGGCTGCACACGCCGGGCAAGCACCACGCCGAAACCCTGCGCATGCGCGAGGCCGACGTGTTGCGCGCCGGCGCCAACGCCGACATCGCCAAGCAGTTCCCGGATCACCTCGACGTCGGCGGCCATCGCCTGCGCCTGAGCTACGCGCACGATCCGGGCGCCGACGTCGACGGCGTGAGCTTCCACATCCCGATCGCGCTGCTGTTCGCACTCCCGGCAACGCGCTTCGACTGGCTCGTGCCGGGCCTGCTGCCCGCGCGCATCGAAGGCCTGATCCGCACGCTGCCGCAGTCCCTGCGTCGTCACTGCGTGCCGGCCGCCGAGTACGCCACCGCGCTGGCCAACAGCCTGGATCCGGAATCCGGCGACGATCTTTGCGATGCGATCTGCACGCGCTTCAACGCCATGACCGGCGTGCAGCTGCGACCGCAGGATTTCGCGCCCGACAAGCTCGATCCGCACCTGCATCCGCGCCTGGTGCTGGAGGACGCGCAGCGCAAGATCCTGGCCGAAAGCGATTCGCTCGCCCAACTGCAGGCGACGCAGACCGGCACGGCGCGCGAGGCGCTGGCCAGGACCGCGACGCAGGACGACGCGACGCGGCGCTGGGTGCGCGACACCGTGCTCGACTGGGATTTCGGCGACCTGCCCGACGAGCTGCGGCTGGCCACCGGTGCGCGCGCCTATCCCGCGCTGCGCGTGCGTGACGGCGCCGAAGGCGTGTCGCTGGCGCTGCTCGAATCCGCCGACGCCGCGGCGCGCGCGCACGCGCTGGGCGTACGCACGCTGCTGCTCACGCGCCTGAACGACCGCATGCGCGACCTGGCGCGCACGGCCAAGGCGAAGCTGGGGCTCGCACAGGTGGGCCTCGTGGTCACGCCCGAAGCGCTGGCGCGCAGCGTCGCCGAGCGCGCCGCCGCGCAGGCCTGGCCGCTGTCGACGCTGCGCACGCAGGCCGCGTTCCAGGAGGCGCTGCAGCATCGCGGCGAGTTCGGTCGCCTGGCGGCGGCGATGCTCGACGAGGCCTGCGGCTGGCTGATCGCGGCCCACGATCTGCGCCGGCGCCTGCGCGCGCTCGGCACGCAGTGGGCCGAGGCGCGGACCGATGTCGCGCAGCAGATCGACAGCCTGCTCGCGCCCGGCTTCGTCGAGGCCATCCCCGATGCGCAGTGGCCGCGCGTGGCGATCTATCTAAAGGCGGTATCGATCCGGCTGGATCGCCTGCCCAACAAGCCGCAGCGCGATCTCGAGCTCACCGCGCAGCTCAAGCCGTTCGCAACGCGCCTGACCTCGTCCTGGCATCCGGCGCGCTGGGTGCTGGAGGAATGGCGCGTCGCGCTGTTCGCGCAGGAACTGCGCGCGGACGGTTCGCCCAGCGCGGAGAGGCTGCGTGCCGCGCTCGCCGGCAGCCCGTCACGTTGAAGACTGCCGCTGATTCCCCTCTCCCGCGTGCGGGAGAGGGGCTGGGGAGAGGGTCTTCCAGATCCGAACGCCCTTTCCCGGCGCTTCGCGCCACCCTCTCCCGCATGCCGGAGAGGGGATCGCATGTGGGGCAGGTAGAATCGCGCGCTCTCCTTTGCTCGATCGCGCCATGCCCGTCGCCGACCCCAAAGACCGCCTGATCGTCGCGCTCGACGTGCCCGACGCCGATGCCGCGCGCGCGCTGGTGCGCCAGCTCGGCGACGCGGCGAGCTTCTACAAGATCGGCATGGAACTGAGCATGGCCGGCGGCTTCTTCGAGCTGCTCGACTGGCTCAAGGCCGAGCGCAAGAAGGTGTTCGTCGATCTGAAGTTCTTCGACATCCCGGAAACCGTCGCACGCGCGGTCGGCAACCTCGCGGCGCGCGGCGCCGACTTCTGCACCATCCACGGCAATCAGTCGATGATGGAAGCTGCGGCCAAGGCGAAGGGCTCGCATCTCAAGGTGCTCGCGGTCACCGCGCTGACCAGCCTCGACCGCGGTGACCTGGACGACCTGGGCTTCCAGTGCGACGTCGCCGATCTCGTGCTGTCGCGCGCGCGCCGCTCGCTGGCGTCGGGCTGCGACGGCGTGATCTCGTCGGGCATGGAAGTCGAACGCCTGCGTCGTGAAGCGCCGCGCGAACTGATCTGCGTGACGCCGGGCATCCGCCCGGTGGAGAACCGCGTCGTCGCCGACCAGAAACGCGTGATGACACCGGGCGATGCGATTCGCGCCGGCGCCGATCACCTGGTCATCGGTCGTCCGATCCGGGACGCGGCCGATCCGCGTGCGATGACCTTGGCGGTGCACGACGAGATCGCCGCGGCACTGCGCGCGTGACCCTCGACGCGCCGCGCGCCGATGGCCGCGCGCTGGCCGCGCTGGCGCTCGGTGCGCTGCTGATCGGCTTCGCGCCGATCTTCGTGCGGCTCTCGGACGTCGGCCCCATCGCCGCGGCGTTCTGGCGCTGCGCGTTGGCCTGGCCGCTGATCGCGCTGGCCACGACGCGCGAGACGCGCAGCCCCGCTGCACCGCGCGAGCACGGCTGGCTGCTCGCCGCGGGCCTGTTCTTCGCCGCCGATCTGGCCGCGTGGCACATCGCCATCGGCATGACCACGGTGGCCAACGCAACCTTGCTCGCCAACCTGGCGCCGTTGTTCGTCGCGCCGGCCGCCTGGCTGATGTGGCGCGAGCGCGTCGACCGCACGTTCCTGTTCGGCCTGCTGCTGGCGCTGGCCGGGACCGCGATCCTGATGGGCGAAGGCCTGGGCGTTCATCGCGAGCGAATGGCCGGCGATGCGCTGTCGGTGCTCGCGGCGGCGTTCTACGCCGGGTACCTGCTGGTGGTCTCGCACCTGCGCCGACACGGACACAGCGCGATGCGCCTGCTGTCGTGGAGCAGCGCGACGGTCGGCGTCGTGCTGCTGCCCGCGGCGTGGCTCGCCGGCGAGACGATCCTGCCGCAGTCGCTGCAGGGCTGGTGCGTGCTGGCGGGCCTGGCGCTGCTGTCGCACATCGGCGGCCAAGGCCTGATCACCTATTCGATGGCCACGCTGCCGGCTTCGTTCTCGGCGGTGGGCCTGCTGATCCAGCCGCTGGCCGCCGCCGTGCTCGCCTGGGTGTTGTTGCACGAGCGCTTCGGCGCGCAGCAGGCCGTCGCGGGTGCGGTGATCCTGGCCGGAATCCTGCTGTGCCGCCTCGCCTCGGTGGCGCCCGGCCCACGCCGCGAAGCCGCGGCCACCTGACGGAATCCTTCGCATGCCCCCTTCGATGTCCGGATCGCGAACGCAGTCGGGCCGCGTCGCACGCGCGCTGTGGCGCCAGCTGATCCAGCGCGTCTATCCCAGGCTCGACGGCACGCCGGCGCTCGAGGGCCAGGCCTTCCAGGCCGACTACCCGATGGTTCCGTACGCGCGCTCGAAACGGTTCGGCTGGACCCATTACGGCGTGATGATCCCGGACCTGCCGGCGCCGCACCGCTTCTTCTCGATCATGTCGATCATCGGCACGCCCGGCGCGCTGGCTTTCGACACCGACCACGCGTTGGTCGATACGCCGCGACGCAACGCCACCGCCGTCAGCGGCACGGCAGCGACGCACCCGGCGCACTTCGCCGGCTACTCGATCGAACGCGACTGCGAGTTCGCCGACGACGGCAAGCTGATCCGCTTCGGTTCGGAGCTGGAGATCCAGGGCTCGTACCCGGAATTCACGGTGTCGGCGACCTTTGCCGGCCTGCGCCTTGCGCTCGCGCTGCATGCCACCGACAAGGTCACGTGGTTCCTCAAGACGCCGGTCTACGACCACCTGAGCCTGTTGTGCGAGTACGAAGGCACGCTCGAGTTCGACGGCGATCGCACGATCGTCGCGGGCCTGTGCACCTACGAGTACGCCGCGTGTCCGAGCCCCTACCTGCTGCGCGACAAGCCGCTGGCCAGGAGCGCCAAGGCGCCGCTGGATTTCTTCACCTACCAGATCATCAACCTGGCCGAGGACGGCGTGCAGCTGCTGCTCACGCAGATCCGCATCGCGGGAACGCTCGCGGTGAACAAGGTCTACGTGCGCGGGCTCGATGAATACAACCGCACCTGGAAGGATGCGGACGTGCGCTTCGATGTTGCGCAGTACCGCGAGCCGGCCGAGCGCACGCCCGACGGCCGCCGCATGGCGCTGCCCGAACGCTTCGCCTGGACCGTGACCGACGCCGGACGAGAGGTGCTGCGCATCGAGGCCGTCGCGGACACGCCCTACACCTACGGCCTGGGCAGCGGCTACGTCGGTGGATACCGCTATGAAGGCCGCTTTCGCGACCGGCCGATCGGCGGACGCGGCTACATCGAGTACATCGATCGCCGCGACGAGTGACGAGGCTCAGCCCGGCGACAGCACCTGCCGTTCCAAGGTCTCCTTCAATCCGGGCGGCAAGCGAAGCTGGCGTGCGAGCTCGTCCAGGTACGCCTTCTCCATGAAGTTCTGCTGATCGATGGCCATCAGGCTCGCCAGGTACATCTCGGCGGCGAGCTCCGGCGTGCTCGACGCACGCGCCACGTCGGCCGGATCCAGGGGCTTGGCGATCTCGGCCTGCAGCCAGTCGCGCGTCTGCGCGTCGTCGGCGAGCTTGGCCAGCTCCTGCTGGATCAGGCCGCGCTCGCGATCGTCGATGTGCCCGTCCGCCTTGGCCGCCGCCACGATCGCCTGCAGCACGCCGCGGCTGTGCTGTTCGACCTCGACCGCCGGCAGGCGATCCATCGTCCGCGGTGCATCCTGCGGCGCGGTTGCGCGGTTCTGTTGCTGCCATTCGGCGTACGCGCGATAGGCCAGCGCGCCGAGCGCGGCCGCGCTGCCGTACTTGAAGGCCCCGCCGCCGAGCTTGTGCAGACTCTTGTTGCCGAGCAGCAGACCCAGCGCACCGCCGGTGAGCGCACCCTTGCCGAAATCCGAGACCTGGAAACCGCCGCCCGCCGCGCCGGGGATGCGACCGCCGCCCCCCTGCGAATTGAGCAGCGCCTGGCCCGATGCGAGCAGCTGGTCGAGCAGACCCTTGGTGTTCATGCGCACGACGCTCCGTTCAGTGGATGCACCGGGGATGGACCACCGCGGCGCGTCGAAATTCCCGTCGATGGACAGCGTCGGGTCGCGCCGATGACGACGGCGCCGCACCCGACGCTAGGCCCGCGACGCGTTGCCGATCAGCGTGGAAATCTCGCGGAAGGCGATGCCGGCGGTGGCCGATGCGAGGTCGCCGCGAACCAGATCTTCGGCGGCCCTGCGCAGGTCGGCCAGCACGCGTAGATAGAGCGCACTGCCCAGGCTGATCCGCTTGACGCCCGCTTTCTGCAGTTCGGCCACCGGCAGCTTTCCGGCGGCGGTTCCAACGACGAGATTGACCGGCTTGGGCGCGACCGCGCGCACGATCGCCGCGACATGGCCCATGTCCGTCGGCATCGGCGCATAGAGCACGTCGGCGCCCACGTCGGAGAAGGCGGTCAGTCGCCGGATCGTGTCGTCCAGGTCCGCGCGGCCGTGCAGGTAGTTGTCGGTGCGCGCCGTCAGCACGATCCGACCTTTGGCCGCTTTGGCCGCCGCGGCGACGCGCGCGACGGCGTCGTCGAAATCGCGCAGCGGTCGTTCCGGGTCGCCGGAGGTGTCCTCGATGCCGATGCCGGCGAGGCCGCCGTCGATCGCCGCCCGCACCGTGTCGGCGACGTCCTGCGGCGAGGCGCCGTAGCCGTCTTCGAAATCTCCGTTGATCGGCAGACCCGAGATCCGACCGAGCAGCGCGGCGTGATCCAGGTGCTCGCGCAGCGACACCGCGTGCATGCCGTCCAGGCGCCCCAGCGAGAACGCGAGCGCGGCCGACGAGGTGCCCAGCGCCTCGAACCCCGCCTCCCTGAGCAGCAGCGCCGACGCCGCGTCGAACGCGTTCGGCATCACGAAGCCGGTCGGCCGATGGTGAAGGGCCAGGAAGCGCTCGTAGCGTTCGTGCTGCATCACGTCGTGCCCTCCGGTCCTGGTGCGTCGCGAATGAACCGTCCCGACTGTACGCCGTGCGGGAAGGCCGCGATGCGCGCCTACGGGATGCTGACGCAGATCTTTCCGAAGTGGGCGCCGGACAGCTGGTGGCGGAACGCGTCGGCCAGGTCCGCCAGCGGGAAGACGCGATCGATGACGGGCTTGATCCCCGACGCTTCGCAGGCGTGGACCAGGTCGATCTGGTCGCGTCGATGACCCACCATGATTCCGACCAGCCGCCCCTGCTTGCTCATCAGCTTCGCGGTCGGGACGACGCCGTCCCATCCGGTGAGCACGCCGATCAGCGCGATGTGCCCGCCGTAACGGATCGCCTGGATCGACTGCGGCAGCGTGCCCGGTCCGCCGATCTCGACGACGTGGTCGACGCCGCCGCGGCCGCTCAGCCGCGCGGCCTCGACCCCCCACTCCGGCGTCGTCTTGTAGTTGATGACGTGATCCGCGCCCATGGCGCGCAGCCGCTCGAGCTTGGCATCCGACGACGAGGTCGCGATCACCCGCGCACCCGCCGCCTTGGCCAGCTGCAACGCAAAGATCGACACGCCGCCGGTGCCTTGCACCAGCACGGTCTGACCCGACTTGAGCTGGCCGTTGACGGCCAGCGCGCGCCACGCGGTGACGCCGGCGCAGGTCAGCGTGGCCGCCTCTTCGAAGCTGTATCCCTTCGGCGCATGCGTGACCGCCGTGGCCGGAACGGTCGCGAACTCGCGCGCGAATCCGTCGATGCCGTCGCCGGGGACGAACGCAAACCCGTTGCCGGCCGGCTCGCCGTCGAGCCAGTCCTGGTAGAACGTGCTGACCACGCGGTCGCCGACGCGGAACTCGGTCACCCCGGCGCCGACCGCGGTCACTTCGCCGGCACCGTCGGACATCGGGATGCGGCCGTCGTCGACCTTGATCGTGCCGTTGGCGACCAGGTAGTCGTGATAGTTCAGCGAGCTCGCACGCACCCGGAACTGCAATTCGCCCGGGCCGGGTGCGCGGGGTTCGACGCGCGCGAGTGTCAGGGTTTCGAGCGTGGCGGGGTTACGACAGCGAATGGCATTGGACATGATCGGAGACCAACGGGGCGTCGGAAGCGGGGCGCTTCGCAGAGCCGGAAAGCTTATAGGCCGGCGGCGCGACGCGACATCGAGGAGCACCCCTGCTTGTCAACCGAGCGGGGCCCGGACGCACCGCTACGGCGGCGGCAATTCCAGCCTGGACGCCTGCACGCGATCGCCGTCGCTGGTGAAGACCTGGGTGCCGTCGGGCGTCGCGCCGACCCATTGGGCGCCGACCGCGGTCATCGGGATCTTGCCCAGAAGCACGAGCCGGTTTTCGACCGGGGGCTGTGTTAGGTCGTATACCGCGATCCCTCCGTTGATCTCGGGAAGGAACGACGCGCCCAGGATGTAGAGCCGCGTGCCGTCCTCGTCGATCGACGCGTCGACGTACGAACCCAGCGGTCGATAGTCCACCTGTCCGCGGAACGCGCCGTCCTGGTCGTAGACCGCAACCACCGTCGCGCTGTGGCTCACCTCCCCGATCAGCGCCCAGCGTGTCCCGAACCGGTCACCTCGAACGTCGTGCAGCGACAGGGGATACGACGCGAGGAACGGCGTCGCGGTGCCTGTGAACGGATCCACGCGCCGCAGCGGCGCGCCCGGCGAAATCGCGTGATAGGACAGCACCGCGTTCCCCGACTCGCTGGCCGCCAGATAGAACAGCGGCACGTCCGGCGCAATCGACCCCGTGACACGCGCTGGCGTGTAGACCGCCGCGCCGAAGTCCGAGCCGATCCACACCGAGCCATCCGCCATCGCGGACAGGCCCTGCGGGTAGACCGAGCCGCTGCCGACGGCCGGAGAGGTGTTGGTCAGTTCCAGCGAATCCGGATCGAGCTCGACGAAACCCGAGGCGGCCGAGGTTTGACAGTGACCGACGAGCGAACGCGCGTTGGCCGCGAGCGCCGCGCCGTGGCAGCTGCTGAACGTCGCGGTCGAATGCGACTGCACCCAGCCGGTTCCGTCGAAGCGCGCCGCGTAGACATAGTCGGCCGCACCGTTCGGCAGCGAATAAACCGTACGCCGCGAGGCGTCGAACACCTGCACGAAACGGGAGCCCGAAGTCGACAACTGCGCGGTGGGGCCTGCCACGGTGTAGTCCACCTCGTCGACCAGGATCAGCTCGGCTCGTCCGTGCGAGCGACGTCCACTCTGCGATTCCAGCGTGACCGGATAGCGTCCCGCGACCAGCGGCGGCACGGTGACCTGCAGCTGCGCGGTCCCGTCGTTGCGGGTCCGGCTGACGAACGCGGGTGCGGCGACATCGCCGATCCAGACGCGCTGGATCGGTGCCAGGTCATCCTG
Organism: Panacagrimonas sp.; assembly: GCF_020697055.1. GTDB lineage: Bacteria > Pseudomonadota > Gammaproteobacteria > Nevskiales > Nevskiaceae > Panacagrimonas. The sequence goes on along the minus strand of NZ_JAJFBP010000041.1, from coordinate 466 downwards.
GCGATCGACGCTGACCAGAACCTGGCCCGCATAGCCCGCCGCTTCCACGGCCGGCGAGACGGCGTCCACGAACGTCCGCGTGATCCCCACGTAGACCGGAACATCGACCGGCGTCACGCCGGGGCTGGACGACTCGATCCGAAGCGTCGCCATGTAGACGCCGTTGGGCAACGTGCGGATTGCGTCGGGCAGCAGCTGCAGCGTCGCGCCCGCGTCCACTCCCGTCTGGCCCGACGCCTTGGTGATCGACAGCCAGGGCAGCCCGGTCAGCGTGGCGCTCCAGGGGAACTCGCGCGCCGGGTCGAGCGACTCGATCGCGACGCCGGCGACGATCGGAGCCTGCTGGTTGTCGTCATCGACATCGAGGGTGGGGATGCCGGCGCCGATCACCGAGCGCACCACGAACTCGAGCGGAATGTTCCGCACCTCTCCCGCTGCGCTGAGTCGCAGCGTCGCGCCGTGGTTG
>NZ_JAJFBP010000008.1 GCF_020697055.1 Panacagrimonas sp. | reverse complement strand
TTACCCGGCGGTCTCAACGTCCGCACCGGATCGCAAATTTCTTCCAAACTTCGAGAGGACGTTCTTTATGAATCATTCGACAATATTCCGCAGAATCAGACAGCCGTTGATGATCGCGGCCGTCGCGAGCCTGGTTGCCGCGTGCGGAAGGACACACCAGCCGGTCTATCAGGCGCCGCCTGCGCCGCCGCCGGAACCCATCAGCTATGTCGGCCCTGCGGGCCCGGCCGGCCCCGCCGGCGCCACCGGTGCACGCGGCCTGACCGGAAGCACGGGCGCTCCCGGCGAGTCGATCGCGGGACCGGCGGGCGCGACCGGTCAGGCCGGTCCTGCCGGCGTCGCCGGTCCCACCGGCGCCACCGGCGCGACCGGTTCGATGGTCGTTGGTCGTGCGGGTAGTGCAGGTCCGGCGGGTCCGACCGGCGCGCAGGGCGCGACCGGACAGACTGGCGCGCAAGGATCGAGCACCGCAGGTCCTGCAGGTCCCCAGGGCCCGGTCGGTCCCGCGGGCATCCAGGGCGTCGTCGGCAGCACCGGCGCCGTCGGGTTGACCACCGTGGGCCCGACCGGACCGACGGGGCCCACCGGCAGTTCCGGCGCGCAAGGCGCCACAGGTTCCACCGGCTCGCAGGGCGGCACGCAGCGGGTCGGCCTCAGCGGGCCGAGCGGCGCCCCCGGCAGCGCCGGACCCCAAGGTGCGATCGGACCCACCGGCGCACAGGGGCCGATGGCGAGCGGCGGCACCTGGAGCGTCTACCGGAACTACTCGTTCGGCAGCGGCAGCGACGCGATTCTGACCGCGGACCAGAGCAAGGCCGGAGAAATCGCCTCCTATGCTGCGCAGAACCCGTCGTACCGGATCGGCATCGATGGATCGAACGCGCGTCGGGTATCCAACGTGCGTACCGCGCTCGTGAACGCCGGCGTGGCGCCCAACCGGATCCAGACCGGCTCCCTCGGCAGCCCGGAGACGAGGACCGATAGCCGCGTCGCGGTACTGGTCAGCAACTGATCCCGCGCCCTCGGGCGCGCAGAACCGAAACGGCGCGATCGAAAGATCGCGCCGTTCGGCTGTTCGGGTATCGCACCGATCGCTCAGTGGTATTCGCGGACGATCCTCGTCACTTCATAACCGGACCGGCATCGCGAAAGCGACTCGTCGGTGTCGCGACCCGTCCGTGCCTTGCACGCGGCGAGGCTGCCGCCCGCAACCCGCTCGGTCACGACGCGATCGACATACGGGCGACGCACGGCCGTTCCGGCGGATCGCTGCATCCATTCGGTTTCGGCATCCAGTTGCGACGTGAACGAATGCAGGACGTGGACCTCCTGCTGTTGCCTGTATTCGCGGAATCCCAGGCCCAGCGCGAGCACCACGAGCAGCAGCACCCACGTCGCGACGATTGCCCGCCGGGCCCCGCCGTACCAGTGTTCGTCCACGTCGATTCGATCGTGCACCGGCGGTGATCGGTCCGTCATCCCCGGACTCGATCGATGAAGAGCTCGGCCGCCGGTGCGCATGGGCTCTTCACCGCCACACCAGCGACAGAGCGCACCCGAGGCCGACCTGTGCCGCCAGAAGGACGAGCACGATCGCGCCCCAGACCAGCGCGGGGTGTTCGTGATGGGGCGCGGTGGTCGCGAGAGCGTCGTTCACTGCTTGCTGTCACCCGACCCGCGGTACCACCTGTCCACGGGTCCAATGGAAGGCCGTAGCGCCAGCCGCACCGCTGCGACGAGGAAGACCGCGATCAGCACGAGGGCGCAGGTGGCCGCCTCGGTTCCCGTCAGTCCTCCGATCAACTGGCGACCCGGCCCCGGGATCAGAAAAATGGTGACGAGCACCACCGCGCACAAATACAGAAGCAATGGCATGACGATCCGGGGTCCCCTTCAGGACGCCAGGCTCGAGCCGGTCACTGGGCCGCCTCGGACGACCGATCGGCCAGCGACCGTTCGACGCCCTTCAGCGTGAGCGTGGTTCTGGCTGGCGCCGGCGAACCGTCGAGGTCGTTCTTCGACTGCGGCGATGCGGTCGCGTCGTTCGCGCTGTCCGCGCGCTCGGGCCGGTTGGAGGACCCGGGAACGGGCCGCAGACCATCCCTCGAAAGCCATTGCTCCTGCTTGCGGGCGGGATGTATCGCGGTTCTTCCGATATCGAACGTCTTCATGTGGACCTCGTTGCGCTCGGTTTGCGAATTTGCATCCGACATGCGCCATGGACGACGGACACTACGCGCGCCAGCGGTTCGCGTCGGTTCGCTGTCGCGCGGATCGCGTTCCGGACCGGGCTCGTTGCATTTCGCCGCCAGCGCATGCTTTGTGCGAAGACGAACAGACGTGACCGCGGCCTTTCTTGCAATTTCCGCCGTCCGCCGCATCCATCGAGAACGCGCGGCAGCGAGCCCCGGAGAGATCTCATGGCACTACGCGCGAACAGACTGTGGTGCGCTCCATCTCACGACGAACCCGAATCGCGGCCGAGCCGGAACGATGTCCCGCGGGGGGCTTCCGATCAGACCGACGCTCCGCTCGTCTACGAATCTGCGGCGGAGCTCGCAGGCAGCATTGCGCACGACCTCAACAACCTGCTCGACGTGATCTCGAAGCTGGCCGCGCTGCAGGCCAGAGGGCAGGATCTGTCGCAGACGGTGCAGATCAGCCGTCGAATCGAAGCGGCGGTGCGGCGCGCCGCCAAGCTGACCCATCGCCTGTTCGACCTCGGAGCCCCGGTTGCCGAGCGCACCGAGCTGCCCGGTGCTCTGGCCGAGGTGGCCGATCTGGTCAGGGTGTCCGCGGGAGAAAACGTCGTGATCCAGACGTTCAGCGACCCCCAGACCTGGGCCGTGACGGTGGACGCATCCGACCTGCAGCGCGCGATCATGAATCTGGCGATCAACAGCGTCCGGGCGATGCCGGGTGGCGGCACGCTCGTGATGACAACGCTCAATACGGTCTTGTCGGAACAACGCCGTGCCGACCTTCGCCTCGACGGCCGCGAGTTCGTGGAGATCCGCGTCGCCGATTCGGGCCGTGGCATGACGCCCGATACGCTCGCCCACGCATTCGAACCGCATTTCACGACGAAGCCGGACAGCACCGGCACGGGGCTGGGACTCGCGCAGGTGCAGGCGTTCGTTCAACAGTCCAACGGCGCGCTGCAGGTCACCACATCGCCCGGCGCCGGCACGACGATATCGCTCTACCTTCCCAGCGCCGCCGCGCGGCTGTGACCGCGACACGCGTGCCGTCGAATTGAAGATCATCTCCGCGATTGGCACCGCCGGTGCTGCATCGCACAGACGACGCGTTTGCCGATGCCGAAGATCGACGCCGGGCCACTTTCTCGGATCGATCGTCATGAACTCCCTCTTCTGCGTCGCGCTGGTTTCAGCGCTCTGGATGTCGCCGGCATGGGCGGGCGGCGCGGATTCGGAGCTGAACACGCGCGTTCGTGCGGCCCTGCATCGTGATCTCGGCTCCGGCGCCCAGGATGTGCGCGTGGACAGCTACGGCGGGACGGTTCGACTGACCGGGTTCGTCGCGTCGCGCTCGATCTGGCACGGCGCCGCGGAATCGGCGACCGGCGTGTCGGGCGTCAATCACGTGCTGAACGTGATGGTTCACGGTGGAGAGCATCCCCAGTCGATCCAGTAAGAGCCGCCGGCCGAACGGCGCGACTCGCTCGCTGCGGCGCTACGATCGGCACCGCCCCGTCCCGGACGGCATCTCGAGCTCACATGACCGCTGGTTCGCCCGCACCGCCCCACTCCATCACTGCGGACCTGCGCGGCCTGGGCCTCGCATTGCGGTCCGCGCGTAGCGAACGCCGCTATACCGTGCTGCGTCAGGCCCGTCTCGCCGGGCTGACCTCTTCCTGCGTCGAGCGCATCGAGCGCGGTGATCGCAGCGCTTCGTTCGGCGAAGTGTTGGCGCTCTGCGCTTCGCTGGACCTGCGGCTCACGCCGCTTCCCGCGCCGAAGCGGAGCGGCCGCGTTTGAGCGCGCATCGCGACGACACCGCGCCGGCAGATCCGGCGGGCAAGCCGAAACCGGACACCGGCGCCGATTCCGTTGCATGCACGGTCTTTCGCTGCGCACGCCAGGACCAGATGTACCTGTACGTACGGGAACACTTCGATCTCCAAGCGCTCCCGGCCGGCTTGGTCAAGCGCATCGGCGCGTTGAGTCCGGTGATGACCTTGTCCCTGACCGAAGCCCGCGTGCTGGCCAGGGTGTCCACCCGCGCGGTGATCGCCGCGCTTCGCGACCAGGGCTGGTTTCTCCAGCTGCCGCCGGACGGTCGGCCCCGCGTTCACCTGACCTTCGGTGGCTGAGCACCCCGCGGGCACAGACCAAAGTGCGGCAACGAACCGACGTGCACACCGGGGTGCACTACCGTGGCTCATTCAACGGATTCATCGGAGTCGCCAGCACTGAAGCCCATCGGGTTCAGCAAGGTCGTCGACGAGAAGCACGTGGACCGGAAACAACTGCCGTCGCATCCGCGACGCATCCGAAGACCCGGCGCGACGCTTCGTGGAGCCCGTCATCCGACGCGACCCTCCAGCATCCGTTCCAATGGAAACTGAAACCATGACTCGATTCAAGCCGCTTCTCGTTGCCTCCATATTCACGATGGGTTCGCTGTTCGCCACCAGTGCGATGACGCAGACGGTCACCGCGCCGGTGACGCCTTCGGTCCCGGTCGCACCGGCCATTCCGGTCGCGCCGACCACGAACGTCGCACCCAACACCGCACCGACCGTCGCGCCGACGACCACCGTGTCGCCCACCGTATCGCCGAGCGTGACCGTTCCGGTGACGCCGCCGGTCACCGACGACCTCCTGCGAAAGAAGAAGTAATCGGCCCGCCTCGCAGCACGAGGACTCGACCGGAATCCGGCTGACGCCTTTCGCTGCATCGCTGGCGAAGCTCCCTCCCGCAATGAATGCGGCAGGGAGCTTTTTCGTTTCAGCACCGGAACTCGGATCCGTGCGACTGGGCGGGTCCAGCAGCTCGCCCGCCTCGTCCGGCCCAGGTGCGCGGTCACGCAGCGCGACCTCGAAGCCCACGCCAACGGCCCGACCGCGTCCCGCTACGCCGGTTCGCGCGAGATCTGCACCGAGCCGACGGCCTTGCCGTCCAGCCTCAGCACTTTCGCGGTGAACGGGCCCAACGCGACCGTCATCCCGGCCTCCGGCATCTGACCCAGTCGTTCGACGAGAAGCCCGGCGACCGTGTTGACCTCTTCGGTCTGCGTGAAGGTCTCGCCGAGAACGCGTTCGAGCAGGAACAGCGGCGTGTCCCCGCGCGCCAGGATCGTGCCGTCCTCGAGGACCAGCGGCTCCCGGCTCACCTCCGCCACGCGCGCGCCTTCGTGTTCGTCGGTGATCCGGCCAAACACGGCTTCGAACACGTCCTCCATCGTCACGAAGCCGACTTCGACATCGTCGTCGTCCTTCACCAGCGCCAGATGCGCGGCGCCGAGGCGGAACCGTCGCAGCAGCGTGGTCAGCGGCTCGTCCTCGTGCACCCGTTCGACCGGCCGGATGTGACGGCGAAGGCGCTCCTCGTAGTCGGGACCGGGGTTTTCGAGAAACAGATCCTTCAGATGCAGCACGCCGAGGATGTCGCCCGACTCGGCGTCGACACAGGGATAGCGGCTGTAACGCAGCGTCTGGAAGACGCGCCGCACCTCGGCATGACTCGCGTCGCTTCGCAGCGTGGAGAGTTCCCGCCGGGTGCGCATCACGTCGCTGGCGTGTAGTCGCGACAGCTCCAGCGCGTGGGTCAGCACGCGGCTGATCTCCTCGTCCGGCGGATTCGAGCCTGCGCGGCTCGAGTGCAGGATCATCCGCAGCTCATCGTGCGAGTACGGCACCTCGGATGAGCCACGCGGCGACCCGCCCTGAAGCCCGGCGCTGCGAAGCACGCCATTTGCGCTGACATTGAGTATCCAGATGAACGGATACATGACCCAGTAGAACAGGTACAGCGGCACGGCCGTCCACAACGACGTCGCCTCCGGACGACGGATCGCCGCCGACTTGGGCGCCAGTTCACCGACGACGATGTGCAGGTAGGAGATCGTCGCAAAGGCGACGACGAACGCGATCGTGTGGAGACGTTCCGGATCGCCGGTCACACCCATCGAAGCCAGGGGACCCTCCAGCAACGTGACGAACGCAGGCTCGCCGACCCATCCCAGGCCGAGCGATGCCAACGTGATGCCGAGCTGACATGCGGACAAGTACCGATCCAGTTGCTCATGCACCCGCATCAGGATCCGGCCGCGGATGCCGTGCAGGCGGCGCAGTTCCTCCACGCGGGTATGTCGCAGCTTGACCATCGAGAACTCGGCCGCGACGAAGAATCCGTTGACCAGCACGAGCAACCCCGCGATCAGCAGCAGCAGGGCGTTTTCGGTAAGGCTCATCCAGCGAATTCCATCGGGCACCCCGATCGGTCGACCCCGGCGCTTCTTCTCAGCAGATAGCGGGCCGGACCGGATGTGAGGCGTCGCACGGCACGCTAGCCCCCGCTCCACCGGGTGTCCGTTCGATACCGAACTTTCGCCCCCGGGGGCGCGTCGTGGCGCCGACGGCACCGGAAGTGGGTGCGCTGACGTACGGAGCCCCGGGCGGCGGATCCGTAACCTGTCCGGCCGTCCCGCACCTGCAGCATGCGGACTCCCGTCCCGAGAACATCGATGCGTCCGACTGTCCGTTTCCTGGCCTCCTGCGTCGCAGGCCTGCTGTGGTTCGCAACGTGCGCGATGTCGCCGGCCGCTTCGGCGGACAGCGGCGGCGGCAATTGCGCCAAGGGCTTTCGCACGGTCGATGGAACGTGCCAGCCCATCGCCGTCCCCGACAACGCCTACCTCACCGAGCGCGACTTCGGGCGCGGATGGGAGTGCCAGTACGGGCATCGTCTCGTGGACGAGACGTGCCGACCGGTCGTGCCGCCTGCTCACGGATTCGTCAGCGGATTCTCCGGCGACCAGTGGTCCTGTGATCGAACCTACCTGCAGAAAGGCGATCGTTGCGTGGCCGTCGAGCTGCCCGCCAACGCGGTTCCGGCGAATCGGTACTCGAGCTCGGGCTGGACCTGCGAACGCGGATACCAGGAAAACGCCGGACGCTGCGAGCGCATCGCAGTGCCCGCGAATGCCTACCTCGATTCGAGATCGCCGACGGGGTGGGCATGCGAACGGGGCTATCAGCCGTCCGCCGATCGCTGCCAGCGCATCGTCATTCCGCCCAACGGCTATCTGTCCTCCGCCTACGGCATGACCGGCTTCGAATGCGAACGCGGGTTCCGGACGAGCGGCTCCGGCTGCGCGGCGATTGCGATCCCCGCCAACGCGCATCTCGACAACTCCGGCAACGATTGGGACTGCAATCGCCCGTATCGGCGACAGCAGGACCGCTGCAGACTCGGCCCCTAGCGCGGCGATTCAGGGAACCAACGCGTACCGCCGAAAAAAACTGTCGACCTGATGCGCTGCTTCTTCCCGCAGTACGCCGTAGCGGTCCTCGACCAGCGCCGCAAGCTGATCGACCCGTCCCTCGCTCCGGATGAGCTCGTCCATCGACAGCCGATACCAGGCGATCCGCGCTGCAGGTAACCGATCGCGCCAGTACTGCTGGGCACGTCGAGGGTCCGCTTGCGGATTGGGCAGGTTCATTCGTCCGATTCCGTGCACGCCCGCGTTTCCGGGAGGCTGGATCGTGCGCGCTGGCGTCGAACGGGATTTTTCCCGGCGCCGGCGCGCGGGTCGGTACGCCAGGACACCAACGGCTCGTCGAACACAGCGCATTGGGTCCAGGGTCGGCGACGCCCGATGCGCTGGCTCGCGATCGCCTGTTGCGCTTAGCCTCGCGCTGCCGTGCGATCCGACATCCCGATCGCACGCCTCTGCCGATCGGAGCGACCCTCGATGAGAATCGTCTCGACACTGATCGCGTACGTCGTCGCGCTGGCGGCGGTGGCGGGCGCGGCCTTCGTCGTGGTGATGTTCCTGGCCGGCCCGCATGCCGGCCTGCTGCCGGGCTGGATGGCGTCCGTCGTGCTCGTGCAGGGCTGGCTCGCGGTGGTGGTCCTGCCGATCCTCGCGGCACGATGGGTGTGGACGCGACGGGCGTGGACGCCGTCCGCCGAACAGGTGAACGGGAGGTAGCGAAATGCGCATGCATCACGCGACGCGGTCGCTGGGGCTGCTGGCCGGCGTGGCGGCCACCGCCGTGCACGCCCAATCGTTCTGCACCCGCCTTGCGTTCGACGAAGAGAACCCGCCGGGCTTCGCCGGGCGCTACGACATCATCGGCCGCGACGCCGCATCTGGCGCCGCCTATGCCGGCACGCTGCGCGCCGAGACCGTCGAAGGAAAACCGTATCGCCTCACGCGCGTGGTCGGCGGCGCCACGCTGATCGGAGAAGCCTGGGTCGAGGCCTGCGGCGCCGACAAGTTCGAGGTGCTGCGCGTGCGCTACCCGGCCACGACGGGCGCCGCGCCGCTCGAACTGTCCTGCTACCTGCGCTTCGACGGCGACAACTACACGCGCGCGAGCTGCACGAGCCTGCAGGGCCCGGGTCTCGAGGCCTGGTACCAGGATCACGGCAAGCGCGAGTGACCGGTCCGGCGCCTGTGCTAGCGTGCGGCGACATGAGTGCCTCCCGCAGCCAGGGCGACGCGACGTCATCGGCGCAGACGGTCCGGGCCGTTCGCGCCGAGCAGCGCGAACTGCGCTCGCAGGGCCTGCCCTACTTCCTCGGCATCTCCGGCAAGACCGTGGGCGCGCGCGCACTGTCGATGCACATGGTCGTGATCCCGCCGGGAGGTCGCGCGACGCCGCACCTGCACCAGGGCTACGAAACCGGCATCTACCTGCTCGAAGGCCGTGTCGCGACACGCTGGGGCGAGCACCTGCAGCACGAGGTCGTCAGCGGGCCGGGCGAATTCCTGTTCATCCCGCCCGGGGTTGCGCACGAAGCGATCAACCTCAGCGCAACCGAGCCCGCGCGCGCGATCGTGGCGCGCAACGACCCGGCCGAAGAGGATCGCGTCGAGCCCTACGTTCCGCCCGCTCCATGAAGCTCGCCGCCGGCGTCCTCGTATTGGTCCTGGGCGGCGCGAGCTTCTCGGCACCGGAGCCGCCGAACAAGGACGAACGCGACCAGGTCACGCGCTACCACGCGTACCACGTGCTCGTGGTCAGCCAGGATGCGGCCAAGGCGGTGCGAGCGCGCATCGTCGCCGCCAGCAACGGCCAAAAGAAGCGCACGCTCGATGCGTTCCAGAGCACGGCGCGCGAACTGAGCGGCGACACCGGCTCGGCCTCGCGCGGCGGCGACCTGGGTCGGGTCCTCGAAGGCGCATTCGGCGAACGCTTCGAGCGCGCGGTGCTGGCGCTCGAACCGGGCACGCTGTCGTCGCCGTTCGAGACCGAGTTCGGCTGGCACGTGGCCTACCTCGCCGAGAAGCGCGTGATCCCGGTGTCGATCGTGTGCGGTCCGGCGCAGCCGCTGGAAACCGCCGACGTGGCGCGGATCACCGTCGAACTCGGAACGAGCTGGCTCGGGCCGGCCGCCGATCGCGCCGGCACCGTCTCGTTCCTGCGCGGCGAGAAGAGCCCGCGCGGCGACGCGTTTCGCGAGGTGACGCTGCACACGGAACTGCCGCACGCGGTGCTGGTGCCCGAACGCGATCCGCCCGCGTGCTATCGCTCGACGCGCACGCGCTACGTCGCCGACTGCGCACGCGAGCGCCTCGCCGGCATCGGGATCGAGTACTTCGACAACCGCGGCGCCAAGGGCGCGGTCATCGATGCGGTGGACGTCGGAGCAACCGTCGGCGACGCGGACTTCGATGCGGTGCCGGCCCGCGGCGGCGCCCGCCAGGTCTACGACGCCGTCTGCCAGAGCGAGTCCGATCGATGGTGAACGGGTCCGGCCCCTCGCCGCGTGCACGCCTGCGTGGCGTGCTGTGGTGGCTGATCGGCGTGATCGTGCTGATTCTGGCGATCGACCGGCTCGTCGCGTGGCAGCTGGATCCGCGCCGCTCCAATCCGCCGGGACACGTCGTGCTGTTTTCCGCCGAGTGGTGCGGACTGTGCACGCAGATCCGCCAGTGCCTGCTGCGCAGCGGCGTGCCGTTCGAGGAACGCGACGTCGAGAAATCGCTGAAGGCCAGTGCGCAGTGGTGGACGCTGCGCGTGCGCGGGGTGCCGGCAACGCTGGTCGGACCGCAGCTGGTCTACGGATTCCAGACCGAGCGGCTCAAGACGGCGCTCGCCGGCGCAGGACACCCGGTCGGGTGCTGGGAACCGGATCCCGCGCCGGTCGAACCGGACGCGGGAACGGATGTCTGATCGCGGCCGCGCGCGCTTCAGGCCTCGAGCGTGAAACCAACCTTCATCGTCACCTGCCAGTGCGCGACCTTGCCGTTCTCGACGTGGCCGCGCTGCTCGAGCACCTGCACCCACTTGATGTTGCGCAGCGTCTTGGAGGCGCGCTCGACGGCGACACGGATCGCCTCATCGGTGCTCTTGGGCGACGAACCGGTCAGCTCGACGGTCTTGTAGACGTGTTGATCTTCCACCTTGCTTCTCCTGCGCTGAAGACGAACGACCATCGTTGCGCCGCAATCTGACGGTTTGCTGAACTGCGAATCGACCCTATGCTTGCGCGCTCGATCCAATGGAACGTCCCGACCCGTGAAACTCTGGCATTGCAAGGACGCGCGTTCGTTGCGCCCGCTGTGGACACTCGAGGAGATGGGGCTGCCCTACGAGCTCGAGACGCTGCCGTTTCCGCCGCGCGTGCTGCGCAAGGATTTCCTCGCGACCAATCCGCTGGGCACCATTCCGTACTTCACCGACGGCGACGTCCGGATGACCGAGTCCTCGGGCATCTGCCTGTACCTGGTCGAGCGATACCGTCGCCACGAGCTGGGCCTGCGACCCGAACATCCCGAATACGCCGATTACTTGAACTGGCTGTTCCACAGCGACGCAACGCTGACGTTCCCGCAGACCATCGTGCTGCGCTACACGCTGCTGGAGCCGCCGGAACGGCGCCTGCCGCAGGCCGCCGCCGACTATCGCAAGTGGTACCTGGCGCGGCTGCGCCTGCTGGATGCGCATCTGATCGATCGCGAATTCCTGTGCGACGGCCGCTTCACCATCGCCGACATCGCCATCGGGTTCGCGCTGTATCTCGGCGAGACGCTGGGCATCGCCGCCGACTACCAACCGCAGACGCGCGGCTACCTCGAGCGTCTGAAGCAGCGACCGGCGTTCCAGCGCGCAACGGCGCGCTGAGCGCCACGAGGGGGTCGCGACACGCCGTCGGGATCGCCCGGCCCGCCGCATCCGTCGGCCGCGACCTGATTGCGAAAACCCGGTTCGCTCCTTTTGAAATGCCCGCCGCATCGGGCTTGCCGGTCTGCTGGACCCGCCAGCGCCCCCTGGACCACCACCCCCCAGGCTCACGCTCTCCGCGTTGATTAGGTTGTCCTTTGGTCGGCTCCGAAGGTTCACTTTGCGTTCCCGGGCGATCTACCCGCCGACTTTCCGTTTCCTGGGCTCACCTTTTGCTATCGCGACCTTTCATCAGCCCGGCATTCAGCTGGGCGCCGGATTTCGCGGTACCCCACCAGGAGGACCTATGGCCACGATGCGCCCGCACGGCCGCTCGAACGTGTTGACCGTTCCAGCGGCCTTTTTCTTGTCGTTTTGCGCCCTGTTCAGTCCGCTACAGGCTTCCGCGGCCCCGACCAATTCGGGCGTATGCGATCAACGCAGCAGTTCGCCGGGCGTCGACCTGATGCTGGTGATCGACCGCTCCGGCAGCATGGGCAACGGCATCGAGCAGCTCGGTGTTCCTCCGCCGGGCAAGCTCACCCGGCTGCAGGGCACGCAGCAGGTTTCCACGGCCTTGATCGGACGCATGGCGGCGGTGGACCAGGTGGGCCTGGTGTCGTACAGCACGACGACGAGCTTCGATCACGCGCTGACCACCGACAAGGCGGCCGTCACCGCGGCGGTCAATGCGCTGGTCAAGGACGACGACACCTACGCCGAACCGGCGATCCGCCTGGCGACGCAGGAACTGGTGACGCGCGGCCGCGCCGGCGTGCGCAAGGTGATCCTGCATCTGTCCGACGGTTTTTCGCGCGGAAACCCGATCGGCGCGGCGGCGGACGCCAAGGCGGCCGGCATCGAGTTCTTCGTCGTCGCGATCCGCGATCCGCGGCCGACCGAGGGCACCGGCGTCGAGATCCTGCGTCAGCAGGCCACCGACGCGGCGCACTTCTTCCTGGTGCAGACCGAGGCCGACCTGTTCCAGGCGTTCGACATCATCGGCGACCAGGTGCAGACCGGGCAGCTCGACCTGCTCTCGCACGCCTACGGCCTGCGCGGATCCGGCAGCCTGCTTTCGCGCCTCAACGTCACGGCCAACGTCAACGACATGCGCTATCGCTACGACGAGAGCCTGGAGCCGCCGCTGCGTGCAGCGGGCGGAACCCGCAGCACCGTCGCCACAACGGTCAACGCCGGGCTGCTCGGCGGCACGCTGGCCTTCCGCGCCAACGTGATCACCAGCGTGGCCACCGGCAAGATCAACGGCACGACCAAGATTGCCACCACCAACGCGCAGGCCAAGATCACCAACCTGAACCTCGCGCTGCTCGGCGTGCCGGTGATCAGCGCGGACGTGATCGAGTCCCGAACCACGGCCAAGGCAACCAGTGCGGCGTCCTCGGCCAGCGGCTCGTCGATCACCGCGAACATCCGTGTGGCCGGCCTGCCGATCAGCGTGACGATCGCGCCCAACACCACGATCTCGATTCCGCTGGTGGGCCGCATCGTGCTCAACGAGCAGAAGTCCGGCAGGTCGACGCGGGCCGCGAACCGGACGGTCAACTTCGCGCACATCTACCTGACCGGGCTGATCACCGGCGACCTGGTGCTGGCGCACGCGTTCTCGGGCGCGTCCTGCGAGGAGGGTCTCCCGGCGTTCCCGATCGGCGAGTAACGAAGACTGCGGCTTTTCGGGCCCTTCGGGGCCCGCTCGGGCCCCACGCGCATCCTGTCCGGGCGCGTGGGGCCTTCTTGTTTGCGGCAGGGCGTCGCCGCGATGCGCGAACCTTCACGCGCGCGGAACGGTCCTTTGCGCATAATCCCCGGCCCGTCCGCGTTCCTGGAGAACATCCCGCGTGTGGTTGTCCGACGTCTCGGTGAAACGGCCGGTGCTCGCCACCGTGCTCAACCTGCTGCTGGTCGTGTTCGGGGTGTTCGCGATGCTGAACATCTCGGTGCGCGAATATCCCGACATCGATCCGCCGATCGTCTCGGTCAGCACCAGCTATCCGGGCGCGTCGGCCTCGGTGATCGAAACGCAGATCACGCAGATCATCGAGGACCAGATCGCCGGCATCGAGGGCATCAAGCGCCTGACCTCGCAGTCGCGCGACGGCCGCTCGAACATCTCGGTGGAGTTCCTGCTCTCGCGCAACATCGACGACGCCGCCAACGACGTGCGCGACCGCGTCTCCCGCGTGCTGGGTGAACTGCCCGACCAGGCCGATCCACCCGAGGTGACCAAGGCCGACGCCGACGCGCAGGCCATCATGTATTTCGTGCTGTCGTCGTCCAAGCTCAACCGCCTGCAGCTCACCGACTACGCCGAGCGTTATCTGGTAGACCGCTTCGCCGTGATCGACGGCGTGTCACGCGTGAACCTGGGCGGCGACCAGCGCTACGCCATGCGCATCTGGCTCGACCGCGACCGGCTCGCCGGTCGCAGCCTCACCGCGGCCGACGTCGAGAACACGATCCGCGAACAGAACGTCGAACGTCCCGCCGGCCTGATCGAATCGAGCGAGCGCGAGTACACGCTGCGTACCGAGCGCCAGTACACCTCGCCCGAAGCGTTCGGTGCGATGGTGGTGGCCACCGGTCCCGATGGCTTCCCGATCCGGATCCGCGACGTCGCGCGCGTCGAACTCGGCGCCGAGAACCCGCGCACCGCGTTTCGCGCCAACGGCGTCGAGACGCTCGGCATCGGCATCGTGAAGACCTCGAGCGCCAACACGCTGGAGGTCGCGCGCGCCGCCAAGGCGCTGGGCGACACGCTGCGCGGCGAGCTGCCCGAAGGCATGACCATCGATCTGAATTTCGACACCTCGGAGTTCATCGAGGCGGCGCTGCACGAGGTCGAGCTGACGCTGGCCTACGCGGCGCTGTTCGTGCTCGCGGTGCTGTACCTGTTCCTGGGCAGCTGGCGCGCGACGCTGATTCCCGCGGTGACGGTTCCGATCTCGCTGATCGCGTCCTTCATCTTCCTGTCCGCGTTCGGCTTCTCGATCAACATCCTGACGCTGCTGGCGCTGGTGCTGGCGATCGGCCTGGTGGTGGACGACGCGATCGTGATGGTCGAGAACGTGCACCGCCGCCTGCACATGGGCGAACCACCGCTGCTCGCGGCCTATCGGGGCGCGCGCGAAGTCGGCATGGCGATCATCGCCACCACCGCCGTGCTGATGGCGGTGTTCACGCCACTGGCGCTGCTGGAAGGCAACGTCGGACGCCTGTTCAGCGAATTCGCACTGGCGCTGGCCTCGGCGGTGGGCTGCTCGGGCCTGATCGCGCTGACGCTCTCGCCGGTGCTGTCGGTCTGGCTGCTGCGCGCGCACGAATCGCGGCCCCGTTTCTTCGAACGTTTCGACGCCGGATTCGACCGCTTCGCCGAGCGCTACATCGGCGCGCTGCGCGGCTTCACGCGCCGGCCCTGGATCTCCACGGTCATGCTCGCCGGCCTGCTCGGCGCGATCGTGCTGCTGTTCTGGGTGCTGCCGCGCGAATTCGCGCCGCAGGAGGACCGCGGCATGCTCACGGTCAACGTCACCGGGCCCGAGGGCGCGAGCTTCGCCTACACCGCCGCGGTGATGGCCGACATCGAAAAGCCGCTGCTCGAGCAGATCGAGCACGGCGAGATCGCGCGCGTGCTGTTCCGCCTGCCCGGGTTCGGCGGCGCCACGCAGGTCAACACCGGTTCGGTCGGCGTGACGCTGAGCAGCTGGGACGACCGCGAACGCAGCGCAACGCAGATCGCCGACGAACTGAGCGAGTCGCTCTCGGGCATCACCGGTGCGCGCGTGGTGGTGACGCAGCGCGGCGCGTTCGGCAGCCGCGGCGGCCAGCCCGTGCAGATCGTGATGGGCGGCCCGAGCTACGAGGAACTGGCGCAGTGGCGCGACAAGGTCCTGGCGCGACTGGATCGGGAATTCCCCAGGCTGGTCCGCGTCGACTCCGACTACAAGGAGACCAAGCCGCAGTTCCAGCTCGACGTCGACGTCGGCCGTGCCGGAGACCTCGGCGTGCGCGTCGGCGACATCGCGCAGGCGATCGAATCGATGTTCGGCGAGCGGCGCGTGACGCGATACCAGGATCGCGGCGAGGAGTACGAGGTGATGCTGCAGGCGCCGATGCAGGATCGCGCCGATCCCTCCGCGCTGGGCAAGGTGTACGTGCGCGCGGCCTCCGGCGCGCTGGTTCCGCTGTCCAACCTCGTGCGCCTGCGCGAACAGGCCGCGGCCGCGACCTACAACCGCACCGATCGCCTGCGCTCGATCACGATCTCGGCCAACCTCGCGCCCGGCTACACGCTCGGCGAAGGTCTCGCGGCGATCGAGCGCGTGGTCCGCGAGGAGAGCAAAGGCCTGGCGCGCGTCAGCTACGCCGGCGATTCACGCGAGTACAAGGAGTCGAGCGCGGCGCTCTACTTCACGTTCGCGATGGCGCTGGTGATCGTCTACCTCGTGCTGGCCGCGCAGTTCGAAAGCTTCATCCACCCGGTGGTGATCCTGACCACGGTGCCGCTCGCATTGTTCGGCGCGTTCATCGCGCTGTGGCCGCTCGGGATGACGCTCAACGTCTATTCGCAGATCGGCATCGTGATGCTGGTGGGCCTGGCGGCGAAGAACGGCATCCTCATCGTCGAGTTCGCCAACCAGCGGCGCGACCAGGGCATGGCGTTCGACGAGGCGCTGATCGATGCCGCGCGCATCCGCCTGCGTCCGATCCTGATGACGTCGATCGCGACCATCGCCGGCGCCATTCCGCTGATCCTCACCAGCGGCGCCGGCTACGAGGCACGCCGGATCCTGGGCGTGGTGATCGCGTGCGGCGTCGCCTTTTCGACGGTGTTCACGCTGTTCATGGTGCCGGCGTTCTACTCGGCGCTGTGCCGTCGCACCGGTTCGCCCGGTCGCCATGCCGCCAAGCTGCGACACGAGGATGGCGCGGTGGACCCGGCAAACGCCCAAAGGTAGTTGCCGGCCCCTGCACCCCGGCGGTTTACTGCGCGCCGGGGAGTGGTTCACAGGGAGACTCGACATGCGCAGGCTCAACGCGGCGGTCGCGGCCGGGGTGTGCTGGCTGGCCCTCTTTCCGGCAGTGGCGTGGTCCCAATCCGGGCTGTTCCAGGGCGAGACCAAGATCATCATCCACGACGACGAGGTCCCGCCGCCGAAGACCGATGCGTCGGAAAAGCCTGCGACAGCCGCCACCGCGCCACGCGCGGGCCAGCAGGCGGTCACCGCTTCGCCACCGTCCAGATCCGCCGCGCCCGCACAGCCGACGGCGTCGGACTCGGCGATGCCGCGCATCTCGGTCTATTCGCCGTCGACCAGGACCTGCATCGAGGCCGATCACCAGAATTCCGGTTCGACCGCGGTGATGAGTGCCGACTGCACCGGGCCGTCCCGGCAGTGGATCAGCGACAAGGGACGACTGATGACGGCGTGGAAGCGTGACGAGGGCTCGCACTGCATTCGCCGGCAATCGCAGAAGAGCGACCGCGTGCAGCTGGTGAGCTGCCGCGCCGGCGATGCGCCCGCCGCGGACCAGATGTGGCTGATGCGGGGTGCGCAGATCGTCGGCGTCGATGGACGCTGCCTGCAGGCGGACGGGCGCGGCGTTCGCGTGGGCGCATGCGACTCCCAGAACGCGCTGCAGATGTGGGTCGCCCAGCCCCTTCCCTGAGGCGATCAAGGATCGCGGCCGGTCACGGCGCGGGCGGCGCGAACGCGCGCAGATCCTCCGGGAGCGGCGTGTCCGGATGCAGCCGGCGAAGCTCGGCCACCAGCCGGCGCGCCTCGTCGCTTTGACCGCGCGCAACCGCGGCGCGCGCACGTTCGATCAGCGTCTCGGGGGCATCGCGCTCTTGCGCGTTGGCGCTTTCGGCTTCCTCGGGCGCCGCGTCGGCCGCCATCGATTTCCGGGCCGCACTCTTTTCCTTGGCCATCGCGCGCGCGTCGTCGGACTGGATGCGCTTCTGCTCCTCGATCGCCGGGGTGCGCGCGGCGGCGTCGTCCGGCGTAAGGCTGTATGAATCGGATTTCGGATCCTCGCGTTCCATCAGGCGCGGGTCGATATCCGGACGCGAGGACGCGGCGCCGCCGGACTGCGCCTGTGATGCGGCGGGCGGCGGTGGCGGCGCTTGCGGTGCTGGCGTCGGCATCGCGGCGCCCGCGCGCGGCGAGACCGCCGAAGGCGAAACCGAATCGGACAGCGATTCGTCGCGCTCGCGCCCGGCCGGCCGCGCGGCTTGGGTCGCGGGAAACGGCTCGGCGGCCCGGCGCGATTCCGGTGCGGGTGACACCTCTGCCTTGGCGCGCGGCTTGGGCGCCGCCTGCAGATCGGCGGGAGGCTGCTGTTCGATCGGTGCGGCCTGTGGCTCGGCGGTGGCGGCGGATTCCGGCTGCGACGTCGTGCTCGTCGCCGGCGCCAGCGCTTCCTCGCCGCCCTGCTCGATCGGCGCCGCCTGCTGGCGCAGCGCCGGATCGCGCCAGATGTTCATCAGCACGCCGACCGACAGCGCGAGCGTCGCGGCGAGCGCGACCGGCTGCACCCAGCGCGGACGGCGGCGCAGCGGTACGACGGTGTCGTGCGTTGGCGCGACGTGCTCGCGCGCCATTTTCAGGATCGCGTCGTCGAGTTCGCGCGGCGCGGTCTGTTGCTCGGAAACCTCGCGATAGGCGCG
The DNA here is from genome assembly GCF_020697055.1 of Panacagrimonas sp. Taxonomy (GTDB): domain Bacteria; phylum Pseudomonadota; class Gammaproteobacteria; order Nevskiales; family Nevskiaceae; genus Panacagrimonas. Next base: position 100,903 of record NZ_JAJFBP010000008.1, on the reverse strand, counting down.
TCCCACCGGGTGCTTGCCGGCGAGGAAATCCTCGAGTTCGCGATCGTCGGGTGGCTTGCGCTCAGAGGACATCGGTCAGCTCCTGGCGCAGCTTGGCCAGCGCGTAGCGCAGGCGACTCTTGACGGTCTCGCGGCCGACCCCGGTGACCTCGCCGATCTCCTCCAGGCTCATGCCGCCTTCCTCCTTGAGCAGGAAGGCTTCGCGCTGCTCGCTGGGAAGACCTTGCAGGGCACGCAGCACGCGACGCAGTCGCTGACCGCCGGAGACCGCGGCTTCGGGCTGCTCGTGCTCGGGGGCGGCGACTTCCAGTTCGGGCTCGAGCGGTTCGGTCGGCAGGCGTGCGAGGCGGTATTCGTCGACGAGGCGGTTGTGCGCGAGCCGGTAGAGCCAGGTCGTGAACTTCGCGCGCGGCTCCCAGGCCGCGCGCGACTTGACCACCGATGCCCAGACTTCCTGGAACAGTTCCGCGGCGCGCTCGCGATCGCTGATGCCGCGCAGCAGATAACGGAACACGGGGTCGCGGTGCCTTCGGTAGAGCCGCTCGAAGGCGGCCGCGTCCCCGCGCTGCCAGCGCTGCATGAGGGCTTCGTCGGATATCTCGTCGCGGTCATGGGCGACCGCCTCCTCCGTCGCAACGATGCTGGCTGGCCCCGCTTCCAGTCGACATTACCCCCCGATCTGCGCGCCTCCCGTTCCGTCGACGCGACGTGCCTGCGCCGAGAGCGCGTTGGCGAGTTTGACCAGCTGACGGAATCCCGCGCGGTCGCCGTATCCGTCGTCACCGACGTCACGCGCCAGGCGCTCCACGGCAGTGTAGTCGAACCCCTGCAGGTGAACGCCGCCCGAGAGCAGCTGGCCGAATGCGGCGACCGCAGCCGACAGGCGCAGCGCGTCGCTGGCCTTTGCGAAGTCGGTCTTCACGTCGCTCCTGCTCAACGGCTTCTCGATCAGGTGGCTCCTGGCGTCCGCGCCGTCACCCGGTCGCTTGTAGCGCAGTCGCAGGTGCGCGAGCTCGCTGCCGACGTGCTGCGCGATCTTTTCGGACGGTGCGTAGCGCAGCGGCTGCACCGCTTCCCCGCCGCTGCCCTTGAACGCGATCTCGTACAGCGCGGTGACCGTATGACCCGCGCCGATGTCGCCGGCGTCCACCGCGTCGTTGTTGAAATCCTCGCGCGCCAGCATGCGGTTCTCGTAGCCGATCAGGCGGTACTCGGCGACCTGCGCGGGGTTGAACTCGATCTGGATCTTCACGTCGCGCGCGATCGTCGTGAGCGTGGCCTCGCGCTGGCGCACCAGCACCTTGTGCGCCTCCTGCACGGAATCGATGTAGGCGTGGTTGCCGTCCCCGACATCGGCCAGCTGCTCCATCAGGTGATCGTTGTAGTTGCCTTCGCCGAAACCGAGCGTGGTCAGCGCGATGCCGCTCTTGCGCTGCTGCTTGACGATGTCGAGCAGGCTTTCGAAGCGCGTGACGCCGACGTTGAAGTCGCCGTCGGTGGCGAGCAGCACGCGGTTGACGCCGCCTTCGATGTAGCCCTGCTTGGCCATCGCGTAGGCCAGCTGGATGCCTTCGCCGCCGTTGGTCGAGCCGCCGGCCTCGAGACGATCGAGCGCGGCCGCGATCTTCGCTTGCTGATCGCCGGCCGTCGGTTCGAGCACGACGCCCGAGGCGCCGGCATAGACCACCAGGCTGATCCGATCCTTGGCCGACAGCTCGCCGAGCAGCATCTTCAACGCCGACTTCACCAGCGGCAGCTTGTCGGCGTCCTGCATCGAGCCGGAGACGTCCACCAGGAACACCAGGTTGGTGCCGTTGGATTTTTCCTCCGGCTTCCAGCCCTGGATGCCGACGTGCAGCAGGTGGGTCCTGGCGTTCCACGGCGTCGGCGCGATCTCGGTGATCACCGAGAACGGCTGGCTGCGATCGCGCGGCACGTCGTAGGCGTAGTCGAAGTTGTTGATCATCTCCTCCACCCGCACCGCGTCCTGCGGCGGCAGCTGGCCCTGGGCCAGATAGCGGCGCACGTTGGCGTAGGAGCCGGTGTCGACGTCGACGCTGAAGGTCGAGACCGGCGCCTCGGTGACCAGGCGGATCGGATTCGGCGTCAGATCGGCGTACTTCTCGGTGTTCTCTTCGCGGATCACCGGCTGCAGCGCCATCACCTCGGCGGCCTGGGTGGCGACCGACGGCCCGGGCGCGACCATCCGCGGCACGGCGCGCTTGGCTTCAATCGGGACCTTCTCCTTCTCCAGCAACGAGTACATCGCGTACGCACCCGGGGCCTGGCTCTGCAGCGCGTCGAGCGCCTCGGCCTTGGGCGCCGCGGCCGCGCGATCGTCGCGGTCGGTCAACGGTTCGGCCGGCGGGGGCGGCGGCGTCAGCGGCGTCGTGTCGCGCGCACTCGGCGTTACCGGGCGCGGACCGGCTTCATCGGTCGACGCGGTCTTCTGCGGGCCGGGCGCGGTCTGGCTGCAGGCGGCGAGCGCCGCAGCGGCGCCGAGCACCAGGCCGCTCAGGAACAAGGGGGATCGTTGCATCGGGACACTCCGTTGGGGTTGGGTGTCGATGCAAACGGGAGCCCGCGTGGATCGGGGTTAAGCCGTGGTACGTCCGTCGATGGCATCCTCGACGCCATCGACCCTTCTGCCTGACGGAGCTTGCGATGACCCCGATCGTTTCGCGGCCGCTGACCGCGATCCTGCTGCTGAGCCTGACCGCGGTGATGACGCCGACATCCGCCGACGAGTCGGACCTGCCCGCGGTGAAGACGCAGGGCAACGTGACGTATCTGAGCGGCGGCATCGGCAGCGACGAGACCGCCGCGATCAAGGCGGCCGCGCCGGGCTATCCGTTGACGCTGCAGTTCTCGTCGTCGACCGGCGCCTACCTCGCGTCGGTGGTGGTGAAGATCACCGACGCCGCGGGCAACGTCGTGCTCGACACCACCACCGAAGGACCGTACCTGCTGGTGAAGCTGGAGCCGGGCCGCTACACGGTGGATGCGATGCTCGACGGCATCGATCGCGGCACCGAAGTGACGATCAAGGCCGGCGCCCCGCAGAAGCGCAGCCTGATCTGGCCACCCCGCAGATCCGACCCGGAACCGCGCACGGTGCCGTCCAGTCCGGGCGCCAGCACCGCCGTGCCGAACGTGCCGTCGATGACGACGACGGCCACGATCACGCCGACCGGCGAGGTCATCACGACGCCCTCTTCGCCCTCGACCCGGTCGCTGGCGTCGCCAGCCCCATCGGCGTCCGCGCTGCCCACCCAGACCACCGAGGGTGGCATTCCCTACGTCACCGGCGGCATCGGATCCGATGAGTCGGAAGCGATCAAGGCGCAGTTCTCGAAGTACGCCATCGCGCTGACGTTCGCCACGATGCAGAACGGACACAACGTCTTTCTTGCCTCGGTGCCGGTCAAGATTCTCGATGCGTCAGGCGCCACCGTGCTGGACGTGACCACCGGCGGGCCGTACCTGCTGGTCGACGTGCCGCCCGGCAAGTACCAGGTGGTGGCGACGCACCAGGGCCGCGAGCAGCGCGGCGCGGTCGAGGTCGGGCCCGATCGTCGCGCGGAGCGCTCGTTCGTCTGGTCGACGACCACGACGCGCTGAGGACGGCGGGCGATCGGCCGACGTACCTACGCGGGGTCAGGCCTTCAGCACGTCGCGCATCGAATAGAGGCCGGGCTTGCGGCCGGCGAGCCAGCCGGCCGCGCGCACCGCGCCGTTGGCGAAGTTGAGGCGCGAGCTCGCCTTGTGCGTGATCTCCACGCGCTCGCCATCGCCCAGGAACATCACCGTGTGATCGCCGACCACGTCGCCACCGCGAATGGTCGAGAAGCCGATCGAACCCTTGGGTCGCGCGCCGGTGTGCCCATAGCGCTCATAGATCGCGTGCTGTTCGAGCACCTTGCCGGCGCCGCGCGCCACCGCCTCGCCGAGCATCAGCGCGGTGCCGCTGGGCGCGTCGACCTTGTGCTTGTGGTGCGCCTCGACGATCTCGACGTCGAAGGCCTCGCCCAACGCCGCCGCCGCGGTCTCGAGCAGCTGCAGGCACAGGTTCACGCCCAGGCTGAAATTGCCGGCCTTGACGATCGGGATGCGCCGCGCCGCGGTCTCGATGTGCGCGACCTGCTCGGGCGTAAAGCCGGTGGTGCCGATCACCATCGCCTTGCCCAGCGCAAGGCAGGCGTCGAGCGCGGCGATCGTGCCTTCGGGACGCGTGAAGTCGACCAGCACGTCGAACGCATCGGCCGCAGCCGCCAGATCCGTGGTGATGATCACCCCGCGCGCATCCAGACCGGCGAGTTCGAGCGCGTCACGACCCACGTCGCCGACGCCTGCGCGCTCGAATGCCGCGCCGACGGCCAGCTGCGCCGCATTTGCAGCCTGGATCACGGCGCGTCCCATGCGGCCGGCGGCGCCCAGCACGCCGATTCGGGTAGTCGTATTCATGCGTGATTGTAGGCGGTAGGCCGGGCGCGTCGCGGGCTACGACGACGACTCTTCGCGCTTGGCCTGCTGCCAGAGCCGTTCCATCGCATCGAGCCGCGCCGGGCCCTGCAGGGCGTCCCATTGCGGGCGGCCGGCCATCACCACGCCGAAGCGGCGGCGAAACTTCGCGTTGGCGTGCGCCAGCGCGCGCGCCGGTTCCACCCCGAGGTGACGCGACAGGTTGATCGCGACGAACAGCAGGTCGCCGAACTCGTCGAGCACGCGCGCCTCGCCCTGCCCGCAGGCCTCACGCAGCTCGCCGATCTCCTCGGTCAGCTTGGCCCACAGCTCGTCGGCGTGGTTCCAGTCGAAGCCCAGCGCCGCGGCCTCGTGCTGCAACGCGAGGCTGTCGCGCAGCGGATCGAGGTTGGCGTCGTCATTCTCAGCGGGCGGCATTCACGCGCTCGCAGAGGTTCCACAACATGCCGGCGGTGGCGCCCCACACCCGATAGTTCTGCCAGTTCAGTTCGTAGTACGGCACGACGAGGCCGTCACGGGTGAGCGATTTGCGCGCGTACGCTTTGCGATCGAGTGCCAGCTCCAGCGGCAGCTCGAACACTTCGGCCACTTCGGAGGGATCGGCCTGCGCCGTGAAGTCGCCGTCGATCAGTCCCACGACGGGCGTGACGAGGTAGCGGCTGACCACGGGATAGTCGTCGAGATAGCCGAGCACCTCGACGCGCGCGGGATCGAGCCCCACTTCCTCCTGCGCCTCGCGCAGCGCATTGGCCGCGACCGAGACGTCGGTGTCGTCGCGACGACCGCCGGGAAAGCTGATCTGGCCCTTGTGCGAGGACAGGTGTTCGGCGCGGCGCGTGAGCATCACCGAGTACGCATCGCCGCGACGCAGCACCGGTGCGAGAACGGCGGCGGGCCGCAGCCCCTTCATGAAGTTCGCGAGCCAGCGATCGGCACCCAGCGGCAGATCGAGATTCGTGATCGGCCGGGGCGCGCGATCGTCCGTGCCCGACAGGGCCTCGCGCAGCCGTTGTTCGATCGGCGCCATTGCGTCGGCGCTTATGCGCGTCGCAACACCACGCTGCCGGCCGAATATCCGGCGCCGAACGCACAGAGCACGCCGATGTCGCCGGCGGCGAAGCCGTCCTGGTGCTTGTGGAACGCGATCACCGAGCCGGCCGAGCTGGTGTTGGCGTATTCGTCGAGGATCACCGGCGCCTCCTCCTTGGAGGGCTCGCGACCGAGCACGCGCTTGGAGATCAGCTGGTTCATCGACAGGTTGGCCTGGTGCAGCCAGAAACGCTTGACCGAGTTGGGCGCGATGCCGAGGTCCGACAGGTGCGACACGATCAGCTCCGAGACCATCGGCACCACTTCCTTGAAGACCTTGCGCCCTTCCTGCTTGAACACCAGGTCGTCCCAGCGTCGCGGCGGCGTCTCCGCCGGATTGAGGAAGCCGTAGTTGTTGCGGATGTTGCTCGAGAACTGCGTCTTCAGGCGCGTGCCGAGGATCTCGAAGCGGTGATCGGGACGCGCCGAGTCGAACGGCTCGACGACGATCGCGGTCGCGGCGTCACCGAAGATGAAGTGGCAGTCGCGGTTGCGGAAATTGAGGTGTCCCGAACACACTTCGGGGCTGATCACCAGCGCACACCGGGCATTGCCCTGGCGCACCGCGTCGACCGCGGCCTGCACGCCGAACGCGGCGGAGGCGCAGGCGACGTTGATGTCGTACCCGTAGCCGCCGGCGCCCAGGAAACTCTGGATCTCCACCGCCATCGCCGGGTACGCCCGCTGCATGTTCGAGCAGGCCACCAGCACGCAATCGACGTCGGCCGGCGTGCGGCCCGCGCGCTCGAGCGCCTGACGCGCCGCGGCGATGCCCATCTCGGCGAGCTGGGAGGGCTCGTCGTCGCCGCGCGGCGTGATGCGCGGCCGCATGTGCGTGATGTCGAGGACGCCCTCCTTGTTGATCACGTAGCGCGAGCCGATGCCCGAGGCCTTGACGATGAATTCGCTCGACGAGGGCAGGATCGCGGTCTCGGTGCCGGCTGCGATCGCCGCGGCGTTCTCGCGGTTGAACATCTCGACGTAGGCGTTGTAGCTCGCCACCAGTTCGTCGTTGGAAATCGATTCGGCCGGCGTGAACAGGCCGGTGCCGCTGATGCACACGTTCATCATCTTGAGGGATTCCCAGTCACCGAGCCGCCATTGTAGGGCGGCGGGGCCTCGCGGCCTCCCTCAGACGAAGGGGCGCGACCGCTCCGTACCCCAGCCCGCGGCGCGCATCGCGTCCTCGAGCGTCGAGCGCGGCGTCGACTCGCTGCCGATGCTCATGTGCGAGCCCTGGTACCAGCGCGTCTCGACTTCCCAGTGCCGGGCCAGCAGGGCCGGCTGCGCCACCGGCACGATGCGGTCGGCGCTGGCACCGAACACGAAACGGCGATCGCGCGGGATGCGGCACGGCTGGGTCAGCGGCGAGACCGGACGCAGCAGCCGACGGTAGTGCTCCTGATCCAGGCCCCGCGCCTCGAAGTAGTGCCGGTGCGGCGGCGGCATCACGCGCCACAAGGTCTCGGCGAAGTCGACCACCGGGATGCCGGCGACGGCGAAATCGAGCTCGGATTCGTAGCCGGTCAGCAGGCCGGTGTTGTAGCCGCCCAGGCTGACGCCGTAGACGCCGATCTGCGGCCGATCCTCGTTGGCGCGCAGCCAGGCCAGCCAGCGGCGCAGGTCCCACAGCGCCTGCGACTGCGCGAACAGCAGGTCCAGCAGATCCCCGTCCAGATACATGTCGCCGGACTTGCGTCCCACGCGACGCGGCCCGTGCAGCGGCAGGATCGGCATCAGGATGTTCAGTCCGAACTTCTTGTGCAGCAGGCCCGGCTTGAACAGGCCGAAGTCCATCCAGGTCTCGCCCATGCGATAGCCGTGGATGCAGACCAGCCAGGGTCGGGTCGGTCCGGGGTGACGCATCATCCAGCCGACCGCGCGATGCGTCTTGTAATGCCCGGCCCAGCGCTCGGCGCCGGGCAGCGCCGCGTCGGGCTGGAAGCCCGAGTCGAAGCTGATGCGCTCGAAGTCGAAGCCGTAGCGCCTGCCGGACTGCGCGTTGACGTGGTCCGGTGCGTCCGGGACGGCGTGCAAGCGTTCCGGAACCTCGAGCCAGCCGCGCGATTCGAGTGCCTGCCCGAGTTCGAGCGCCTCGTTGCACATGCGCTCGGCGAGCTGTCCGCCCGGCACGCGCGCGGCGATCAGGAACCAGCCCATCACCGCCTCGTCGAAGCCGACCTTGGCCTGCATCTGCAGATCGTCGTCCGGCTCCGGTACGACATCGGGCGTGAGCTGCTCGGTCAGGCTGATGCGTCCGGCCACCGTGAACGACGCGACGCCGAGCAGGCCCAGCAGCACCGCATCGAGCAGGCCGACGACGAACACCAGCGGCAGCGACACGATCACCGCAATGACCGAGCCCACCGCCATGTAGGCGGTGACGCGGGCATCGCCGCGCAGCAGCACCATCGACAGGCCGGTGACCAGCCACAGCAGCCCCGGCGGGCCCGCCAGCAGGGCGCTGCCCGGTCCGTCGACCAGATCCAGGGCGAACAGACCCGATACGGCGGGGACCAGGCCCCACCATTGGTATTGACGCGGCAACAGCAAGGGACGCGGGGACATCGGTCGACGGATTCTCAGGCGATGGCGAGCATGCGGTAGAGGAACAGCGAGCCGCCGAGCACGGCCAGCACCGCGATCGACTGCGCCCACCAGCGCCATGCGACGCGACGCAGCTGGCCCCAGAAGGCCACGCCCAGGGCCAGCGCCAGCACGGCGAAGCAGCTCATGACCGCGGCCAGCATCGGCATTTCGGCGCCCACGCGGGCAGACAGGTCGGTGTGGAATCCGTACAGGATCAGGACCACGCCCAGCACGAGCGCGAGGGTTGCCGCCAGCGCGCACAGCGCGGCGTCCACGATCAACAAGGCCTTCATCGGCGGCGACGCAGGAGTCTGAGCGCGGGCAGCACTTCGGCCAGCACGTTGGGTTGCGACAGGCCGGCCTTCAGCATGTGCCGGACGAAGCCGCGCACGATGGTGTCGCGACTGTCGAAGATGCTGCCGACCATCGGCACGCGGCGGTTGTCGATCACGGTCACGGCGTCATTGGGCTGGTCGCCGAAGCGGAACACCAGCGTGAGATCGACCTCCAGCGGTTCTTCGCTGTTCTTCTCGCGTTCCACTTTGGACTTGCGCCTGCGTCCCGATAGCATGGCCGACTCCTCTGGTACCCGAGAGAACCACCCGCGTGTCCGCCGAACGTCTCGTCTGCTTCGCTCACGGCAAGGAAAGCGGTCCGTGGGGCACCAAGATCACGCGGCTGGCCGACGTGGCACGGGCGCGCGGATTCGAGGTGATGAGCCCGGATTATACGGGCACGCACGATCCGCATGAGCGCGTCCGCATGCTGCGCGTCCTCGCGCCCACTGCAAGGCACCTCGTGCTGGTCGGATCGAGCATGGGCGGCTACGTCTCGGCGATGGCCTGCGCCGCGCTCAAACCCAGCGCCCTGTTCCTGATGGCGCCGGCGCTGTACTTCCCCGGATGGGACGAAGAGCCGACCGGCATCCCCGAACGCTCCTGCGTGGTGCATGGCTGGAACGACGACATCGTGCCGGTCGACCGGGCCCAGCGTTTCGCGCAGGAATACGGCAGCGAACTGCACCTGCTGCACTCGGGGCACACGCTCAACGATCAGCTGCCGATCCTGTCGTTTCTGCTCGATCGGATGCTGGAAGCGGTGACGTCGTCGCCTCGACCGTAGCCCGGGTGAGCTTCTCCAAAATATCCCGGGCTACGGGTTCGGGTCTGCCCGATCCGCATGCCCCAACGATCGATCCGGCGCCACGCGATCGCGGACGGCGCGCTTGAGCGCGGTGATCTCGGGGAAGCCCTGGTCACGCGCACGATCCGCGAGCACCTCGCCGTTGAGGCGGATCGCGAACACGCCCGAGTCCGCGGGGCGCAGCGCGACCTCCTCCAGTTCGGTCTCGAAGCTCGACAGCAATTCCTGCGCATACCACGCCGCACGCAGCAGCCAGCGGCAACGCGGGCAGTAGTCGATCTCGACGCGGTTCATTTCGGGATGGCCTCGGCAGGTCGATAGGCCGCGATGAATTCCGGCGGCTGGCGCCGCGGGCGCCCGGTCCTCATGTCGACGCAGATCCACTGCGTGCGTCCGCGCAGCACCGTGCGGCCGTCGCGCTCGCGGATGATCTGGTAGGCGCGCCACATGTCGAGGCGCCCGGCGTTCTCGGCGACCCAGGTCGCGACGTGCAGGCGATCGCCGGCGAACGTCGGCGCCAGGTAGTCCAGCTCATGGCGCCGCGCGACGCAGCCGGCACCGACCCGGTGGTAATCGGCCATGCCGAACCCCAGCGACACCGAGTGTGCCCAGGCCACGTCCTGCAGCCAGGACAGGTAGACCACGTTGTTGGTGTGCTGGAACGCGTCGAGGTGCTCGGGGCCCACGGTGAGCGCCTGCACGAAGGGCGCGAGCACGTCCCATTCCAGGGCGGAGGCGGCGGAAGAAGGCGAATTCATCGCTGCATTCTGCCCGTTCGCGTTGCCCGGCCGGCATCGCGTCGTTAGAATTTCAATCCGTACCGATTCGGTCTTGATTGATTCGATGTTCAAGCTGGGCAAACTCACCGACTACGGCACCGTCCTGATGACGGCGCTGGCCGCGCAACCGCAGCGCCTGCAGACCTCGCAGGAGTTGGCGGCGGGCACGCACCTGGCCGCTCCCACGGTGTCCAAGCTGCTCAAGCTGCTGGGCAAGGCAGGATTGGTCGAGGCGCTGCGCGGTGCACACGGCGGCTACCGGCTGGCGCGCTCTCCGGAGCGCATCACGGTCGCCGACATCGTAGCCGCCATCGAAGGCCCGATCGCGTTGACCGAATGCGCCGTGCACCGCGGCTGCGGCATCGAGTCGCACTGCGGCGTGCGCTCGAACTGGCGCGTGATCAACGATGCCATCCGCAGCGCGCTAGAAGCCGTGACGTTGGCGCAGATGACGCTGCCGCTGCGTCGCGGCGGGGCACGAAACCTGCGCGAGCATCCACTCCTGTTCTCGCCGCCCACGCGCGGCTGAAACGCCAAACACGGCCACCCCATGGCAGCCACCGAACAGACCACCGCCCCCAGCCCGACGAGCGAAGTTCGCGACCTCGTGACGCGCCGCGTCGCGCAGGCGTACAGCGCCGGCTTCATCACCGACGTCGAGTCGGAGACCATTCCGATCGGCCTGTCGGAAGACGTCGTGCGCCTGATTTCGCTGCGCAAGAACGAGCCGCAATGGCTGCTCGACTGGCGCCTCAAGGCGTATCGGCGTTGGCTCAAGATGGACGAGCCCAAGTGGGCCCACGTGAACTACGAGCCGATCGACTACCAGTCGATCAGCTACTTCTCGGCGCCCAAGTCGATGAAGGACCGCCCGAAGTCGCTCGACGAGGTCGATCCCAAGCTGCTCGAGACCTACAAGAAGCTCGGCATCCCGCTGCGCGAACAGGAGATGCTGGCCGGCGTGGTGCCGCAGGTCGCGGTGGACGTGGTGTTCGACTCGGTGTCGGTCGGCACGACGTTCCGCAAGAAGCTGGCCGAAGCCGGCGTGATCTTCTGCTCGATCTCCGAGGCGGTGCACGATCACCCGGAGATCGTGAAGAAGTATCTCGGCTCGGTCGTGCCCTTCGGCGACAACTACTTCGCCGCGCTCAACTCCGCGGTGTTCAGCGACGGCAGCTTCGTGTTCATCCCCAAGGGCGTGCGCTGCCCGATGGAGCTGAGCACCTACTTCCGCATCAACGAGCGCAACACGGGGCAGTTCGAACGGACCTTGATCGTGGCCGAGGAACGCAGCCACGTGAGCTATCTCGAAGGCTGCACCGCGCCGCAGCGCGACGAAAACCAGCTGCACGCGGCGGTGGTGGAACTGGTCGCGCTGGACGACGCCGAGATCAAGTACTCGACCGTGCAGAACTGGTATCCGGGCGACGAGAATGGCAAGGGCGGCATCTACAACTTCGTCACTAAGCGCGGCGACTGCCGCGGGCCGCGCTCGAAGATCTCGTGGACGCAGGTCGAGACCGGTTCGGCGATCACCTGGAAGTATCCGAGCTGCATCCTGCGCGGCGACGACTCGGTCGGCGAGTTCTACTCCGTGGCCCTCACCCATCATCGCCAGCAGGCCGACACCGGCACCAAGATGATCCACGTCGGACGCAACACGCGTTCGACGATCGTCAGCAAGGGCATCGCGGCGGGCCACGGCCAGCAGAGCTATCGCGGCCTGGTGCGCGTGCTGCCCTCAGCGCACGGCGCGCGCAACCACACGCAGTGCGATTCATTGCTGATCGGCGACCAGTGCGGCGCCCACACCTTCCCCTACACCGAGATCCGCAATCCGACCGCGATCCTCGAGCACGAGGCCACGACCTCGAAGATCGGCGACGACCAGCTGTTCTACTGCCGCTCGCGCGGCATCTCCGAGGAGGACGCCGTGTCGATGATCGTCAACGGCTTCTGCAAGCAGGTCTTCAAGGAATTGCCGATGGAGTTCGCGGTGGAAGCGCAGAAGCTCCTGGCGGTCTCGCTCGAAGGTGCGGTGGGCTGAAGGATCAAATGAACGAACAAACCCACATGCTGGACATCGACAACCTGCACGCCAAGGTCGAAGACAAGGACATCCTCAAGGGCCTGTCGCTGTCGCTCCGCCCGGGCGAGGTGCACGCGATCATGGGCCCCAACGGATCGGGCAAGTCCACGCTCGCGCACGTGCTGGCGGGACGCGAGGGCTACACCGTGACGCAGGGCGGCGTGAAATTCCGCGGCCAGGATCTGCTCGCGATGGAACCCGAGGAGCGCGCCGCGGCCGGCGTGTTCCTGGGCTTCCAGTACCCGGTCGAGATTCCCGGCGTGACCAACCTGTATTTCCTGAAAGCCGCGCTCAACGCGCAGCGCAAATCGCGCGGGGAAAAGGAGCTCGACGCCGCCGACTTCCTGGCCTACGTCAAGCAGCGCGTGAAGCAGATGCAGATGGATCCGAAGATGCTGCATCGCGGCGTCAACGAAGGCTTCTCCGGCGGCGAGAAGAAGCGCAACGAGATCCTGCAGATGCTGGTGCTGCAGCCCTCGATGATGATCCTGGACGAGACCGACTCGGGCCTGGACATCGACGCGCTCAAGGTCGTGGCCGACGGCATCAACGCAATGCGCGGACCGACGACGGCGACGCTGCTGGTGACGCACTACCAGCGCCTGCTCGATCACGTGCAGCCTGATCGCGTACACGTGCTCGCCGACGGCCGCATCGTGAAATCCGGCGGTCCCGAACTCGCGCGCGAACTCGAAGAGAAAGGCTACGCCTGGCTGCAGCCGCAGAAGGCCGCTTGATCCGATGTCCTCACTGGAACATTACGCGCGCGCCTTCGAGCGCCTGCCCGCCTCGGCCCGCACCGACGCACGTCGCGGCGCGCTGAGCCGCCTGCTCGAACTCGGCCTGCCAACGACGGCGCACGAGGACTGGAAGTACACCGACCTGTCGTCGGTCCACGAGCTCGCCCCCGATGGCGGCGACATCGACGGCGAGGCCCCTGCCCGCCTGGATGCCGATGCCGACGGCGTCGACGCACTCAATGCCGCGTTCGCCGGCGGCGGATTGCAGCTCGACGTGCCGGCCGGATCGCATCGCGCGGAGATCATCGTCGCCGGCGGCAACGGTCATCGCCGGCATCACGTGCGCCTCGGTCGTGGCGCACAGGCGCGCCTGCGCCTCGACGTTCAGCCGCATGCTGCTTTCCAGACCGTCGTGCTCGACATCGAACTGGACGCCGGCGCGCAGCTCACGATGCTGCGCCTGCAGGACGCCGGCGCCGATGCGCGACACCTCACCCGGGTGCGCGCGCGGCTGGGTCGCGACACGACGCTCGACCTGAGCACGGTGGACCTCGGGGGACGCCTTTCGCGGCACGACCTCGTCGTCGATCTCGCCGAGCCGGGCGCGCAGGTGCACCTGCGCGGCCTGTTCGTCGCCAGCGGCGACGGCCACATCGACAACCACACGCGTTTCGATCACCGCGCGCCGCATGGCACCAGCCGCGAGACGGTTCGCGGCCTGGCGCGCGACGCCGCCCGCGGCGTGTTCAACGGCAAGATCGTCGTGCATCCGGGCGCGCAGAAGACCGATTCCGAGCAGCGCGTCGCCAACCTGATCCTGTCGCCCAAGGCCGAGATCAACGCCAAGCCCGAGCTCGAGATCTACGCCGACGACGTCAAGTGCGCGCACGGCGCGACCTTCGGCCAGCTCGACCTCACCGCGCTGTTCTACCTGCGCTCGCGCGGCCTGCCCGAGGCCGACGCCCGCGCCCTGCTGACGCTGGCGTTCGCGATGGAACCGCTGCGTGCGATCCCGGACGCCGATTTCCGGCGCGAGGCGATCGGGCGTGTCTCGGCGCACCTCGGCGCATCGATCGAGGAAATGTCTTAGTGATCCAGACCCACAAAGCAGTGCAACGCAAAGGCGCAAAGGACGCGAAGAACCGCGACATGGACGTAGGTCCTTTGCGACGTTTGCGCCTTTGCGTTGAGTGCTTCGAAGACTGCCCATGACACTCGACCTCGCCGCGATCCGCGCGCAGTTCCCGATCCTCGCCGAGAAGATCCACGGCAAGCGCCTCGCGTATCTCGACAACGCGGCCACGACGCAGAAGCCCGAATCGGTGTTGCGCGCGCTCGACGGCTACTACCGCCACGCCAACAGCAACGTGCATCGCGCGGTGCACGAACTGGCCGCGCGCGCGACCACCCAGTACGAGGCGGCGCGCGATCGGATCGCCGCGTTCCTCAAGGTCACGCGCGAGGAGATCGTCTTCACGCGCGGCACCACCGAGGGCATCAACCTGGTGGCGCGCAGCTTCCTGCAGCCGCGACTGCAGCCCGGCGACGAGGTGCTGGTCAGCGGCATGGAGCACCACTCCAACATCGTTCCCTGGCAGCTGGCCGGCGCCAAGGTCGTGGCTGCGCGCGTCACCGACGAAGGCGAGCTCGACCTCGATGACTGGCGCGCCAAGCTCGGGCCGCGCACGCGCCTGGTCGCAATCGTGCAGGTGTCGAACTCGCTGGGCACGGTCAACCCGGTCGCCGAAATGATCCGGGAAGCGCATGCACGCGGCGTCCCGGTGCTGGTCGACGGCGCCCAGGCCGTCGCGCACGAGGCGCAGGACCTGCGCGCGCTGGGCGCCGACTTCTACGCCTGCTCGGCGCACAAGGCCTATGGCCCCACCGGCTTCGGCGTGCTGTTCGCGCGCCGCGAGCACCTCGAAGCGATGCCGCCCTGGCACGGCGGCGGCGACATGATCCGCACCGTCGCGTTCGAGGCCAGCACGTGGAACGAGGTGCCGTACAAGTTCGAAGCCGGCACGCCGGACATCGCGGGCGCCATCGGCCTGGCGGCGGCGCTCGACTGGATCGAATCGGTGGGACTCGACGCCATCCACGCGCACGAATCGGCGGTACTCGATTACGCCACGCCGCGACTGGCCGAGATTCCCGGACTGCGCCTGATCGGCACGGCCCGCCACAAGGTCGGCGTGCTGTCGTTCGTGATGGACGGGGCCCATGCCCACGACCTCGGCAGCATCCTGGATCAGCAGGGCGTGGCGGTACGCACCGGCCACCACTGCACGATGCCGCTGATGGAGCGGTTCGGGATTCCGGCCACGGCCCGCGCCTCGCTGGCGGTCTACAACGGCACCGACGACATCGACCAGCTGGTCGTGGCGCTCCACACAGCGCGCCGTTTGTTCGCTTAGTCGGGCAAGCCGTTGCGGCGCAAGGGCTTTGTGACATGATCGAGACATGCGCCCTGGTTGCCGTCCTGAATGAGTCCGAACGCGCCCAAGGTGCCCGTGGCGCTCGAAGGACCTCGCCTGCGCGCCGGCCAGGGCCTGCAGTTCAAACTCGCCCTGCTGTTCACGTTGGTCACCCTCGTGCTTGCGCTGGTCGCCTGGGGCGTCGGCCGCGTGCTGGTGCAGGCCAACCTGGTCGGCGATACCGAGCGTTATCAGCGTGAGAGCGGTCTGCGCCTGGTCCGCGAGATCGAGAACCGGCTGACGCAGGCCCGCGTGCTGGCGGCGACGCTGGCGGAACTGAGCGAACGCGGCGGCGATCCGCGGCATTGGGCGCCGCGCGTACCGGCGCTGGTGGCCGGCAGTGGACTCGCCGAAATGGTGGGGGCGATCGGCTGGTGGCCCGAACCGGTCGCCGGCGCCCGCAACAGCCGCATGTGGGTCGCCGACGGCGTCGGCGCGCTGCAGATGCGCGAGGACTACAACGATCCGCGCACGATCCCCTATTGGCAGGAGGCCTGGTATACGCCGGCGCGATACGCCGCCGCCGGCGCCTGCTACTGGACGCTGATGCACGTCGAACGTCTGAGCCGTCGCAACGTGGTGGGCTGCGCGCTGCCGCTGCGCGACGCCCAGGGGTTTCGTGGCGTGATCACCGTGATGCTGCAGACCGCCGAGATCGACCGGCTGCTGGGCACGGCCAGCACCGGACAGTCGGGCTACGCGCTGCTGGTGGATCGCGACAACCACCTGATCGCCGCCACCGGTCCCGCGGCGCAGCGCCTCGTCGGCGAGCGTCCGCGCAACATGGCGGAGCTGGCGCAGCGGATGCCGCCGTTCAACACGCTGGCGCTCGAGCTTCACCAGCGCGACGAGCAGTTCCTGTCGCACGCGGTGCAGTCGCCGCTGTACGACGCCACGCAGATCTCGCGTCTCAAGGACGGCACGCGCGACCTTTCGCGCCAGGAAGCCGAGTCGGCGCTGGCGCTGCTGTGGAACACCACGCGCGCCGCACCGCGAGCCGACGCCGGCGGGATCCAGGAGCTGCGCATCCGCGACGACGCCGTGATCGACCAGGACGCGTCCGCCACGTTGTTCGAGCTGCCCGAGCCGTACTGGAAGCTGGTGCGCGTGACGCCCGAACGCGAGGGCATCGCCGGTGCGCAGTACTTCTTCCTGCAGACGCTGGTGGTCGTGATCGGCGCGATGGTGGTGACGCTGGTGCTGATCTTCGCCGGGCTGCGACTGCTGGTGCTGCGACCGCTGTCGCGGATGGCGCACACGCTGTCGGATGCGCGCACGGTCGAGGAGTCCCTGCACGTGCAGCTCGAGGCGAGCGCGCGCAACGAGTTCGGCGTGATCGGCCATTGGTACAACGAGCGCATCCGCCAATTGCGCGAGTCGATGGACCGCGTGATGTCGCAGCAGAGCCAGCTGGTGATCGAAGCCGGCGAGCGCACGCGCGCCGACGAGCAGGCGTTGCGCCTGCGCGAGCGCGCCAACGCGGTGGCGACCTCGATCTCCGATGCGGTGGTCGTCGTCGACACCAAGGGCCTGGTCGAGGACATGAACGGCCCGGCCGAAAGGCTGAGCGGTGCGACGCTGCGCACCGCGCGCGGCCGGCCCTGCAGCGAGGTGCTGCACCTGCGCCTGGCCAACCAGGGCGGCGCGGCGCCGGACATCGCGGCCAGCGTCGTCGCATCCAGCGGTCGCATCGAATATCCGGACGGCCTGTTCCTGCACGTGCAGGGACGACCCGAGCGCGAGATCACGCTGGTGGGCTCACCGCTGCGCGGGCCCGGCGGGCGCAATCTCGGCGGCGTGCTGGTGTTCCGCGTGCGCGAGAACACCGCCACCGCGCCCAAGCTGGTCATCGACCGGCGCAGCGTCGATGCGGTGACGGGCCTGCCGACACGCGCGGCCTGCGATCGGCGCCTGCGCTCGCTGCTGGAGAGCGCGCGCCTGTCACGACGCACGCATGCCCTGCTGGTGTGCGACGTCGATCGCCTGCGCCAGGTCAACGACAGCCTCGGCCTGCGCGCCGGCGACGAAGCGCTGGTATGCGTCGCCGAAACCCTGGTCGAGGTCGCGCCCGTTGCGGACGTGTTCCGCCTGGGCGGCGATTCGTTCGCGATGGTCCTGGAGAACTGCGACGTCGACGAGGCGCGGCGCGTCGGACGCTCCGCCTGCGAGACGCTGGCCAAGACCGATTTCCAGTGGGCCGAACGGCGCGTGTCGATCACCGCGAGCTTCGGCATGCTGACGTTCGACGGCTCGACGGAACATCCGATGGAACTGCTGCGCCGCGCGGGCGATGCCTGCGCCGCGGCCAAGCAGGCCGGACGCAACACGCTGCGCGTGTACGAGACCTCGATGAGCCGGCGCGAGTCGGCCGTCGATGAGGCGCTGTGGATGCGGCGCATGCGCGCGGGCCTCGACGAAGGCCTGCTGCACCTGACCACTCAGTGGATCCAGCCGAACGACGCACTCGCCCGCGAAGGCGCGGTGTACGAGGTGTCGCTGGCGCTGGAGGACGAGGAAGGATTCTGGGCCGAGCCTGCGACGTTCCTGCCGGTGGCCGAGCGGACCGGCATGGTCGCGGACATCGAACGCTGGGCGCTGCGCCAGACGTTCGAACATCTCGCGCGCAGTCCCGACGTGATCGAACGCCTCGCGTTCTGCTGCCTGCCGCTGTCGCCGCAGACGGTCAGCGAAGGCGCGACCCTCGAACTGCTCGCGCAGCTGTTCCAGTCCCACCCCGACCTGCCCGCCAGCCGCATCTGCTTCGTGCTGCGCGAATCGGTGGTGATCGAGGCGCCGGCCGCGGCGCAGACGTTCTGCGACGCGATGCGCTCGCTCGGCTGCCGCGTGGCGGTGGATCACTTCCTGGCGCGCGGCGCCGCGGCGGTGGAACTGCTGCGCCGGGTGCCGGCGGAGATCATGCGCATCGATTCGCGTCACTTCGTCGACGCCGGTGGCGATGCGCTGGACCAGACCATCGCCGATTCGTTCGTGCGCTTGTCACGCACGCTGCAGCGCAAGGTGATGGTGGTGGAACTGGGCGACGATTCGGCGCGCGAAGCGTGGAAGCGGCTGGGCGCCGACTACTTCCACGGACTGGCGATCGCGCGTCCGTCACCGGTGGTATTCACGCCCAACACCTGACCTTCGGCGCGGGTTCCAAGCGATCGGTAGGGCGGGAAAGCGGAGCGCATCCCGCCGTATTCGACATCCCGCGGCGGGATGCGCGGCCGCTGTGCGGCCGCTTTCCCGCCCTACCGCGCGGGTTCGAGGTGCGCCAAGCGCAGCTCGAGGCTCTCGCTGCCCTGCCAGCGATTGATGCTGAGCGCATAGGCCACGTGCACGCGGCCCTGCGTGCAGGCACGCGCCGCGCCGCCGAAATCCACGGCAACGATCTCGCCACCGTCGCGCCGGCGCAGGCGATAGCGCACGTGGCTCTGGTCGCGTCCGACCGGTTTGACCGACGCCACTTCGAAGACATCCTCGAACAGCGGCTCGGGCATCCCCTGGCCCCACGGTCCGGCGCGTTCGAGCGCGTGCGCGGTGTCGAGCACCAGTTCGTGACCTTCGAGCGGGCCATCGGTCTCCAGGACGCGCTCGAGCTGCGCGGGCGTGAGCTGGGCGCGGCAGGCCGCGTCGAACGCCGCGCGGAAATCCTCCAGACCGGATTCGGCGAGGCTCAGGCCGGCGGCCATCGCGTGGCCACCAAAGCGCAGGATCAGGCCCGGATGCGTCGCGTCGATCGACGCGAGCAGGTCGCGTAGATGCAGGCCCGGCACCGATCGAGCCGAACCCTTGAGCACGCCGGGTTCCTGCGCGCGCGCGAACGCGCAGGCCGGACGATTGGCGATCTCGCGCAGGCGCGAGGCGACCAGGCCCACCACGCCCTCGTGCCAGTCCGCGTCGAACAGGCTCAGCCCATGCGAGCCGGCCTGCGCGCCGGTGGCGAGCTGATCGACCGCCGCCTCGTTCATCTGGGTCTGCATCTCGCGACGCAGCCGGTTGATGTGATCGAGCTCGTGCGCGAGCAGCGCGGCCTGCGCCGGATCCTCGCTGAGCAGGCAGCGGATGCCGATGCGGATGTCGTCCAGCCGCCCGGCGGCGTTGATGCGCGGACCGAGCACGAAACCCAGGTCGCTGGCGGTGAGTGCGGCTTCACGACGGCCCGCGACTTCGAGCAGCGCGCGCAGACCGGGCCGCGCGCGACCCGCGCGGATGCGCGCGAGTCCGGCCGTCACCAGGATACGGTTGTTGCGATCCAGCCGGACCAGATCGGCCACGGTCCCCAGCGCCACCAGGTCGAGCAGCTCGCCCAGGTTGGGCTCCGCGGCGCCGGTGTACGCGCCGTCGGCGCGCAGCCGCGCGCGCACCGCCATCAGCAGATAGAACATCACGCCGACACCCGCCAGGTGCTTCGACGCAAACCCGCAGCCCGGCTGGTTCGGATTGATCAGCGCATCGGCGGCGGGCAGCGTCTGGCCCGGCAAGTGGTGATCCGTGACCAGCACCTGCAGGCCGAGCGCGCGAGCGGTCTCGACGCCCGCGAGGCTGGCGATGCCGTTGTCGACGGTGATCAGCAGCCCGCCGCCGGCGCGCGCCGCTTCCTGCGCCAGCGCCGGCGACAGGCCGTAGCCCATCGTCAGTCGGTTGGGCACCACGTAGTCGACCTGCGCCGCGCCGAGCCGCTGCAGGCCGAGCACCGCCACCGCGACGCCGGTGGCGCCGTCGGCGTCGTAGTCGCCGGCGACGACGATGCGCCGCCTTGCGCGGATCGCGTCCACGACGAGCGCGACCGCGTCGGTCATGCCGAGCATCGCGTCCGGAGCCAGCAGGTCGCGCAGATCCTGACCGAGCGCCGCGCCATCGGTGATGCCGCGCGACGCGAGCACGCGCGCGACCACCGGGTTCAGCGTGGACGGCAGTGCGTGCGCCGGAATCTCGCGCCGTCGCAGGCGCGTCGGATCAGCGTGCACCAGCGACGATCTGCGCAGCGATACCCGCCGCGGTCAGCGACTTGATCGCCGCCTGCGCCTGCGTGCGATCCGCGTAAGGCCCGCAGCGCAGCCGGTACAGCGTCCCCTTCGACGTCTCCGCCGGCGATATCACGCAGCGCTGACCCTGGGCCGCGGCCTTGGTGCGCACGCCTTCGGCCTTGTCCAGGTGCGAGTAGGCACCGGCCTGCACCATCACCTGGCCCGAGCCGCCGGAAGCGGATTCGGGCTTGGCGGGCTTTGGCGGCGCGGGTTTGGGTTCGGCGGGCTTGGCTTCGGCCGGCTTGGCTTCGACCGGCTTGGGCACCGCCGGTTTGGGCGGCTCGGCGGGCTTGGGCGACGCCGCCGGCTTGGACGTCTCGACGACCGGCACCGGCTCCGGCGGCGGCGTCACCGCGGCGATCACCTCGGGCTCCGGCACCGGTTCGGGCTCGTCGACCGCCTGGCGCGCAGGTGGCGCTTCGGACGGAGGCGGCACTTCCTGCGGCAGGGCGTCAGGACGCGTCAGGTCCACCGTGACGACGCGCTCGCCCTCGCCGCGCAGCCGCTCCAGCCCAGGACGCGGCAGCAGCCAGCTCAGCAGGAAAGCCGCGATGGCGAGCGTGACCACGCCCACCACGCGTCGCAGCACCACCTCATCCATGCGCGCGCGCCGCCGCCACGGTCAGAAAGGATCCCGTCACCAGCACCTCGTCCTCGTCGTTCTGTTCGACCGCCGCGAGCGCGGCAGCCAGCGCCGCTTCGACGTCGGCGAATTCGCTCACCGGAAGCCCGATGGAACGTACGCGTGCGCCGAGCGCGGCGGGGCCCAATCCTCGCGGTGGCGGAAGACCGGCGCAATAGACCTGTCGCACATACGGTGCGAGCGCGCCGCAGAACGCTTCGACCGGCTTGTCCGAGAGCATGCCCAGAACCAGGTGGACGTGACGCGATCGGCCCGCACGCGCGTTCTCCGCCAGACGCTCGGCCAGCACCCCGGCCGCCTCGGCGTTGTGCGCAACGTCGTACACGCAGCGTCCCTGGCGCTCGAACCGGCCCGGCAGCGCCAGGCGCGGCAGCGCCGCCCTGATCGCGCTCTCGGCGACCGGCACGCGCGGTTGCAGCGCGGTGATCGCGGCGATCACGCCGGCGGCGTTGCGCAGCTGCGCCGATCCGCCCAGTCCCGGCATCGGCAGGTCGCGCAGCATCACGCGACCGCGCGACCAGTCCCAACCGCGCGCGCTGCGCACGCAGCTGAAATCCTCGCCGATCACCGCGAGCTCCGCGCCGATCTCGCGTGCGTGCGCGCGCACCGAACGCGGCGGCTGCGGGTCGGCGCAGATCGCCGGCCGCCGCGCACGAAATACGTGCGCCTTCTCGCGCCCGACGCTGTCGCGATCGGGGCCCAGCCAGTCGAGGTGATCCAGCCCTACGCTCGTGAGCAGCGCGGCATCGCCATCGACCAGGTTGACCGCATCCAATCGACCGCCGAGTCCCACTTCGAGCACCTGTGCCTGCACCGCGCGCTCGCGAAACAACCACAGCGCCGCGAGCGTCCCGTATTCGAAATAGGTGAGCGCGACTTCACCGCGCACGCTTTCGATCGCGACGAACGCGCGGACCAGGTCCGCATCGCTCGCCGCCACCCCATCGATCGAGACGCGCTCGTTGTAGCGGACCAGGTGCGGCGAGGTGTAGAGGCCGACGCGATAGCCGCCCTCGCGCCAGATCAGCGACGCGAGCGTCGCGCTAGAACCCTTGCCGTTGGTGCCCGCGACGATCAGCGATGGAATCGACACATCGGGCAGGTCCAGGCGCATCGCGACCTGGCCGACGCGATCCAGTCCGAGCTCGATGTTCCGCGGGTGCAGACGCTCCTGGTAGTCCAGCCAGTCCGCCAGCGGGGAGTTGGCGGAAGGAACGTTCACGCCACTCAAGCTTCGGCGGGGGCCCAGTGCGTGAGCATCGCCAGCAGGCGGTGGATCTTTTCGCGCAACTCGCGGCGGTCGACGATCATGTCGATCGCGCCGTGCTCGAGCAGGAACTCCGAGCGCTGGAAGCCTTCCGGCAGCTTTTGGCGAACGGTCTGCTCGATGACGCGCGGACCGGCGAAACCGACCAGCGCACGCGGCTCGGCGATGTGGATGTCGCCCAGCATCGCGAGGCTCGCCGACACGCCGCCCATCGTCGGATGCGTGATCACCGAGATGAACGGCAGCCCGCGTTCGCTCAGCCGCGCCAGCGCCGCCGAGGTCTTGGCCATCTGCAGCAGGGAATACAGCGATTCCTGCATGCGCGCGCCGCCCGAGGACGCAAAACACACCAGCGGGACGCCGAACTCGAGACAGGCGTTGGCACCGCGAACGAATTTTTCGCCGACCACGCTGCCCATCGATCCGCCCATGAAGCCGAATTCGAAGGCCGCGGTGACCAGCGGAAGACCCATGAGCTGGCCGCGCATCACCACCAGCGCGTCCTTCTCCTCGGTCTCGGCCTGCGCTTCCTTGATGCGATCGGTGTACTTGCGCGAATCCTTGAACTTGAGCGGATCGACCGGCGTGACATCGGCGCCGATCTCGTGCCGCGGTTCGGGGTCCAGGAAGTGACCGAGCCGCGCCCGCGCGGTGATCGGATGGTGGGCGCCGCACTTGGGGCACACCTCGAGCGTGCGCTCGAGCTCCGCGCGATAGAGCACCGACTGGCAGCTGTCGCACTTGGTCCAGAGACCCTCGGGCACGTTGCGCTTGCGCACGCCCTTGGTCAGCAGTTGCGACCCTGAAATCTTGTCCAGCCAACTCATCTGAGGGTATCTCCCCGTCCGGCATACGTTGGCCGGAATTGGCGAATCTTAGCCGACGGCACCGGCGTCCATGGCCGCGCGCATCGGCGCGAGCTTGTCCCGCAACAGGCCCGCGAGCCGCTCGGGTTCGTTCTGATGACGCTCGATCTCGGCCACCAGCGCGCTGCCCACGATCACGCCGTCGGACACCGCCGCAACGGCGCTGGCGGATTGCGCATCCCGGATGCCGAAGCCCACCGCGACCGGGATGCGCGTGATGCCGCGGATCTCGGCGACCTTGGCGGCAACGCTGGCCACGTCGAGCGTCGCCGCGCCGGTCACGCCCTTGAGCGAGACGTAGTAGAGATAACCGCTCGCCAGCTTCGCGGCCGCCGCGATGCGCGCCGGCGGACTCGTCGGCGCGAGCAGGAAGATGCAGTCGAGGCCGGCCTGGCTCAGCACCGGCGAGAACTCGGGCGCTTCCTCCACCGCCAGGTCCACCACCAGCACGCCGTCGACGCCGGCCTCGCGCGCCGCCTGCGCAAAGCGCTCCAGGCCCATGCTTTCGATCGGATTCAGGTAGCCCATCAGCACCACCGGCGTGCGCGCGTCGGTGCGACGGAACTCCGCGACCATGCCGATCACCTGGCGCAGCGAGGTGCGATGCACCAGCGCGCGCTCGCACGCGAGCTGGATCACCGGGCCGTCGGCCATCGGATCGGAGAACGGCACGCCGAGCTCGATGATGTCGGCGCCTGCCTGCACCAGCGCGTGCATGAAGCCGACGGTGAGGCGCGGATGCGGATCACCCGCGGTGATGTAGGGGATCAGCGCCTTGCGCTGTTTGGCGCGAAGCCCGTCGAGGACGCCGGAGATTCTGCTCATCGTGGATCGGGGAACGGCTCAGGCGCCGTTGATGACCTGGTAGTGCAGCAGCACCAGCCCGGTGCCGTAGGTGCGCGAGTCGAGCAGGTTCATGCGCAGGTCGCGCAGCAGGCCGCGGAAAAGCGGAACGCCGCCGCCGAGCGCCAGCGGATGGATCGCCACGACGCACTCGTCGATCAGGCCTTCCTGCGCGAACTGGCCGCAGACGTCCGCGCCGCCGAACAGCCAGGCATGCTTCACGCCGTCCTCGACCATGCGCAGGCGCAGGTCGGCGACGTCGCCGGAGAAGGGAAACACGTTGTCGCCATCGGCGCGCATGCCGCGCCGCGACAGCACGTAGTAGCGCTTGGCCGGGTCGAGAACCTCGCCCATCTTGCGCGTCAGCTCGTACGAGTGGCGGCCCATGATCACGGCGTCCACCGACGCGAAGAACGCGGCCATGCCGTAGTCCTGGTCGGTGAAGCACCAGTCGAAGCCGCCATCGGGACGGGCGATGTAGCCGTCGAGGCTCGTTGCGAGCTGGAGCGTGACTTTCATCAGGTCAGGGAGATGCCTTCACGCTTGGCGATCGTGAAGATGTCCTTGTCGCCGCGGCCCGAGAGGTTCACCACGATGTGGCGATCCGAGGCCATGCCCGGCGCGACCTTCTTTGCGTACGCGAGCGCGTGCGAGGACTCGAGCGCCGGGATGATGCCTTCGGCGCGTGCCAGTTCGTGGAACGCCGCCAGCGCCTCGTCGTCGGTCACCGAGGTGTACTCGACGCGACCCACGTCCTTGAGCCAGGCGTGCTCGGGACCGACACCCGGGTAGTCCAGTCCCGCGGACACCGAGTGCGTGCCGATGATCTGGCCGTCCTCGTCCGCCATCACGTACGTGCGATTGCCGTGCAGCACGCCGGGCTTGCCCGCGGTCAGCGGCGCCGCGTGTCGACCCGTCTCGATACCATCGCCGCCGGCCTCGACGCCGACCATCCGCACGTCGGGGAACGGCAGCAGCGGATGGAACATGCCGATCGCGTTCGAACCGCCACCGACGCAGGCGGTGAGCAGGTCCGGCAGGCGTCCGATCTGATCCCGGGTCTGCCAGATCAGCTCGCGTCCGACGACGCTGTTGAAGTCGCGCACCAGCATCGGATACGGATGCGGGCCGGCGACGGTGCCGATCACGTAGAACGTGTCGTCGACGTTGGTGACCCAGTCGCGCATCGCTTCGTTGAGCGCGTCCTTCAACGTCCGGGTGCCGCTGGTCACGGGCACGACCTGCGCCCCGAGCAGCTTCATGCGATAGACGTTCGGCGACTGGCGCTCGACGTCCTCGATGCCCATGTAGACGACGCACTTGAGGCCCAGGCGCGCGGCGATCGTCGCGCTGGCGACGCCATGCTGGCCGGCGCCGGTCTCCGCGATGATCCGCGTCTTGCCCAGGTGCTTGGCCAGCAACGCCTGGCCCACGGTGTTGTTCACCTTGTGCGCGCCGGTGTGGTTCAGGTCCTCGCGCTTGAGCCAGATCTGCGCACCGCCCCAGGCCTGCGTCAGACGACGTGCGTGGTACAGCGGCGAGGGCCGGCCGACGTAGTGCTTGAGATCGTCGTCGAGTTCGGCAAGGAACGCCGGGTCCTTGCGCAGGCGCAAGTAGGCCTCTTCGAGACGCCGCAGCGGCTCCATGAGGGTTTCGGACACGAACCGACCCCCGTAAGGACCGAAGTGGCCACGCGTGTCGGGAAAGGCGGAGTAGTCAGGAGGAACGTTCATCGCGGCATTTCGGAGTCCGCCAGCCGTACGGCCTCGACGAACGCCTTCATCTTTTCGAAATCCTTGCGGCCCGGTCCGTTCTCGATGCCGCTGGAGACGTCCACCGCGTAGGGGGCCGCCATTCTAACCGCGCGGCCCACGTTCGCCGGCGTGAGCCCCCCGGCCAGGATCAGCGCCATGTCCAGATTGCGCGGAATCAGCGACCAGTCGAAGGCCTCGCCGGTGCCGCCCATGCCATCGGCACCGTGGCTGTCGAGCAGCAGCGCCGCCGCCGACGGGAACTGGCGGGCGGCCTCGATCACGTCCTTTTGGCTCGAAACCGGGACCGCCTTGAAGTAGGGACGGCCCAGCGACGCGCAGAAGCGCCCGGTCTCGGTCCCGTGGTACTGGACGAAATCGGGCCGCACCTTGTCGATGGCCTCGCGCGCGAACGCCTCGTCCGCGTTGCTCAGCAGCAGCACCGTGGCCACGAAGGGCGGCACGTGCTGGCGCAGTTCCGCGGCTTGCGCGGGACTGAGCTCGCGTTTGCTGCCCGGCACGCACACCAGGCCGATCGCGTCCGCTCCGAGGCGCGCCGCGCCTTCGATGTCGCGCGCACGGGTGAACCCGCAAAGCTTGATGCGGGTGCGAATGGGCTTTTCGCCAGGAGTCGGAAAACGCGTCTCCTGGCCGGAACGGGCGCTGGGATTCAAGGCAGCCAGAACTCGGGCGCGAGGGGGACTGCGAATTCTGCGGGATATTCGGCTTCCACGAAATAAAGACCGCCGGCGGGCGCATTCATTCCCGCGCGCGTGCGTTGGCGCGAGGCCAGGACGTCGGCGATCCACGATTCGGCCTGCCGGCCGGTGCCGACCTCGATCAGGCTCCCGGCGATGTTGCGCACCATGTGGTGCAGGAACGCGTTGGCCCGGATATCGAGCCACACGAAGCGAGCGCGTCGCCCGACGGCCACCTCGATCACGTTGCGCATCGGCGAACGCGACTGGCATTCCGAACCGCGGAAGGCGCTGAAGTCCTGCTCTCCCAGCAGGCTCTGCGCCGCCCGGTGCATGGCGTCGGCGTCGAGGTCCCAGGGAACCCACGCGCAGCGGCCATCGAGCAGCGCGGAGCGATACCGGGCGTTGTGGATCACGTAGCGATAGCGGCGCGAACGCGCGGAGAACCGCGCGTGGAAATCGTCGCGTACCGGCTGCACCCAGCGCAGCGCGACGTCTTCGGCAAGGTTGGTGTTGGTTCCGAGCAGCCAGGCATAGGGCGTGCGCCGCGCCTGCGAGTCGAAGTGCACGACCTGATGAAACCCGTGGACGCCGGCGTCGGTGCGGCCCGCCGCGACGGTCTGCACGGGATGATCGGCGACCTGCGACAAGGCCTTCTCGACCTCGCCCTGCACCGACGGCGCGTGCGGCTGCGCCTGCCATCCGGAATAGCGCGTGCCGAGGTACTCGACGCCGGCCGCCCAGCGGCCGCTCACGGGTGCACCTTGTGATCGAGAGGGCCTGTCATCGCTTCGCCGTGAGCAGACGCGCGGTTCCGGCAACCGCCTCGCTTGGTCCAGGCACCGTGTCGGCGCGCGCTACGGCCGTCGCGCCGCGGTCATCGGGATCAACCCAGCAGGCGCTCGCGCAGTGTTCCGGCTTCGCGCTTCTGGTCGTCGTTGCCGATCTTGGCGACTTCCTCGAGCAGGCTGCGCGCCATCTCGGCGTCACCCATCTCGACATAGGCGCGCGCGAGATCGAGCTTGGTCGCGGCGTCGTCGGTGCTCGACGGCGCCTCGTCCTGCGTCGGGTCGTCGATCACCATCGGTTCGAGTTCGTCCAGCCGCACGTCGAGGCCACTCTTGCCGCCTCCGGCCAGATCGGTGCCGCTGAGATCGAAATCCTTCAGCTGCAGCGGTTCGGGCGCCGGCGCGGACTTCTTGGTCGAGCCCGACGACTTGTCGGTGCCGCTCAGGTCGAATTCGCCGAGATCGAACTCCATCGCGGGACCGCGCGAGCTGCTGCCCGGCGTCTCGGCGCGCGTCGGCAGCTCGAGTTCCTCGAGCCTGAATTCCAGGCCTTCGTCGACTTTCACCGGTGCGATCTGGGTGGCGTCGTCGTCGAACGTCAGATCCAGCACGGTGTCGGCGCTGCCCGCGTCGCCGCCCTGGTACAGCGCGGAATCCGGAGACAGCTGACGTCCGAGGATGGCGAGCTTGCCCCACTCCTCGTCGTTGACCTCGCCCTTGAGTCCGGACGCGACCTGCTCGAACTCGGCGGGCTTGCCGGCGGCGAAGTAGGTCTCGGCCAGCTTCACGCGCAGATCGGTGCGTTGCGGCGCGCGCGCCGAGGCCTGCTGCAGAAGCAGGGCCGCCTCGTCGTACAGACCGTATGCGAGATGGAAATCGGCTTCGGACAACGGATCGTTGTCGCCGAGATTGATCTCCTTGGTATTGGCCTGGAACTGCGTGTTGACGGCGCGTTCGGCCTCGTCCATCTGCCGGTCCGCAGCCTGCGGGCCGGTGTAGGGCGCGATCTTGCTCGTGGTCACCATCCGCGTGCGATCGGGATCCTCGTCGTCGCCCGCGACGCGCGTTGCGTCGTCGTCCATTTCGCGATCGAGCGCTTCGAGCTCGGCGCGCGCCGACGGCGCGGTCCGCGACGCGGTCAGGTTGCCGGTCGCACCAACGCGCGGCGCGGGCATCGAGGCCGCCGACTCGCGCGACGCCTTTTCGTATTCGCGCTGCGCCTTGCGCTCGCGCGCCGAGCGCCACACCGCGAAGCCGATCAGCAGCGCGATCAGTCCGGCCAGGATCGGGATGAGCGTCATCACCCAGTCGGTCGAACCCGACTCGCTTTCCGTAGCGGCAGGCGCGACCTCGGCTGCCGGTGCGCTCGCGTCGGTCGCGGGCGCGGTTCCTTCGGTTACCGGCAGTTGTTCGGTGGCCGTGGCGTCCGCGCTTTCACCGGCGGCCGGCGTCGTCGTTGCCGCATCACCGGTCGTGGGCGCGGCGGCGCCATCAGTGGCGGGCGCCGGTGAAGTCGTCGTCGTGACCGCGGCGGTATCCGGCTCCGGCTCGGGCGCGACCGGCGCCGGCGCGGGGGTCGCCGGCGGCGCCACCGCGACCGGCGGAGTCGGCGCCGCGGCACGCGCGGGCTCGCCGCTGCTGAACGACGGCGCCTTCGTCGCGCCGGTTTCCGAAGAACTCAGCTCCAGGACGCGGGCACGCGCGGAGGCATTGCTGACGGCCTGCATGCGCTCGGCGCTGGGCACGTCGAGCACCGATCCCTTGCGCAGGGCGTCGATATCGCCGCCCCGAAACGCTCCGCGATTGGCTTCGTACAGCGCGAGCATTGCCTGATCCAGGCCGACGCCCGTCGGCTTCACGGCCTGCGCGACCATCCACAGCGTCTCGGTCGGGCCGACCGGACCGTAGGTGCTGGATCGCGCGCTGCGCGCCGCGCCGCCACTGGCACGTTCTTCCGGCGTTTCGAAGAAATCGGACGACGTCGACGATTGATTCAGGGTCGCCGGCGTGACCGCCGGGTCGAGCAGAACGGTGTACTCGCGCAGCACGCGCGTGCCGCCCGGCGTGCGGACTTCCACCAGCAGCGTGATCAGCGGCTCGCGCGCGAGTTCCCGGCTGCTCAGCTCCAGGCGCGGATTGGGTCCTTCGGTGAGCGCTTCGATGCGGATCGAGCCGACATAGGCCGATCGATCCAGACCGGCGCGCTGGAAGGCCTCGTTGTCCGCCAATCGAGCCCGCACGTTGGCGGCCTCGTCGGGCGTCAGGGACGTGAACGGAATCGAGGCGGAGAACGCCTGATTGAGACTGGACTTCACCTTGATGTCGCCCAACCCCATGGCCTGAGCCGGCCCGGCCGCGATCAGCAGCCAAAGTGCCGCCGCGACTGACAGTCTTCGCACCATATCGTCTCCCTCGACGCTCGCCCGGCGCCGCCCCCGGCTGCCTGAATTTACGTGAGCTTGGGCGTGTAAGCCCTTTTATACAGGATAAATAGGGGACTGCCCATCAGGTCTCCCGGCCAGTGCCTTCCCGGTTTCGAGTGGCGCTGTACGCCGCTCGAATCCGGTTCTCGACGAACTGCCGATCACCGGGTCAGCAGAATGCGCAACATCCGCCGCAGCGGCTCGGCGGCCCCCCAAAGCAATTGATCGCCGCAGGTGAACGCCCCCAGGTATTGAGGTCCGAAGTTGAGCTTGCGCAGGCGGCCCACCGGTACGTGCAAATGCCCGGTCACGGCGGCCGGCGTCAGCTGCCGGATCGAATCCTCGCGGGTGTTCGGCACCAGCCGGACCCAATCGTTGGCGCCGCGGATCGTGGCTTCCAGATCGGCCAGCGGCACGTCGCGGGTGAGCTTCACGGTCAGCGCCTGGGAGTGGCAGCGCATGGCGCCGATGCGCACGCAGATGCCGTCCACCGGGACCGGATTGCCCTCGCGACCGAGGATCTTGTTGGTCTCGGCCTGCCCCTTCCACTCTTCCTTGGACTGGCCGTTGTCGAGCTGCTTGTCGATCCAGGGGATCAGCGATCCCGCCAGCGGCACGCCGAAATGCTCGACCGGGAAGCCGGGCGCGCGCAGCGTGGCCGCGACGGTGGCGTCGATGTCCAGGATCGGGCTTCGTTCGTCCTTCAGCAGGTCTGCGACCGCCGCATTGGCCACGCCCATCTGCTTGAGCAGCTCGCGCATGTTCTGTGCGCCGGCACCCGAGGCCGCCTGGTAGGTCATGGCGCTCATCCATTCGACCCATCCCGCCTTGAACAGACTGCCGAGCGCCATCAGCATCAGGCTGACGGTGCAGTTGCCGCCGATGTAGTCCTTGACGCCCGTGTGCAGCGCCTGGTCGATCACGTCGCGATTGACCGGATCGAGGATGATCACCGCATCGTTCTTCATGCGCAGCGCGCTGGCCGCGTCGATCCAGTAGCCCTTCCAGCCGGCCGCGCGCAGCTTCGGATACACCTCGTTGGTGTAGTCCCCGCCCTGGCAGGAGATGATCGTCTCCATGCCCTTGAGCGCGTCGACGCTCATCGCATCGGCCAGCGGTGCGATGTCCTTGCCCACGTCCGGCCCCTTCCCGCCCACGTTCGACGTGGTGAAGAAGTGCGGCTCGATCAGCGCGAAGTCCTTCTCTTCCTGCATGCGCTGCATCAGCACCGAACCGACCATGCCGCGCCAGCCGACGAATCCGACTCTCATCATGTCGCTCACCTTCTAGACCACAAATGATTGAACGCAAAGACGCAAAGGACGCAAAGAAATGGAGGTGCGCTTTTTCCTTTGCGTCCTTTGCGCCTTTGCGTTGAAAAGCTTCTAGCCCAGCGCCGCGACCACCGCGTCGCCCATCTCGCGCGTGCCGATGATCTTTTCGCCCTTCATCGCGATGTCGCCGGTGCGGTGACCCTGCTGCAGCACCTTCTTGACCGCGTTCTCGATGCGATCCGACACCTCGGGCCGGTTGAACGAGTACTTGAACATCATCCCCACCGACAGGATCGTCGCCAGCGGATTGGCCTTGTTCTGGCCCGCGATGTCCGGCGCACTGCCGTGGATCGGCTCGTACATGCCCTTGTTGTTCGCATCGAGCGACGCCGACGGCAGCATGCCGATCGAGCCGGCGAGCATCGAGGCCTCGTCGGACAGGATGTCGCCGAAGATGTTCCCGGTGACGATCACGTCGAACTGCTTGGGCTTCTTGACCAGCTGCATCGCCGCGTTGTCCACATACATGTGACTCAGCTCGACGTCGGGATATTCCTTGTGCACCTGCACGACGACCTCGCGCCAGAAACGCGACGTGTCGAGCACGTTCTCCTTGTCCACCGAGCACACGCGCTTGCTGCGCTTGCGCGCCGCCTCGAAGGCGACGCGCGCGATGCGCTCCACCTCGGGCCGGCTGTAGTGCATCGTGTCGAAACCTTCGTCGTGACCGTCTGCATTCTTGCGCCGACCACGCGGCTGGCCGAAATAGATGTCGCCGGTGAGCTCGCGCAGGATCAGGATGTCGAGCCCCGCGATGAACTCCTTCTTCAGCGAGGACGAATCCGCCAATTCCTCGTACACGCGCGCGGGGCGCAGGTTGGCGAACAGGTTCAGGTCCTTGCGGATGCCGAGCAGGCCGCGCTCCGGGCGCAGCTCGCGCGGCAACTCGTCGTACTTCGGACCGCCGACCGCCCCGAGCAGGATCGCATCGGCCTCGCGCGCCGCCTTCTGCGTGGAGGGCGGATACGGATGTCCTTCGGCGTCGTAGGCCGCACCGCCGAGATGACCGAACGTCCACGCGATGTCCGCGCCGCCGCGCTTGAGCGTCTCGAGCACCTTTACGGCCTCGCCGAGGATCTCGGGGCCGATGTAGTCGCCGGGCAGGATCAGGATTTTCTTCGTCATGGTTCTTGCGGTTTTCGTTGATCAGGCGAACAGCCAGGGTGCTTCGGCCTTGCGGCGCGTCTCGTAGGCGCGGATGTCGTCCGCGTTCTCCAGCGTCAGGCCGATCTCGTCGAGCCCGTTGACCATGCAGTGCTTGCGGAACGCGTCGATCTGGAACGCGATCGTTTCCCCGGTCGGCGTCGTCACGGTCTGCGCCGGCAGATCGATCGTGAGCTGGTAGCCGGGCGTCGCCTGGACTTCCTTGAACAGGCGATCGACCGTCTCCGCCGGCAGCACCAGCGGCAGGAAGCCGCCCTTGAAACTGTTGTTGAAGAAGATGTCGGCGAAGCTCGGCGCGATGACGCAGCGAAAGCCCGCCTGGTCGAGCGCCCAGACCGCATGCTCGCGCGATGATCCGCAGCCGAAGTTCTCGCGCGCCAGCAGGATCTCGGCGCCCGCGTAGCGCGGCTGGTTCATCACGAAGTCGGGATTGGGCCGCCGCGTGGCCGGATCGATGTCGAGATCGCCCTTGTCCAGGTAGCGCCAGTCGTCGAACGCGAACGGCCCGAAGCCGACCCGCTTGATCGACTTCAGGTACTGCTTGGGGATGATCGCGTCGGTGTCGACGTTGGGCCGATCCAGCGGCGCGACCTTGGCGGTGACCTGGGTGAAAGCCTTCATCGGAATCTCTCTCTTCTTTCTCAGACAGCGAGCAGGAAATGGGCGTTGGCCGCGGCCACGGGCTTGGCCGCATCGTCCTGGTACGCGACGACCCGGACGCTGGCCACGCGCCGGCCATGGCGCGTCACGGTGGCGCGCGCGAACGTATCCACGGCCTGCGCCGAACGCAGGTATTCGATCGTGATGTTGACGGTCTTGGGCACGCGCACGATCTCGGCCATCGTCAGCAGCTGGCACATCGCGGTCAGCTCCATCAGCGCGCCGAGCGTGCCGCCGTGCAGCGCGCGCACGCGGGTGTTGCCCATGCGCTCTTCGGCAAACGCCATGCGGCCGATCACGTTGCTGCCGTCCTGCAGCACGCTGAAGCCGAGGAAGCGCGCATAGGGAATGGTGGCGAGCACGGACTGCATCGCCTCCACCGATCGCGCCCGGGTCAGCTCGTCCTGGACGCTCATGACGCCGGCCCTGCTTCCTCGACCAGGCTCTCGCGCGGATGCGAGCGCGTGTCGTCGCGGAACACGACGAACGTCCCGACCGCGGTGGCGACCAGGTCGTTCGGATCGCCGTCGTGCGCGACGCCGCGCGCGAACGCGATGTGCTTGGTCAGCCGATGGCATTCGGCCTCGCAGCGCACGGTCTTGCCGGCGCGCGCGGGACGCAGGTAGTCGATGCGCAGGTCGAGCGTCGCGATTCGGCGCAGGTCGTCGAGCTTGCACAGCACCGCGCCGCCGAGCGCCGCGTCGAACAGTCCGGTGATGGCGCCGCCGTGCATCACGCCGGTCTCGGGATCGCCGACCTGCGCAGGGTCCCAGGGCAGGTCGAACACCACGCGTCCCACCTGGTTCTCCACGTACTTGAGGCCGAGGCCGGCGTTGTACGGAATCACGTCGATGAAGAACGACTGGCCCTTGCCGGGCGGCGGGTTGTGAAGCGGATTGGCCATGTCGGTGATCTAGATCGCGCGCACGTCGACGAAATGGCCGGCGATGCCCGCGGCCGCCGCCATCGCGGGCGACACCAGGTGCGTGCGACCGCCCGAGCCTTGCCGGCCCTCGAAATTGCGGTTCGACGTCGAGGCGCAGCGTTCGCCCGGCTCGAGCCGATCGGCGTTCATCGCCAGGCACATCGAGCAGCCGGGCTCGCGCCATTCGAAGCCGGCGTCGCGGAACACGCGGTCGAGCCCTTCGGCCTCGGCCTGCGCCTTCACCAGGCCCGAACCGGGAACGACCATCGCGAGTTTCACGTTGGCGGCCTTCTGCTTGCCCTTGACGATGCTTGCCGCCGCACGCAGATCCTCGATGCGCGAGTTGGTGCACGAGCCGATGAAGACCTTGTCGATGGAGATGTCCTGGATCGGCGTGTTCGCCGACAGGCCCATGTAGGCCAGCGCCTTCTCCATGCCGCTGCGCTTGACCGGATCGCTCACGAGCGCCGGATCGGGCACGCGCTCGCTCACCGGCAGCACCATCTCGGGCGAGGTGCCCCAGGTGACCTGCGGCTGGATGTCGGCCGCATCGAGCACGACTTCGGCGTCGAACGCCGCGTCGGAATCCGAGCGCAGCGTCTTCCACCACGCCACCGCCTTGTCCCAGTGTTCCGGCTTGGGCGCGAACGGACGACCCTTCACGTAGTCGATCGTGGTCTGATCGACCGCGACCAGGCCCGCGCGCGCGCCGCCTTCGATGGCCATGTTGCAGACCGTCATGCGCCCTTCCATCGACAGCGCCTGGATCGCCTCACCCGCGAACTCGATGGTGTAGCCGGTGCCGCCGGCGGTGCCGATGCGGCCGATGATCGCGAGCACGATGTCCTTGGCGGTGACGCCGGGACCGACATGGCCGCGCACGGTGATGCGCATGTTCTTCGACTTCTTCTGCACCAGGCACTGCGTCGCGAGCACGTGCTCGACCTCGGAGGTGCCGATGCCGAAGGCCAGCGCGCCGAACGCGCCGTGCGTGGCGGTGTGCGAGTCGCCGCAGACCACGGTCATGCCCGGCAGCGTTGCGCCCTGCTCGGGCCCGATCACGTGCACGATGCCCTGGCGCTTGTCGTTCATGCGGAATTCGGTGATGCCGAACTCGGCGCAGTTGGAATCGAGCGCATCCACCTGCGTGCGCGAGATCGGATCGCTGATGCCCTGCGAACGGTCCGTGGTCGGCACGTTGTGGTCGGCCACCGCGAGGTTGGCGGCGAGCTTCCACGGCTTGCGCCCGGCCAGCCGCAGGCCGTCGAAGGCCTGCGGACTGGTCACCTCGTGCACGAGGTGACGATCGATGTAGAGCAGCGCGAAGCCGTCGCCGCCGCCATCGCGCACCAGGTGCGCGTCCCACAGCTTGTCGTACAAGGTCTTGCTCATCGCCGTTCTCGGGATGACCGCGCATCGCGCGGCCTTCTGGATACAAAGGGAGCCGCCATTCTCGCGCCGCTCCACCCATAACTCCAATGAATCGTTTTCATATCCGGCATGCCGATCGGGCATGATTGACGGCCATGGATACCCAGGCGCTTTCAGCATTCATCGAAGTGGCCGATTCGGCCTCGTTCACCCGTGCGGCCGAGCGCCTGCACCTGTCGCAGCCCGCGATCAGCAAGCGGCTCAAGAGCCTCGAGGACCAGATCGGCACGCGGCTGTTCGACCGGGTCGGGCGCAGCGTGCTGCTGACCGACGCCGGCCAGGCGCTGCTCCCCTACGCCCGGCGCGTGCTGCAGACCGTCGAGGACGGACGCCGCGCGCTGTCGCAGCTCTCTGACACCGTGAGCGGGCGCCTGTCGATCGGCACCAGCCACCACATCGGGCTGCACCGCCTGCCGCCGGTGCTCAAGCGCTTCGTCATCGACTACCCGGACGTCGATCTCGACCTGCACTTCATGGACTCGGAGGACGCCTGCGAAGCGGTGCTCGCGGGCAAGCTCGAACTCGGCATCGTCACGCTGCCGCTGCAGCCGCTGCCCCATCTCGACAGCGGCCTGGTCTGGCCCGACCCGCTGGCCGTGGTGGTGGCGCCCTCGCATCCGCTGGCCGGTCGCAAGCGCCTGAAGCTCGAAGATCTGGCGGCACATCCCGCCGTGCTGCCCGACGAGGACACGTACACGCACCGGATCATCCGTGCGCAGTTGCAGGCGCGTGGGGTCGTGCCGCGCGTGCGACTGGCGACCAACTATCTCGAGACGCTCAAGATGCTCGCGGCCATCGGCCTGGGATGGAGCGTGCTGCCGGAGTCGATGATCGATCGCAGCGTCGTGGCTCTGCCGGTGAGCGGGTTCACACCGCGACGCGACCTGGGCTGGGTGCGACATACCGGACGCGCCGTGTCGGGACCCGCGCGCGCGCTGCTCGCGTCCTTGAAATCCGAAATCGCCTAGTCGATCTCGATGCCTTCGCGCTCGACCACGCGCCGAACCGCGTGCCGCGACCGCACCTCATCCATCACCCGCGCATATCCCGGGAACTCCTCGCGCATCGCCAGGCCGCAGCGATTGCCCCAGCGATAGAACACGAGCAGATAGGCGTCGACCGCGCCGAACGTGTCGCCTATCGCATACCGGCGACCCGTCAGGCGCTGCTCGATATCGGCATACCCGGCGCGGATGGTCTCGCGTCCCTGCGCCGCGATCCCCGGCGCACCGGCCGCATCGGTCGTGAACCGCTCGGGGCGGAACACCGTTCGCACGCCGGCCTGGTGCATCGTCGATCCCAGCCAACCCATCCACTCGAGCGCGCGCACGAACGCCTCGGTGCGGGGCGCCGGAAGCAGCGAGACCTGCGGATGGCGCATCGACACCCACGCCATGATCGCCATGGCCTCCGTCAGCACCCGCTCCCGATCGCCTTCGCGCCAGGTCAATGCCGGCACCCGTCCCCGCGGATTCAGTGCGAGATATTCCGGCGTCCGGTTGCCGCCCTCGGCGATCACCACGCGCACCGGTTCGAACGGGACGCCCATTTCCTCGAGCACGATGTGCGGCGCCAGCGAGCAGGCGCCGGGCGAATAGAACAAGCGATAGTTCGTATCGGCCACGGAATCGGTCCTCCGATTCGATTTCAGGTGACGGCGAACAGGCTGTAGTTGCCGGTGATGCCACGCAATTCGTGCGCGCCCCTTTCAGCAAACCCCAGGCCCGATCCGGCCACGAGTTCGCGCACCGTCGCCGAGACCCAGACCTCCCCCGGTGCCGCGGTCTCGGCCACGCGCGCGCCGATGTGCACGGCGATGCCCGAAAGTTGCTGATCCGTCAGCACGCACTCGCCGGTGTGCACGCCGCAGCGCACGCTCAGGCCCATGCCCAGGACCGAATCGCGGATCGACACCGCGCAGCGCACCGCGCGAGAGGGCCGGTCGAAGGCAACCAGCACGCCGTCACCGATCGCCGTGACTTCGCGTCCGCCGTAACGG
Organism: Panacagrimonas sp.; assembly: GCF_020697055.1. Lineage (GTDB taxonomy): Bacteria > Pseudomonadota > Gammaproteobacteria > Nevskiales > Nevskiaceae > Panacagrimonas. The sequence continues at coordinate 63,696 of NZ_JAJFBP010000008.1, read as the reverse complement.
CCGACAGTCTCGCGTACGCGGTGAAAATAGTCGCCAAGCGTCGACTGCCACGCGCGATCGCCGCGCGTGGCGACCTCGCCGGTGGAATTGACCATGTCGCAGAACAGCACGGTCGCCAGCACGCGATCGGGTTCGGACTCGCGCGGCGTGCCAGTCACGAACTCGGCGATCGCATCGAACGCCTCCTCGCCTTCGGCAGAGGAAAACAGGCCCGAATCGCGGCCCGGCAGTTCGCGCAGTTCCGCCCCGCGGATGTGCTCGGCCAGGTAACGCCCGTGCGCAATGCTGGTGAACGAGAAGTCGCGCTTGTGCAGCACCAGCGTCGGCGCGCTGATCGATGCGAGCACCGCGCGCGCGTCGAACTTGAGCATGTAGTGGAAGTACGCCGTCGCGGCCTTGGGCGTGCAGGCGCCGCGCAGCTGGCGCGCCAGCAGGCGCAGCGTCTCGGGATCGTTGGCGACGCTCGGCATGAACACCGAGATCATTTCCTCCGTGCCCCATTTCTGCGACCAGAGCCGCAGGATCTGGTCGAGCACCGTGGTCGGCAATCCGATCGGATAGTCGGGCCCCACCTGGTAGCGCGCCGAGCTGTTGTAGAGCACCAGCGAGGCGGCGCGCTCCGGATGCGCCGCGGCGAAGGTCATCGCGAGCAGCCCGCCGTCGCGGTCGCCGCAGATCGCCGCGCGCGACGAACCCGCCGCGTCGAGCACGATGCCCATGTCGTCGGCCCAGTCCTCCCAGGTCGGCAGCTCCTCCAGCGGCAGCCGGTCGGACGCGCCGGTACCGCTGCGATCGAAGAAGATCACGCGGGAAAACGTCGACAGCCGCTGCAGGCGCGCCGAGATGCGCGGGATGTCCCACGCCAGGTCGATGTTCGACGACATGCCGTTGCAGATCAGCAGGTCGACCGGTCCCGAGCCGAACACCTGGTAGGCGAGCAGCCGTCCGTTGCGTTCGGCGTACTGCGTGCGGGGCGGGAACACGGCGCGTCTCAGGCGCTCACCGAGCGCGGGCGATACGGCTTGGGATGGGCCTGCGCTTCGCGCGACAGGTTGTTCTTCACCGCGATGCGCTGGTTGGCGCGGCCCATCAGTCGCCGCTGCCAATGCCGCTCGAATGACAGCGCCGCCGGTTCGTCGTCGTGCCAGGCCTGCTGCAGCAGGAATTTTCCCGCCGCGACCGCATCGGGCGATCGCGTCGCGATCTCCGAGGCGAGCTTCTCGGCGGCGGCAAGCGGATCGGCGTCGAGGTGCGTGACCAGGCCGAGCCGATGCGCCTCGGTGCCGCTCAGGATCCGGCCGGTGAAGCACAGTTCCTTGGCCACATCCAGCGACACGACCTCGCGCAGCAGCGCGGCGCCGCCCATGTCGGGCACCAGTCCGTACCTGGATTCCATCACCGACAGTTTCGCGTCGGGCGTGGCGATGCGGATGTCCGCACCGAGCGCCAGCTGGATGCCGGCGCCGAAACAGTTCCCGTGCACCGCCGCGATCACCGGAAACGGCAGCTCGCGCCACGCCATGCTCCAGGCCTGGAAATCGTTGCGCGCGGGCTTCCACAGCTTGGCGTAGCCGGCCACCGCGCTGACCGGCTTGGACAGCACGGTCTTGAAATCCAGTCCGGCGCAGAACGAAGGCCCATCGCCGGAGAGGATCGCGACGCGGACGTCGCGATCACGCCGCAGGCTGCGACAGGCGTCGATCACGCCCCGCAGCATCGTGAAGTCCATGCCGTTGTGCTTGTCGGGCCGTGCGAGCCGCACGTGCGCCAGGCCGCCCTGGATCCCGACGGTCACGCGGTCCTGGAAGCTGCGCATGGTCCCGGGGTCCTCAGGCGGTTAGCGCGGCCAGGCGCCGCGCCGCGGGTTCGCTGAGTTCGGGAGCGCGCGCCTGCAGCATCGGCGTCAGATCGTGCTGGCGCGCGGTCGCCACCAGGTGTTCGCCGACGTGCGCATCCGGATGCAGCAGCGCGGCTTCGATCATGCGTCGCTGCAGGCGCGGACCCACGCCCGACATCAGCGCCATCACCGGCCCGCCGAGATCGCGATCCGGCCGCGCGGCCTGCCCGACGACCGCGCGCATGCGCTCGTCGCTCATCAGTTCGACCACTTCCTCGAGACGCTGCGGCGATTCGACGAAGAACCCCGACTGCAGCATGGCCTCGTCGTCCATCGCGGCCATGCAGGCGCGGATCTGCTCGTCGGTCAGCGCATCGACGAAGCGCGCCATCACGATGTACTCGCGCCGCTTGACCATCTCCTTGGTGACCGCCACCACCAGGTCGAGCGGCATCACGCGCAGCATCGGCGCGGCGCTGCGCGGATCCAGCAGCAAGGTCACCTCGACGTTGAAGTCCAGCGGCACGCGCCGCGCGATCTCCACCGCGTCCTTGGGCGGCAGCATGCCGGCCACGCGCGAACCCAGCACTGGGCCCAGGGCCTTTTCGGCGATCAGCGCGTTGACGGCGGCCGGCATCAGGCGCGCCACCGACACGATCCGCTGCAGGCTGCCGCGATCACCGTCGAACAGCATCGACGTGCACGCCCCGCGCAGTCGCCGCAGCGCGGCCACGTCCAGCCCGTCGAGCCCCGCGACCGCCTGCTGCGGACAGCCCAGCAGTCGGGCGAGCTTCAGATGTTCGGCCTTGAGCGCGAGATCGGACATGGCGCGATCAACCGAACAGGACCTTGCGCACCGCCGGCCGCAGCAGCGCCGGTACCAGTCGCAGCGAATGCTCGGCCGACTGCTCCAGCAGCTGCCGTTGCTGGCGCTTGGCGCCGCGCACCGCGTCGAGGAACGTCGCGAGCGCCGGCTCCGGGACGCCCGACAGGTCGGGCAGCTGGGACGCGCCGGGCCCGAGTTCGGCGCGCAGCGCGTCGAGGCTGGCGCTCTTGCTCTTGGGATCGTTCATGCGCGAACGATGATCCGCGCGCCCGTCGCAATGCAAATACCGTCGACCCTAGCGATAGGTTTCGCGCTGATAGATACGCCGATCGGGCTCGCGGAATCGACCGAACGCCGCCTGGCCGATCGCCGGATCGGCATTGCCATCGCCGTCGGCATCCGGCCGCAGCAGCCAGCCATCGCCCGCGAGCTTCACGTTCAGCGTTCCGGTCACCGCACCGGTCGGCGCCGCCAGCCGGATCACGCCCTGTCCCGCGATCACGGGCGTGCTCAGGCTCAGCACCGAGGTCGAGGCGGCGATGCCGTCGACCAGCGTGACCGCCCCCGGCAGCGAGCACGAATCGGCGAGGTTGCGGCCGTATCCCGTGGTCGCGGCGTAGCTCTCCACGCCGTAGACGACGTCCAGTGGCAGCGTCTCCGGACCGTAGGCGTTGCGCACGAACAGCCGGCCGTAACGCTGCTGCTTGGCGCCGGTGCTGAACGCGATGCCGCCGCCGGCTACCGTGTCGCCGAACCGCAGCGGGTCCACCGCGGGATCGGCGTAGCGCACGCCGTCGGCGTCCTGCAGCGTCGCGGCGCGCAGCTCGATCTCCAGATCGAACGGCACCACTTCGGCCGCGCGCACGACCGCGACATTGGCGTCGCCTAGCCAGGTGATGCGCGCGGTTCCTCCGCCCTGCCCGACCACGGTGTTGTCCGGGCTCGGCACCATCGCGACGTCGAGCGGCACGTTCGCGCGGTATTCGGAAGCACCCAGGCTGCCGGGCAGCTTCGCCAGCGCGCCTTCGTAGTTGAGCGTGCGGGCGCCGCCGGCGGTGACCGCCTCGACGATCGCCTCGGGCGGGCTCGCTGGTTCGTAGTCGAACGGCTGGCCGACGTAGCCGAAGCTGCCGCAGGCCGGCCGGAACGTCGGAACGTTGCGGCTCACCAGCCGGAAATGATCCGGCGTGAAGCGGCCGATCGCGGCGACGCCGGTGAACTGGCGCTGCACCAGCGCGGTGTCGTCGGAGTCGACGTCCGCGAAAGTGGTGTCGGTCACCGCGAGGTTGAACGTTCCGACCTCGCCATAGCTCGCCAGGTCGGTTCGACGCGTTCCGCTGCCGCTCCAGCTTCCGGTGATCAGCGAGCCGGGCTGCGTTCCCTGGATCGTCGACTGCACGCTCAGGATCGGATCGCCGACATACGTCGCCAACGTGGTGCCACCGACCGCACGCGCGGTCGCGCGAACCGTGAACGGCCGGCCCGCGCGGTGCACGCGCGTGCCGCCGGTCCCGACATCGTTGAGCAGTTCGTCGGTTCCCGCGGCGACGGGGCTCGCGTGGCTGGCCTGCACCGCGAAATCGGCCGGGCGGATGGCGAAGGTGTCGACCGAACAGCCGGCGACGCCGGTGGCCGAATCGGTGACGCGCACACGCGCCACCCGCAGCAGGCCGGCATGGCTCAGCGTCAGCGCGCGCCGTCCCAGGTCGGACGCGCCGATGCTGAGCGGACCGAACGACGCCAACGCGTTCCAGCTCGACCGGCAGCCGAATGCGTCGAGACCGCCGCCGTCGTTGCCGGCGTCGAGCAGCTCGACCGACACCGTGCCGACGAAATCGGTGAGCGGCGTCGATCCGTCGAGATCGAGTGCGACGATGTCGAGCGCGAACGCCGCGCCCGCGACCTTGGTGCGGATCGGCCCGCTGGCGGCCGCCTCGCCCGGATCCACGGCATTGAATCGTCCCGGCGTTCCGCCCGACGACGCGCCGAACAGCAGCACGATGTCGTCCCACGAGATGCTGTCGCGATCGCCCGGCCCGTTGCTGCCCGCGATGACGCTCAGCGTGTGCGTGCCCGCGGCCAGCGGCAGCGTCGCGCCCACGATCAGCGGATTGCCCGGACCCGCCAGCACCGCCACCGGCGTTCCGTCGATCAGCACCTGCGCGTGGCCGCCCGCCGGCGTCTCGACGTCGCGCAGGCCGAAGAACTGGATCTGGTTCAGAACACGGTTGGCCTCCAGCGAGAACGTCTCGTCGACCCGCAGGTTGCCCGGTGGCGGGTCCAGCACGTCCGGGTAGTAGCGGCCCAGGTAGTCGTCGTTGACCGCCTCGTTGTCGTCGCCGATGTGGCGGCGGCGGTTGAACGATCGGCTCGTCGTCGTCTGCGATCCGCTGAGCAGGATCAGCGCGGCGAAGCTCAGGTCGTTCTCGGAGGCGCCGGGGCAGTTCTGCGGATTGCCGCCGTTGTTGAGGCACCCCGGGTCCACCACGATCGTGTGCGGCCCGGACGACACGGTCAGCGGCGTGGCGAACACGAAGGTGTGCGAGGGATCGTCGAAATTGCCGGTACGCGCCACGCCGTCGATCAGCACGCGGATCACGTTGCTGTTCTGGTAGGCGCGCGGCGCCCCGAGCCGCACGCCCGTGATCGTGACGGGCTGGGAGAGATGGAAGTGGCTCGGATTGCCGGTCATCTGCGCGCGCCGCACCGGGTCCACCGGCGTCATCTCGGTGCGCTCCTGGTCTCCCAGGTGCTGGGCGCCCGGAAGCAGCACGTCGGCGTGCGCGGCGGCGCATGCCAGCACCGATGCGAGCAGCGCCCACCGCCCCCTGATGCGCCTCAAGATCCCCCCACCTTGGCCTGCAGGCTGCGCGCGACGAAGTCGGCGCCGCCGTATTCGCCGGACTGCGCGCTGACGTCGATCACGTAGTACGCAACCGCGGCGCCCGCCAGGTCGTGCACGGTGGCGGTGCAGCGCACGCTCACCGCGTAGCCGGCGAGCGCCCCTTCGGTCAGCCCGAAGTCCGCGTCGCCGCACACGCCCGCATCCAGCGCCCGGTGCACCGCCCAGGCCATGCCGCTGCGCGCGGCGTAATCGGCGCGCGCGGCGCGCACGCGCATCGCCGGCGTTGCGTGCTGCACCGCCACCACGTTGACCAGGAACGCTCCGAGCGCCGACAGCACCACGATCAGGAACAGCGCGGACACCAGCGCGAAGCCGCGCAAGGCGTTCACGGGGTGTTGTCCACGTGGACCTGGCGCAGCAGGCGCACCGCTTCCTGGTCCCGCTCGATCACGATGGCCAGGCGCGCGACCGCATGACGGCGCGACGTCGCGCTGACCGAATAGCGAAGGTCGCACGACGCCACGTCCACGCCTTCGGCGATCACCGAGGACGCGCCCGGCGCGGTCAGCGCCTCGAGCGCCGCGCGCGTGCCGGGTTGCGAGGTCTGCAGCGGATAGCCGGCATAGCGCAGCAGCAGGCCGTCGGCGCACAGGTAGCTGACCGGGCCCTCCACCAGGAAGATCCGACGGCTGGGCGAATCGAACGGAAAGCTGTGCGCGCCATCGAGCGTGATGCGGCTCTCGGCGGCGCTGCCGACCGTGACATCGCTTCGACCGATGCCCAGTCCGGCCGGCGTCAGCACAGCGTCCCGATAGGGCTCCGAACCGGCCTCGCCCAGCGGATACACCGCCAGACGCGCGCCGGGCGCAATGCCCTCGCTGCCGCCCAGTGGCGAAAGCGTGTTGAACGCGATGTCGGCGATCCCGGGTGTCAGGCGATCGTCCTCCCCACCGGGCGGCTCGGCCCGGTAGCGATCGCCATCGAGCGTGCGCAGCAGTTCGATGGCATGCCCGTCGGCGGAGCTGCGCACGCTGTTGGGCAGGGCCACGCGCAGATCGCGCGCCATCCGCGACAGGGCCAGGTCGGCGGCGTCGGTCAGCGCGGCCCGCCGCGACTGGTCGATGAAGCCTCGGATCGGCGAGCCGATGAACAACCCCACGGTGGCCGCGACGATCCCGATGATCACGATCACCACGATCAGCTCGACCAGGGTGAAGCCGGTATCGGCGCCGCGCTGCCTGCCCATTTCAGCGTGTGCGTCGTGCGATCCGCAGCGTCCGCGCGCGCTGCGTTGCCATCCGAATTGTGCCCCGCATTTGCGTCTCCCTGCGCGCCGCGTCGATGACCTGCGCGTCTCTATTGTCGACCCCGTTGCGCTCGCGTAGTTTACGGCCGCGGCTTGCGTGACCGGTCAGGGGCGGGGAACCGGGACAAGGACCAAGAGAATACGAATGGCCGATAAAGCCGCCCTCGGTTATGGCGGATTGAACGTGGCCGCAGGCGAAGGAAGCGCGAAGCCGTCGCTCCTCGCCGGGGACGGCAGCAGAACGACGAGTCAGCGCGCGCGGCTGCTGGTGCTCATGGCGGCGCTGATGGTCGTGGGCGTCGTCAGCCAGTCCGCGCTGATCAATTCCTACCTGCTGCGCGATTTCGCGCGCCTCGAACAGAGCCAGGTGCAGGCCAGCCTGCGCCTGATCCAGCTGTGGCTCGATCGCTTCGTGCAGCCGATGGAATCGCTCGCGCGCGACGTTGCGCAGGCGGTCCAGGAAACACCCGACAGCATCAGGAGCGGACCGCAGGCCGCCGCGCCCCTGCTCGAACGCCTGCGCCTGGCCACGCGCCTGGGCGTGGGCTACGACACCGCCGCGATCATCGACGGCACCGGCAACATCCTGCTGTCGCACTCGCACGAGCAGGGTGCCACCGGCGCCGAACGCGCCGCCTCGGAACTCGAACTGAACCTGCTCCGACAGCACGCGGCCGCGCTGCGGGCCGGCAGCGAACCCGCCCTGAGCGGCTGGAACGTGACCCGGGGCGGCTTGTTCGGCGTCGCGGGCGCCAAGCTCGGCAGCGGCGGCGACGTCCCGGTGGTGGTGATCGGCCGCAGCTTCGACGACGCCGCGATGACCGCGCTCGACGAGCTCTCCGGCACGCGCGTGACGCTGGTCGATGCCGAGGCACCGCCGATCACCGGGCCGGGGCGGCCGATGCAGGCCTGCACGCGCCTGTCGCCGGCGCTCAACTCGCGACCACAATTCCTCTGCGTACGCTTGCAGGACTCGATCCTCGAGAACGGGCAGCGCAGCAGCGACGACCTGCGCCTGGCCAGCATCGCCGGCTTCGTGGTGCTGATGTTCGGAACCTGGTGGTTCCTCGATCGCAGCCTGCTGCGCCGCCTGACCAGCCTGACGCACAAGCTCGATGCGACCACGCCGGGCGGCAGCACCGAATCGGTCGAGACGGCGATGCTCGCCGATGGTGCGCGCGGTGACGAGCTCGGCCGCATGTCGCTGCGCATCGGCCAACTGCTGGGGCGTGTGCGCAAGGCCGAAGCCGACATGCGCGAACGCGAGCGCAGTTTCCGCGTACTGGCCGAGTCCTCGGGCGTGGCGATCTTCGTGGTGCGCGACGGCCTTCTCTACAGCAATCCGTTCGCCTCGCGCCTGACCGGCTATTCGCGGGACGAGCTGCGCGAGCGCGGATCGCTGGTCGAACTGTTCCTAGAAGGCTGGCGCGAGCGCCTCGAAACGGCGCTGGCGCGCGGTACGGTGGACGACCCCGAAGGCATCGAGGCGCGGGGACGCCGCCAGAACGGCACCTTGTATTGGGCGCGCCTGCACATCACCCGCATCGACTACCGCGGCGGCCCCGCGCTGCTGGTGACGCTGTTCGACGTCACCGAGCAGCGCCGCCTCGAACAGGTGCTGGCCGACGAGAAGCAGAACCTGCAGGTCATCCTCAGCTCGATCCACGACGGCATCGTCGCGGTCGACCACGCCGGCGCGGTGCGCTTCCTCAATCCGGCGGCCGAGCGGCTGACCGGCATTCCGCCGTCGCTGGCCAACGGCAGCGCGCTGGACGACGTGGTGCTGCTCAGCGAGCCGGATCGCAACGCGCCGCTGGATGCCCCGCTGCTCGCCGCGCTCGAGGCCAGCGGCAGCGCCGGCCTGGTCGCCAACGTCAGAACGCCGCAAGGCACCTCGCGCAACGTCGAGATCAGCGTCTCGCGCAGCGAGAGCCACGCCGGCGCCGACGACGAGGGGCGCGGCGGCTCGGTGCTGGTGATGCGCGACGTCTCCGAGCTGCGCCAGCTCACCAAGGTGCTGGCCGAGCAGGCCTCGCACGACGATCTCACCGGCCTGATCAATCGCCGCGAGTTCTCGCGCCAGCTGCACGAGGCCTTGAACGGCGCGCGCGGCGCGCCGCGCCGGATCGCGCTGTGCTACGTCGACCTCGACCAGTTCAAGCTGCTCAACGACACCTGCGGGCATCACGCGGGTGACCTGATGCTGCGCGAGGTCGCCGACGCCCTGCGCAGCAAGGTGCGGCCGCGGGACACGCTCGCGCGCCTGGGCGGCGACGAGTTCGGGGTGCTGCTCGACGATTGCGAACCCCGGCAGGCGGTGGCGATCGCCAACAGCCTGCGCACCCGCGTCAGTGGCGTGCGCTTCCAGTGGAACGGCCAGAGCTTCAGCGTCGACGCCAGCATCGGCATCGCGATGCTCGAGCAGGTCGAAGGCGGCGTGGACGAGGCCTTGGCGCTGGCCGACGCGGCCTGCTACATGGCCAAGGACCTGGGCCGCAACCGCGTGCACCTGTATCGCGCGGCCGACGCCGACCTGCAGCAGCAGCTGCGCCACATGCGCTGGGCCACGCGCCTGAAGGACGCCGTCGAGAACAGCCACTTCGAGCTCTATGCGCAGGGCATCGTGCCGGTGGCGTACAGCGCGCCGGATCTCGACGCCTGCGAGGCGCTGGTGCGCATGCGCCAGCCCGACGGACAGGTCGTCACGCCCGACGATTTCCTGGCCGCGGCCGAGCGCTACCAGATGATGAATCGCATCGACCAATGGGTGGTCGCCTCGGCGCTCAAGGCCCTGCAGACCGCCTTCGCCGCCGGCCGCAGGCCCAAGCTGTTCATCAATCTGTCGGGCCAGAGCCTGGGCGACGAGGGCTTCCGCGAGTTCCTGCTCGATCAGCTGACGACGCACAAGAACCTGACGCCGCAGCTGGTGTTCGAGGTCACCGAGAGCGCGGTGATCTCGAGCCTGCAGCGCGCCAAGAAGCTGATGGAGGATGTCTACAGTCGCGGCTGCGCGTTCGCCCTGGACGACTTCGGCACCGGCATGTCCTCGTTCGGCTATCTGAAGGAGCTGCGGGTCGACTACCTCAAGATCGCCGGCATCTTCGTCAAGAACGTGGCGTCCCCGCTCGATGCCGCCGTGTGCCGCAGCTTCACCGAGTTCGCCCGCATGATGCGGGTCACCGTGATCGCCGAGTGGATCGAGGACGAGCAGATCCTGCGGACGTTGCGCGACATGGGCGTCGACTATGGCCAGGGCTGGCATCTGGGTCGCCCCGAGCCGATCGAACAGGTGCTGGGCATTTGAATCCCAAGCGCGCCTTCCTGAGCCTGCTGCGGCGCGAACCGGCCGAGACCGGGTCGATCGGTCTGTGGCTGTCGCCGGACGGCATCGCGCTGGCGCGCGTGGTTCGCGCCAACGGCGTCCCGCGACTGACCGCCTGCGATTACCGCCCGGTGCCGCGGGCGGCGGAGCCCGCGTACATCCTGCGCGGACTGATCGGCGGATTGGGCACCGATTCCGGGCATTTCCATTGCGTGCTGGGTCCCAGCGAATACCAGCTGCTGCTGGTCGATACGCCGGACGTTCCCGCCTCCGAGCTGCGCGAGGCGGTGCGTTGGCGCATCCACGACCTGGTGGACATGCCGCTCGACGACGCCACCATCGACGTGTTCGACATGCCCCAGCAGATCAGCCACGGCGAAGCCAAGCCGCGCACGCTGTGCGTGGTGGCGGCGCGCTCGCCGCTGATCGCGCAGAAGGTGGCGCTGCTCACCCGCGGCGGCTGCCAGGTCGCGGCGGTCGACATCGCCGAGCTCGCGCTGCGCAACCTGACGGCGCTGATGCCCGAGGATCGCGACGGCCTCGTGGTGCTGCATCTCGAGCAGGACCACACGCTGATCGTGGTGACACGCAATTCGACGCTCTACCTGTCGCGTCGCATCGCGATCGGCCAGCAGGCGCTGTCCAGCGCGGTGGCGCGCGCCGGCGACGACGACGAACTCGCGCGGCTGCTGGAGATGCTCACCGAAGAGGTCTACCGCTCGCTGGAATACTGCGAGAGCCGTTTCCAGGCGCTGACGCCTTCGTCGATCGTGCTCACGCCCGCCGCGCGGCTGGTGCACGGCCTGCGCGAAGGCCTGGCCGAGAGCACCGGCCTGCCCGTGCGCGGGCTGGATCTCGACACGCTGATGCCCGGCGGGATCAGGGTGCCGCCGGAGCGCCAGGCGATGTGCCTGCTGGCGGTCGGCGCGGCGCTGCGCACCGAGACCACGACGCTCTGACGGCCATGATGAACCAGCAGATCAACCTGCATCAGCCGATCTTTCGCAAGCAGCGCGCGCTGTTCTCGTCGCAGATCGTGCTGCGCATCTGTGCGATCTGGGCGGTGGCGCTCGGCGTGGTCTACGGATTGACGCTGTGGAGCGAACGCGGCCTGGCGCGCGAGCACGCCATTCTCGTGAGCAAGCGCGACCAGGCCAACGCCCGCCTGCAGGTCCTGACCGCGACGCAGTCCGAGAGCGGACAGAGCCAGCAGCTCGAGGCCGAGCTCCAGCGGCTGCAGAACGAACGCGCGCAGAAGGAGAGCGTGCTGCGTGTGCTGGCGCGCGGCGAACTCGGCAGCACGGCGGGCTTCGTGCCGCAGCTCGATGCGCTCGCCGATCGGCGCCTGGCCGGCGTGTGGCTCACACACATCGGTCTGATGGAGGGCGGTCGCGAGATTTCGCTGCGCGGCGAGACCTCGCGCGAGGACCTGCTGCCGCGTTTCCTCGAGCGCCTCGCCGGCGGCCAAGGCTTTCCGGGCGCACGCTTCGGCGATGTCCGACTGGAGCGCGCGCCCGACGGCACGCAGCTGAGCTTCGAGCTGCACACGCGCGCGGGGACGGATCTGCCATGACAGCCTTCCGTTTGAGCGCGGGAGGCGCGCGATGAGGCTCTGGTGGAGCGACCTGCTCGACCGGATCGATGCGCTGTCGTTGCGCGAGCGGGTCCTCGTGCTGCTCGCGGCGCTGATCGTGATCGCGGTGCTGTGGGACACCGTGCTGATGCGGCCGGTGGATCGATCACACCAGCGCATGCAACCGGAGGTCGTTTCGCTGCGCACCGAGGTCGACCGGCTCGATCGCGCCGTCGCCGAACTGGCCGTGCAGCGCGGCACCGATCCCAACGCCGCGCTGCGGGCGCAGGTCCAGCAGGAGCGCAGCGGCATCGCCGATCTGGACGGCCAGCTCGGCGGCCTCACGAGCGCGCTGATCGCACCGGAGCAGATGGTGCAGGTGCTCGACCAGGTGCTGGATCGGAGCAAGCCGCTCGACCTGGTCGCGCTGCGCAGCCTGCCGGCCGAACCCCTGGCCTCGCTGGTGCCGGGCGAAGCGCTGCCGAGCCAGATCTTCCGTCACGGTGTCGAAATCGAATTGGACGGCACCTATCTGGACCTGCTCGCCTATCTGCGCGCGCTCGATCAGCTGCAGTGGCGTTTCTACTGGCAGACGCTCGAACTCGACGTGACCGCATACCCGCGGCTGCGCGTGAAGCTCACGGCCTACACGCTGGGACAGGAAGAGGCCTGGATCGGTGTCTAGGCCGCTCGTCCCGATCCTGGTCGCGGCGCTGCTCTTGATGTCCGGCGCGATGGCCGGGCCGCTCGAATACGGCGATCCCACGCAGCCGACGCCGCTCGATCGCCCGTCGGCCGGCATCGCGTCGGACGCCACGGTTGCCAAACACATCGAGACGCCGCGCTGGACGCTGACCTCGACGCTGATCTCCGGCGATCGCCGCGTGGCCGTGATCAACGGGCGCAGCGTCGCACTGGGCGCTAGGATTGACGGCGCACGACTGGTGGCGGTCGACGCCGGGGGGGCGTCGATCGAACACGAAGGTCGTCGCATCCGGTTGCAGCTGCCGCTGCCGGCCGGCAAATCGATCACGGCCAAGACGCCGACGGGGAGATAGAGAGCATGGCGGGAGGCGTCTGCACGCGCGCAGCAGCGGCATTTGCGATGGGACTCGCCTGCGTCCTGCTCGCGGCCTGCTCGACGCAGCCGGCCTCGCCCAGGTCCGCCGAACCCGTGGCGGTGCCGCCGGACGTCGCGGCGGCGCTGATCCCTGCCCCGCGTCCGCCCGACATCGCGCCGGCCGAGCGCGCTGCCGAAGCGCGTTTCGACATCAACGTGCACGAGGCGCCGGCACGCGGCTTCTTCATGAGCCTGGTCGACGGCACGCCGTACAACATGGTGGTGCAGCCCGAGGTCGCCGGCGAGATCACGCTCGATCTGAAGAACGTGACGGTGCCGCAGGTGATGCAGGCGGTGCAGGAGGCCTACGGCTACGAGTACAAGAGCACGCCGTACGGCTTTGTCGTGCTCGGCGCGCACCTGGCCACCCGGGTGTTCCAGGTGAACTACCTGAACCTGCGCCGACAGGGCCGCTCGAACACGCGCGTGAGCTCGGGACAGCTCACCGACTCGCAGGATCCGGGCGCGCGCGGCGGCAACAGCTTCAACGAGTCCGGCGACACCGACAGCAGCCGCGAGACCGTCATCGCCAGCGGCATCGAGACGCTGACCGTGTCCGATTTCTGGAGCGAGCTCGACCGCACGCTCAAGGTGCTCGTGCCTCCCACCGAAGGCCGCACGATCGTGATCAATCGCGAGTCGGGTCTGGTGGTGGCGCGCGCGATGCCCGGCGAGCTGCGTTCGATCGCCGATTATCTGAACGGCCTGCAGTCGAGCATGGACCGGCAGGTGATCCTCGAAGCCAAGATCCTCGAGGTCACGCTCAACGATGCGTTCCAGGCCGGCGTCAACTGGGCGGGCATCGCCACCGACAACGGCCACACCTTCGGTGCCGGCGTCGTGGGCGGCGCCGACGTGTTCGAGAACGGCAACACGCCGCAATCGGGAACGGCGCTGAACGTGCTGCCCGGCAACCTGGGCGGGATCACGCGCAGCACCGTCACCAGCGCCATCGGCGGCGGCTTCGTCGCCACGGTGACCGCCAACGACTTCAGCGCCGTGATCGAACTGCTGCGCGCGCAGGGCGACGTGCAGGTGCTCTCGTCGCCGCGCGTGGCCACGCTGAACAACCAGAAGGCGATCATCAAGGTCGGCTCGGACGAGTTCTTCGTCACCGGCATCGACAGCAACACCACCACCGGCGCGTCGACCAGCACCAGCCAGGACGTCGAGCTCACGCCGTTCTTCTCGGGCATCTCGCTGGACGTGACGCCGCAGATCGACCAGGCCTCGAACATCGTGCTGCACGTGCACCCGATCGTCAGCGAGGTGCAGGACCAGACCAAGACCATCACGATCCAGAACCAGAACCAGGTGCTGCCGCTGGCGCTGTCGCGCGTTCGCGAGACCGACAGCATCGTGCGCGCGCGCAGCGGCCAGGTGGTCGTGATCGGCGGCCTGATGGAGCAGCGCAATCGCAACGAGGATTTCGGTCTGCCGGGGCTGTCGAGCATTCCGCTGATCGGCAATCTGTTCAAGCAGCAGCGCAAGGGCCAGCTCAAGAGCGAGCTGGTGATCCTGCTGCGTCCGCTCGCGGTCGGCCTGGACACGCCGGCGTCCTGGGATCCCAACGATCACCTGACGCCGCCGCCCGAGCCGATGAAGATTCCCTGATCGGCGATCGCGTGCCGTGTACCAGGAGCACTTCGGTCTGCGTGCGGCGCCCTTCGGCCTGACGCCCGACACCGATTTCTTCTTCGCCCAGGCCTCGCACCAGGCCGCGCTCAATACGCTGCTGGTGGCGCTGCGCGCCGGCGAAGGCTTCCTCAAGATCACCGGCGAGATCGGACTGGGCAAGACCACGCTGTGCCGGCGCCTGCTGCGCGCGCTGGGCGAGGAAGGCGAATCCCGATGGGTCACGGCGTACCTGCCGCACCCGGCCGGTTCGCGTGCCGCGCTGATCACGATGGTCGCCGAGGAACTCGGCTGCCTGCCGCGAACCGTGCGCGAGCGCGAGCCCGAACTGCTGCTCGGCACGATCCAGCGCCGCCTGCTCAAGGTCGCCAGGACCGGCGCGCGCACGGTGCTGGTGGTCGACGAGGCGCAGGCCCTGCCCGACGAGGCGCTGGAGGTCGTGCGCCTGCTCACCAACCTCGAGACCGAGCGCGACAAGCTGCTGCAGGTCGTGCTGTTCGGCCAGCCCGAGCTCGATCAGCGCCTGGCGCGACCCGAGCTGCGCCAGCTGCGCCAGCGCATCGGCTTCAGTCATCGCCTCGGCGCGCTGTCACACGCGCAGTTCGGCGGCTACGTGGCGCATCGACTGACGGTGGCCGGCGGTGCGCCCGAGCTGTTCGCCGACGACGCGCTGGACCTGCTTTATCGCGCCAGCCGCGGCGTGCCGCGCACGATCAACATGCTGTGCCACAAGTCGCTGCTCGCGGCCTATGGACCCGGCGCGCCGCGCGTGGGCCGCGCGCACGCGCTGGCGGCGATCGCCGACACCGAGTCCGCGCGCCTGCCCTTGTGGCAGTGGCCGGCGGCGCTGCTGCGCGAGCATCCGGGGTGGCTGGCCGCCGCCCTCGGCGCGGGCGCGGGTCTGGCGCTGCTGCTGCGCTACGTCGCCTGAGTCGCCGATGAGTCTGATCAACCGCATGCTCGACGACCTGGCCGCGCGCCAGGCGCCCGGTGCCGAATCACTGCAGGGCGTTCGCCTCAACGAGCCGTTGCAGGCCGCCAACGCCGACCTCGATCGATCCAAGCTCGCGCTGCTGCTGCTGGTGATGTTGGCGATCGCGGCGGGGCTCTGGTGGTGGTGGCCCGGCGGCGCGCAGGTTGCGCCGCCGCAGGCACGACCGGCGCCGGTGCTGGCGTCGACGCCGCCGACACCCGCTCCGGTCGAAGCCGAGACCGAATCGCCGGCCGAGGCCATCGCACCGCAGCTGCAGCTCACCTCGCGGCTGACCTCGCTCGAAGCGGCGCCCGTCGCGACGATCGATGCGCCCGCGGTGCTCGACGACGCCGAACGCGTCGAGCGCGAACAGACGCGGGCGCAGCCGCCGCAGCCCAGAGCCTTGCCAGAACCCGCGTCGCCGAAAGCGGTCCCCGTCCCCGCGCCGGAACCGGCTGCGCGACCGATCGCCACGCCGGCTGCGCAACCCGTCCCGATCGATCCCGCCGTGGAGCGCCGACACCGCGCGCGCCAGGCGTTGACCGACCAGGATCCGGCGACGGCGTTGCTGATCGTGACGGCGACCGACGCAGAACGCGACGTGGAGTCGGCAGCCTTGCGCGCCGCCGCGCTGCAACGCCTCGGACGCCACGCCGAAGCCGCTGAGGCCTATGCGGCGCTGACCACGCGCGATCCGATCGAACCTGCGCACTGGGTGGGCCTGGCCATCTCGCTCGAGCGCGAACAGCGGCCCGAGCCCGCGCGCATCGCGTATCGTCGCGCCTTGCAATCCGATCGCCTGGCGCCGTCCTTGCGCGCCTTCGCGCAGGATCGCGTCACCGCGTTGGAGACACCTTGAATCCGCGTCGCAAGCTCCGCCTGGGCGAACTGCTGGTCGAGCAGAAGCTGCTCACGAACGAGCAGCTGCAACAGGCCGTCAACATCCAGAAGCAGCGCGGCGGCCAGCTCGGCTGGATTTTGGTCGAACTCGACCTCCTGACCGAGGAGCAGATCCTCAGGGCGCTGTCCGAGCAGCTGCTGCTGCCGGTGATCGACCTGCGCCAGTTCCAGTTCGAATCCGAGGCGGTGCGCCTGCTGCCCGAGGTCCAGGCGCGACGTCACAAGGCGATCGTGCTGCGCAACGACGGCGATGCGCTGGTGGTCGGCATGGCCGATCCGACCGACATCCTGGCCTACGACAGCATGCGGTCGCAGCTGAACCGGCCGATCAAACTGGCGCTGGTGCGCGAGTCGGAGCTGCAGCAGGCGATCGACACGGTGTACCGACGCACCGACGAGATCATCACGCTGGCCGAACAGCTCGGCGCGGAGATCAGCCAGGGCCAGTTCGACCTCACGCAGATCGGCACCGGCGCCGACGCGTCGGCCGCCGACGATGCGCCGGTGGTGCGCCTGCTGCATTCGATGTTCGAGGACGCCTCGCAGGTGCACGCCTCCGACATCCACATCGAGCCCGAGGAAAACCTGCTGCGCGTGCGCCAGCGCATCGACGGCTTCCTGCACGAGCAGATCATCGACGAGACCCGCATCGCCTCGGCGCTGGTGACGCGCCTGAAGCTGATGTCGGGCCTCGACATCTCCGAGAAGCGCCTGCCGCAGGACGGGCGCTTCAACATCAAGGTCAAGAACACGCGGCTGGACGTGCGCCTGTCGACGATGCCGGTGCAGCACGGCGAATCGATCGTGATGCGCCTGCTCGACCAGTCGGCCGGCCTGCTGTCGCTCGAGGAATCCGGAATGCCCGAGGACATCCTCGCGCGCTTCCGCCGCCTGATCCGCCGACCCAACGGCATGGTGCTGGTCACCGGTCCCACCGGCTCGGGCAAGACCACGACGCTGTACGGCGCGCTCAACGAGATCAACGTCCCCGAGCACAAGATCATCACCGTCGAGGACCCGGTCGAATACCGGCTGCCACGCATCAACCAGGTGCAGATCCACACCAAGATCGAGCTGAGTTTTTCGCGTGTGTTGCGTTCCGCGCTGCGCCAGGACCCCGACATCATCATGGTCGGCGAAATGCGCGACCCCGAGACCGCCGAGATCGGCGTGCGCGCCGCGATGACCGGCCACCTCGTGCTCTCGACGCTGCACACCAACGACGCGATCTCGACGATCAATCGCCTCGTCGACATGGGCGTGGCCGGCTACATGGTCGCCACCGCGCTCAACGCGGTGCTCGCGCAGCGCCTGGTGCGCCGCATCTGCGACAGCTGTGCGCAGCCCTATTCGCCGACGCCGGGCGAGCGCGCATGGCTCGACATGAGTTCCGGCAGACGTGTGGCCGACGCCAAGCTGCGCCACGGCGCGGGCTGCCAGTACTGCAATCACACCGGCTATCGCGGACGCGTCGGCATCTACGAGCTGCTCGAGATCGACCGCGGGCTGGCCGACCTGCTGCGACGCGGCGAATTCCGCGAGTTCGATCGCGTGGCGTCGAAGCAGACCGGCTTTCGCACGTTGACGCAGTGCGGCGTCGACTACGTTCTGCGCGGCATCACCACGGTGGCCGAGGTCATCCGCGTCACCGGCCTGCCGGACGAGGATCCGGCGCCGCTGTTCGGCAACGCGGCGTCGACGGCCTGAGGAACCCTGCGACGTGATCCTCTACCGCTTCAAGGGACGCGATCGCCAGGGACGACCGGTCAGCGGCGAAGTGCGCGCGGAAAACGCCGCGGCGGTCGCGGCGCAGCTCGTCGGAACCGGCGTCACCCCGATCCGCATCGAGGCCGGGGTCGCCACCGGGCGCGGCGCCCTGCCCGCCTTCCTGCGCACCGAGATCTTCACGCGCAATCCGGGCATCGCCGACCTGATGCTGTTCGCGCGCCAGATGTATTCGCTGACCAGGTCCGGCGTGCCGCTGGTGCGCGCGCTGCGCGGGCTGGCCGAGTCGTCGCGCCACCCGGTGATGGTGCGCACCCTCGAGGACGTCGTGCAGAGCCTGGGCGCGGGACGCGACCTGGCTTCGGCGCTGGCGCGGCATCCCAAGGTGTTCAGCCCGCTGTTCGTCAACGTGGTCCGCGTCGGCGAGAACTCCGGCAAGCTCGACGAGGCTTTTCTGCGCCTCTACCACTACCTCGCGTTCGATGCGAACACGCGCGCCAAGGTCGCGGCGGCGCTGCGCTATCCGGTGATCGTGCTGGTGGCGGTTGCGGTCGCCATCGGCGTGATCATGACGATGGTGGTGCCGCAGTTCGCGCGCGCGTTCAAATCGTTCGGCGCGCAGCTGCCGTGGCCGACGCAGGTGATCATCGCGGTGTCGGACTTCACCGTGAACTACTGGTACCTGCTGCTCGGCGGACTGGTCCTTGCGATCTTCGCGGGGCGCAGCGCGCTGGCCACGCCGCAGGGCCGGCTCTTCACCGACCGCCTCAAGCTGCGCCTGCCAGTGCTCGGTTCGATCGTGCTGCGCGCGACGCTGGCGCGTTTCGCACGTTCGTTCGCGATCATCGTGCGCGCGGGCGTGCCGCTGATGGACGGCCTGGTGCTGGTCGGTCGCGCGGTGCAGAACGAGGTCGTCGCCGACAAGGTGCGCACGTTGCGCGAGGCGGTGGAGCGCGGCGAGAACCTGAGCCGCGCGGCCGCGGCCAGCGGCATGTTCACGCCGCTGGTGCTGCAGATGCTGTCCGTCGGCGAGGAAACCGGACGCATCGACGAGATGATGGAAGAGGTCGCCGACTACTACGACCGCGAAGTCGCGGCCGACGTCGACAACCTCGCATCGCTGATCGAGCCGCTGCTGATCATCGTCGTCGGCGGCGTGGTGCTGCTGCTCGCGCTCGCGGTGTTCCTGCCGATGTGGGACCTGTCGGGCGCGGCGCTCAAGCGCAATTGAGCCGGCCGGAACGCGCAGGGGCTGCGATACCATGCGCCATGCCCCCGATTCACCCGCAACTGCTGGCCGGTCTCGAGGAAGGCTTGCTGGTCTGCCTTCGCGGCGGCCTTGCGCTCTCGACACTGTGGGGGCTGTGGCTGCTGGTCGCGCCGCAGGCGGCGCGCCGATTCGCCGCCGGCGCCGACCGGTGGGTGCCGACCGCCGCGTGGTTCAACCGGCTCAACCGGCCCGTCGACACCACGCGCTGGTTCTATCGCCATCACCGCCTCGTCGGCGTGCTGATCGGCGCCGGTGCCGGCTACGCGCTGTGGCGCTGGTTCAGCGCGTACCGGCCGGGCGCCGGTATCGCGCTGCTCGATCGACACTGGGTGTCGGCGGGAATGGACTGGCTCGTGCCCGCCTGCGAATGGATCTTCCTCGGGTTCAACTGCGTGATCCTGGCCTTCGCGCTGATCGTCATCGTGCGGCCGAGCCTGCTCAAGACGCCCGAACGCATTGCCAATACCTGGATCGACATGCCGGCCGAACGCACCCTAGATCGCCATTTCGATCCGCTCTCGAAGCTGGTGGCCGGGCGCCCGCGGCTGATCGGTGCCCTCGTCGCGATGGTCTGCGGCGTTCTGTACTGGCGCCTCGTCGGGGTGATGTGAGCGCCTGCCCAAGCGCCGTGCAGGTTCATCGCCAATGGACTCGAGGCGTGTTGCCCGGCTCGTCCGGCGACTGTCATATTCGTTTTGGCCCGGAATCCGACGCGCACGCTGCGGCGAGCAAAGCGGGGTCCGGAATCTCCACCTGAGTGACGTCAGAGGCCGCGGCCCGCGGCGTCGCAGGAGCATCGCGTGTTCTTCTTCCAGTCATCCGCTGTCCCGTTTCATCCGCCCCGGCGTGGTTCACGCCAACGGGGTTTCACGCTGATCGAGCTGATCGTCGTCCTGGTCATCCTCGGCATCCTGGCGGCTTTCGCCATTCCCCGGTTCGCCAACGTCAACGCCGAAGCGCGGCAGGCCGCGATCCGCGGACTGGCGGGCAGCCTGCGCAGCTCTTCGGCACTGGTGCACGGCCTGGCGATGGCGCGCGGCATGACCGCCGCGTCGGGCCAGACGGTGCAGCTCGAGGGTGCGGTCGTGAAGCTGGTGCACGGCTATCCCGAGGCTTCGAACGACGGCATCGGCAACAGCGTGCTGAATCTCGACGGGTTCACACAGGCCATCGATTCGACCGCCGGAACGGTCACCTACGTTCCCCAGAACGCGCCGGCCGACCCCGCCACCTGCAGCGTGGTCTATTCGCAGGCCACTGCATCGGGCTCGGCCATCGTCGAGCTCAACGACGACAACTGCAGCTGAGGCACCCGCCCGGCCCGTCCATGCGCGCCGGATCCGGCTTCACGCTGATCGAGCTGCTGCTGGTGATCGTGATCATCGGCATCCTGGCGACGATCGCCGTGTCGCGCTTCACCGGTCGCCAGAGCTTCGACGAGTTCGGCTACGCGCAGGAACTGGCGGCCGCGGCGCGCTACGCGCAGAAGCTCGCGATCTCGACGCGCTGCCCGGTGCGATTCCAGATGACCGACGCCGGCCACTACCGGCTGCAGCGGCCGGATGGTTTCGCCGCCGGAACCTGCGCCGCCAACTTCGCCGCCGAGGTCGTCAATCCGGGCACCGGCCAGGCGCCGTACGCCGGCACGACGCCGTCGGGCGTCGACGTCGCCAGCAGCGAGGGATTTCCGGCGACGCGCGTGTTCGACGCCCAGGGCGGCGTCGTGCCGGACGCCGACCTGTCGATCCAGGTCGGCCCGCGGACGGTGCGGGTGCGGCGCGGCGGCGGCCAGGTGGTCGTGCAGTGAACCGCCGCGGCGCGACCGGCTTCACGCTGATCGAGGTCGTGATGTCGATCGCCATCATCGCGGTGGCCATCGGCGGCGTGATGCTGGTGTTCGTCGTCGCGCTGCGCCACAGCGCCGATCCGCAACGCCAGCAACAGGCGGTAGCGCTGGCCGAGGGCTATCTGGACGAGATCCTGGCCCGTGCGTACGACGATCCGGACGGCGTCGCCTCCGGCGAGACGCGCGGCAGCTACGACGACGTGCGCGACTACGACGGCCTCGACGAGCGTCCACCGCGCGACCAGGACGGCAACACGCTCGATGGACTCGACGACTACCGCGTGCGCATCGCGGTGGCCGACTCCGGCGCGCTGGGCCCCGCGGGCGCGACGGTGCAGGCACGGCGCATCGACGTGCGCGTCACCGCGCCGCCGCTGGTCGACACCGTGATCAGCGCCTACAAGGTCCCGTGATCGGCTGATCGGCGCTCAGGCTTCGAGCGAGGCCGACTCCTTGATTACCGGCTGCGCGCGCCGATCGAGCTGCGGTGCGCGCGCCGCGGTCCATGCGCCGAGCAGCGCCGCGCCGGTGGCGGCCAGGTACACCGCGCGTGCGCCCCAGGATTCCCAGGCCGCGCCCGTCAGCAGGCTGCCCAGCGCACCGCCGAGCCCGAAACTCACCGCGGCCAACAACGCCTGGCCGCGGCCCTGCAGCCGCCCCGGAAACAGCTCGTGCACGTAATGCACCGTGACCGCGTGGTAGACGGCGAAGCTCAGGAAGTGCAGCACCTGGCTGGACACCAGCAGCATCGCGACATCGACGAACTGCGCCAGCAGCAGCCAGCGCAATGCCGTGCTCAGCAAGGTCACGATCAACACCGTCCGCGCGCCCCAGCGCCGGATGATCCGACCGGTGTAGAGGAACACGATCACTTCGGCGACCACGCCCAGCGCCCACAGCACGCCGATCACGCTGCGCGAGTAGGCGTGCTGCTCCAGGTGCAGCGAGAAGAAGCCGTAGTACGGCGCGAACGAGAACTGCGACAGGAAACAGGTCGCGAGCAGCGCCAGCACCGCGGGCTGCTTGGCCTGCGCCACGAATCCGCCGAGCGCGGCGTCGTGCGGACGCAGGTCCTGCACGTCGGGCACGCGCAGGCCCAGCCACACCATGCCCAGCATCGCGGCGACCACCACCCAGGGCACCGGACCCATCCCGGTGCGATCCAGGATCGGACCGAGCGCCGCCACCGCGAGAATGAAACCGATGCTGCCCCACAGACGGATGCGCGCGTAGTCCGCGCCGGTGCGCGCCAGGTGGTTGAGCGTCACCACGTCGAACGCCGGCAGCGCGACGTTCCAGAAGATCGCGTAGATCGCGTGCAGCGCGATCAATGCGCCGAAGCTCGACGTGAACGGCACGGCGCCGAAGAACAGTGCCGAGACCGCCATGCCGCCGGCGATCCAGGGCATGCGCCGTCCGCTGCGATCCATCAACCAGCCCCAGCCCACCGGCGTGATCACGCGCACCAGTCCGGTGGTCGCCAGCGCCACGCCGATCTGCGCCGGCGAGTAGCCCAGCGAGTGCAGGTACAGCGGCCAGAACGGCACGAACGTGCCGACCGCCACGTAGTAGATGAAATAGAAGCCGGAGAGCTTCGTGTGGAGGAGGGAGTTCAAAAAAGACGTCACCGCAGAGGCGCAAAGGAAAAGAAAGGACGCAAAGTCTTTTGAATTGATTTGTTCCTCTGCGTCCTTGCTTTTTTCCTTTGCCGTCGCTGCTTTGATCGCAGCTCCGTTGCGGTGACGTCTTTTCCTGCCTGTTTAAGGCGCCCTACCCGGGATGCGCGGCGTGTCGACGACGACGTCGGCGTTCTGCGCGCGCTGGCGCAGCGCGTGGTCCATCAGCACCAGCGCGACCATCGCTTCGGCGATCGGCACGGCGCGGATGCCCACGCAGGGGTCGTGGCGACCGGTGGTGCGCATGTCCACCGCCGCGCCGGTCTCGTCGATCGATTTGCCCGCCGTGGTGATGCTCGACGTCGGCTTGATCGCGATGGCACAGACCACGTCCTGCCCGGTGCTGATGCCGCCCGCGATGCCGCCGGAGTGGTTCGACAGGAATCCGTCCGGCCGCATCTCGTCGCGATGCTCGGTGCCGCGCATGCCGGCCGCGCGCACGCCGTCGCCGATCTCCACGGCCTTGACCGCGTTGATCCCCATCAGCGCGTGCGCCAGGTCCGCGTCCAGGCGATCGAACACCGGCTCGCCGAGCCCCGTCGGCATGCCCGATGCGACCACGCAGACCTTGGCACCGACCGAATCGCCCTCGCTGCGCAGGCGATCGATCAGCGCCTCGAGTTCGGGCACGCGCTTTGGCTCGGCGCAGAAGAAGGGATTGGTGTTGACCGCGCTCCAGTCCTGCAGCGCGAGCTCGACCGGGCCGATCTGCGCGACGTAGCCGCGGACCTGGATGCCGAACTTCTGCCGGAGCCACTTCTTGGCGATGCCGCCGGCCGCGACGCGCACCGCGGTCTCGCGCGCCGAGGAACGACCGCCACCGCGGTGGTCGCGCACGCCGTACTTCTGCACGTACGCGTAGTCGGCGTGGTTGGGCCGGAAGGTCTGCTTGATCTTGTCGTAGTCGTAGCTGCGCTGATCGGTGTTTTCGATCAGCAGCGCGATCGGCGTGCCGGTGGTCCGCCCCTCGAACACGCCCGACAGGATCCGCACCGCGTCGTCTTCCTTGCGCTGGGTGACGTACTTCGACGTGCCCGGCTTGCGCCGGTCCAGGTCCGGCTGCAGGTCGGCCTCGCTCAGCTCCAGGCCGGGCGGGCAGCCGTCGACGACGCAGCCGATCGCCGGCCCATGGCTTTCGCCGAAGCTGGTGACGCAGAAGGAGCGGCCGAAGGTGTTGCCGGACATGGATCGACGGAGTGCAAACGGCCGCTATTGTCGCTCATCCGCCCCGCAGTCCGCGCTGACCGCGCAGTCCTGGCGCTCGACCTGCACCGTTACGTGGCCGATGCGATGGGTCTGGCGCAGCCACTGCTGGATCCGCGACAGCGTCTGGTCCGCGTCGGCGCTGGGCGCGAGCACCGCGTGCAGCGTCATCAGGTTGTCACCCGGCGTGATCGACCAGGCGTGCACGTGGTGGACGCTGAGCACGCCGCTGACCGCGCGCGGCAGTTCGGCGGCGACACAAGGCAGGCTCAGGCCCGGCGGCGCGCCCTCGAGCAGCACGTGCGCCGATTCGCGCGTGACCCGCACGCCGGTGCGCACGATCAGCAGCGCCGCGAACAGCGACAGCAGCGGGTCGGCGCGCAGCCAGCCCGTTTGCCAGATGATCAGGCCGGCGAGCAGCGCCGCGACCGAACCGAGCAGGTCGGACAACACGTGCGCCAGCGCGCCGCGCCGGTTGAGGTCGTGCTCGTGGCCGCCGTGCAGCAGCGCGAAGGCCAGCAGGTTGGCGACCAGTCCGATCAGCGCGACGCCGGCCAGCGCCAGGCCCTGGACCGGTTCGGGCGTCACCAGTCGAGCGACCGCCTCGAACGCGATCCAGGCGCTCACCAGCAGCAGCAGCAAGCCGTTGGCGAAGGCCGCGAGCACCGGAAACCGGCCGTGGCCGTAGCTGTGCTTGGCATCGGCCGGACGTTCGACCTGCGCCAGCGCGAGCACCGCCAGCAACAGGCTGCCCGCGTCGGCCAGCATGTGCCCGGCGTCGGCGATCAGCGCCAGCGAGTGGGTCCACCAGCCGCCGACGAACTCCACCAGCATGATCGCGGTGGTGATCGCCAGTGCGAGCTTGAGCCGCCCGGCGCCCTGGTTCGCATGCGAGTGATGGTGATCGTGGTCCGGACCGTGAGCGTGGCCATGGTCATGGCCGTGGCCGTGGCCGTGGCCGTGGCCGTGATCAGGGTGATGCGCGGGGTCGTGCGATCCGCTCACAGCGTCGATCGCGCCCGATTGAGCGCATCGCGGCGGATGCAGAACACGCCGTCGCCGCCGCGCTGGAACTCGATCCAGGTCACCGGCAGCTTGGGCCAGCGCGCCTCGAACTCCTCGACGCTGCCGCCGACCTCGCACACCAGCAGGCCGTCGCGATCCAGGTAGTCCGGCGCCTCGCGCAGGATGCGCGCGACGATGTCCATGCCGTCGCTGCCCGCATCCAGTGCCAGTCGCGGTTCGCGCTGGTACTCCGGCGCCAGCGCTTCCCATTCGGCGGTCGGCACATAGGGCGGATTGCTGACGATCAGGTCGAAGCGCTGTCCGCGCAACGCCGCGAACAGGTCGCCCGGCACCGCGCGGACGCGCTCGTGCACGTGATGGCGCCGGATGTTGCGCGCGCAGACCTCGAGGGCACCGGCGTCGATCTCGCCGAGCACGACCTCGCAGTCGAAGTGCAGCGCGCAGGCGATGCCGATGCAGCCCGAACCGGCGCACAGATCGAGCACGCGCCGCGGCGGCTCGTCCATCCACGGCGCGAAGCCGCGCTCGACCAGCTCGGCGATCGGCGAGCGCGGCACCAGCACGTGTTCGTCGACGTAGTACGCATGCCCCGCGAACTCGATCTCGCCGATCAGATAGGCGGCCGGCAGCCGCGAATCCAGCCGGCGCCGCAGCAGCGCGTGCACCGCGGCGCGCTCGGGCAGCGAAAGGTTCGACTCCAGGTACAGCGCCGGCAGGTCGTAGGGCAGATGCAGCGCGTGCAACACCAGGTGAAACGCCTCGTCCAGCGCGTTGTCGGTGCCGTGACCGAACACCAGGCCGGCTTCACGAAAACGGCTGGCGCCCCAGCGCACCCAGTCGCGCACGCTCAGCAAACCGGCGAGATCGGCGGGGGGCGCGGGGTCGGATGCGGACGGTGTCGTCATCGACATGAGAAAATGGGTCGGCGCGCGATTATGCCAACCCGCTCCCCACAGCCGCTCGCAACCCCTTCATCGCCCCGACTTCCGCCATGTCCAAACCTTTGACCGCGCTGATTCTCGGCACCGTGGCCGCCGTCGCGGCGGTCGCCGGCCTGGTCGTCGCCAATTTCGTGTTCAAGCCCGACCGGATGCCGGGCACGCAGATC
Organism: Panacagrimonas sp.; assembly: GCF_020697055.1. Classification (GTDB taxonomy): domain Bacteria; phylum Pseudomonadota; class Gammaproteobacteria; order Nevskiales; family Nevskiaceae; genus Panacagrimonas. The sequence continues at coordinate 37,505 of NZ_JAJFBP010000008.1, read as the reverse complement.
GCGTCCGGCACGCTGCTGCCGGCGCCACGCGCCATTCCCGAATTCACGCTGCAGGGCACCGACGGCCAGCCGTTCACGCGCTCCCGATTCGACGGCAAGTGGAGCGTGATCTTCGTCGGATTCACCCATTGCCCCGACATCTGCCCGAACACGATGGGCCTGCTCAAGTCGGTGCGCGCCAAGCTCGCGGAAAGCGGCCAGTCGCTCCAGGTGGTGCTGCTCTCGGTCGATCCGGAGCGCGATACGCCCGAGACGCTGAAGCAGTACGTGACCTATTTCGATCCGTCGTTCCTGGGCGCCACCGGGCCCAACACCGAGCTCGACAAGCTCGGCGCCGCGATGGGCTTCGTCTACATGAAGAGCCCGGGCGCGACCCCCGAGACCTACAACGTCGACCATTCCTCGGCGCTGATCCTGGTCAATCCGCAGGCTCAGGTTGCAGGTTATTTCACGCCGCCGTTGCGGCTCGAGCCGCTGGTGACGGACCTGCGCAACGTCGTGGGCAAGAACGGGGGTCCGGCCTGATGTCGGATCCCACCGCGGCCACTCTGGGCGATCGGCTGTTCGCGCTGATCCAGCTGTGCCTGCCGACCCGCTTCATCTCATGGGTGGTGTTCAAGCTCACGCGCATCGAGTCGCCCGGCTTCAAGAACGCATTCATCCGCTGGTTCATGGGCGCGTTCGGCATCAGCCTGGACGAAGCCGAATACCCGAGCCCCGAAGGCTATCGCCACTTCAACGCGTTCTTCACGCGTGCGCTGCAACCCGGTGCGCGGCCGCTGGACGCCGATCCGCTGACGCTGATCTCGCCGGTGGACGGCACCATCAGCCAGCTCGGCGACATCGACGGCGAACGGATCTTCCAGGCCAAGGGCCGCAGCTACACCGCGGCCGAGCTGCTGGGCGATCCGGAACTGGCGCATCCCTTCGCCGGCGGCAGCTTCTGCACGATTTATCTTGCGCCGTACAACTACCACCGGATCCACATGCCGCTGGCCGGACGGCTGCGCGAATGGCTGCTGGTGCCGGGGCGCCTGTTCAGCGTCAATCCCGCCACCGCGCGCGCGATGCCGCGCCTGTTCGCGCGCAACGAGCGCGTGGTGACGATGTTCGACACGGCGATCGGACCGATGGCGCTGGTGCTGGTCGGAGCGCTCAACGTCGGCAGCATGGAGACGGTGTGGGCCGGCCAGATCACGCCGCCGCACATCCGCAGCGGCCTGGGCCGCTGGACGCCCAGCCGTCCGGTTCAGCTCGATCGCGGCGACGAGATGGGCCGCTTCAACATGGGCTCGACCGTGGTGCTGCTGCTGCCGCACGGCGCCGTGAAATGGCGCGACGCGGTCGGGGCGGCCAGCAGGGTGCGGATGGGACAGGCGCTCGGCCAGCTGCTGACGCCGCCGGCCTGAGCGCCGTCGGCGAAATCAGCCGCGCCCTTCGGCCGACGCCATCGGGTCGTACTCGGGGTTCATGAACTTGCGGTGCAGCTGGCGGCGCCGCACGCCCATGTTGCCGCCGTCGTACAGCGGGAAGCACAGCGCGTCCTGGATCAATCCGGACAGCGGGCTCAGGTCGCTGTAGCTGTTCACGCCGACCAGGCGCATCGCGTCGTAGACGACCTGCACGCACAGCTCCGAGCAATGGATCTTGGTCATGATCGCGAGTTCGTCGCTGCGCCGATCGGTGATGTCGAGCTGGTGGCAGGCCTTCCAGGTGAGATAGCGCGCGGCCTCGATGCGCATCTTCAGGTCCGCGAGCATGTAGCCGGCGTTCTGGTACTCGATCACCGGCACCGGCCCGCCGCGCTTGTCGGTCTTGGCGAAGTCGTAGGCCAGATCGAACGCCGCGCGCATCACGCCGGTGCAGGCCGCGCCGATCAGCGCAGCCGTCCACGAGAACGCGTGCTGGCAGATCTTCGCGCCGTCGCCGGGCTTGCCCAGGATGTTGCCGGCCGGCACCCGCACGTCGTTGAAGTGCACGCGCGGCGAGGCCACGGCGCGGTGACCCGCGGTGTCGAGATAGCCGACCACTTCGATGCCCTTGGCCGAACCCGGGACGCAGATCACCGCGAGCGATTCCGCCGGCGGTTTCTTCGGATCCGTGCGACACACCACGGTGAAGACGTGCGCGCCCTTGCCGTCCCAGCCGCTGCCGTTGGTGGTGAAGTGCTTCTTGCCGTTGATGACCCACTCGTCGCCTTCGAGGCGGGCGAAGGTCTGCACGCCGGCGCTCGGGTCGGGCGTGTCGAAGTTGGCGCTGCCGCCGATCTCGGTGAACGCGAACGAGGCCAGCCGCTCGGCGGGTTTTTCCAGGATCTCGCCGATCCACTTCTTCTTCTGTTCGTGCGTGCCGTAGCCCAGGATCGGCTCCATGCCCAGCCCGGTGCCGAGCAGCGTCGTCGGCACGTTGATGTCGACCGCGCTCAGCTCCTCGGCGGCCAGCGCGAAGTCCAGCGCCGACATCCCGCCGCCGCCGTATTCCTTGGGGAACAGCGCATGCACGAAGCCGGCCTGGGCCATCTGCGCGTAGATCGGCTGGGTCGCGAAGAAGCGCTGCTCGGGACGCGGCAGCGGATCGATGATGCCGCGCACCTTGGTCAGCACTTCCTTGCCGAACGCCCGGGCGCCGGCCTGGAGGGCCTTCTGTTCGGGGCTGAGGGTGAAATCGATGGCCATGCTCTGTTCTCCTCGGATCTCGGTATGTCACGCACGCCGGGCTGCGCTAACGTACGGTGACCGCAGCCTAGCGCGACCCGGACCCGGTTTCCCGTCCGATCGTGCAGCCCGATCCGGATTTTCCTGCATGAAGACCTGGGACACGCAGCAGCTGGCACCGCGCCATCGCTTCGGCTATTGGCGCGACGTGCTGTGCGAGGCGTTCACCGCACTCGATTCACGGCCGAACGATCGCACCGACGCCGGCAGCGTCGTGACGCTGCACGAACTGGCCGAGGTCAACGCCGCCGACCTCGCCTCCTTCTCGCAGCTGGTGGTGCGCGGTCGCGACGAAATCCGTCGACGCGCCGACGAGTACTTCTTCGCCAACCTGCAGCTCGAGGGCGCCTGCCGCGTCGAGCAGGACGGTCGACGGATGCTGGCCGAGCCGGGCAGCTTCTACCTCGTCGATACCACGCGTCCCTATGCGCTGGGATTCGAGCAGACCTTCCGCACGCTGTCCTTCCGCTTCCCGCATCACCAGCTGATGCCCCTGCTCGGACACGATCCGCGCCGTCTCACGGCGACCCGGGTGGACACGAGCAGCGCCCTGGGCGGGTTCGCGATCCAGAACATGACCGGCGCGATGCGCTGCGCGCCGCAGGCCACCCCCGCCACCGCGCGCGTCCTGGCGGACACGCTGGCGCGATTGATCGGCGCGTCGGTCGCGCCCGATCCCGCGCAGCTGCCCGACGCGGCGCGCGCGCAGGTGCGCGACGCGTTCCACGCATCGATCGTGCGCCACGTGCTCGATCGATGCGCCGATCCCGCGCTGTCGGTGGCGCGCGTGGCGGCGCACTTCCGCGTCTCGGTGCGTTACGTGCACGAGGTGTTCGCCGCGCAACCGGCGAGCTTCGCGCAGACCGTGCTCGAACAGCGCCTGCGGCACGCTGCGCACCTGCTGTCCCGCGACGCGGCGGTCAGCGTCGGCGACGCGGCCGATCGCACGGGATTCGGCGATGCGAGCTACTTCGCGCGCGCGTTCCGCCGGCGATTCGGCTGCACGCCGCGCGACTGGCGAAACCGCGGCAAGGCCTGAATCAGTCGACCTTCTGCAGGACGAACGCTTCCGGCGGAAAGTGGACCACCACCGTCCCGGCGCGCGGATCCTCGCGCCGCACCGCCAGCTCGTAGGCGTTGGCGATCACCAGCTCGCCCTCGACCATGTCGGGCGCATAGTCCTCGGCGCCGATGCGAACGCGATCGCCCAGCCGGGCCTGCGGCAAGCGCAGCGGAACACCGTCCAGCGGCGCCTGATCGGCGCGTGCGGCGCGGCAGGCCTCGATGGCGGCCGCGCCCTCGATCTCGGTGCGCGGTCCATCGCCCAGTGCCAGCATCCGTTCGACCCACGCGCGCAAGCGCGGAAACGGCTCGAGCTCGGAGCGGATGCCCGCATTGGTGTGGACGAACCACAGCGGGTTGTAGAGCGCGAAGTCGATCTGCACGGGCGCATCGCCCGTGACGAAGGGACGGTCTCCCAACTGCGCCTCGAGCGACGACAGGATCCCCGGCAGCTCGGCGCGCGCGGTCTCGATGCGCGGCCCGGGCAGCGTGCCGCCCTGCGCGAACATCGCACCGCGGTCCTTGAGGAACGTGTCCAGGAATCCGGCCGGCATGTTCGCGGCGAACGCGGTCATGCCCTGCGGCTGGAAGAACAGCGCCACCGCCTTGAAGAACAAGGTCTGGTCGACCCAGCGCTCGATCATCAGCGTCGAAGCCTCCAGGCCGCGCGGGATCAGCGGGCGCTCCGGCGCGAGGCGATCGATGACCCGGCAGATCAGCTTGGAGTCGCAATAGATGTCGCGACCGACCTGCATCACCGGCGTCTTGCGGTAGCCGCCGGTGAGCGGCATCAGGTCCGGCTTGGGCATCACCGGCGGTATCTGGACCGAATTCCACGGCAGGTTCTTGTAGCCCAGGACCTTGCGCACCTTTTCCGAGAACGGGGACTGCGCGTAGTGGTGCAGGATCGGGGTGTCGGCGCGCATGCGGATTTCCTCCTGATGTGTTCGCCACCTTTGGGCGCGGACCCGAAGGATAGCCCCGTCGATCAGCCCGCGAGCGCGCGTTTCTCCGGCGGCTCTTCGGCCCGATGCACGCGATGCGCCGGGAAGTGGCAGATGAAGGTGCTGCCCTTGCCCAGCTCGCTCTGGATCTCGAGCCGCCCTTCGTGCCGCTGCAGGGCGTGCCTGACGATCGACAGGCCGAGCCCGGTGCCGCCGCTGGCGCGCGAACGTCCCACGTCGACGCGGTAGAAGCGCTCGGTCAGTCGCGGGATGTCCTCGTCGGCGATGCCGATGCCGCTGTCGGTCACCGAAAAATGCGCGCCCTGCTCGTCGCCGAACCAGCGGACGGTGATGCGCCCCTGTGCCGGCGTGTAGCGCACGGCGTTGCTGACCAGGTTGGAGAAGATGCTCTGCGCCTCGGTCTCGCGGCCGAACAGGAACAGTTCGCCGTCGATCGAGGCCTCGATGCGATGCGCGTCCTGCGACATCGCCCTCGCCTCCTCCAGCACGCGTGAGAGCACGGCCGGCACGTCGAGCACGTCCTGCTTGGCGTCGACGTCGGACTCGAGCTTGGCCAGCTTGAGCATGTCGTTGATCAGCGATTCCATGCGCGTGGCCTGCGTGCGCATTTCCCCGAGCGGCATGCGCCACGGCGAGAGCGGCCCGCTGCCGCGCGCCTCGGGCTCGATCATGTCGAGATAGCCGCGCAGCACCGTCAGCGGCGTGCGCAGCTCGTGCGAGGCATTGGCGACGAAGTCGCGGCGGGCGGTCTCCAAACGGCGCAGTTCGGAGACGTCGCGCACGATCATCAATCGCTGGTTGTTGCCGTAGGGAATGATGCGCAGCGCGATGCGCACGCCGCGATTGATCGGCGATCCGACCTCGACCTCGCCGAGGAAATCGTTGTCGGTGAAGTACTCGGTGAATTCCGGATCGCGCACGAGATTGGGGATGCGGATGCCGACGTCCTGCTGCCCGCGCAGTCCCAGCATCGCCTGCGCGGCTTTGTTGAACCACGCGATCTCGCCGCGCTCGCCCAGCACCACGGCGCCGTCCGGCAGCGCCTCGGTCGAGGCCTGGAATTCCGACACGATCGCCTGCAGCTTCTTCTTGCGCTTGCGATTGCGCTTCTGCATATCCAGCAGCTTTTCGAACACCTCGCCCCACAGGCCGCCGGGCTCGTGCAGCTCGACGTGCTTGGGCGCCTCCAGCCACTGGCGCAGCGCGCGCAGGTGCCGCAGCTGCATGGCCAGGTAGATCGTCACGGCGACCGCGTATCCCAGCAACGCGTGTTCGAAGATCCAGCCGACGAACATGCCGACCAGCGCGATGATCGTGATCTTCGACACTTCGCGACGCAGGGCCCGCTGCACGGTGCGAAACACGGCCGGACGACGGTCGGGCTCCTCCGCGGCTGCCGCCGGCGGCTTGGCCGGCGCCCTATTCATTTCAGAACTTCTCCGAGAACCGGTACCCGGTACCGCGAACGGTCTGGATCATGTTGTCGAATCCGAACGGCTGCAACGCCTTGCGCAGCCGCCGGATGTGCACGTCGACCGTGCGCTCCTCGACGTAGATGTTCTGGCCCCACACCCGGTCCAGCACCTGTTCGCGCGTGTAGACGCGTTCGGGGTGGCTGATGAAGAAGTGCAGCAGGCGATATTCGGTGGGACCGAGCCGGATCGGCTCACCGCGCGCACTCACGCGCTGGCTCGCGTGATCGACCTCGAGACCCGCCACGGCGAGCTTTTCATCCTCGCCGCCGGGCGTGGCGCGGCGCAGCACGGCATGGATGCGGGCAATCAGCTCGGGGAACGAGAACGGCTTGGAGACGTAGTCGTCGCAGCCGATGTTCAGGCCGCGCACCTTGTCCTCTTCCTCGGCGCGAGCGGTGAGCATGATGATCGGGATGTCCCGCGTCGTGGCGCTGCCCTTGAGCTCGCGGGCGAGCTCGAGGCCGGAGACACCCGGCATCATCCAGTCGAGCAGCACGATCTCGGGCCGCTCCTCGGCGATGCGCAGACGGGCGTCGGCCACGCCAGGCGCCGTCGCCACGCGAAAACTGGCGCGTTCGAGCGCGAACTTGACCATCTCCCGGATCGAGGCTTCGTCCTCGACGACCAGGACGAGCTTGTCTTGCATACCCATGACAGCACTCTAGGTCCCGAATATTTCCGGGATGTTACAGCGCCCATTCCGCCGCGATGGGGCGTTGTCACGGTTCTGCAACGTGTTCAGGTCGGCGGTTCGACCGCGACCGTATCGGGCTCGACGCGCAGCGAACGCCGGCGCAGCAGCGACAGGCAGAACACGCCGCACAGCAGGCCGCTGCCACAGATGATCGCCGCCAGCGGCAACACCGACTCGCTCTCCCCGAAACTGACCGCCAACCCGGTGACGGTACCGACGGCGAACGAGACCGCGCCCAGAAGCGCCGAAGCGGCGCCCGCGTCGCGGCCTTGATCGGCCATGGCCATCGCGCCGGTGTTGGGACTGATCAGTCCGAGGCTCGACACGTAGGCGAACAACCCGACCATCAGCAACGCCAGCGGCGGCGAGCCGTACAGGCCGAGCAAGAGAAGAAGCAGTCCTGCCACGGGTGGAATCCACAGCGTGCGCGCCAGCACTTCGGCGGGACATAGACGCCGCAGCCACCAGCCGTTGAGCTGCGCAGCCGCGATCAGGCCGAACGCGTTGAGGCCGAAGACCATCGCGTACTGCTGCTCGCTCAAGCCGTGCAATCCCATCAACACGAACGGCGATCCGCCGATGTAGGCAAACATGCCGCCCATGCCGAACGCGCCGGCGAGCACCGGAAAAAGCAGCCGCGAATCAGCCAGCAGCCGCGCGTAGGTGCGCGCCACGCCGCCCATGCGCAGCGGTCGCACGTGCGCCGGGTCGCGCGTCTCGCGCATGGCGATCGTCACTGCGACCAGGCAGCCCACGGCGAACGCGGCCTGGAACCAGAAGATGCCGCGCCAGCTCGCGACCTCGAGCATCCAACCGCCGACCAGGGGTGCCAGGATCGGCGCGGCGCCCATCACCAGCATCAGCACCGACAGCGCCTGCGCCGATGCGCGCGGATCCAGCCGGTCGCGGATCACCGCGCGCGACACCACCATGCCGACGCCGCCGCCGAGCGCCTGGACCAGTCGCCACGCGGTCAGCTGGTCGACGTCGGTCGACAGCGCGCAGCCGACGGTGCCGACGAGGTAGATCGCCAGGCCCGCGAGCAGCGGCGGGCGTCGTCCGAAGCGATCGCTCAGCGGACCGTAGACGAGCTGGCCCAGCGCCAGTCCCGCCAGGAACATCGGCAACGTGCGCTCGACCGCACCGCGCGCGCCGCCCAGGTCATCGGCGATCGCCAGGAACGCAGGCAGATACATGTCGATGGACAGGGGGCCGATCGCGGTGAGCACGCCGAGCAGCACCAGCCAGCCGGGGAAATGGCGCCTCATGTGCCCGCGCGCTTCTCCAGGGCCTTGCCCACCTTCTCGGCCACGTCGCGCGACGGCCCGGCCTGGGCCAGACGCTCGAGCGCTGCACGCATCGATTCACCGTGTTCGGGGATCAGCCTCCGCCAGCCGAGCAGGCCTTCGACCAGCCGCGCCGCCAGCTGCGGGTTGCCCGCATCCAGGCGCTGGATCTGCTCGGAGAGCAGCCGGTAGCCGCTGCCGTCCGGTGCATGAAACGCGCGCAGGTTCTCGCGCATGAAGGTTCCCAGCACCGATCGGACGCGGTTCGGATTCGGCTGGAAATCAGCGTGGGACAGCAGCGCCCGCACGCGTTCCACGCCGCCCGGTCGCGCCGATCCCGCTTCGAGCGCGAACCACTTGTCGAGCACCAGCGGGTCTTGCCGGAAGCGCGCGTGGAACGCGGCCATCGCCTGCTCGCGCTCGTCGGATTCGGCGTCGCGCAGCGCGGCCAGGCCACCCATCGCAAGTGTCATGTTCGGCGAGGTCGAGCGTTCGAGCGCCATGCGCCGGATGCGCGCGGACCCCAGGCCGCCCAGGTACCAGAGCGCAAGGTTCGACAGGCTGCGGCGCGCGCGGTTGTCGGGCGACGGTTCGGCGGGCGCCCATTCGGCCCACACCGACAGCGGCCCGGTCAGCGCTTGTGCGATCGCCTGGCGCAGGCCATCGCGCGCGCGCACCACGCGCTGCGGATCCAGCGGCTCGATGGTGGCGGCCAGTTCGCTCTCGGCGGGCAGCCGCAGCAGCTCGGCCAGCAGCGCCTTGTCCTGCGGCGGACTGGCCGCGAGCAGCTGCAACGTGTGCACCAGCACCTGCACGCACTCGCCCGGCTGCGGCTGGCTCATCGATTCGAACAAGGCATCGGCGATCAGCCGCTGCGCGGCCTCCCACCGCAGGAACCCGTCCTCCTCGTGCAGGGTCAGTCGCTGCAGCGCATCGGCCGAATAGGCGTAGCGCAGCTTCACCGGCGCCGAGAAGCCGTGCAGGAACGACGGCGTCGGCGACGACGGCACGTCGTCCAGGACGAGCTCGGCCTGGTCGGCCTCGAGCAGGATCAGGTCCGTGCGCGGCAGCAACGGCGGTTGCGGTTCGAATGAAAGCGGCCGGTCCTGCGCGTCGCGCAGGCCGAAGCGCAGCGGGATCGGCAGCGGTTTTTTCTGTGCCTGGTCCTGCGTCGGCGGCGTGTGCTGACGCAGGTGCAGGCGATAGCGTCGCGACCTGGCGTCGTACTCGTCGCGGATCTCGACCTGCGGCGTGCCGGACTGCGAATACCACTGGCGGAAACCGTCGAGGCTCTGCCCGCTCACATGCTCGAGCGCCGCGAGCAGGTCTTCCACCGTGGCGGCGGTGCCGTCGTGCTGCTGCAGGTAGCGACGCACGCCGGCGATGAATGCCGGTTCGCCGATCACACTGGCCAGCATGCGCAGGATCTCGGCGCCCTTCTCGTACACCGTCGCGGTATAGAGGTTGTTGACCTCTGCATAGGCGTCGGGCCGCACCGGATGCGCGGTGGGACCGGCATCCTCGGGAAACTGCATCGCGCGCAGCACGCGGACGTGGTCGATGCGAGTGACGTCGCGCGAGCCCTGGTCGGCTGAGAAGCACTGGTCGCGATAGACCGTGAGCCCTTCCTTGAGCGAGAGCTGGAACCAGTCGCGGCAGGTCACGCGATTGCCGGTCCAGTTGTGGAAGTACTCGTGCGCGATCACCGATTCGACCGCGTCGTAGTCGGCGTCGGTGGCGGTCTGCTGGGAGGCCAGCACATAACGGGCGTTGAACAGGTTCAGACCCTTGTTCTCCATCGCGCCCATGTTGAAATCGCGCGCCGCCACGACCATGTACGTGTCGAGGTCGTACTCCAGGCCGTACACCCGCTCGTCCCAGATCATGGCCTTGCGCAGCGATTCCATCGCATGTTCCACGCGATCCTCGTTGCCGCGATCGACGTAGAAGCGCAGCGACACGTCGCGTCCCGACGGCGTGCGATGACGTCCTTCGACGCAGGCCAGGTCACCGGCGACCATCGCGAACAGGTAGCAGGGCTTGGGATGCGGGTCTTCCCACACTGCGTAATGCCGCCCGCCCGGGAGCGTGCCGGCGTCGACGCAATCGCCGTTGGCCAGCAGCACCGGATAGCGCGCGGCGTCCGCCTCCAGGCGCACTCGATAGCGGCTCAGCACGTCGGGGCGGTCGATTGCATAGGTGATTCGTGAAAAGCCCTGCGCCTCGCACTGCGTGCACAGCATCGGACCCGACCGATACCAGCCTTCCAGCGCGGTGTTCTTCTCGGGGTCGTGGCGCACGACGGTGCGCAGCACGAACGCGTCCGGCACCTCGTCGATCTGCAGCCTTGCGCCGTCGAGTCGCCGCCGCGATTCGGGCAACGCCTGTCCGTCGAGCTCGAGGCCGAGCAGTTCCATCTCGCGACCGTCCAGGCGCAACGGCGCCGCGGCATCGGCACCCGGTCGACGGCGCAGGTGCAGCAGCGCCTCGACACGGGTCTGGTCTTCGATCTGGACGTCGAGCTCGATGCGGTCGAGCAGGAAATCGGACGCTTGGTAATCGCTTCGGAGGATCACGCGCGGACGGGATTGGGAGAGCATTGGAACGCCGGCTTACCGACGGAAAATCGGCGCCATTGTAAGTTGTCAGTCTCGACCTCTGGCGGCTAGCATCCGGCGATCCTGAATCCCCCTTACCCCAAACCACTTCCCAGGGAGTCTTTCGATGACCACCGCAGCCGAAATGATCCGCAACCTGCCCAAGGCTTTCGACGCCTCGGCCGCACAGGGCACGGACTGCACGATCCAGTTCAACTGCTCCACGCCGATGCACGTCGTGATCAAGAACGGCACCTGCACCACGGGTGACGGTACGGCCGCGAACTCGGATCTGGCCATCACCATGGAGGACGACGATCTGGTCGCCCTGATGAAGGGCGAGCTCAACGGCATGCAGGCCTTCATGACCGGCAAGCTGCAGGTCGAGGGCGACATGATGCTGGCGCAGCGCATGGCCAGTTTCTTCGATTCGTCCAAGGTCTGACCTGGATCGCTTCGTGAGCGATACGGCCCCGGGCGGCGACGCCCGGGGTTTTTTTTGCCTGGAGTCGATCGACGGTCGCGTCGCGTTGCGCGCGACGCATCGCGCCGACTGGAAGCCGTTGGTGATCGACTGGGAAAGCGCCGCCCAACGCAGTCGCATTCGCGCGGGCCGCCGGCAGCCGCTCGCACGCGCCGTGGGTCTGCACCTCAAACCCGCGGTCCGCGTGCTCGATGCCACCGGCGGACTCGGGCGCGATGCGTTCACCCTCGGCGCCCTCGGTGCCGAGGTCGTGCTGGTGGAGCGCCAGCCGCTGGTGGTGGAACTGCTGCGCGACGCCCAGCGTCGTGCGCGCGCATCGTCCGACGCCTCGATCGTCTATGCCGCCGACCGGCTGCGGATCATCGGAAGCGATGCGCTGGATGTCGGCGCGACGCAGGGCCCGTTCGATTCGGCGTACCTGGATCCGATGTACCCCGACGACGGCAAATCGGCGCTGCCTCAAAAGGAGATGCAGATGTTGCGGGAGTTGGCCGGTGACGATCTGGACGCCGAGCGGCTCCTCGCTCACGTGCGCGCATTGGCGCCGCGCGTGGCGGTCAAACGTCCGGCCAAGGCACCGCCGCTGGCCGGCGCGCGACCCGACGCCATTCTCGCGGGCACCCAGGCCCGCTTCGATCTTTACCTTTCGACGATTCCCTGAGCACACTGGCCTCCATGCTGCGCCTCACCCTCGTCCGCCACGCGAAGTCGTCCTGGGATGACCCGGAATCCAGCGATTTCGAGCGTCCGCTCAACGCGCGTGGCCAGCGCGATGCGCCGGTGATGGCGCTGCGCGTGAGCGCCTTGCGACGCCTTCCCGATCACATGGTGTCGAGCCCTGCCCTGCGCGCGATCAGCACGGCGCGCGTGTTCGCGGATCGCCTGGGCGTGGCTGACGACGACATCGTGCTGGAGCGGCGCATCTACGACGCCACGCGCCAGTCGCTGATCGACGTGGTGCGGGCGCTGCCGGCGGATTCGCGTCACGCGATCCTGTTCGGCCACAACCCGGGGTTCTCGGAGCTGTCGAACTGGCTTGCGACCTGCCCTTTCGACGACATGCCGACCTGCGCGGTGGCGAGCTTCGAGCTGCAGGCCGCCGATTGGCGCGAAGTGGGCGCAGGGTGCGGACGTCTGGCGCGTTATCTGTTTCCCAAGGATGGCGAGAGCTAGTCGTTGCTGGGCGGCGCTGCTCGTCACGCTGGCGCTGCTGGTCGCCGCGTGCGGCAAGGACGATCGTGCGCCGCGGCTGGCGCCGCTGCACAGCGACGCCACGATCCTCGCGTTCGGCGACAGCCTGACCTACGGCACCGGCGCCGCGACCGAGCAGAGCTATCCGTCGGTGCTGGCGACGCTGATCGATCGTCACGTGATCAACGCGGGCGTTCCGGGAGAGACGACGACGCAGGGCCTCGAGCGCCTGCCCGAGGTGCTGGATCGCACGCATCCGTCGCTGGTGATCCTGTGCCTGGGCGGCAACGACATGCTGCGCAAGCAGGATCGCGTGCAGATGCGTCGCAACCTCGCGGCCATGATCGAGCTGGTGCGTGGACGCAACATCCCGGTGGTGCTGCTCGGCGTGCCCGAGCCGCGCCTGTTCGGGCTCAGCACCGAGGTCAGCTACCTGGAACTCGCGAGCCGGTACGCGCTGCCGATCGAATCGCTGGTCATTCCCGACATCCTGAGCGACGCCGACCGCAAGGCCGACCAGATCCATCCGAATGCGCGGGGCTATGCCGATCTGGCGCAGGCCGTCGCGAAACTGCTGCGCGAGTCCGGCGCGGTCTGAACGCCTCGCCGCCCATTGCAGGCGGCCGTCGATCTACCAGAACTTCCCCGCCAAGCGCGTCAGGGAGCGCTGCATGTTGGCGCGGGCCTGCGCCTCGCGCCGCGTGCGAAACCACTCGGTGCAGTAGATGTGCTCGCGCTCGAGGAAGTCGTTGAGGATCTTGCGCCTGGCCGGACGGAACTGCTGCGTCGGCACGTGCGCGTACTCCTGTCGCACCTGGCGTTCGTACTCGTCGAAGCGGCGGCTGCCGGCGCCCAGGATCGCGAGGTCGATGTCCGACATCAGCTCCTCGTCCGCGGTCTGCGGCTCGGCGGCGTGGCAGGTCACCATCACCAGCGACACGATCCGGCTCTGCAGCGCCAGCGGTGCGCCGACGCGCTTGAGCTCGCTTTGCGCCCACAACGCGCTGCGCTCCTCGTTGTCGCTGCGTCGCGGATCGTAGATGGCGTCGTGGAACCAGATCGCCAGCTCGATCGAGGCGCTGCTCTTGGCCAGGCCCTGTACCTGCTGCAGCAGCTGCAGGCATTCCGAGATGTGATGCAGCGTGTGGTAGGCCCGATGCGGTTCGGAGTACGCGTTGCGCAGGTCGGCGTGCAGCTCCATGCGCGCTTCGAGCCCCAGGTCGGCCCAGGGCTGCTTCCACCGCGACAGGCTCATCGTCTCCGTCATCGACTGGCGAGCGCCTGCAGGCGTGGCAGGACCGTTGCCGCGCGTTCCGGAATGCGCACGCTCACAACGCTCGAGACTTCCGACTCGCCCGGATTGATCTCGATGGTGGGCAGGCCGATGCGCGCGGCCTGGATGACCGGACCGGCGATGTAGGGGAACACGCTGGTCGTGCCGATGCTCATCACCAGGTCGACCCCCTCGTCCATCGCGGCTTCCAGCCGCTCGATGGCGCTCGCGGGCAACTGCTCGCCGAACAGCACGACGCGCGGACGCACCGGACCGTGGCAGTCCTCGCAGCGCGGCGGCGTCTGCAGGTGCGCGTAGTCCTTCACCCACCACTCGCGCCGGCACTCGGTGCAGAACAGTTCGTGCACGTTGCCGTGGATCTCGATCAGGTGCTCCTGGCCGGCATCGCGATGGAAACCGTCGATGTTCTGGGTCAGGACCGTGAGCCGGCGAAAGCCGTTGGCCATTCGCGCCAGCGCAAAATGCCCCGCGTTGGGCCTGGCCCCGCGGCAGGCGCACTCGACCTGCGACAGATATTTCCAGGTTACCGCCGGGCGGGCGCGCAGCATCTGGCCCGACAGCGCCACCTCGATCGGCAGATCGTCCTCGGTCATGTCGGTCTCGTAGAGCCCGCCGATGCCGCGATACGTCGGCAGGCCCGAGTCGGCGGAAATGCCCGCGCCGGTGATCACCAGCACGCGCCGGGCACGGCGCAACAGCGATCCGGCCTCCTCGACGAGGGCATCCGTATTGCCGCTGCTCATGTGTGGCGATTCCTCGTGGTGCGCTGCTGCGCCCCGGGCGCCATAATTCCTGCCGTCTCCATCCTCCCCGCATCATGCCCCGCAAGCCCGCGCACGAACAGTTCGACACGCTCCAGGTGATCCAGGACGTCGCCTTTCAACTGTTCGGCCGCTACGGGTACGAAGGCGTCTCGATCGGAGACATCGCCAAGGCGGCGCAACTCAGCAAAGGGGCCCTGTACTGGCATTTCCGGGGCAAGGCCGAGCTCTACCTGCAGTGCCTGGCCCGCCTGCACGGGCTTTTCCGCACCCACATCTTCGAGCCGATGGGCCGCACCGAGGATCCGGTGCAGGCGGTGCTGTTCCTGTTCCGCGGACTCGAACAGGTGGTGAAGGACCCGACCCTCGAGCAGGGCGTCGCCGGCTACTGGCTGATTCCGAACTCGCCCGAGACGCGCTCGATGCTCGAGGCCCAGGCGGCGTTCGAATCGAGCAGCCAGGCCGTGATCGAGACCGCGCTGCGCCGCGGCGTGGAGCAGCAACGCTTCGACCTGGCCGGCGATCTGGAAGACATCTCGCGGGCGATGATCTCCCTGATGGAGGCCGTGGTGCTGCCGTTGCGGCACAAGCCGCCGGAAGAGGTGCACCGGATGATGGCGGTGCTGGCGAGGACGTTGTTCCGGGCGTATGCGAGGGGCCACGACGCCGTGGACCTCGCCCGAGTGTTTTGAACTCGACGTCTCGCGGCCACGTGCAGGCGACCCGAAGCCGGCGAGCTTTCGCTTTTCCTTGCGACGCCGTCCCCAGACATCGCCCATCTGGTCGATATACCCCCGTGCGGCACCCGATCTAGCGTCTCCCGTCACACACATCGTCAGGACGCCGGACTCCTACCAGGACACCCGGGTATTCAGTCCGACCCATTGGGAGAGCGCTCATGCAAAGTCACATAGGAAAACTCTTGGCGGCTGCCGTCGCCATTGCCTGCACATTCCAGATTCCAACGGCCAAGGCCCAGCTCAACGGACCGACCCAAAAAGGTCAGATCTGCATGCAAAAGGTGTTCGGAGCGCCGGTCAGCGGCTCGAACAAGCTCAACTGCACCGCCGGGGATATCCGCCTGTCCAAGGCCACGTCCGTCAGCCCCGCGACGTGCATCAAAGGCACCTCGTTCACACTCAAGGCGACCTTCGAAACGGTGGTGACCGCCAGCACGCGCTATGACGCCGGCTATTTCTTCCGGACCGACGGCGGAGCCAATGCGCGTGGAGACGGCACCAACGCCACCGGCGAGTGCTCACTGAGCGCGCTCACGCCGGGCGTAAGCCCTGCGGTCAATCTGGACAACGACGCCGCCGGCGATCTCAATTCCGGGACCCACACCATCTCGTTCGAGATCCCGAACGTGATGTGCGTGGATACCGACAACGACGGCAACCTGAACCTTCCGAACTGCACGAGCTGGCACAACACGGCGGGCACGGTGGCGACGGTCAGCAACCCGTTCAATCTCGCCGACGCGGCGACCTTCAACCCCGATACCAAGTCGAAGTGCACGTGTGACGACAACTTCGAAGTCCCCGTGAAGGTGGAGGACGCGAAGATCACCGTCACCAAGCAGGCGTCCCCGACATCCGTCAACGAGCTGGGCGCCGCGGTGACGTTCACCGCCACCGTCAAGAACGACTCGCAGGTCGCCACGCTGAAGATCACCTCGATCAACGACAAGATCACGGGAGGCGCCAGCCACGATCTGAGCGGCATCGCCGCGTGTGTACCGAACCAGCCCTCCGTCGGCTCGCCGGGGCCGTGCACCCCGGCCGGGATGACCAGCTGCCCGAGCCTGATCGGCACGACCCTGGCCGCAAGCGGATCGGCCACCTGCTACTTCGACATGTTCGTCGACGGCAACCTCGGGGACGTGCGCGAAGACAAGGTCACGATCTGCGGAACCAGCCAGAACAACGCGCCATGCTCCACCGGCACGGCCACCGTCGCGGTCACCGACTTCGTCGGCCCTGATCCGACCCTGACCAAGACGGCGGTCAGCGCCGGCTGCGACGTCAAGGTGGACTACCAGGTCACCGTCACCAACAACTCCGCGGTCGACACGATGAAGCTCAACAAGCTCAAGGATGACCTGTTCGGCGATCTCACGGTCGTCGGCGGAGACATCGTGAGCACCAAGTGCGAGGTGCCGCAGGACATCGGCAAGAGCGACAACTACACCTGCACATTCGTCGCGAAACTCTCGAGTCAGACCTGCTCGATCAACCATACCAACACGGTGACGGGCGACACCGTGGACGATGACGGACACGCGGCCTCGCCGAAGGACACCGCGACGGTGAAGGTCCAGACGACATTTCCCTAGTCGTCGAGCGCTTGCTCAAACACCCCGGGCGTGAAACCCGGGGTGTTTTCTTGCCGACGCGCTACCTATCCACCCTTCGAGGCGCGCAGTTCGCGCCGCAGGATCTTTCCGGTCACCGTCTTGGGGAGTTCGGGCAGGAATTCGACCACCCGTGGATATTTGTACGCGGCCATCCGCGCCTTGCAGAACTCGACGATCTCGTCGGCGGTGGCGCTGGCTCCGGGCTTGAGGCTCACCACCGCCTTGACGCTCTCGCCGCGATATTCGTCGGGCACACCGACCACCGCCGCCTCGCGCACCGCCGGGTGCGTGTACAGCACGTCCTCGACTTCGCGCGGCCACACCTTGTAGCCGGCGGCATTGATCATGTCCTTCTTGCGATCGACCAGGTACAGCCAGCCCTCGGCGTCGAGCACGCCGATGTCGCCGGTGTGCAACCAGCCGTCGCGGATCGCTTCCGATGTCTCCTTGGGCTTGTTCCAGTAGCCGGCCACGACCTGAGGCCCGCGGATCACGATCTCGCCGGATTCACCCGGCTTCACCGGCTGCGCGGTCTCGACATCGACGATGCGGATCTCGGTGTTGAAAGTCGGCACGCCGACCGACAGCGCGCCGAAATCCGGATCGACCGGGCCGCGTTTGTCGCGCGGTGTCACCGTGCTCGGCGACGTCGTCTCGGTCAGACCGTAGGCGTTGCGGATATACAGCCCGAACTTCTTCTCGAACTGCTCGACCACGGCGGGCGCGACCGGCGCACCGCCCGAATAGATCGTGTCGATGCTCTGCAGGCTGCTCGCGGTGGCGGACGGATGGTTCATCAGCGCGATCAGCGCGGTGATGGCGCCGATGGTGAACTTCGGACGGTGCTCGGCGATGGCGTCGAGCATCACGCCGGGCTCGAACCGGTAGGCCAGCGTCAGCGGTCCGGCGACCAGGAACGACAGCGCGATGTGACCGATCAGCCCGGTGATGTGGAACAGCGGCGCGATGCCCAGCACGCCGGCATGCTCGGGCAGCGCCATCCAGTCCCGGTAGACCTGGGCCGTGAACGCAACGTTGGCGTGCGTGTTCATCGCGCCCTTGGGCAGACCCGTCGTGCCCGAGGTGTAGACCAG
This sequence comes from Panacagrimonas sp., assembly GCF_020697055.1. Lineage (GTDB taxonomy): Bacteria > Pseudomonadota > Gammaproteobacteria > Nevskiales > Nevskiaceae > Panacagrimonas. Next base: position 19,532 of record NZ_JAJFBP010000008.1, on the reverse strand, counting down.
CATCGCGACATCGTCGGGCGCGTATGCGACCTCCGGCGGCTTCTTTTCGCCGCGATACCGATCGATGCAATCCAGAAGATCGAGCGTGGTCACGGGCCGGTGATGCGCGCTCGACGCGAACAGTCGCGGATCGCCACGCGTCTGGAAGTCGAGCTCGGAGGTGGTGATGACGGTTTGCACCGGGTGCTCCGGCAGCACCTTGGCCAGCACGTCGTGGTAGGCCGATTCGTGCGCGAGAATCGCGGTGGGCTTGCAGTCGCCCAGCAGCAGACCGAGCTCGCGTTCCCGGTTCATCGGATTGATCGACACCGCGATCGCACCGGCCTTCCAGCTCGCAACCAGTCCGATGACGAACTGCGGAACGTTCTGCAGGTACAGCGCCACGCGATCGCCGCGACCGACGCCGCCCTCGATCAGTGCCAGCGCGAGTGCGTCGCTCAGCGAATCGAGTTCTGCATAGTCGAGCGTCGCATCGAAATAATGGATCGCGGCCTGCGTGGGCGCACGCGCGACCGCCGCGCGAAACAGGGCGAGCGCATCGGGATGCTGCACCGAGAGATCCGGACCCGGCCCACGCGCGTAGAGCGCGGTCCAGGGACGCACAGTGTCGGCCGTGGTGGCGATCAGCGATTCCTCAGTGGATCCAGCGGGCGGATTCAAGCTTCGGCAGCGCCTTCTCTTCTTCGTCCGGCGAGCCGCCTGGCGCTTCTGGCAGCCGGATCATCGACACCGGCAGCCAGTCCTCGTTGATGCGCACCACGAGCACGAAGCCTTCCCGCTCGTTGCCGGGCGTGTTCTTCATGAAGTGACAGAACGCGTATTCCTCGTTCTGTACGCATTCGGGCTGGATGTCCGGCGGCGGCGGTGCACCGAAGAACCGCACGAGGTCTTCGGTTTTCGATTCGCGATGCTCGCAGCCACCGTGGCAGCTGACGTCCAGCCAGGAACCGTCGGGCTGGCGATCTTCGAATTTCCATCCCACCGGCGACTGGGAAACGCGAAGGATCTTCTCGGTGGGCTGGCCTCCGTCATCGACGGCGACGAACGTTCCGACCGATCCGGCCGACATCGCCAGGGCCGCCACGCTGCTCACCGCCAGCGCCGCCGCGGCGCCCCATCGGATCAACCCCTGCTTCATTTGATCACCACCGGATTGACCGGCGCTCCCGATCCGTTGACGACCTTGAGCGGTGCCGCGACGTACAGGAACGACCACTGCCCGTCCCTGGCGCAGTCCTCGGCCAGCGGATCCAGGTGCGCGATCTCGGTGAACGTGATGCCCAGGTTGCTCATCAACGCGATGTGCAGCGGCAGCGCCGCGCCCGAAACCGGGTCGATCGTCACCTCGTTGGCGATGGTGTCCGTCACCAGGTTCGGGATCTCCATCTCGTGGAACCAGTCGACCAGCTCCGGGGTATAGGTCAGGCCCGGCTCGACGAAGTTCTTGTAGAACTCGGCGCGGTCCTTTTCGTAGAACGCGCTGATCCAGCCGGTGCGCAGGAGCAGGACGTCGTGCTTCTCGATGGTCACGCCCTGCTTCTTGGCCGCCGCGAGCAGATCCTCGTGCGTGAAGGTCTCGCCCGGATCGAGCGATGTCTTGCCGCGATGGCGCGCCATGTCGATCAGCACGCCGCGGCCCACGATGCCGCGCTCTGCCAGCGGCAATACGCTGGCCTTCGACATGCCGCCAATGGTGGTGTTCGCGTCGTATCCATTCCAGAGCTTGCCGTCGCACCAGACGTGCCCGAGCGCGTCGTACTGCGTCGAGCCCTGCAGGTACATGAACATCACGTCGTCGGCGTAGTGCAGGCCGCCTGGAAACGCCGGTCCTTTTCCGCAGAGAAAGTGACCCTCGTCGAGCACGTTGATGCGCTTGGCCGGATCACGGCCGGGCCACACCGGGTCACCCTTGGGATTGCCCATCTGCACCTGCAGCGTGAAGGTGCGGCCCTGCTTGACCGCTGCCACACCGCGCAGTACTTCGGCGGACGTCAGGAAGTTGAGGGAGCCCACCTCGTCCTCCGGCCCCCAGCGTCCCCAGTTCTTCGGGGCTTTGTTGAGCAGGGTACCGACGCCAGGGACTTGCTTCTCCATGCGTTGCTCCTCGTTGTTCTCGGGTCGACGCGCGCGGGGCGCGGCCGCGCTCCGACCCTAAACCGCGTGGGGCGGGCCTTCAAGAGGGTTGGCCCCGACCTCGACATCGGCCGCACGTCCGGCCAAGAACGCTCGAATCGCGGAGGTGAAGGCCGGGCCGTACTGCGCGAGCTTGTGCGATCCCACGCCCGGAATCGCGGCAAACGCGTCGCTGTCGACCGGGCGATGCTGCGCCATCTCGCGCAGGCTCGAATCGTTGAACACGACGTAAGGCGGAACCGCCTGCGCGTCGGCAATCTGTTTGCGGAGCGAACGCAACCGCTCGAAAAGCCGAGCCGCATCACCCGTCACCGGCGCGGTCGTCGAAGCCTTGTCGCGACGCGTTCTCGAGCCTTTGCGTCCGGTCTCCCGCGGGGCCGGCGCAGACGTCACCTCCACGCGCCGCTCTCCCTTCAGCACCGCCCGGCTCTCCGCCACCAATGCCAGCACCGGATAACCGTCGGTGCTCTCGGCGAGCAGCCCCTGGTGCAGCAGCGCGCGAACGAGGTGTCGCCATTCGTCCAGCGACCGGTGCCTGCCGATGCCGTATGTGCTCAGGCTCTGATGGCCGCGATCGATCAGCTTCTGGCTCTCGGCGCCGCGCAGGATCTCGATGACGGTAAGTGCTCCGAAGCGCTCGCCGCGCTGGGCCAGGCGCGCCACGCACGACAGCAACTGCTGCGCTTCTAGCGTCCAGTCTTCGGTCGTGCGTGGCTGCGTGCAGTTGTCACAGGCCCCGCAATCGCCGGGAAACGCTTCGCCGAAATACCGCAGCTGGATGGTGCGTCGACACGCTCCCGACTGCGCGTAGTCCAGCACCTGGCGCAACTGCTGGCGCGCGATGCGCTGCTCGGCCTCCAGCGCTTCACCGGAGTTTGGATCCAGCTTCTGGGAAATCAGGAATTCGGCGGTGCGGATGTCGCCCGCGCCGAAATACAGCGTGCAGGACGCCGGCTCACCGTCGCGGCCCGCGCGACCCGCCTCCTGGTAGTAGCCCTCGATCGTGCGCGGTAGGTCGTAATGAACCACCCAACGCACGTCGGGCTTGTTGATGCCCATGCCGAACGCGACGGTCGCGCACATCACCTGCGCGTCGTCGCGAATGAACTGCTCCTGGTTGCGACGACGGGTCTGCGCATCCAGACCCGCGTGGTAGGGCAGCGAACGGATGCCTTCGGCCTCGAGTCGCGCGCTGAGTTCGTCGACGCGCTTGCGCGACAGGCAGTAGACGATTCCGCACCCGCCGTTGCGTGCGCGGTCCAGCAGTTCCGGCCAGGCCTGCGCGCCCTTGGGTCGCACCGCGTAGAACAGATTCGGCCGGTTGAAGCTGGCGACATGAATTGCCGCATGCCGCAGCCGCAGCTGCTGCACGATGTCGGCGCGCACGCGTTCGGTCGCGGTCGCGGTGAACGCGAACACCGGGATGTCCGGCCATCGATCGCGCAGCAGGCCGAGCTGGCGGTACTCCGGGCGAAAATCGTGGCCCCACTCGGACACGCAGTGCGCCTCGTCGACGGTGATCGCCGAGATGCCGGGACCCTGCACCAGGCGTGACAGCGGGCCGTCGAGAAAATCGGGCATCAGCAGGCGCTCGGGCGCCAGGTACAGCAGACGCAGTTCGCCGGAGTGCGCGGCCGCGAGAATCTGCGACGCCTCGCCGGCCGCGAGCGTCGAGTTCAGGAACGCCGCGGCGATGCCGCTTTCGCGCAGCAGCCGCACCTGGTCCTGCATCAGCGCGATCAGCGGCGAGACCACGATCATCAGGCCCGGACGCAGCAGCGCGGGCAGCTGGAAGCACAGCGACTTGCCGCCGCCGGTGGGCATCACCGCGAGCAGATCGCGACCGTCGAGCGCATCGCGAACGACCGCTTCCTGTCCGGGACGAAACGCGTCGAAGCCGAAGCTGCGCTTGAGCGCGGCGAGCAGGGCGGTATCGCGGGGCGGCACTGTCATCCTGCAACAAGATCCCTGGCTGCACTCAGGATGACAAGTGCGCGATCACGTCTCCGCCCGATTGCCCTCGCGCTCGAGCCAGTCCTTGCGATCGGACGCACGCTTCTTGGCCAGCAGCATGTCCAGCATCGCTTCGGCCGGCGTCTCGTCGAGCGAGAGCTGAACCAGGCGCCGCGTGTCGCGCGCCATCGTGGTCTCGCGCAGCTGGATCGGGTTCATCTCGCCCAGGCCCTTGAAGCGCGTGACCTGCACCTTGGCGCGATTGCCTTCGGCCGTGAGGCGATCCATCACGCCCTGCTTCTCCGCTTCGTCGAGCGCGTAGTAGACGTGCTTGCCCGCATCGATGCGGAACAGCGGCGGCATCGCGATGTAGACGTGGCCCGCTTCGACGAGCGGGCGGTAATGCTTGAGGAACAGCGCGCACAGCAAGGTCGCGATGTGCAGACCGTCGGAGTCGGCGTCGGCCAGCACGCAGACCTTGCCGTAGCGCAACTGGCTCAAATCCGACGAACCCGGATCCACGCCGATCGCCACGCTGATGTCGTGGATCTCCTGGCTCGCCAGCGCTTCGCCCGAATCGACTTCCCAGGTGTTCAGGATCTTGCCGCGCAGCGGCATGATCGCCTGCGTGTCGCGGTCGCGCGCCTGCTTGGCCGAACCACCGGCCGAGTCGCCTTCCACCAGGAACAGCTCGGTCTGCGCCAGGTCGGTGAGCACGCAATCGGCGAGCTTGCCCGGCAGTGCAGGACCGCTCGTGATCTTCTTGCGCACGACCTGCTTGGCCTGCTTCATCCGCGCGCTGGCGTTGGCGATCACCAGCGCCGCGACGCGCTCGCCCTGCTCGGGATGCTGGTTGAGCCACAGGCCGAAGGAGTCGTGGACGACGCCGGAGACGAAGGCCGCGGTCTCGCGCGACGACAATCGCTCCTTGGTCTGCCCCGCGAACTGCGGGTCCTGCATCTTCACGCTCAGCACGTACGCGCAGCCGTGCCACACGTCCTCGGGCGTGAGCTTCATGCCGCGCGGCAGCAGGCTGCGGAATTCGCAGAATTCGCGGATGGCTTCCGTCAGGCCCGTGCGAAGTCCGTTGACGTGCGTGCCGCCCTGGCCGGTCGGAATCAGATTGACGTAGGACTCGGCCACCGGCTCGCTCGGCGCGCCCTCGCCGTGCACCCACAGCAGCGCCCAGTCCGCTTCCTCGCGATCACCCTTGAAGTGGCCGACGAAGGGCTCGGCCGGCAGCGTCTCGAGGCCGGTCAGCGCGTCCTTGAGGTAGTCGACCAAGCCGTTCTCGTATTGCCAGACGACCTGCTCGTTGTTGATCTGGTCGTCGAGGCTGACGCGCAGGTTCGGACACAGCACCGCCTTGGCGCGCAGCACCTGCTTGAGGCGCGGCAGTCCGAACTTGGGCGTGTCGAAGTACTTCGGATCGGGCCAGAACCGAACCGTCGTGCCGGTGCGCGACTTCGGTACGGTGCCCACCTGCTTGAGCGGCGTGTGACGGTTGCCGTCGCGGAATTCCATCGCGTGCTCGGCCGCGGCACGGCAAACGCGCACCTCGAGCCTGGACGACAGCGCGTTGACGACGCTCACGCCGACGCCGTGCAGGCCGCCGGAGTACTGGTACATCTTGTTGGAGAACTTCGCGCCCGAGTGCAGCTTGGTGAGGATCAGCTCCACACCGGTCATCTTGTGTTCGGGATGCACGTCCACCGGCATGCCGCGCCCGTCGTCGGCGACCTGCAGCGATCCGTCGGCGAACACCGTGACCTCGACTTTCGACGCGTGGCCCGCGAGCGCCTCGTCGACCGCGTTGTCGATCACTTCCTGTGCGAGGTGATTGGGCCGCGTGGTGTCGGTGTACATGCCCGGTCGCTTGCGCACCGGATCGAGTCCCTGCAGGACTTCGATCGCTTCTACGCCGTAGTTCTTCGAATCGGCCATGGGTCGGGGGAATTCTGAGCGGCGCGAACCGTAGCGGATGGTTCCCGGCCCCGCAACCGGACCCGGCGGGTACACTTACGGCCCCATTTGGCCCCCATTCTTCGCCGCTCCATGCCCAAGCGCGCCGACCCCGTTGCGCCCTCGTTGCCGCTCGATGTCGCCGCCGACGCGACGCCCGTCGCCGACGACGCGGTGGCGCGATTCGAACAGGAGATGCAGGAGCTGGAATCGATCGTCTCGCAGATGGAAAAAGGCGAGTTGCGGCTCGAGGACTCGCTCAGGCTCTTCGAGCGCGGAACGCAACTGGCGCGCTCCTGCCGGCGTTCGCTCGACACCGCGGAGCTCAAGGTGCGGACGCTGCTGGGCGACGACGCGAACGCCGACGCCGACACGCCATGAGCACGGCGTTCTCCGATCGCGTCGACCAATATCGCGCGCGCATCGGCCAGGAATTGATGCGGCAGCTACCGCAGGCCACCCACTACCCCGCCCGCCTGCACGAGGCGATGCACTACGCCTGCGGCGGCGGCAAGCGGCTCAGGCCGCTGATCGTCTACGCCACCGCGGAGACGCTCGCGCTCGATGCCGGCCACGTCGACGCCGCGGCCTGCGCGGTCGAGCTGATCCACGCGTATTCGCTGGTGCACGACGACCTGCCGGCGATGGACGACGACGATCTGCGCCGCGGCCAGCCGACCGTGCATCGGCAGTTCGACGAAGCCACCGCGATCCTGGTGGGCGACGCGCTGCAATCGCTCGCGTTCCAGGTGATCGCGCGGCCCAACAGTCTGGGCGATTCGCAGCGCCTGCGGATGATCGAGACGCTGGCCGAAGCCGCCGGATCGCGCGGCATGGTCGGCGGCCAGGCCGTCGACCTCGCCTCGGAAGGCAAGCAGCTGACGCTGGCCGAGCTCGAGGCGCTGCACATCCACAAGACCGGTGCGCTGATCCGCGCCTGCCTGCGCCTGGCCTGCATCGCCGCACCGTCGCTGGACGAGGCGCGCTGCGAGGCGCTGGATCGCTACGGCAAGTGCATCGGCCTGGCGTTCCAGATCCAGGACGACGTGCTCGACATCGAAGGCAGCACCGCCAAGCTCGGCAAGACGGCCGGAAAGGACGAAGCGAGCCACAAGTCCACCTATCCCGCGGTCATGGGTCTGCGTGCCGCCAAGGAGCGCGCGTCCGACCTGTTCGCCCAGGCGCGAACGGCGCTCGACGGCTTCGGTGATGCGGCTCGGCCGCTGCGCTGGGTCGCGCAGCACATCGAGACGCGCGCGCACTGAGCTGACCTGAAACCGTAATCCGGGCGAAGCCCGGGGTGATCTCCCGGGCCACGCGTGGACGATCAACGCACCCCGGCGCGATCAGGCGGTGCGGGCTCGGACGTGCCCGGTTTGGTCGTCGTCACCACGGCCGCCTGCTGGCGCACGTAGTGCTGCAACGCGTTCAGATCCGCATCGGTCATGTCGGTGTAGCGCGGCATGCCGTTGGGCACCTTCAGGCCGCCGACGACCACCGACTTCAGCGCGTCGGGCGACGCGAAGATCGGCGACGCACGCAGGTCTGGTGCGTAGCCGCCGGAAACGGCACCGGCGCCGTGACAGATCACGCAGGCGTTCTTCCACAGCGCCTCGCCCTTGGCCGCGAGTTCGGGGTTCACGCGGAAATCCGGCGGCACGATCGGCTTGGGCACCACCGGGTCGCCGACTTTCGGCATCGGGTTCCTGGCGTCGAGCGCGAACGTGTAGAGCTGTCGCACCTGGGCGCGATACGACCAGCCGTAGCGCGACAGCGCGGTGCCGCCCGCCAGTGATACGCCGGCGCCACCGAAGCCGACGAGCAGGGAGACGTACTGCCTGCCGTCGATCTCGTAGGTGATCGGCGGCGCGCTGATGCCCGAGCCGACGTTGACGCTCCACAGCTTCTCGCCGGTCTTGGCGTGATAGGCGGCGAACTCGCCGCTGATGCCGCCCTGGAACACGACGTCGCCGGCCGTGACCATCGTGCCGGCATTCCAGAACTCGGGCTGCGCCACCTCCCACATCTGCTTCTGCTGGATCGGATCCCAGGCGATCAGGCTGCTCGACGCGATGCCGGTCGGCACGTCTCCGCCCAGGCCCATGTCCACCGCGGTGTCCATGCCGAAATACGGCGAGCGCCAATCGATCATTCGCACTTCGGTGTCGTTGAACTTCGCCGGCAGTTCCTGCTTTGGGATGTAGACCCAGCCGGTGCGCGGGCTGTACGACATGGCGTGCCAGTTGTGCGCGCCCAGCGGGCCCGGCCAGATCACCTCTTCGCCGTCCTCGTAGCGCGCGCCCTGCACTTCGATCGGTCGGCCGGTCTTCAGATCCACGCCGGTCGCCCAGTTCACCTTGGCGAACTTGTCGGCCTTGAGCAGCTTGCCGTTGGAGCGATCGAGCACGTAGAAGAAGCCGTTCTTGGGCGCGTGCAGCGCGGCCTTGACCTTCTTGCCTTCGATGTCGAGGTCGGCGAGCACGATGTCCATGCTCGAGTTGTAGTCCCAGGTCTCGCCCGGCACGGTCTGGTAGTGCCACTTGTACTTACCCGTGTCGGCATCGAGCGCGACGATCGAGCACAGGAACAGATTGTCGCCGCCGCCGGGGCTGCGCACCTTGCGATTCCACGGTGAACCATTGCCGGTGCCGAGCAGGATCTGGTTGAACTCGGGGTCGTAGGTGATGCCGTTCCAGACGTTGCCGCCGCCGCCGAACTTCCACCATTCGCCGGTCCAGGTCTTGGCCGCCATCTCCTGCGACGGATCCTCGAATCCATCGGCCGGGTTGCCGGGCACCACGTACCAGCGCCACGCGAGCTTGCCGCTGGTGATGTGGTAGGCGCTGACGTAGCCGCGCGAGGCGCCGAACTCGGTGCCGCCGTTGCCGATCAGCACCAGGCCGCGAAACGCCTTGGGATGGCCCGAGATGTAGACCGCCTTGCTCGGATCGGTGGTCTGCGTCGACCAGCGCACCTTGCCGGTCCTGGCGTCGAGCGCGATCAGGCGGCCGTCGATGGTGCAGATCACAACCGTGCCCTTCCAGTAGGCCAGGCCGCGATTGGAATCCCACGAGATGCGCAGGCGATCGCCGGCATGCTCGATCGACTTGGGGTCGTATTCCCAGAGCAGCTTGCCGGTCCTGGCTTCGACCGCGCGCGTCACGCTCCAGCTGCCGGAGAAGTACATGACGCCGTCGACCACCAGCGGCGTGCCCAGCAACGAGCGGTCATGCGGCAGCGGCATGTTCCACGCCAGGCCCAGGCGCTTGACCGAGTCGGTGTTGATCTGCGTCAGCGGGCTGTAGCGCTGCTCGTAGAAGTTGCGGCCATAGGCAAGCCAATTCTTGCCTTGCGCCTGATCACTGAGCGCCTTGCCGTCGACGACGGTCGCCGACTGCGCCGCCTGGAAACCCAGCGGCAGGCACAAGGCGATCGCAAGGGACGCGGCGCGCGTGAGGACATTCATGCTGACTCCGGTGCAGGACGAATCGATGTTTTATTGGGCAGCGGCTTTGTCGGCAGCCTTGGTGGTGACCTCCGCCTGATGTCGCACGAAGTTCTGGATCGCCTTCAGATCCTCGTCGCGCAGGTCCGAGAACTTGGGCATTCCGTTGGGCACCTTCGCACCGCCGACGACGACGGCCTTGAACGCCTCCAGCGACAGCGGGATCGCCGATGCGCGCAGATCCGGCGCGTATCCGCCCGAGACCGCACCCGAGCCGTGGCACCACACGCACTGCCCCACGTAGAGCTCGCTGCCCTTGCTCGCCAGCGAAGGATCCACCTTGAAGTCCGCCGGGACGATCGGCTTGGGAAATGTCGGCGGCCCGACCTTGGGCATCGGCGCCTTGCCATCGAGCGCAAACGTGTAGAGCTGTCGCTCCTGCGCGCGGTAGGCCCAGCCGAATTGCGCCATCGCGGTGCCGCCGGCGATCGAGGTACCCGCACCGCCGAATCCCACCAGCAACGAGACGTATTGCTTGCCGTCGACTTCGTAGGTGATCGGCGGTGCACTGATGCCGCTGCCGACGTTGACGCTCCACAGCTTCGTGCCGTTGCGCGCGTCGTAGGCCGCGAACTCGCCGGTCACGCCGCCCTGGAACACGACGTCGCCCGCCGTGACCATCGTGCCGGCGTTCCAGAACTCCGGCTGCGCCACTTCCCACACCTTGGCCTGCTTCACCGGGTCCCAGGCCATCAGGCTGGATTTGGCGACGTCCTTGGGCACGTCGTTGTCCAGGCCCATGCCGACGCCCGGATCGAAGTTGAAATACGGCGATCGCCAATCGACCATCTTCACCTTGGTGTCGTTGAACACCGCCGGAATCTCCTGCTTGGGGATGTAGACCCAGCCGGTGCGCGGGCTGTACGACATCGCGTGCCAGCCGTGCGCGCCGAACGGACTGGGATAGATCAGCTCCTCGCCGTCCTCGTAGCGTGCACCCTCCCGCTCGATGGGCCGCCCGGTCTTGAGGTCGACACCGGTGGCCCAGTTCACCTGCGCGAACTTGTCGGCCTTGAGCAGCTTGCCGTTGGAACGGTCGAGAACGTAGAAGAAGCCGTTCTTTGGCGCGTGCAGCGCCGCCTTGACCTTCTTGCCCTCGAGGTCGAGGTCGGCCAGCACGATGTCCATGCTCGAGTTGTAGTCCCAGGTCTCGCCGGGGACCGTCTGGTAATGCCACTTGTACTTCCCGGTGTCGGCGTCGAGCGCGACGACGGAGCAGAGGAACAGGTTGTCTCCACCGCCCGGGCTGCGCACCTTGCGATTCCATGGCGAGCCGTTGCCGGTGCCGATCAGCACCTGGTTGAACTCGGGGTCGTAGGTGATGCCGTTCCAGACGTTGCCCCCGCCGCCGAACTTCCACCACTCGCCGGTCCAGGTCTTGGCCGCCATCTCCTGCGAGGGATCCTCGAAACCATCCGCCGGATTGCCCGGGACTACGTACCACTTCCACGCGAGCTTGCCGGTGGTTATGTGGTAGGCGCTGACGTAGCCGCGCGCCGCGCTCTGCTCGGTTCCGCCGTTACCGACGAACACCAGGCCGCGAAAGACCTTCGGGTGGCCCGAGATGTAGAACGGCTTGCTCGGGTCGGTGGTCTGCGTGCTCCAGCGCTGCTTGCCGGTCTTGGCGTCGATCGCGATCAGGCGGCCGTCGATCGTCGCGATCACCACCACGCCCTTCCAGTACGCCAGGCCGCGGCTCGAATCCCACATGTTGCGAAGGCGTTCGCCGGCATGCTCGATCGACTTGGGATCGAATTCCCATAGCAGCTTGCCGGTGCGCGCGTCCACCGCGCGCGTCACGCTCCAGCTGCCGGTGAAATACAGCACGCCGTCGATCGCCAGTGGTGTTCCCACCAGCGAGTTGTCGCGGGGAAGCGGCATGTTCCACGCCAGGCCCAGGCGCTTGACCGATTCGGTGTTGATCTGGGTCAGCGGGCTGTAGCGCTGCTCGTAGAAGTTGCGCCCGTACGCGAGCCAGTTCTTGCCCTGCGTCTGGTCGCTCAGGGCCTTGGCGTCGACCACCGTCGACGCGTGCGCGATCTGCAGGGCCACGGGAAGCCAGAAGGCCAGGCCAGCGGCCAGGGCCCGTGCACGGATGCTCATTTTTTCTCCTCCTGCCTTGCGATCCACCGTCGCACCAGGGCCGTGCGTGAAGGGATCGATAGCGAGTGTTCGTTGGGTGGTGGAAAGCTGCGGGTGCAACGATGCCAAGTCAATTCCGGGTCGTCCCCACCCGCTCGAACGGACAACCGGTCGATACAACCATGACCGGGCGCCGAGCCGCGACAGGCGTCAACGCCAATGCGGCGAGTCGACGGCGATCCGAGACTCGCTCCTGCACTGCAGCATTTGCACGATAATGCCGGACTCCGAGCACACCTCCCGTGCTGTTCCCGACGACACTGCGCGCATGACCGAGATTCCGGGCTACTCCATCCTGGGCCGCATCCAGCAGCCGGCGGATCTGCGCCGCCTGCCCGAGGACGAACTCCCGCATCTGGCCGTGGAGATGCGTCGGTTCCTGATCGAGACGCTCGGGCGCGTCGGCGGCCACTTTGCCGCGAACCTGGGCACCGTGGAGTTGAGCCTGGCGCTGCATCGCGTGTTCGACACGCCCAACGATCGGCTGGTGTGGGACGTGGGCCACCAGGCGTATCCGCACAAGATGCTGACCGGCCGCCGCGCGCAACTCGAGACGATCCGCCGCCTGGGCGGGCTGCATCCGTTCTGCTGGCGCGACGAGAGCGAGTACGACACCTTCGGCGTCGGCCACTCCAGCACCTCGATCTCCGCCGCCGCGGGCATGGCCAGCGCGGTGCGCATCAAGGGCGAGAAGCGCCGCGTCGCGGCCATCATCGGCGACGGCGGCATGACCGCCGGCATGGCCTACGAGGCGCTCAACCACGCCGGCCACCAGAAGCTCGACCTGATGGTGGTCTACAACGACAACGACATGTCGATCAGCGAGAACGTCGGCGCGCTGCGCGATCGTTCTGCCCGCCTGGTCCAGCGACTGGGGCTGGTCGCGCCGCACCTGGCGCGGCTGCCGCAGGACGCCGAGGACAACGAAGCACACCTCGACGATCCGGCCTCGCTGTTCCAGACGCTGGGCTTCGCGTATCACGGCCCGGTCGACGGTCACGACCTCGCGGCGCTGACGCGCGCGCTGGAGCGACTGCGCGACGTGCCCGGCCCACGCTTGCTGCACGTGCTGACGGTCAAGGGCAAGGGCTTCGAGCCGGCCGAGGCCGATCCGATCCGCTATCACGGCGTCACGCAGTTCGACCCGGTCACCGGCGAGTTCCCCGCCGCCAAGGCCGGCGCGCGGGCGAGCTACACGCAGATCTTCGGTGACTGGCTGTGCGAAGCCGCGGCTCGCGATCCGCGCGTGGTCGGCATCACGCCCGCGATGCGCGAGGGCTCCGGCCTGGTCGAATTCGCGCGCCGCTTCCCCGAGCGCTACCACGATGTCGGCATCGCCGAGCAGCACGCGGTCACGCTCAGCGCCGGCCTTGCGTGCGAGGGACTTCGGCCGGTTTGCGCGATCTATTCGACCTTCCTGCAGCGCGCGTACGACCAGCTGATCCACGACGTGGCGCTGCAGAACCTGCCGGTGCTGTTCGCGCTCGATCGCGGCGGGCTGGTGGGTGCGGACGGCGCAACGCACCATGGCGCGTTCGACCTGTCCTACCTGCGCTGCATCCCGAACCTGGTGGTGATGGCCCCCAGCGACGAGAACGAGTGCCGCCGCATGCTGGCCACCGGCCTGTCGCTGTCGCAGCCCTCGGCGGTGCGCTATCCGCGCGGCGGCGGCACGGGCGTGGCGCTCGAGGCCGATCCCAAGCCGCTGGTCGTCGGTCGCGGCCGCATCGTGCGCGAGGCCCACGGACGTCGGCAGCCGCGCGTCGCGATCCTGGCCTTCGGCACGATGGTGCAGACCGCGCTCGAAGCGGCCGAAATCCTCGACGCGGTCGTGGCCGACATGCGCTTCGTCAAACCGCTGGACCACGAACTGATCCTCGAACTCGCCAACGAGAACGACCTGATCGTCACGCTCGAGGACAACGCCAAGTCGGGCGGCGCGGGCAGCGGCGTCAACGAGGTGCTGGTCTCGCAGCATCACACGGTGCCGGTGCTCAACGTCGGCCTGCCCGACCACTTCATCGAACACGGCACGCGCGACGAGCTGCTCGCGCAGATCGGACTGGATACCGCCGGGGTCCTGCGCACGGTGCAGAAGCGCCTGCGCGCCCGCGACCTTGACGAGCGCATCACGACGACCTCGCGCCGAGGCTGACGATGCGCCGGCGTGCATGGTTCGGCCGTCTGGCGGTCCTGACCAGCGCGGCGATGCTGCTCGGCGCAGCGCCCGCGACGACGCTCAAGGAAGTGCTCGAGGCGCCGTTGCAGAGCGCCGACCCCGCGCATCCCATCGAGGTCCTCGCCGCGGGCTGGTGGGTCTCCACCGATCACACCTCGAAGGAGTTCGCCGGGGCCATCGATCCCGAGCGTCGCATCACGCGCGATCGCAGCGTGGTGCTGGGCAGCTTCGCGGTCGACGGCAGCAAGGGTCCGGTGACCCTGGTGGTGGACTACGGCGCGCAGATGAAGTCGCTGACCGGTGCCTTCGGCGCGATCCAGATCGGCATCGAGTGCATCGACCAGCCGATGAAGTGCGCGATCCCGGCCGACAAGACCGTGCTGCTGTTCCACGCAGACCTGATGTCCAAGGTGCCGGTGAAGCTCTCCGACGGCAGCGCGCTGTTCGCCGTCGGACGCGAATCGCACACCTACCGTTTTCCGCCGGGCGAGTCGGTGCGCGTCGACCTGGCGCTCGGAAAAACCGACGATCTCGAGCCGCTGCTGGTGAAGGCCTGGCTGATCTACGGCGAGAATTCGCGCGACGTCGTCCCCGGGCAGACGTCGAAGACCAACGCCATCCGCTGGGTGATCGCGATCGGCGCGATCGTGATCGTGCTGGTGTGGCGCCGGCTGTTGCGGCGCTGACCTGCGCCGGCGATCAGCCGGCGATGCCGAAGTTGATCTTGGCTTCTAGATTGGTGCGCGAGTCGGCGTTGCTGAGCGCCTCTTCCAGATCGATCACGCCGCGCTTGTAGAGCCCGTAGAGCGCCTGGTCGAACGTCTGCATGCCCCGGTCCGACGACTGCTCCATCGTCGGGCGGATCTCGTCGATGCGACGCGACAGGATCAGTTCCTGGATGTACGGCGAATTGAGCATGACCTCCACCGCGGCGCAACGACGGCCATCCTTTCGTCGCACCAGGCGCTGGCTGATGATCGCGCGCAGCGTCAGCGACAGGTCCATGTAGAGCTGGTCGCGTCCTTCACCCGAGTACAGGTTGATCACGCGCTGCAGGGCCTGGTACGCGTTGTTCGCATGCAGCGTCGTCAGTCCCAGGTGGCCGACGTTGGCCAGCTGGATGCACGCATCCATGGTCTCGCGGCGACGCACCTCGCCGATCAGGATCACATCCGGCGCTTCGCGAAGCGACGAGATCAGCGCGCGGTCGTAGCTCTCGGTGTCCTGGCCGACCTCGCGCTGGTTGACGATCGAGCGGCGGTTGGTGTGCACGAACTCGATGGGATCCTCGATGGTGAGGATGTGACCGCCGGAGTTCTCGTTGCGATGGTTGATCATCGCGGCGAGCGTCGTGCTCTTGCCGCTGCCGGTGGCGCCGACCATCAGGATCAGGCCGCGCTTCTGCATGACCAGGTCCTTGAGGACCTCCGGCACGCCCAGCGATTCCAGTGACGGGATGTCGGAGCGCACGTAGCGCATGACGATCGCGAGCTGGCCGCGCTGCGTGAAGACGTTGACGCGGAAACGCCCCAGTCCGCCGGCCTGCGACGCCAGGTCGATCTCGTTCTTCTTGGCCAGGTAGTCCTGCTGCTCGGGCGTGAGGATCGAGTTGGCCAGTTCCCGGATGAACTCGCCCGTCATCAGGGTCTTGCCCACCGCCAGCATCTCGCCTTCGATGCGCAGCATCGCCGGCGCATTGGAGGTGAAGTAGATGTCGGACGCGTTCTTCTCGACGCAGAGCTTGAGGTACGGAAGGATCTTCAACATGGGCGGTCGGACGCTCGCTGCGTTCTCTGTGGGCGTTGGGGGAAAACCGTCGTCGAACGCCTAACGCCTGACGCCCAACGCCGCTGCGGCTTCTATCGGCGCAGGATCTGGCCTTCGTCTTCGGCCTGCATCTGCATCTTCTTCACGACCTCGTCTTCGAGCAGGTTCTGCGCCGCACGCTTGGATTCGAGCTTGATGCGCAGGCGCACTTCGTTCTGCGAATCGGCGTTGCGGATCGCCTCCTCGTAGTTGATGACCCGGTGTTCGAACAGGTCGAACAGGAACTGGTCGAACGTGATCATGCCCTGCTCGTTGGAGCGGCCCATGACGTCCTTGAGCTCGGCCACTTCGCCCTTGAAGATCATGTCGGACACCAGAGGCGAGTTGAGCAGGATCTCCATCGCCGCCACGCGTCCACCGACTTCGCGGCGCACCAGGCGCTGGCTGATGATCGCGCGCAGGTTCAGGCCGAGGTCCATCAGCAGCTGTTCGCGCTTCTCTTCGGGGAAGAAGTTGATGATGCGATCCAGCGCCGAGTTGGCGCTGTTGGCGTGCAGCGTGGTGAGCACGAGATGGCCGGTTTCCGCGAAGTGCACCGCGTATTCCATCGTCTCGCGCGTGCGCACCTCGCCGATCTGGATCACGTCCGGCGCCTGGCGCAGCGTGTTCTTCAGGGCGTTTTCCCAGCTGTGCGTGTCGACGCCCACCTCGCGCTGCGTGACCATGCAGCCCCCGTGGGCGTGCACGTACTCGATCGGGTCCTCGATGGTGATGATGTGACCCTTCGAGTTCGCGTTGCGGTATCCGAGCATCGCGGCGAGCGAGGTCGACTTACCCGAACCGGTGGCGCCGACCATGATCACCAGGCCGCGCTTGGCCATGCAGATGTTCTTGAGCTGCTCGGGCAGGCCGAGCTGCTCGAACGTCGGGATCTGCGTGGTGATCGTTCGCATCACCGCGCCGACACAGCCCTGCTGCACGAACGCCGAGATACGGAAGCGGCCGATGCCCGGCGGGCTGATCGCGAACTGGCACTCGTTGGTGGCTTCGAACTCCTTGATCTGACGATCCGCCATCAACGCACGCACGATCAGCGCCGCGTTCTCGGCCGACACCGGCTTGTCCATCACCGGCGTCACCTGGCCGTCGACCTTGATCGCCGGCGGAAAACCCGCGCTGATGAAGAGATCCGATCCGTTCTTGGACTTGAGCAGCGTGAGCAGCTGCTGGACGAGTCGTATCGCCTGGTCGCGGTCCATTGCTCAGAGCTCC
Organism: Panacagrimonas sp.; assembly: GCF_020697055.1. Classification (GTDB taxonomy): domain Bacteria; phylum Pseudomonadota; class Gammaproteobacteria; order Nevskiales; family Nevskiaceae; genus Panacagrimonas. The sequence goes on along the minus strand of NZ_JAJFBP010000008.1, from coordinate 2,619 downwards.
AGCATCTTGTTGGCCTTGCGGCGCGCGTCGCCCGCCTCGATCAGCCCGCGCTTGACCAGGTCCTTGAGGTTCTGCTCGAGCGTCTGCATGCCTTCCTTCTGACCCGTCTGGATCGACGAATACATCTGCGCGATCTTGTTCTCGCGGATCAGGTTACGGATGGCCGGCGTGCCGATCATGATCTCGTGCGCCGCGATGCGGCCGCCGCCGCGCTTGCGCAGCAGTGTCTGCGAGATCACCGCGCGCAGACCTTCGGAGAGCATCGCGCGGACCATGTCCTTCTCGGCAGCCGGGAACACGTCGACGACGCGGTCGATGGTCTTGGCCGCCGAGCTGGTGTGCAAGGTCGCGAGCACGAGGTGACCGGTTTCCGCGGCGGTCAGCGCCAGGCGGATGGTTTCCAGGTCGCGCATTTCACCGACCAGGATCGTGTCGGGGTCCTCGCGCAATGCCGAGCGGAGCGCTTCGTTGAATCCGAGCGTGTCGCGATGCACTTCGCGCTGGTTGATCATGCAGCGCTTGGGCTGATGCATGAACTCGATCGGGTCCTCGATCGTGAGGATGTGACCGTAGTCGGTTTCGTTCTTGTGGTTGACCATCGCCGCGAGCGTGGTCGATTTGCCCGAACCGGTCGGGCCGGTCACCAGGATCAGTCCGCGCGGAAGATCGGCCAGCTCCTTGAAGATCGGCGGGCAGTTGAGGTCCTCGAGCGAGATGATCTTGGTGGGAATGGTGCGGAACACCGCGCCCGATCCGCGCGCCTGGGTGAAGGCGTTGACGCGGAAGCGCGCCAGGCTCGGGATCTCGAACGAAAAATCGGTTTCGAAGAACTCGTCGTAGGCCTTGCGCTGCTTGTCGTTCATGATGTCGTACACCATCCCGTGCACCTGCTTGTGATCAAGCGGTGGAAGGTTGATGCGCTTCATCTCGCCGTCGACGCGGATCATGGGTTCGACCCCCGCCGACAAATGAAGGTCGGACGCCCCGTTCTTGACGCCAAACGTCAGCAACTGCGCGATATCCATGAATCCCCTGGAACTGGCTTTCCGCTCCCCGTAATGCGGCCGACACTAGCGGCAAAACCGCTCCCATAGCAACCAACTTAGATGACAAACCTCAGGGAAAGCCTGACCCAGGTCCGTGAGCGGATCGAGCGTGCTTGCCGGGCCGCCGGACGGCCTTCCGGATCGGTCGGATTGCTGGCCGTGAGCAAGACCGTCGGTGTCGATCGGGTGCGGGCGGCGGCGGACCTGGGGCAGCGCGCGTTCGGCGAAAACTATCTGCAGGAGGGGCTGGCCAAGCAGGACGGGCTGGCCGACCTCGGGCTCGAGTGGCATTTCATCGGACCGGTCCAGTCCAACAAGACCCGCGACCTTGCGCTGCACTTCGACTGGGTTCACGGCGTCGATCGCCTGCGCATCGCGCAGCGATTGTCGGAGGCGCGGAACCCCGCTCGCGATCCGCTGCAGGTCTGCGTGCAGGTCAACATCTCCGGGGAGACCCGCAAGTCGGGCTGCGCTCCGGACGACGCACCGGCGTTGTGCGAGGCGATCGCCGCGCTTCCGGGTCTGCGCCTGCGCGGACTGATGGCGATTCCGGCGCCGGCCGGTTGCGCCGACGACGCGCGTGCGCCCTATCGCCGACTGCGCGAACTGTTCGATCGCATTCGCGCCGCGGGCACCCCACTGGATACCATCTCGGCCGGCATGACGGACGATCTCGAAGCCGCCATCGCCGAAGGCTCGACGCTCGTTCGCGTCGGAACCGCCCTCTTCGGAAAACGCAACAGCACATGACCCAGGACGAAGGCAAGCGCGAAGCCGCGCGCGCTGCGCTCAAATATCTGCGCCCCGGCGAACCCATCGGCATCGGCACCGGGTCAACGGTCAATCACTTCATCGATCTGCTGGCGCCGCACAAGTTGGACATCCCGGCCGCGGTCTCCAGCTCCGAGGCTTCCACCGCGCGACTCAAGGCGCTCGGCATTCCGGTGGTCGATCTCAACGACGCCGGAACGCTGTCGCTGTACGTCGACGGCGCCGACGAGGCCAATCGCCACCTGCAGCTGATCAAGGGCGGCGGTGGCGCGCTCACGCGCGAAAAGATCATCGCCGCGGCCTCGCGGATGTTCGTCTGCATCGCCGACGACTCGAAGCTCGTGCAGGCGCTGGGCCGGTTCCCGCTGCCGGTCGAGGTCGTGCCGATGGCGCGCAGCTACGTCGCACGTGAACTGGTCCGGCTCGGCGGATCGCCGGAACTGCGCAAGGGCTTCACCACCGACAACGGCAATCCGATTCTCGACGTGCACGGCCTGCGCATCGAAAAGCCCATCGAGTTCGAAACCCGGATAAACCAGATCGCAGGCGTGGTGACGGTGGGCCTGTTCGCCCATCGCGCAGCAGACCTGCTGATCCTGGGCGGTGCGGGCGGCGTGCGGGAGCTGAAAGCCGCAACCAGTTGAGCGAGCGCGCTCGCCCCTCACCCTGGCCTGTCCCGCAATGCGGGGAAAGGGGAACAGGACGGCGGCTGCGCCGCCGGGGAAGATCAATGCACCTTTCGCGACTTTCCGGCGCGGCGCGCCGCATCGCGCTGCGGACGACCGTGCTGTCCGCGCTCCCA
>NZ_JAJFBP010000057.1 GCF_020697055.1 Panacagrimonas sp. | reverse complement strand
GGGCAGTACGCCGCAACCCTGCACTGCCCGTGGCTCGTGTGCATCGCCGCCGACGATCGGATCGCGCGTCCCGGTCCGGCGATCGAGGCGGCACTGCGGGCCCCGAAGGGAGAGCTCCGGATCTATCCGGACGTCGACCACTTCGACATCTACGACGGTCCGGTGCACGAAGCGATGGCCGCCGACGAGGTCGAGTTCCTTCACCGGCATCTTCTCGGCCGCAAGCTGCTCGGCGCCGCCAAGGCGACGACGGCGCAGACCCGGGCCCAGCTCACGTCGACGGCCGGTGTCGAAAAAGCCGGATAGGGACTTCACCGCATCGATATGACCGAACGGGGCGGCGGGGACAGTCGGCTCACACCCGATCTCCGCCGCTGCTGCCCTGGGTCGCACGCGCAAGCCGGTTTTTAGCCTCGCGAACGCTTCTGCGGCCGACCCACGCTTTTCGCGCGGCTGCTCCCACGCGACGCGGAGCCCGCTCCGGCCGATCGCCGTGATGTCTTCGGCGGATCGAGGACCGAAAGAATCAGGCGGCCGGTCTCGGCCCAATGCGAGGTATCGATGCTGGACTTCTCCAGCACCCGCGCGCCTCCGAAGCATGAAGCGACGAACTGCGCGAGCGACGCGGCGGAGCGGTCGTCACGGATATCGCCCTCCTGTTGAGCGCGACGGATCGCCTGGGTGAGCGCCGCCAGCAGATCCGCGAATGTCGTCTTCACCAGCGCCCGGACGTCCGCGTCCAGGTCCGCCATCTCCAGCGCGGAGTTGGTCGCCAGACATCCGCGCCTGATGGCCGCGTTGCTCGGCGCAAGCAGGCTGGAGATCAGCCGGTCCAGTCCTTCCCGCGCGCGCGTTCCGGATTGAAGGTCGCGCGAGACGCGTTCCATCAACATCGACCGGTACTGCGAGAGCGCCTCGAGGTACAGCTCCTTCTTGCTGCCGAAATTCGAGTAGATGCTGGGCTTCTCCACGCCGAGTGCCGCGGTGAGCATCTCCATGGAGGTTCCCCTGAATCCGTGATCCCAAAACAGCGTCATCGCGAGATCGAGCGAGGTTTCCCGTGAAATCTTTCTGGCCATCGATGCACGTTCCGTCCGAACCGTGAGCAGTGTGGCACATCGTCTTGACGCGTTGTACCGTTCGGTATACGGTAGCGTCTCTGTACCGCTCGGTACAGCCTCCGGACCGACGAGGTCCGTCCATCGACGCTTCTCAGGCAATGAAATGGAAACAGTCGAGTTCTACTACGACTACATCAGCCCGTACGGCTACCTGGTCGACACGCAACTTCCGGTCAGCGGGCTGTCGGTCACGTACAAGCCGATCTCGATCCTCGAGGTCATGGCCAAGGTCGGGAACCAGCCCAGCCCGAAGTGCCCGTCGAAGATGTCCTACGCGCTGGACGACACCGATCGCTGGGCCAGGCGCTACGGCGTGCCGCACGCGGTCAACCACGGCTGGTGGAATGCCGTGATGAGCGGATCGTTGGACATGCGGCTCTTTTCCGGCGCCGCGCTCGTGACGCAGCGCGACGGCGGATTCGAGGTGTTTCACCGGGTGGTGTGGGACGCGATCTGGGGACGGCCGCGTGACGTGGTCGCGCCTTCGGCCAGGGTGGAGCTGCTCGACAGCGTCGGCCTGCCCGGCAGGCAGATCTGGGAGGACGCCGCCGGCACCGCCATCGGCCAGCAGCTCGACGAGTGCAACGAGGTGGCCGCGTCCAGAGGCATCTTCGGCGTCCCGACGTTCTTCGTCGGCAACGACATGTTCTTCGGCAATGATCGCCTCGACTTCGTCAAGGAGCGGGCGCGGCGCATCGGCGTCTTCGCCTGAACGTTTCCAATCCCAACCCGGACCCACCGCCCATGACAGCCGCCCTTCGAATCTTTTCCTACCTGCCCAACCCGCGGATCTTCAAGGCGAGCGTTGCGGCGCGACTCACCGGCGTCGAGCTGGACATCCGCGGCGCCGCGCCCAAGGAGCTTGTCGACTGGCTGTGGGATTTCGACGCCAAACCGCTGGACGCATCGGGCAAGGAGGAATTCGCACACGCCGTCCGTGCCCCGCGGACGGGATTCACCACGCCTCTGTTCAAGACCGACGCATTTCTCGCCGCCCATCCGTTCGGCACGGTGCCCGCCGCTTTCGGCCCCGACGGGACGGTGGGCATCAGTGAATCGAACAGCATCCTGCGGGCCGTCGCCCGGCTGGGACGCGCCCGATGCGATCTCTACGGAGGCGATCCCTACACCGAATCGCGGGTGGACGGATTCCTCGACGCAACGCTGTTGTTCGCGCGCGATGTCCAGATCTATGTCCTGGGACTTCGGGCCGGCAACGCCTCCAAGGAAATTCACCGATCGATGTCGGACTCCTTTTCAGCGTTCTTCACCGGCCTGCAGATCGCCTTGCGCAATACCCATGCGTTTCTCGCCGGCTCGCAACTGAGCATCGCGGACATCGCCTTCATGGGCGAGATGGGCCTGCTGTTCAATGAATCGCGCCACACGGCGCTGCTACGCCGGCAGGGTCTCGAACCCATCGTCGGTCCGAAAGCGCGCGCGGACTATCCGCTGGTCTTCGACCACATCGACGCGCTGGCGCGGCATCCGGCGTTTGCTCCCGACTTCGGCCCGTACCTGCGGGCAATCGAAGAAGCCGCGTAGCGCCCCCCTTCCACACAGATCAGCGCCCGGGCGCCGTCCATGACCAGCGGAAAAACAATGTTCGATTACTCACTGGAATACATCGGCACCTACGACGCGGCCTTGTCGCTGGAAATCATCGGGCCGCTGCCGAGCGACATCCGCGTCAACTACTACATCACCGGCGGCGAGGTCCGCGGCTCCAGGATCCAGGGCCGGCTGCGGCCGGTCGGAGGCGATTGGCTGACCGTTCGCGCGGACGGCGTCGCCGTCCTGGATGTTCGCGCCACCATCGAAACCCATGACGGAGCGCTGATCGACGTGGTGTACGGCGGCATCCTCGACCTGGGGCCCGATGGTCACGCCGCGGTGCTTCGTGGTGATCTGCCCGAGATCGCGAAGATCCGGACGGCGCCCCGACTGCGCACCGCCAGCCCCAAGTACGAGTGGGTCAATCGCACGCAGTTCGTCGGCATCGGCGAAGGAAAGCTGCGCGAGAACCTCGTCACCTACGACGTCTACGCGCTGACGTGAACACCGCGCCCTTCGACTCGCGAGGACACCAATTCGATGAGCAATAACGGACCGGTCGCGCTGATCACCGGCGTAGGCCCCGGAACCGGCGCTGCGACGGCGCGACGCTTCGCCGCGGCCGGGTATCGGGTCGCGATGCTGGCTCGCGGCGCCGCTCGCCTGAAAGATCTCGAGGCCGAGCTGCCCGGATCGCGTGCCTTCGCGTGCGACCTGGCGGACGCGGCGGCCGCTGAGGCGGCCGTCACGCGCGTGGTGGATGAAATGGGCGCGCCCGAGGTCCTGATCCACAACGCCGTCGGCGGCGTCAGCGGCAGCGAATCGGTCGACGGCGTGATGGGCAATTTCCTGGAGATCGACCCGGCCTCGCTCGAGTACAACTTCAGGGTCAACACGATGGCGTTGCTCCACCTGGCGCGGCGCGTTGCGCCCGCGATGGTGGAACAGGGTCGAGGTTGCATCATCGTCACCGGCAACACGTCCGCGCTGCGCGGCAAGGCGGACTTCTCGGCGTTTGCGCCGACCAAGGCCGCGCAGCGGATCCTCGCCGAGTCGATGGCCCGACACCTCGGGCCCAAGGGCGTCCACGTCGCGTATGTCGTGATCGACGCGGTGATCGACGTGCCCTGGACCCGGAAGCATTTCTCCGGGAAGCCGGACAACTTCTTCATCAAGCCGGCCGCGATCGCCGATGAGCTCTGGCACGTGGCCCACCAGCATCGATCGGCATGGTCGTTCCTGGTGGAAGTACGGCCGTTCGGCGAGCCCTGGTAGCGGCAACCGCCCAGGTCAACCGCTGGCGCGACCCGGATTGACGCAGGAATCGCCATTCGTTCAGGTTTATCGATCTTCCGGCCCCGGTCAGAGCGCATGGCGAACCAACTGTTCTATTCCCTGCTGATGATGGCGACCGGCATCGGCATCCCGATCATGGCCGCGCTCAGCGCGGGCCTCGGCAGCCGCTACGGAAATTCGGCGTTTGCCGCATCCGTGCTGTTCCTGGTGGCCCTGACCATTTCGCTGGTGTTCCTTTTCGCGGTGCAGGGCGGGCTTCCGTCGTTTCCGAAGAAGGCCACCCCGTTCTACTTCTACTTCGGCGGCATCTTCGTGGCGTTCTACGTGTTGAGCATCACGTGGATCGCGCCGAAGTTCGGCGTGGGCAACGCCGTCGCGTTCGTGCTCCTGGGGCAGATCATTTCGATGGCCACGATCGACCAGTTCGGCTTGATGGGCGCACCCGTGCATACGATCTCCCTGCAGCGATCGGCGGGACTCGTGCTGATGGCGCTCGGCGTGTTCATGGCGGTGCGCCGAAGCTGAGCCGACCGGCGCGAGCGGGGCCTGGCTCCCGATCGTGCCGGCTACGCGCCAGGCGCCAACAGCTGAAGCAGTTTCAGATCCGGCGCGCACATCCCGCCGACCACGGGCCCGAGCGCCTGCACGCACACCTGGTCCGCGCCCGCCTGCAAATGCGCGTCGATGCGCCGGCGGATGGCGGCTTCGTCCCCCCAGGCGACGACGGTATCGACGAGGCGATCCGATCCACCGCCGGCCATGTCCGCGTCGGTCAGGCCGAAGCGCTTCCACATGTTCACGTAGTTGGGAAGTCCGATGTAGATCTGCAGGAACTGCCGCGCCAGCGCTCGCGCTTTCGGCGGATCGGTCTCCAGGATCGCCGCCTGCTCCACGCACAGCAGTTTCCCGGCTCCGAGAATCCCACGCGCCTCGGCGGTGTGCTCGGGCATGGAGTTGTAGGGATGCGCGCCGTCGGTCTTGTCGCGCGCCAGGGCCAGCATCAGCGGTCCGAGCGCGGCGAGAACCAGTGGCCCCATCTTCGACGGCATCGGCGCGCCGTACGGGGCCTGCTCCATCGCCTCGAGATACGCCCGCATCGTCGGCACCGGCTTTCCGTACTGGCTGTGCCGCAGTCCCTCGACCAGCGGCACGTGCGAGACGCCGAGGCCCAGCATGAATCGCCCATTCCACTGCTCGTTGAGCGTCCGGCGTGATGCGACGGCGGAGAAGGCATCGCGTGCGTAGATATTGGCGATGCCGCTTGCGATCGTGATCGTCGTCGAGTTGGCGAGCAGCCACGCCGACGCGCCGAACACCTCGCGGCCCATGCCCTCCGGGATCCACAGCGTGTCGTATCCGGCCGCCTCCACGCTGCGCACGAACTTCGCGGCATCCGCCGCCGGGAGCGCGTCGACCGCCGCCCACACTCCGATATTTTTTGGAGTCACGCTGACCTCATTCCGCTGTGTGAAGACCAATCCGAAGCACGGTACGGCACGTCGTCGGCATTCAGACGGGTGCGCCCTCGTCCGCCTCGTCCTGCAGGTGCAGGATGCAATGCAGGCGCTGGATTTTCCACGGCGGCGCCGGATCGATCCAGGTCAGCGCGGTGTTGTGCCAGCGCTCCGGCACGACCACGCCGGCATCGAGGCGCAGATGACGTTCGACGAGCGCGTGACAGACCAGGCCGTGCGTGACCACCAGCAGGCTGCCCGACACGCGTGAAGCGACCTGCGCGACGAGCGCCCACGCCTGGCCGACCCGCTCGTGGAAATCCGCCCAGGTCTCGCCGTTCGGCGGCGCGTAGTCGATGGCGAACGGATCGACGCGCAGCTCGTCGTAAGGCGTGCCGCGCAGGTCGCCGAAGTCGCGCTCACGCAGCAGCGGATCCACGGTGAGCGGCACGCCGGTCCGCGCGGCAATCGGCGCGGCGGTCTCGAGCGCCCGCGGCATGTCGCTGCAGAGGATGTGTGCGATGCCGCATCCGGCGACCCGAGCCGCCAGTCGCTCCGCCTGCTGTCGACCCGTCGCGGACAGACGCGCATCGGGCAGCTGGACCACGCGCGCCGCGTTGGCCTCGGTTTCGCCGTGACGGGCCAGCAGAATCGGAAACGTCACGGCTGCGGCGCCCGCACGAAGCCCAGCGCGGCCGGCGCGTCGCGATCGTCGAGGCGCACGACGCGCCCGATTTGCCCGCCCAGGTTCAGCCGCAACCGGGTCGCGCTGCCGCCCGGTGCTGCGAGCGCGTCGAAAAGGGCGCTCTCGACGTCTCCACCTTCGTCCGCGTGCAGGTGTGCGAGCACCCAATCGAGATCGTTGGAGTCGACCCCGCCGGCGCCGTGTTCGGTTGTGATGAGCAACGATCCCTCCTCGTCGAGATGTACCGACCGCAGCTGCTCCACCGGGTGACCATTGTGCGTGACCAGGCGATCGCCCTCGCCTCGGCGCAACACGAAGGGCGTCCATTCGAGCTTCATGTAGCCACGCTGCGGACCGTTCTGGAAGAACCAGCAGCCGCGCTCGTCCGCGGCGTAGTTCGCGTCGATGGTCTCGATGATCTGCGGCCGCGTGATGGTTTCGCCGCGGATGCGCCAGCGACCACGACGGTCGAGCGACAGCCATCCGTAAAGCGCCGGCACGTTCGGCCACTTGTCGAGCGCGCGTTCGACCCAGGGCTGGAAGGACATCCGGCGATCCTATGTCACACGTCGGTGGGTGCAAAGGCGAGTCATGGTGCGCCCGCCTGGGAAGGTCAGGCCCTGCGCGCTTCCTGGCGCAGATAGCCGACGCAGAGGGATTCGAGATCTCGCTCGACGGTGCAAGCCGGGCAACGGCCCGGTCGAATCGAACACGGCTTGGTGCGATTCGCGGCGATGGTCCCCGACACCTTTGAGAAACGCCCGGCACCTACGTATCGGGTCTGCCAGCGTCGCTGACACGCTCCACACGCGTCCGATACTCGCGCACATTGTCCCCGGCGATGCGCGTCTGGCGCGTGCCTTTCACTTCGCTGACTTTTGAATCCGAACCGGTGACCGGATCAGCGTCGACGGCGGTTTCGCGTTCGAAGGCGTGGGACTTGTCGGTGTTGCGGTAGTACCGGTACAGGAACCAATACAGCGCGGTGGCGCTGGCGGGGCCAGCGGCCAGCAGCCATAGGCCGCTGTCGTCGCTCATATCCCGAACCCCAGCAACCAGAGTGCGATGCCTTCGACGATGGTGCCGACCGTGAGCGCGGCCAGCAGCAGCTTCCATTGCTGCACCGGCACGCTGCCCATGATTTCGCCGGTGCGGCCGTTCACCGCGATGTAATGCAGCATGCCGTTCTTGCCACCGGGCTGATGGTACGAATACAGCCAGACCGGCAGATACATCGACACCCACCGCGTGCCGTGTACGTCGAGGCGCTCGTGCTCCCAGCGCACGCCGCGATCGTATCTGGCCACCGATGATTCGACCTGGGCGCGCGCGATCGACAGCAACTGGTCTTCGAGGCGCGGTCGAAGTTCCTCGACGTCGCGATCGCGCTTCTCCGACGTGACACCGTTCAGATAGGACGCATTCCATTTCACCGCGTTCTTCGTATCGAACGGCAGGATCGTGTTGATGATGTTGTTGGTGTTCGCTTTCGTGTCCAGGTTGCCGCGTTTGCCGGAGGATTCGAGCGGCAGGTCGTCGACGGTGAAGTCCACGTGCCGTTCGACCTGGTACACGTCGGCATCGTAGTAGGTCTTCCTGTTCTTGCCGGTGCCGCGCGTGTAGCGCGCCGTTTCGATCTCGCCCTGGCCCGAGACGTCGGCGCTCGCCCGGCCATCGACGATCATGTACGGCAGATAGATGGCGATCACGTTCTCGGGCGTGAACTGTTCCTTGAACGCTTTCAGCGCAAACAATCGCCGCTTGTCGACGAACTGGCGGATCCGCGACACCGCGTCGTCCTTCTTGATGTGGAAGGGCAGGACCGCGTCCGGCACGGCGCCGTTGGCCACCTGCTCGTTGACGCCGAAGACGTGGCGGCACCAATGGCAGCGCGCCGTCATCTGGCTTTCGGTATTGACCGTCACCTCGGCACCGCAGCCGCTGCACTTGAAGCTCATCAAGCTCTTGGCATCGTCGTCGATGTCCACCGCGCCGGACGCGATGATCGTACCGGTGAGATCGTCCAGCCCGGTGCCGAGCCCGAATTCCTCCTCCACCCGCGCGCCGTGCCACTGGTGACGGCAGTACACGCAGACCAGCAGATCGCTGCCCGCCTTGTGGCGGATGTCAGTCGCACCGCATTTCGGACAGCGGTTGAGCCCGTCCTCGAGCTCGGCGGCGGACGTGTCGATGGCGACCGGGTCAGGCGCCAGCACCTCGTCGCGGATGGGTTTGGGCAGCGTGCTCGGATCGATCGGAAAAGTGCCGGGCAGCGGCGGTACGTCCTGCGGCGACCCGGGGCCGGATGGGCGCGTCGGCGTGTTGTCGTTCGACATCGGGTTGCGTTTTCCGCCGCCTACAGACCCAACGCCTTGGTCTTGGCCGCGTCGTAATCGGCCTGCGTGATCAATCCGAGATCGAGCATCTCCTTGGCCTTCTTCAATTTGGCGATCGGGTCATCAGCGGGCGGTGCCGCTGGCGCCGCCGGCTGCTGCAGGCCGCCGAGACCACCGATCATGCCGGTCGCCATGCCGACGCCCACGATGCCACCCGCACCGCCCTTCTCGCCGGCCGACTGCAGACCCGCCGCGACGCTCGCCTGCAGATTGGAATTCCCGCGCGCACCGGCCAACGCGTCGGCGCGCTGCACGGTCTTGAGGAGTTCCTTGGTGTTCGCGTCGTATTCGATCGACACGATCGCGGTCTTGGCGATGACCAGGCCGCGATCCGACTTCCACTGGTA
>NZ_JAJFBP010000071.1 GCF_020697055.1 Panacagrimonas sp. | reverse complement strand
CCCTTCGCCTCGGCACACGACTGGCGCTTTGCGCTGGCGGTCGAGGAGCTGCTGCGCACGCGCCGCGGCGGTGTGCTCGCCACCTGGTATGCACGCGACTTCCACACGCTGCCGCAGCCGGTCCACTGGCTGTGGGCCGACGGCGAAACGGTGCTCGACGAGATCGCGCTGGACGCCGTCACCCGCCCGCTGTGCGAAGCCGCGCGCGAGCTGCCGGCGCGGCACAAGCCCTCGGTGCGCACGCTGGTGACCGACGTCGGCGTCGTCGACGTGCTGATCGAGCGCGTCGCGCCGCCCAACGCCGCGTGGATCTTCGGCGTCAACGCCGGGTCGCTGGCGCTGGCGCGCCTGCTCGAGGGGCTCGGCTGGCAGGCGACGGTGATCGATCACCGCGAGCACGCCACCGAAGCCCACGAGCTGCTCACAGGCGTGCATCGGCACTGGTGTCCCTCCGAGACCGGCGCATCGCAGCTGCCGCTGGATGCGCGCGGATTCGCCGTGGTGATGACGCACAACCTCGAGCGCGACATCGAGTACCTGCGCGCGCTGCGCGACAAGCCGCTGGCGTACCTCGGCGCGGTCGGCGCGCGCCGTCGTGCGGCGAAGCTGTTCGAAGCCACCGGCCTGGACGCGACGCGCCTGCGTTCGCCCTGCGGCCTGGACATCGGCTCGGAGACCCCAGAAGAGATCGCGCTGGCCATCGCCGCGGAGATGGTGAGCGTCGCCAACGGCGCCGGCGGCGGGGCGCTGAGCGCGATCGACTCGCCGATCCATCGATGAGCGTCGCGATCGTGCTGCTGGCGGCGGGAACGTCGAGCCGCTTCGGATCGCTGAAGCAGGTCGAAGTCCTGGATGACGGTCGAAGCCTCGTGCGGCGCGCCGCGGATACGGCGCTGGCCACGGGGCTGCCGCTGTGGGTGGTGACCGGAGCGCAGGACGATCGCGTGCGGGCCGAATTGGCGGGCCTGTCGCTGCGTGTCGTGCACAACCTGGACTGGGCGAGCGGAATGGGCGGGTCGCTGTCGTGCGGCGTGCGTGCGGCCGAGCCGAACGCCGAGGCGCTGATCGTGATGCTCGCGGATCAGCCGCTGGTCACGGTCGACGATTTGTACGCGCTCCTGCGCGAGCACGCGCCACATCCCGGATCGATCGTCGCGGCCGAGTACGACAGCGTGATCGGCCCGCCTTGCCTGTTTCCGGCCCGCGACTTTCCCGACCTGATCGCGCTCGAAGGGGATCGCGGGGCGCGGGCGGTGTTGCGGCAGCAGGCGCAGCGGGTGCGGCGGGTGGCGATGCCGAATGCGGCGCTGGATGTCGATACCGCTGAGGACCTGGCGCGCGCGGCCGCGCTTCTCGGCGGCCCCTCGGCGTAACCCTCTTCCCGCGCGCAGGATGAGGAGATCGCGCTGCCTACCCCCGCCCATCCCCGATTTTCTTGCGTGGAGATGCGGCGAGTGCAGCTACCATCAGTTCGCACCCGACCGGCCCGAAAAAGCGTTGACACCGATGGGCCATCGCTTATCGTCGAGTGCGAGCGACGTCGATCACCACCGTGCGAAACGCCTGTACCTAGGCCTTTCATGAAGACGCAGGAGGAGCGATCAGCATGGGCGAGGTCCCGTCCCGAAGCCTGGGCAAGCAACGCGCTGACCTCGCCGCGTCGTGCCGCTTCCGCCATTTCATCGACGGCGCGTTGGTGGCGTCCGCCGACGGCGCGACCTTCGAGAATCGCAATCCACGCGACGGGGAACTGATCGGCCTAGTGGCCCACGGCGGCCAGGCCGATGTCGACGCCGCCGTCGACGCCGCGCGCCGCGCGTTCGTCGGACCCTGGGGTTCGATGCCGGTTGCACGCCGCGGCGAGCTGCTCTGCGCGGTCGCCGATGAGATCGCGCGCCGCTTCGACGACTTTCTCGCCGCCGAAGTCGCCGACACCGGCAAGCCGGTGAGCCTCGCATCGAACCTCGACATTCCGCGCGGCGCGGCGAACTTCAGGATCTTCGCGGACCTGGTGAAGAACGTGCCGACCGAGACGTTCGAGATGTCGACGCCCGACGGCGGCCAGGCGCTCAACTACGCGGTCCGCGTGCCGCGCGGCGTGATCGGCGTCATCGCGCCGTGGAACCTGCCGCTGCTGCTGCTGACGTGGAAGGTCGGGCCGGCGCTGGCCTGCGGCAACACGGTCGTGGTCAAGCCCTCGGAGGAGACGCCCGCGACGGCCACCTTGCTCGGCGAGGTGATGAACGCGGTCGGCATCCCGAAGGGCGTCTACAACGTCGTGCACGGCTACGGACCGGACAGCGCGGGGGAATTCCTCACGCGCCATCGCGGGGTCGATGCGATCACGTTCACCGGCGAGAGCCGCACCGGCGAGGCGATCATGCAGGCCGCGGCGCGCGGCGTCCGCCCGGTCTCGTTCGAGCTCGGCGGAAAGAACGCGGGACTGGTCTTCGCCGACGCGGACTTCGAGGCCGCGGTCGCCGGCATCGCGCGCTCGGCATTCCTGAACTCCGGGCAGGTGTGCCTGGGCACCGAGCGCGTGTACGTGCAGCGGCCGATCTTCGAGCGCTTCGTGCAGGCGCTCAAGGC
>NZ_JAJFBP010000070.1 GCF_020697055.1 Panacagrimonas sp. | reverse complement strand
GGTCGATGGCGGTGTTGAAGAACATCGCCAGGATGGTCGGCGCCGGGCCGTTGATGGTCATCGACACCGAGGTCGCCGGGTCGCACAGATCGAATCCCGAGTACAGCACCTTCATGTCGTCGAGCGTGGCGATCGACACGCCGGAATTGCCCACCTTGCCGTAGATGTCCGGACGCTCGTCGGGATCGAAGCCGTAGAGCGTCACCGAGTCGAAGGCGGTGGACAGGCGCTTCGCCGGCAGGTCCTTCGATAGCAGATGGAAGCGGCGGTTGGTGCGGAACGGGTCGCCCTCGCCCGCGAACATGCGCGTCGGATCCTCATTCTCGCGCTTGAAATGGAACACGCCGGCGGTGAACGGGAACTCCCCGGGCAGGTTCTCGCGCATGCGCCAGCGCAGCAGCTCGCCGTGGTCCTCGAAGCGAGGCAGGGCGACTTTCGGCACCTTGGTGCCCGAAAGCGAGGTATGCGTGAGCTTTGTATGCAGCTCCCTGCCGCGCACCTTCACCACCTGCTCGTCCCCGGAATAGGCTTTGACAGTGGCCGGCCAGGAATCGAGCAGCCTCTTGGCTTGTGGATCCAGTACCTTCGAATCCAGAAGACTGTCGAGCTCGGGAATGCTCTTCGCCAGCATCGCCTTGGCGGCCGCAAGCTGCTGCCGCTCGCGCGCCACTGCGGCCTGGAAGGCTGCGTGGGCGTGATAGCCCCTGACACATTCGGCGATCTCGGCAAGGTAGCGCTGGCGTTGCGGCGGGACGACGACATGGATGGCCGAAGAGACCTTCGACGCGGGCTTCGGCAGCCGGCCCGGACGCAGCTTCAGCCCCTTCTCGGCGAGCTTGCCCGCGACGGCGTGATAGAGCGCGGTGACGCCGTCGTCGTTGAAGCGGGCGGCGATGGTGCCGAACACCGGCATTTCCTCCGGCGGCCGCTGGAAGCTCTCGCGGTTCCGCTGCACCTGCTTGCGCACGTCGCGCAACGCGTCTTCGGCGCCCTTGCGGTCGAACTTGTTGATGGCGACGAAATCCGCGAAGTCGAGCATGTCGATCTTCTCGAGCTGGCTCGCGGCGCCGAATTCTGGGGTCATCACGTAGAGCGACGCGTCGACGTGCGGCACGATCGCCGCATCGCCCTGGCCGATACCGGCCGTCTCGACGATCACCAGATCGTACCCCGCGGCCTTGCAGGCGGCGATGGCGCCCCCGATGGCGGCGGAGAGCTCGCTGCCCGCCTCGCGCGTGGCGAGCGAGCGCATGAAGACGTTCGGACCGTGGATCGCGTTCATGCGGATGCGATCGCCGAGCAGCGCCCCGCCGGTCTTGCGCCGCGTCGGGTCGACCGACAGCACCGCGATCTTGAGCCGCTCGCCCTGGTCGAGGCGGAAGCGTCGCACCAGCTCATCGGTGAGCGAGCTTTTCCCCGCGCCGCCGGTGCCGGTGACGCCGAGCACGGGAGCAGTGCCTTTTTCCAGTTTCCCCTTAAAGGTGCCCATCTCCAGGGCAGTGATGACCTGCGCCAGCGAGCGGGGATCGCCGGCCTGCAGCGCCTTGGGCGTGTATTGCGCCAGGTCGAAGTCGCAGCGCGCGAGCATGTCGTTGATCATGCCCTGCAGCCCCATGCGCTGGCCGTCCTCCGGGGAGTACACGCGCGCGACACCGTACTCCTGCAGCTCCTTGATTTCGGCCGGCACGATCACGCCACCGCCGCCGCCGAACACCTGGATGTGCGCGCCGCCGCGCTCCCGCAGCAGGTCGACCATGTACTTGAAGAACTCGATGTGCCCGCCCTGATAGGAGGACACCGCGATGCCCTGCACGTCCTCCTGCAGCGCGGCGCTCACGATTTCCTCGACCGCGCGGTTGTGGCCGAGGTGGACGACCTCGGCGCCCGAGGCTTGCAGGATGCGCCGCATGATGTTGATCGACGCGTCGTGGCCGTCGAACAGGCTCGCCGCGGTGACGAGGCGGATCTTGTGCTTCGCCTTGTAGACGAGGCTCTTCGAGTCCGAGAGGTCCGTCATCGGCCGTTAGGCTAGTTGACGTTTACGTAAGCGTCAACCTCAGTTACGGTAGGACGGATCCCGCGCGTCGACCATGCGCTGCAGCGCGGCGAAGACGTCGTCGCAGGTGCGCTTCTCCGCCGGGCCGCCCTCGCGCACCGTCTGCGGGAACACCTCCGGGCGGATCGGGTTGATGGCGCCCGCCGCGCTCGCCGCGATCTGAACGTCGCAGGCGCGCTGCAGCGTCCAGAGAATGAGGTAAGCCTGCGGGACGCTCGCGCCCCAGGCGAGCAGGCCGTGGTTCTTCAGGATCACTGCCTGCTTGTTGCCGATGCTCTTCACCAGCCGCTCCTTCTCGCCGGGCTCGACGGTGATGCCCTCGAACTCGTGGTAGGCGACCTGGCCGTGCAGCATGGCGCCGTAGAAGTTGTGCGGCGACAGGCCTTCCTTGAGGCACGCAACCGCGAGCCCGGTCGTGGTGTGCGTGTGCATGACGCAATGCGCGCCCTCGATCGCGCCATGGATGGCCGAGTGGATGACGAACCCGGCGCGGTTCACCGGCCACTCGGTCTTGCGCACCGGGTTGCCTTCGATGTCGATCAGCACCAGGCTCGAGGCGGTGATCTCCCGGTAGTGCAGCCCGAACGG
>NZ_JAJFBP010000040.1 GCF_020697055.1 Panacagrimonas sp. | reverse complement strand
CTACGGCTACTTCCCGGCGTTCAAGCGCGTGCGCCAGTTCCCGACCAACCAGCGCTTCGAACCGCTGGTCCCGGGCGTGACGTTCTTCCTGTCCGATGCGTGGGCGGCCGGCGACCCGATCCTGACGTGGGGCAACTACAAGATCGTCAAGCGCGGCCCGATGCTGGGCGCGATCTCCGGCCATCACAACTGGACCGGCGGCAAGCACCCGACCTGGGACCAGAGCACCAACGGCGGCAAGAAGGGCAAGACCTTCTACGACACGTACATGGAGCTGATCCCGGAAACGATCGTGTTCTCGGCCGAGCCGACGGGATACCCGCGCGCACCGGTGGGCAAGAAGGAGGTCTACGTCGACGTGCGCAACATGATGTTCCCGTCGCAGGTGACCTACGACCGACGTGGCCAGATCTGGAAGCAGTTCGAAGCCGGTTTCGGTCAGCTGAAGAACGACAAGGCCGAAGTGCTGGCTGCCGACGGCAAGCCGGACTGGACCTGGTTGTACTGCCACACGCATGACATCCAGTCGGGCCGCATGACGCGCTTCCGCCAGGAAAAGAGCATTCCGTCGGGCTACAAGAGCAAGTACGCCACCGAAGGCGAGGACGTTTACAACAAGTTCCTCACGACCTCGGCGATGGCCCGCCTCGGCAAATAGAGTTCCACCCGCAGTAACGCTGTAGTTTTCCTCCGCACTTCGCCCGGCTTCGGCCGGGCTTTTTTTTGAAAAGATATTCAACGCAAAGGACGCAAAGGAACCGGGATCAATCCGTTCTTCTTTGCGACCTTTGCGTCTTTGCGTTGATTACGCTTTTTTCCAGCGGCCCTCGGCGCGCACACCCTCCAAGGATGACCGCGGCCACCGCCTGCGGGTCGTCGTACATCGGCACGTGCCCGACGTATTCGATCACCACGTGCTCGGCCTGGGGCACGCGATCGAGGAACGGCTGGCCATAGGTTTCGAACGGCAGGATCCGGTCGTTCTGGCACCACGCCACCCGCACCGGCACACCCGGCGCCTCGAGCGGCTTCATCGCGCCGTCGGTGCCGGCGTTCTGGAACAGGCGCGGCATCATCGACGTGTGCATGAACCCGCGCAGCATCGATCGGAAATCCGCGGTCGGCACACGATCGCCGCGCTGCATCGAATCCTTGCCCAGCGCCTTGCGCACGGCCGCGATGCCCATGAACAGCCAGAACATCACCCAGACGATCGGCATCAGGCGATAGCGCAACAACAGGTTGCGCGACAGCGCCTGGAAGTCGCGGTCGTCGCGCCAGCCGCCGGCCGGCGACAGCGCCGTCACCGAGCGCGCGAACCCGCGACGCGCAAGTTCCACCGACAGCCAGCCGCCCAGCGAATTGCCGGCGACGTGCGCCGTCTGGATGCCACGGGCCTGCATCTGCGCCACCAGCGCATCGGCCATCGCGCCGACGGTCGGCTCCCCGCGCAACGGCACGCCGCCCGGATGTCCCGGCAGGTTGGGAACGATCACGCGAACGTGCCGCTCCAGCAGCCGCTGCACCGGCTTCCAGATCTGCCAGTTGCCGCCGACGCCGTGCAGCAGCACCAGCGGCTCACCCGCCCCGCCCTCGTGGAGTTCCACGCCCGGCTCGCTTGCCATCCCGTCTTCTCCCGATCCCCACGAAAGTTGGGGGCGTGCCCCCGCCTGCACCGCCATCGTCCCGCTTCCTGAGAGGAGAGGGCCGACATGAACCAGAACAACGAACTCGAAATGCGCGCCGGCGACTTCGGCTGGATCGTGTCGGCCGATGCGCTGTGTCCGGCGCTCACCACGCTGCGCGACCTCACCGCCGCGCTGCGCTCGATGGCCCGCGAAGAGCAGGACTTCGGTCGGCTGACACGTGCTCCCGTTCGATTCACCGACACGCTGACGATCGAACCGCCGGTGTAGCCCGGGCGAAGCCCGGGGCTTTCAACCCATCCGCCCGCGTATCAATTGACGCCGCGCCCCAGGCCTTCCCAGTACGGCTTGCGCAGCTCGGTCTTGAGCACCTTGCCGGCACCGCTCACCGGCAGCGACTCGCGCACCTCCATGCTGCGCGGGCACTTGTAGCCGGCGATCAGCGTCTTGCAGTGCGCGTACAGCGCTTCAGCGGTCACCGTCTGGCCCGGCTTGAGCACGACGGCGGCGTGCACCTTCTCGCCCATCTCCTGGCACGGAATGCCGATCACCGCGCAGGACACCACCGCCGGGTGCCGCGCGATCGCGTTCTCGACCTCGGCCGAGTACACGTTCTCGCCGCCCGAGATGATCATGTCCTTGAGCCGATCGACGATGAACACGTAGCCGTCGTCGTCCATGTAGCCCATGTCGCCGGTGTGCATCCAGCCGCCCTTGAGCGCCGCCTCGGTCGCCTCGGGCTTGTTCAGATAGCCCTGCATCACGTTGGGACCGCGAGCGATGATCTCGCCGACCGTACCGCGCGCGACCTCGCGATCCTGCTCGTCGACGATCCGCACCTGCACGTGCAGGCCGGCGCGCCCGCCCGATCGCAGCTTGTTGCGCTTGCGGCCTTCGGGCGTGTGCATCGACCAGGGCAGCACCGTCATCACCGCCGAGGTCTCGGTCATGCCGTAGACCTGCATCAGGCTTGCGCCGGGAATCGCGGCCATCGTGCGATCGAGCAGCGCCTCGGACGCCGGAGAGGCGCCGTACATGATGCGGCGCACGCTGGCGGTGTCGCGACCTTGGATCGCCGGCGAATCGACCAGCATCTGCATCATCGCGGGCACCAGCAGCATGTCGGTGAGCTTGCGCGATTCGATCAGGTCCAGCACCGCCTCGGGCTTGAACACCGGCAGCATCACGTGCTCGCCGCCGCGCAGCATCACGCAGGTCGTCAGCATCATGTCGGCGAGATGGAACATCGGCGCGGCGTGCAGCGCCACGACGCCTTCGGGCAACGCGCCTTCGGCCAGCAGCGCCAGCGCCGACGACCCGATGTTGGCGTGGCTCAGCATCACGCCCTTGGGGGCGCCGGTGGTGCCGCCGGTGTAGAAGATGCCGAACAGCTCGTCGCCGCTGGCTTCCACGTCCGGCACCGCGGCGCTGCGCTCGATCAGCGCTTCGAACGACTCGGCGCCCGCAGGCGTCGCGCCATCACCCGCATGGATCACGCTGCGCAGCTTCGGTGAGCCGTCGCGGATGGCCCGGATCATCGGTGCGAACGGGTCGTCGACGATCAGCACGCGGCAACCCGAATCCTCGAGCGAATAAACGATCTCGGCCGCGCTCCAGCGGAAATTGGCCGGGTTCACCACCGCGCCGAGCCAGGCCAGCGCCAGGTAGGACTCGAGGTAGCGGTCGGAATTCAGCGACAGGATGCACACCCGCTCGCCGCGTTCGACGCCCAGGTCGCGAAGCCCGCCGGCCAGGCGCGCCACGCGCTCCTGCAGCTGGCGAAAGCTGCGGATCCGTCCATTGCAGACGGTTGCGACCGCGTTGGGCCGCTGCTGCACCGCGCGGTGCAGGCCTTGCGTGAACTGCATGAATCTTCCCTCTCTCTTATTTGGCCTCGATGGCCAAGATCTCGTCGAAGCTCTCGCGCATGCAGCGCACGAAACGGTCGGATTCGGTGATCGCGGCGCCGTCCAGGTTCATGCCGATGCAGCAGGTCGAACCGTGCGTCACCAGCGTGATCATCGCGGGCACGCCGGGCGCCGGCGCGAACGGATACACGTGCGTGGCCTGCGCACCGGCGATGAACACCGCGTCGCGGATGCCGGGCACGTTGCTGCATTGCAGATCGTTGAGTGCCATCTTCGGCCCCATGACCTTGGACACCGCCTCGGCCGGCATCGAAGCCAGCAGCGGCATCACCGCCAGCGGCGCCGCGAGCGCCGGTTCGTTGCGCTGGCGTGCCACCTGCTCGCCGATGCGGCTCATGCGATCGCGCGGCGACATCTCGCCGAGCGGCCCCACCAGCTGGCCCGGTGCGAAGTGGTTGCCGCCGCCCGCCGCGTCGGCCTTGCGGATGTTGATCGGCATGCCGATCGGCATCTCGTCGACGTCGACGCCCATCTGCCGGTGATAGCGCGCAAACCCGCCGAGCAGGCCGGCGACGAAGGCATCGTTCAACGTCGCGGAGCAGGCCTTGGCCGCGGCCTTGAACGGCGCCAGCTCGAAGTCGAGCACCTCGAACCGCCACTGGTTGTTGCGCTCGGCCAGCAGCGGTGAGGGCGTGGCCATGTCCGGCGCCAGTGCGCGGCGCAGCGACCCGGCGTACGCGGCCAGCTCGGACAGACGCGAGCGCTTCGGCCCGCCGATGAAGCGGCGCACCGTGTCGAACCCGTCGCGTACGCGACCCGGCAGCTTGCCGAGCTCGCGCTGCGCCTGGCGCGCCAGCAGGCTCGCGACGTCGGTCGGGCCCGGGCTCGGCAGGTCCGGCATCTCCATCGACCGGCGTTCGAGCAGCGGCGCGCGCTGGCGGCTGAACATGAAGGACAGCAGCTGCACGATGCCGATGCCGTCGCTCATCGCGTGATGCAGCTTGAGCACGTAGGCCGAGCGACCGCCCGAGAGCCCGTTGATCATCCGCGCCGCCCAGGGCGAGCGACTGCGATCGAACGGCTCCATCGCGAAGGCCGCCGCCAGGTCCAGCAGCTGGCGATCGGAACCCGGCGCCGGCAGATCGACGAACTGCAGGTGCGCATCGAGCGAGAAACCGGCATCGATCACCCACTCGGGCCGGCCGAGCGGGATCTCGACCAGGCGCTCGCGCAAGCGCGGCACCGCGCGCGAGCCCCATTCGTGCGCGGCGCGCACGCGCTCGGCCTCGGTGGCGCGATCGAGCATCACCAGCCCGACGACCGCCGAGCGCAGGTTCGGATAGCGATCCATCCGCCACATCAGCGTCTCGAACGCATCGAGCGATGGTGAGCGGCCCCAGTCGAGCAGGGGTTCGGACGAAGGTGCGTTCATGAAGAAGGTCCTAGGCGGCGAGCGCGCGACGGGTCACGCGGACCTCGGGTTCGCCGGGCCAGTGCGCGAGGGTGTCGACGAACAGCTGGCGCACGTCGGCGACGTTCTGATCCAGCGTCTCGCCCGTCCAGCCCGAGGTGTCGACCGGCGGCAGCACGCAGATGTCGACCACGCCCGGTCGCATCCACACGGCGTCGCGATGCATCACGTCGCCGACGTTGCGCATCACCACCGGCACGACCGGCACGCCGGCCTGCATCGCCATGTGGAACGCGCCTTTCTTGAACGACTGGAGACGCGGCGAATAGCTGCGCGTGCCTTCGGGACAGATACCCAGCGACATGCCGCTCCTGAGCTTGTCCACCGCCGGCGCGAGCGCCGCCTTGGCCTTTTCCGGATCGCCGCGATCGACGAACGCCATGTCCATGAACTTGCCGAACTGCCCCCAGCCGACCATGTCGGCCATCTCCTTCTTCACCACGCCGGTAGCGTCGCGGCGCAGCAGGTTGACGCCGATCACCAGGTCCAGCGGCGACTGGTGGTTGAAGATGAAGACCGCCGGACGTGCCTTCCAAAGATTGTCCTCGCCGACGATGCGCAGCTCGATGCCGGCCGCGGCCAGCCCCAGCTGCGGCGCGGTCGAGATCACCGTGTTGAGGATCTGGCGATGCGGGGCGCCGAGCCGGGTCGCGACCAGGCCCGCGAGGAACGTGCCACCCATCGCGGCGTACGAGGCGGCGGTGCGCAGCTTGTGTTCGAGCGTGATCTTGCGACGATCGAAGCGCAGCACCGGCCAGTCCTTGTCCGCTGCGGCGCGGGCCAGCACCGGCTTGGGATTGACCGCGGCCGGTGCACCGACGCTCGACAGGAACGCGATGTCCTCGTCGCCGTTCGCGTAGGCATAGCTGTCGGTCAGGCGCAGGCCTTTGGCGCCTGCGAAGGCACGCACCGCGCGCGCCTTGTTCTCGTTCCACAACGGCGCGCCTTCGAGACGTCCAGTGATCACGCCGTCGCGCACCTGCACGGGCGTGGCCAGCACGTGCTCGATGCCGAACTCCGCCGCGGCCGGCAGGATCTGGTAGCGCGTCGCCGACGAGGCGATCGCGACGGTGTGGCCCATGCGCCGATGCGCCTGCACCAGGCGCCAGGACTCGGGGAACACGGTCTGCGCGATGTTGCGCACGAACATCTTCTGCCACTGCTCGGTCATGGCCTTCTCGGTCATGCCCTTCCAGCGCTTGGCGGCCTGCGTGATCAGCTCGTGGAAGTCGGCGTCGGCCGGCTCCTTGTTGAGGCTGAACGTCAGCAGCTCGGAGAACTCGCGCAGCCCGATCTGCCTGTTGCGCCAGCGCTCCTGCACCAGGTACAGCGCCGAGAAGCCGTCGATCAGCGTGCCGTCGAAATCGAAGAAGGCACCGATCTCGGGCCCTGACGGGCCTTCGAAGATCTGGGCCAGTCGGGCCTCCAGCAGCGAATCACGCTGCGACACGAACGAGCTCCGGTGCTTTGACGGCCGGCGGCAGCAGGCGCAGCCGCTCGAGATCGATCAGGGCCTGCATGTGCGCCTCGCATTCCCGGGCAAACGCCGCGCGACGCGCCGACAAGTCCGCGCCGCCCGGCGCGAGCAGCTCGCGGTTGGCCGCCAGCCGCAGCGCGTTGCCGAACAGCTCGCGCGACAGGCATTCGGGATGCAGCACGCGCTGCTGCAGCAGGTACTGCTGGCCCACCGACATGCACTCGTCCAGAAAGCCCTTCTCGTCGATCGCCGCGCCGGCCGGTCTGGCGGCCAGGCGGTCGGCCACGATGAAGTAGGCCTCGAGAAAGGTCGGCAGCACCGTCGGACAGATCAGGAACGGTGCGTCCGTGATCATGTCGATGCGCTGGCGCGCGGTGGCGATGCGATTGCGCCAGTCCGGATCGAACAGATCGGACTCGGCCAGCAGCTCTTCGCGAAAGCCCGCGCGGTCGCTGAAGATGAATTCGAACTTCAGCAGGTCACGCAACGCGAGCGTCTCCTGCTTGCCGGCCTTGACCAGGTCGTCGGCGCCGCTGCGCGCGGCCATCCACATCGCGAGTTCCAGGATCGCGCGGTTGATGAACCAGTGCACCGCGCTGTTGCGGTAGTACGCGGCGACCGCGTGCTTGCCCGCCGAGATCCGGTAGACCGGCTCGGTGCCCGATTCGAAGCGCGACACCACGCCGGTCTTGACCAGCGTGTCGAGCGTGGCCATCACGCCGTGGTGGTGGCGCAGCCCCTCCACCTGCGACACGGGCAGGCTGCGCGCCTTGAGGTATTCGAGCAGCGGCGAGAGCTGCCGGAACACCTGGTCCAGCGTCAGCGCCCGATCGCCCGAGGTCAGCAGCGCCAGCGTCGCCAGCGCCTGCTGCGTCACCGGCGTGGCGTCGTTGATGCGCTTGAACACCTCGAACGCGGTCTTTTCGACCAGATAGCGATTGCGCTCGCGATCCTCACCGGCCTCGCTCAGGCGTTCGGCCAGCGACATCGGCTCGCCGAAACGCAGGTGCACCGCGCCGATCCAGGTCTGCTGCGTGCGCGCGTAGTCGACCAGCCAGGGCAGTCCCTCCTTGGGCTTACTGCCGCTGGTCTCCTGCGACATCATCGCTTCGACCTCGTGCAGCTGGTCGTAGGTGATCGAGGTCGGCACCAGCACGACGTCCTTGGCCGCGCCGCTGCGGATCGCGTACACCAGATAGCTCAGCAAACCGTACTTGGGCGGACGCAGCTTGCCGGTGCGCGACCGACCGCCTTCCATGTACCACTCCAGGTTGTCGCCCTGCGCCACGAGGTGCGTCAGGTACTCCTGCAGCATCGCCTTGTAGATGTCGTCGTTCTTGAAGCTGCGCCGGATGAACACGCCGCCGCTGTGGCGCGCGATCGGTCCCATCGGGAAGAAGCTGAGGTTGTCGCCGCCCAGGATCGAGGGACGACGAAGCCCCTGCTCGCTCAGCGTCTTCGACGTGATGAAGACGTCGGCGTAGGAGCGGTGCGAAGGCAGGAACACCAGCGCGTGCTTCTCGTTGAGCTTCTTGAGTCTGGCGATGGCGGCGCTGTCGGCGTCGACGGTGAAGGCGCGCGTGTGTGCCGGCCCCAGTGCGTGGTCCCACAACCAGGTCCAGCCGCGGCTGCGCGTGGTGACCATCTCCTCGAGGCGCGTCGCGGCCTCACGACGCACCACGTCGACCGGTTTGCCCAGCTTCTGCGCCAGCGCCTCGACCTGCGCCTGGAAGCGCGGTGTGCGCACCACGCGCCGCGCCTCGAAGCGGGAGCCGAGCGGAGAGCTGTCGAGCAGTTCGCGAAGGGGGTTCATGTCTGGGAGCGTCCGACGATCCGACCGTGGGGCGGCCATCGTGCCATCGCATGGTCCCAGATGGCACGAGTGGGCATTCCCGACGAAAGTTTGGCCGCAACCCGGCTGACATCGTCGAAACGGACCCGTCCCGCCCCTCCAGACCCAACTTTGGACTTGGGCCGGGCGTCGTGGCCCTGCGCAGACTTCAATGGCCGCCAGAGGAGGCGGCATCACCGGATCGCCAAAATGTCCGACGTCAAGGTTTTCGACTACTTCAAGTACCTGCTGAGCCCCGTCATTCTCGCGACCCAGGCCTACGGCCTCTGGCTCGGCGGGGATTACGCCTGGCTCGGTCTGGCCATGCTGGTCGGCGTGCTGTGCCTGGACGCCTTCCTGGATCGCGACTACTCGATGCGCGACCAGCACTACGTCCGCATCTACGACACGATCTGCGCCGTCACGGTGCTGGCCACGTTCGCCAACATCTTCTTTTACGCCTGGCTGGTCGGGCACGACCACTTCACGACGACCTCGTCGGAGATCGGCGCGTTCCTGACCACGCTGTTCGTCGGCTTCGTGATCGGCGCCCCGCCCGTCCACGAGCTGTTCCATCGCGAGGAAATCGTGCTGCGCTGGCTTGGCCGCATCGGCCAGTGCCTGGTGTACGACCCCTGGCGCGAGATCACGCACGTGGTGACGCACCACATGCGCGTGGCCACACCGGACGATCCGGATTACGCGCGCCGCGGCGACACCGTCTACGGCCACTTCGTGCGCACCTTCCCGCGCCAGTGGGCCGAGGCCTATCACCTCGAAAAGATGATGTGGACCAAGCGCGGCCGCAAGTGGTACGACCCGCGCAACGCCTGGGTCTACAAGGCGCTGGTGCTGGTGGTGTTCACCGGCATCCTGTTCGCGCTGGGCGGCTTCAAGGGCGCGCTGCTGGCGGTGCTGAGCCTGCTGTTCGGGCCGCGCATGCTGCTCGAGGTCTTCAACTACGTGAACCACTATGGGCTGATCTCGGCCACGCCGGGCCGCTTCGAGAAGCACCACACCTGGAACCACATCACGCCGCTGACCCGGATCCTGGCGCTGGAGATCACCAACCACGCCGGCCACCACGAGGACAGCTACAAGCCGTTCTACAAGCTCGAGCCGGATCCGACCGGTCCGGTGCAGCCACCGTTCCTGCTGTGCGTGATCCTGGCGTTCGTTCCGCCGCTGTTCTTCATGATGATCAAGCCGCTGCTCAAGGAGTGGGACGAAACCCGCGCCACCGAGCCCGAGCGCGAGATCGCCCGTCGCGAGAACGCGCGCGCCGGCTGGCACGAACTCAACGAGCCCACCGCGATCAATGTCGCGGTCCGCGCCTGACCTGCACGGAATCCGAACGATGACCTCGACCGTCGCGCAGCGCGCCGACCTGTGCCGCATCTCCGTTCGCGGCAAGGACGGCAAGGAGACGTGCTTCGACGTCAAGCGCAACGACCTGCTGCTCAAGGCCGCCATCGAGCAGGGAGTCGACTATCCGCACAACTGCCGCGTCGGCGTCTGCGGCAGCTGCAAGACGCGCCTGGTCTCGGGCCGCGTCAGCCCGATGGTGGACCTCGCGCTCTCGCCGCTGACCAACGAGCAGATCGAGGCCGGCTACGTGCTCGCGTGCCAGGCCAAGGTGCGCGGCGACCTGGTGGTCGAGGCCAGGCTCGGCCACCACGCGCTGATCCCGGTGAAGACCGTCCCCGCGCGGGTGAGCCGCTGGGTCAAGCTGCCGGGCGACGTGATCGACCTGCGCCTGAAGCTCGACACGCCGGTGTATTTCCACGCCGGCCAGTACTGCACGATCGCCGAGTCCGGCTCGTTCACGCGGCGCAGCTATTCGTATTACGACGTGCCGCCGCCAGAGGACGGCGCACCGGCCGCCGAAGTCGGCTTCCTGGTCAAGCGGCTTCCGGGCGGGAAGTTCTCGGAGTGGCTGTTCGAACAGGACCGCACCGGCACCAAGTTCTGGATCGAAGGGCCGTACGGGATCATGGGCATCGACGACGTCGATACCGACGGCGTGTGCGTGGCCGGCGGCACGGGCCTGGCGCCGATTCTCTCGATCGTCGGCGATCGGCTGCGCCGATCGAAGTCCGCGAGGTTCACGATCGTCTTCGGCGTGCGCACGCAGAAGGACGTCTTCGCCAACGCGCAGCTGCAGCAGCTGCTGGCCGAAGGCGGCGATCGCGTCCGCCTGGTCACGATCCTGTCGCACGAGCCGGCGGGGTCGGACTGGACCGGCGCGCGCGGCCTGGTCACCGCCGCGCTGACGCAGGACCTCGGCGTCGACTACTCGCGCACCGCGGCCTTCATCTGCGGAAACCTCGGCATGGTCGAAGCCGTCGAGAAGCGGCTGACCGAACTGGGCGTCGATCCCGAACGCATCCACGCCGACAAGTTCGTGCCGTCGGGGACGCCGTAGCGTTCCCGACGCCGCGGATGCATCAGGCCCCGGCTTTCCTTCGGCGGTATTTCTCGACCATGTAGGCGCCGGCACCGACGGCGCCGCCGTCGATCACCAGCGTCGTTCCGTTGATGTAGCCGGATTCCGCGGAGGCCAGGAACAGCGCGGCGTGCGCGATCTCCTCGACCGCGCCGAGGCGCGCGACCGGCTGGTGCTTCGCCCGCTCGCGCAGCGCCTCGGCCGACCACACGCGCAGCAGCTCGGTTTCGATCGGGCCGGGTGCGATGGCATTGACGGTGATGCCGTGGTCGGCGAGTTCCAGCGCGGCCGCGCGCGTCATTCCGATCACGCCGGACTTCGCGGCGCCGTACGCCGCAAGGTCGATCGGCCCCATCAGGCCGGCGACCGACGCGATGTTGACGATGCGCCCGAAGCGTCGCCTGACCATCTCGCGCGCCGCCGCCTGCGCGCAGAAGAAGCTTCCATACAGATGCACCTTGAGATGACGATCCCAGTTCTCGTGCGTCATCTCGAGGAACGGCTGGGCCTTGGCGAAGCCGGCGTTGTTGACGCAGATGTCGAGCCGGCCAAGTTCGTCGGCCACCTGCCCCACCGCGGCCTGGACCTGCTCCCCGTCGGCGACATCGACGGCCCGGTGGACCGCACGCCGCCCCAGTGCGGTGATTTCGTCTGCGGTGGACCGGGCGCTGGCCTCGTCCAGGTCGAAGACGCCAACGTCCGCGCCTTCGCGCGCGAACCGAAGGGCGATGGCTTTTCCGATGCCCCGCCCGGCGCCGGTCACGAGGGCGACGCGATCCTGTAGCTGCATGTCGTAGGGCCTCCGGCGCGATATCAGTTGCCTTTGAACTGCGGGCGCCGCTTCTCCAGGAAGGCGTTGACCGCCTCCCGATGGTCCGCGGTCTCGAACGTCATCCACTCGTAGGCCAGCGCGGTGTCGGTGATCGCGGTCGCCAGCTGCTTCAATCCGATGTTGGTGGCGACCTTGGTCCAGCGGATCGCCTTCTGGTGTCCGCGGGCGAGCTTCTGCGCGAACGCCGCGACGGCCTCGTCGAGCTTGTCGTCGGCCACACAATGGTTGATCAGGCCGATGGCGGCCGCATCGCGCGCCGACAGCGGATCGCCCGTCAGCAGGTATTCCTTGGCCCGCGCATAGCCGATCAGCTGCGGCCACATGATGGCGCCGCCGTCGCCCGCGACGATGCCCGCACGCACGTGCGGATCGGCGATCACCGCGCCTTCGGCTGCGAAGATCACGTCGCAGAGCAGCGCCAGCGATGCGCCGAGCCCGATCGCCGGCCCGCGGACCTTGGCGATGATCGGCTTCTCCAGGTCGATCAGGCTGAAGATGATGCGCTTGGCGTCCACGCGGGAAAGAAAACCGGGGCCGTCGTGTCCCGGCGGCGCGTCGCGGAACATCGCCATGTCGCCGCCCGCGGAAAACGCTTCCTGCGTGCCGGTCAGGATCACGACGTCCGAGTCCGGATCGCGCTGCACCTCGTCGAACACGCGGGCGAGCTCTTCGTGCGACCGGATCGTGACGGCGTTGCGGCCGTCACCGCAGTCCATCGTGATCGTCAGGATTCGCTGATCGCGGGTGAACCGCATGGTCTGGTAGTCCTGGAACAGGTTCATCGGGGCCCTCGATTGGATGAATCGTCTGCGGGAAAACACACCAAGGGAGAATACCCGTATTTTTGACCAATCGTTTGGTCGCAGCTACTCTCGCTGGCGTCCGGCAAGGACAGGAGAACGACAGTGGCAGCAGACGATCAGCACGACGCACGCCTGCGCGAATGGGAGGAGCGCGAAGTACGCGCGGCCACCGCACGCGCACCGGAGCGCGAGAACATCGCGTCGTGGAGCGGCGTGCCGGTCAAGCGCCTGTACACGCCTCAGGACGTATCCAGCATCGATGCCGAGCAGGACATCGGCTTTCCCGGGCAATACCCGTTCGTGCGCGGCGTGCAGCCCACCGGCTATCGCGGAAAGCTGTGGACGCGACGGCCGATCACCGGATTCAACACGCCGCGCAGCACCAACGGACGGGTTCGCCAGCTGCTGCGCAGCGGCCAGACCGGGCTGCATTTCGTCTTCGACTATCCGACGCTGGCGGGTTACGACGCCGACCACCCGCTGGCCGAGGGCGAGATCGGTGTCAGTGGCGTGCCGATGAACTCGCTCGACGACATGCGCACGCTGCTCGACGGGATCGAGCTCGACAAGGTCAGCATCTCGTACTCGCACTGGGGCCCGTACATCTTCAGCCTGCTGCTGGGCCTCGCCGAGGAGCGCAACATCCCGTTCGAAAAGCTGTCGGGCACGACGCAGGGCGACGTGTTGATGTACTACCACTCGTGTCCGTGGTGGGACCTGCCGTTGCGCGGCAACATGAAGCTGTTCGCCGACGTGGCGGAGTTCGCCGCCCGAAACATTCCGCGATGGAACCCCGTCAGCATCTCCGGCTACAACATCCGCGACGGCGGATGCTCGGCGATCCAGGAGATCGCGTTCACGTTCGGCGACGCGATCGCCTACCTCGACACCTGCCTGGAGCGCGGCCTGAAAGTCGAACAGGTCGCGCCACGCCTGTCGTTCATGCTGTGCAGCCACATCGATTTCTTCGAAGAGATCTGCAAGATGCGGGCGATGCGCCGGATGTGGGCCAAGATCATCCGCGAGCGCTACCACTGCGAATCCCCGCGCGCCCAGGCGCTGCGCTTCCACGCGCAGACCTCGGGCGCGGCGCTGACCGCGCAGCAGCCGCTGGTCAACATCGCCCGCGGCGCGGTACAGGCGCTCGCATCGGTGCTCGGTGGCGCGCAGTCGCTGCACATCTCCTGCTACGACGAGACCTACGGCATCCCCACCGAGCAGTCGGCGCGGGTCTCGCTCAACACGCAGAACATGCTGGCGCACGAGGCGCGCGTGGGCCAGACGGTCGATCCGCTCGGCGGCTCGTACTACGTCGAGGCGATGACCAGCGAGCTGGAAAGCCGCGGCTGGGAACTGCTCAAGCAGATCGACGATCTCGGCGGCATGGTCAAGGCCGCGGAGGCCGGATGGGTGCAGGAGCAGAAGGTCGCGTGGGCCCGGCAGTACCAGCGCGAGGTCGACGACAGGACGCGCGTGATCGTGGGCGTCAACGAGTACGTGCACGACGAGTCGCTGTCGATGCCCTACAC
This sequence comes from Panacagrimonas sp., assembly GCF_020697055.1. Taxonomy (GTDB): domain Bacteria; phylum Pseudomonadota; class Gammaproteobacteria; order Nevskiales; family Nevskiaceae; genus Panacagrimonas. The sequence goes on along the minus strand of NZ_JAJFBP010000040.1, from coordinate 35,616 downwards.
ACGGCCCGACGAGGAAGCCCAGCGCGACCAGATCGAGCGCATCAAGGCGTTCAAACGCAACCGCAACCAGGCGCGGGCCGACGCCGCGCGGGCGAACCTGCTGGACGTCGCGACGTCCGGCGCCAACGTCATCCCGGCCGCCATCCGTGCGGCGCGGGACTCCGTCAGCTTCGGCGAGATGTACGAGGTCATGCGCGCGGTCTATGGCGAAGTGCCTGCCGAAGAACGGCGCTACATGTGAATGGAGAGATCCGGGTCATGAGCCGAGGCAAGGTCATCATCTGCAAGGTGGGACTCGACGGGCACACCACCGGCGCCGCCGTGGTGGCCTCGGGTCTGCGCGACGCGGGTTTCACCGTCGTCAATCTCGGCACGCGGGTCACGCCCGAACAGGTCGCCATGGCCGCCGTCCAGGAAGACGCCGACGCGGTGGGGCTGAGCATCCTGTCGGGCGCGCACCTGAGCCTCACGCGGCGGGTGATCGACGCGGGATCGACGCTGGGCATGAGCAGCGCGGTGCTGGTCGGCGGCACGATCGCCGATGACGACGCGCGGGTGCTGAAGGACATGGGGGTCAGCGCCGTGTTCGGGCCCGGCTCGTCGATCGCCGACATCGTCGCGGCCGCCGATGCGTGCGTCACCAGGCGGCGCGCGGCCCGGGAGGCCGAAGCCGAGTCGCAGGGCTGAGGGCCGCAGCCCCATGCATCCGACCTCCGACGAACGCCTGCGTCCGTTCCCGCGCTTCTGGGACGAACCTCGCGAGACGCTCGCCCTCGCCCCCCGACGCGAGCTCATACTCGAGCGCGTGCAGGCCCAACTCCGCGACGTCTACGAGCGCAACCCGTTCTATCGCCGCCTGTACGACGCGCACGGCGTGCGGCCGGACCAGATCCGGTCGCTCGACGATTTCACCGCCCGCGTCCCGATCGTCACCAAGCAGATGATCCGCGACGACCAGGCGGCGCATCCGCCGTTCGGCTCGTACTCCACCACCGAGCCCCACGACGTGGCGCGCGTGTTCGGCTCGTCCGGGACCACCGGCACGCCGACGCTCTACGCGATCTCGAAGGGGGACTGGGCGCGCGCCGCCGAGGCGCAGGCGATGGCGGTTTGGGGCATGGGCGTACGTCCCGGCGACGTCGTGCAGCTGGCGTTTCCTTTCAGCATGTTCATCGGCGGCTGGGCGCTGCTGCTCGGCGTGGAGGGCATCGGCGCAACGGCGTTCTCGGTGGGCGCACTCGACTCGCGCCGGCAGGTCGAGCTGATCGGGCTCACCCGCTCCACCGTGCTGATGGCCACGCCCTCCTACGTGATGCATCTGGCCGAAGTCGCCCGAAACCTCGGCGTCGACCTGCGCAGGAGCAGCATCCACACGCTGATCGTCGGTGGCGAGCCGGGCGGCGGCGTGCCCGGTTCCAAGGAAGCGATGAAGGCCGCGTGGGGCGCGCACGTGACGATCTGCGATACCGGCAACACCTCCGAGTGCTTTCCCACGCAGATGAACTCGTCGTGCCACCACGGCACCGGCATGCACGTCTACGAGGACGAGGTGTACCTGGAGATCGTGTCGCCCGACGATCTGAACCGCGGCGTCGTCGATGGCGAATTCGGCGCGACGGTCTACACCACGCTGTGGCGCCAGTCGCAGCCGATGATCCGTTTCGCCGCGGGCGACCGGGCGCGCCTGTCACGCGAGCCCTGCGCCTGCGGTCGCACCTATCCGCGGCTACCCGAAGGCCTGGTCTGCCGGCTCGACGACACGCTGCTGATCCGCGGCGTCAACGTCTACCCCAGCGCGATCGAGGCCACGCTGCGCCAGATCGACGGCGTGGGATCCGAATACCGGGTGTTCGTCGAGAAGCACGGCGCGATGGACGACCTGCGGATCGAGGTGGAGGTCGACCGACCCTGGTTGAATGCCCAGGGCGATGATGCCGCGGCGGCCCGCGCGCACCTGGTGAAGAAACTGGCCGACGAACTGCGCCACGACCTGGGCATCCGCGTCGACGTGCAGCTCGTGGACGCGGGCACCTTCGAGCAAATGGTGTTCAAGGCGCGGCGCGTGATCGACAAGCGGACTCCTGCGACGTGAGCCCCGCCCTGACCACGGCGCAGCTCGCCGCGCAGATCACGCGGATCGAGCTTCATCCGGACAAGGCGATCGACAGGCTCGCGACGCTGGACATCGACCGGGGTCGCGTCACGGTCGTCGCCGGTGCGCCGGGCGCCGGCAAATCCTCGCTGATCCACCGCCTGCTCGCGGCCGCGGCGCAGAACGGCGAGCGCGTCGCCGCACTGCTGGTGGATCCGAGTTCGTCGATCACCGGCGGCGCGATCCTGGGCGACCGCCTGCGCATGCTGGGCGCCGAGTTCGGCGAGCGCGTGTTCATCCGTTCGCTGGCCGCGGCCAGCGGCACCGAATGCATCGGGATCACGGCACCGGTGATCGCGTGGATGCTGTTGAACAACGGCTTCGACCACGTCTTCATCGAATCGGTCGGGATCGGCCAGCAGGAACTCGACGTCGCGCGTCGCGGCGACGCGCTGGTGCTGGTGTTCGGGCCCGACAGCGGCGACTGGGTGCAGTTCATCAAGAGCGGCGTCGTCGAGCTGTGCGACGTGATCGCCGTGAACAAGTCCGACCTGGGGACCGCCGAGCTGGTCTCGGCGATCCGCCAATCGGTGGGACTGCAGTCGTTCAGACGCAGCGCGGTCGACGTCGTTGCCGTCAGCAGCGTGACCGGCGCCGGCGTCGACGATCTGCTGACGAAGATCGAGGCGGCGCAGCAGATGGATGCGGGCACGCGACGGTCGCGCCGATCCGCCACCGTCCAGGACGTGCTGTCACGGATGGCGCTGGCCGCGACGTCGACGCATCTGGACGCACATTTCGCGCGTGTCCCAAAAGACGATCTGAAGGCACGCGCGGCGATGGTCGGCGCGTTCATCAAGGCGCTGCCGACGATCGACGCCTGCCCATGAGCACCGCCACGCCACCGATGGAGCATCCGTGAACCCAGCACCCGCATCCGGTGAGCGCGAGGACCTCGCCTCGCTCCGCGACACGATCCGGCGTTTCGTCGAGCGCGAGATGCCGCGGGCCGACGCCCGGAAATGGGACGCGCAGGACATCTTCCCGCGCGAGGTCTTTGCACGGCTGATCGGGCTGGGCGTCACCGGCGTCACCGTCCCCGAGCAATACGGAGGAACCGGCGTCGACGTCGTGGCGGCGATGACGATCATCGAGGAGCTGTCGCGCCGTTCGCTGGCGGTGGCGGTGCCCTACATCATGTGCAGCTGCTATTGCGGCATGAACATCGGCAAGAGCGGCAGCGCCGCGCAGAAGGCCGCGATCCTTCCCAAGGTGGCGCGCGGTGAGATCCTCTACGCGTACGGCCTGACCGAACCCGATGTCGGCGCCGACATCGCCAGCGTCAAGACCACGGCGAAGATCGTCGACGACCGCGTGGTCGTGAACGGCGTCAAGCGCTTCTGCACCGGTGCCAACATCGCCGATCACATCCTGACGCTGGTCCGCTCCGGCGATCCGGCTGCGCGCCATCGCAACCTGTCGCTGCTGATCATCCCCACCCGCGCCGCGGGAGTCCGGATCGAGGTGACCGACTCGATCGGGATGAAGGGCGCGCCGACGACCGACGTCTGGCTCGACGACGTCACCGTGGGCATCGACGACGTGGTCGGCGGCCCGGACGGATGGAACAAGGGCTGGGAGATGATCACCGGGTCGGTGCTGAACGTGGAGAAGCTCGAGGTCGCGGCGATGGCACTCGGGATCGCCGAAGCGGCGGCCGGCGACGCCTGGGAATACGCGCAGGCGAGACAGCAGTTCGGCAAGCCGGTCAGCACCTACCAGGCGGTCCGGCACAAGCTCGCCGACATGCGCACCGACCTGCTCGCCTGCCGCCTGATGCTCTATCACGCCGCGGCGATGGCCAGCCGCGGAGAACCCTGCGGCGTCGAAAGCTCGATGGCCAAGCTGTTCGTCACCGAACGCGGCCGGAAGATCGTCATCGATGCGCAGGAGATCATCGGCGCCTACGGACTGACGCGCGAGTTCGACGCCGAACGCCACGTGCGCGACATGCTGATCCTGCCGATCGCCGGCGGATCGTCGAACATCCAGCGCAACAACATCACGCAGATGCTGCGGCTGTAGCGCTACAGTCGACGCCCACGACCGGAACACCGGAAACCCCATGCCGAGCGCAGGTCCTCGTCCCGCCCGCAGCTCCCGCGTCCGCGATTCGACGGGTCGCGGCCAGGGCCGCAAGACGCCGGTGACGCGCGAATCGATCCTGAGCGCCACCGCCAGGATCTACGTCACCGAGGGATACGCCGGAACGACGATCCGCGACATCGCGGCGGCGCAAGGCCTGCTGCCCGGCTCGATCTATCATCACTTCTCGTCCAAGGAGAAGCTGATCATCGAGCTCTACGAGCGTGGCATCGACTACATCACGCAGGCCGTTTGCGACGCGATCGACGGTGTCGAAGACCCCTGGAAGCGCCTGGAAATCGCCTGCGCCGTGCACATCGACGCGCTGGTCAACGGCAAACCCCACGCCGGCATTCTGCCGATGGACATCCCGTCCGAGCCCAGGAAGCTGGTGCAGACGCTGGTCAAGGCGCGACAGCGCTACGAGACGATCTTTCGCGATCTCGTCGCCGCACTGGAGCTGGGCAGTGCGAAACGATCACGCATGTTCCGCCTGCAGCTGCTCGGCAGCCTGAACTGGAGCACGCGCTGGTATGACGCCGGCGGACCGCTGGGTCCTTCCGACATCGCGCGGGAATTCGTCGCCAATCTCAGGCGCTGAACCACCGAAAGGAGCCGCCATGGTCGCCGGAAAAACCGCCGTCGTAACGGGCGCCTCACGCGGCATCGGGCTGGAGATCTGCCGGGTGCTCGCCGCGCACGGTGCGCGGATCGTCGCGCTCGACGCGAGCGCCGAGCACGCGCAGCTGGCGCGCGCCGCGCTCGCCGAGTCCGGCGTCGAGGACGTGCTGGCGATCGCGGCCGACGTCGCATCGTCGGAGCAGGTACGCGCGGCGTTCACGCAGATCGAGCAGGCCGCTGGCGGCGTCGACATCCTGGTGAACAACGCCGGCGTGCGCGAAATCCGGAGCGCGCTGGAACTCGAGCCCGAGGAATGGGACCGGACCATCGCGATCAACCTCAGCGGGCCGTTCTACTGCGCGCGCGAGGCGGCGAAGAACATGCGCCGTCACGGGATCGAAGGTGCGATCGTCAACATCGCCTCGGTGGCCGCGTTGATCGGCGTGCGCAACCGTCCGGCGTATTGCGCATCGAAACACGGCCTGATCGGGCTGACGAAGAATCTCGCGGCCGAACTGTCCGCGCACGGCATCCGGGTCAACGCCGTGGCGCCGGGCGTGATCCGCACGCCGCTGACCGAGCGCTATTTCGACGACGAAGGTTTCCTGGCGGGCATCCAGCACGCGGTGCCGCTGCATTCGCGCGGCACGTCGACCGACATCGCCAACGCCGTGCTGTTCCTGTGCTCGCCGCAGTCGCACTTCGTCACCGGCGTCACGCTGCCGGTCGATGGCGGGTTCACGGCGGAGAAGAGCTATACCTCGGCGGCGTCGCGGGCCTTCCTCGGGTCGTCCTCGTCGTCTGATTGATGCTGCACACCCGCTACAGGCGAGGTCGGTGATGGGACGTGTGAAAGGAAAGATCGCGCTGGTCACCGGTGCCGCCAAGGGCATCGGCGAGGCCTGCGCGAGGCTGCTCGCGCGCGAAGGCGCCGGGGTGATGATCAGCGATGTCGACGAGGCCAAAGGTCGCGCCGTCGTCGAGTCGATCCGCATCGACGGCGGGCAGGCCGAATTCTTCCTCCAGGACGTGGCGCAGGAGTCGTCCTGGCCGGCCGTCGTCGACGCGGTCCTGGCGCGCTTCGACGGACTCGACATCCTGGTCAACAACGCCGGCATCTCGTTCGTGAAGAACGTGGTCGAGACCTCGATGGAGGACTGGCGGCGGATGATGTCGGTCAACCTGGACGCGGTGTTCATGGGGACCCGGACCTGCATCCCGGTGATGACCGGCCGCAACGCGTCGATCGTCAACATCTCGTCGATCGAAGGGCTGGTCGGGGATCCGAAGCTCGCGGCCTACAACGCCAGCAAGGGCGGCGTGCGGCTGTTCACCAAGTCGGCCGCGCTGCACTGCGCGCGGCGCGGCCTGAAGATTCGGGTCAACTCGGTCCATCCCGGCTCGATCTGGACGCCGATGGTCGAGACGTTCCTGCAGGAACTCGGCGGCGACATCGACAAGAGCCGCGAAACGGTCGCGCGCCTGCATCCGATGGGCACGCTCGGCGAGCCGATCGACATCGCGTACGGCGTGCTCTACCTGGCGAGCGATGAATCCAGGTTCGTGACCGGTTCGGAGCTCGTCATCGACGGCGGCTTCACCGCGCAATGAACGGCCCAACCGGGGCGCAGGGAACATCATGAAGATCACGCGGTTCATCACCACGCCGGACGGCGGCTCCCGCTTCGTCGACATCGACATCCCGCTGTCGGTGCCGTTCACCGACGAGTTCGGAAACACCTACCACCTCAGCGAGGCGATCGGCTGCACCGGCGTCATCGCCGATCTGCCGGCGCGGCTCGACCAGGACTGGCACGTGGCGCCGAGCCGTCAGCTGGTGATCGTCATGACCGGCAGCCTCGAGGTCGAGACCACCGACGGCGCCATCCGCCGCTTCGCCAGGGGTGATCTGTTCATGGCCGATGACCGTCAGGGCCAGGGCCATCGCACGCGCCTGGGCGCGGAGCACTGCCTGCTGATGTTCCTGAAGCTGCCGGACGACTTCGACGCGGAGCGCTGGTCGATCCGTTGACCTTCTCCCCGCGTTGGGCGCGGCGCCCTCCCCCGATCGGTGGGCATCGCATCCGGCCCGGCACCACGCAAACTCGATCGTCGTGAACCGAGGAGTCCGCGCATGAGCACCGAGACGAGCCGCATCGGCCACCCCGCCAACGACGCCCAGCGCCGCGTGCTCGAACTGGTCCGGCACTGGGAACACACCTACAACACCGACGTCGAGCGCCTCGTGACCGAGTGCTACGCACCGGATGCGCACCTGTGCTTCAACATGGCCGAGACGCGCGGCCATGCGCAGCTGCTCGACGTGTGCCGCGGCGTGTTCGGCGCCTGCCCGACCCGGCGCTTCCGGATCGATCGCGTGCAGTTCATCGGCGACGACACCGCCGTGGTCGAGGCGGTGGTGCTCGATCTGGCGCAGCCCGATTTCTACTCGCCGTTCTGCTCGCTGCTGACGGTGCGCGACGGGCGCATCGTGCGGGACCGCACCTACCTCGAGCCGACGCGCTGGCCCGGCCTCGAAGGCGCGATCGGCAAGGTCAGCCCCGGCGGACTGGGCAGTCCGGGGTGCGGGTGAGATGGCGCGTCAAAAAAACGATCGAACGGAAAGGACGCAGAGGACGCAAAGGGAACCGCATCAACGCAGCAGCTTTTTCTTTGCGACCTTTGCGTTGAAATGTCTTTCTACTCGATCCCAAGGCAGCCCTCAGCGCGCCTCTTCCTCGAACGCCGACATCTCCGGCCGGGCCATCGTCTCGGCGTACTTCGCGAACGTCCACGGCCAGCTCGCCGGCACGCCCTGCGCATCGAGGTACCAGCTGTTGCAGCCGGTCGACCAGATGCTTTTTTTGGCCGCTTCCACGCGCCGCGCCTCGTAGGCGGCGGCGACGTCGGGCTTCACGCGGATCTCGCGGCGGCTGCCGTCACGCAACCGCTCGACCAGCTGCAGGATGTAGTCGAGCTGGAACTCGGCCACCTGGATCAGCGAGAAGTTGCCGACCGGCCCGTTGGGGCCGTTGAGCAGGAACAGGTTGGGAAAACCCGGGATCGCGACCGACAGGTAGGCCGTGGGCTTGGCCGCCCACGCGTGGTCGAGATCCAGCCCGTTGCGGCCGCGCACGACGGTGGGCCGCACGAAGCGATCGGCGTGGAACCCGGTGGCCGCGATCAGCACGTCGAGTTCGTGCAGCCGCCCGTCCTCGGTGCGCACGCCCCTGGGCTCGATGCGCGCGATGCCTTCGGTCACGACCTCGGCCGACGGCTGCTGGATCGCGTCGTAGAAATCGGGCGAGATGATCAGGCGCTTGCAGCCGGCGCGGTAGTTAGGCCGCAGCTTCTCCTTGAGCACCGGGTCGCGCACGTTCTGCTCGAGGTTCTGCAGGCAGGCGTCCTCGATCGCCTTCATCGCCGGCGAGTCGGCGTCGATCACCGCGTTGGCGATGCCCTCGATCATCATCGTGTTGAGCTTTTCGCGCGTCTGCTCGACGCAGGCCGGATCGCTGCCGAAGCGCGCCTTCTCCTCGTCGGTGTAGTACGGGTTCTCCATCGGGAAGACCCACTGCGCCGTGCGCTGGAACAGGCAGTACTTCGCCACGCGCCGCGACAGCGCCGAAGTGATCTGGATCGCGGTGGAACCGGTGCCGATGACGCCGACGCGCCGGCCGTCGAGCGGCACGCCGTGATCCCATCGCGCGCTGTGGAAGAACGCGCCTTCGAACGTCTCGAGCCCCGGCAGCTGGGGAATGCGCGGATGGTGCAGCACGCCAGTCGCGGCGATGACCACGTCGGCCTGGTCCCGGGTTCCCCCGGCGGTTTCGAGCGTCCAGCGGCTGTCGTCGAAGACGCACGAGGTGACCTCTTCGCCGAAGCGGATCAGCGGGCGCACGCCGTATCGATCCGTCGTGCGCTCGAAGTAATCCTGGATCTCGGGACCCGGCGCGAGCATCCGCGACCAGCCGGGGTTGGGTTCGAACGAATACGTGTAGAGATGCGCCGGCACGTCGCACGCGATGCCCGGATAGGTGTTCTCGCGCCACGTGCCGCCGAGCCGGTCCGCCTTCTCGTAGATCGTGATGTCGGTGTGGCCCTCCTTGCGCAGCCGAATGGCCGCGAGGATCCCCGACATGCCGGCGCCGAGGATCACGAAACGCAGTGGACGGCGGGCAGCAACTTGGGACACGGGGTTTCTCCGATCGATGAACGCAATGCGATGACGTTGGACTGTGCCGGGTCATCGCGGGTGTCGTGCATCAGGGCGCGTGCTTAAGGGGGCCCGGGGATCGCGGCAAGCGCACCGCCGGCCACGAGGACGATCCCGAATCCCCGGGGTCCGAGTTCCGCACCCGTTGCGTGTGCCGCGGTGAAAATCAGCGGGCAAAGCCCCAACGTGACGACGTTCATCACCGGACCTCAGGTGCCGAATCGCCCGAAACCGTAGCCCGGGTGAAGCCCGGGACCCTCCTCTACAACGAAACGCACACCCGATCGCTGACCCGCATCACCGCTTCCTGCTGGAACAGCGTCTTGTAGGTGCGCGCGACCTCGACCACGCGGTCTTCGCTGACCGCATCGTCGGGATGCACCAGCGTCAGCACGTGCGTGGCTTCGCGCACGATCGTGCCGTCGGCGCCCTGCCACTGTCCGGAGACCTGCGACACCGTCAGCCCCTGCGGGAAGCGCGGCGTGATGATCGTCTCGACGAACCGCGTCCATTCATCGTCGGTGACCACGCCGCCGCCCGGCTTGCCGGTTCCGAAATACAGCGTGTCGTGGATCAGGGTTCGTTCTCCGCTGCGGCACGCGCCCAGCGATGCGCATCCGCCCAGCGCGATCGACAGCAGCAGCACCGCCACCATCGCGACCGGCTTCGTGCTCATCACGCGACCTCGCACTTGACGCAGCGCAGCGTCGTGCCCAGCTGCGCGGCGCGACCTTCGGGGGTGACGACCCATGGACGCAGCTTCCACGGCGGATCGTGGCGCACGTGCTGGTCGTGGCCGCATTCCAGATGCGCCACCCAGTGCCGCTCCTCGTCCTGGTGGAAGCTCACGATGCGCCGCTCGATGCCGCGTTCGACCTCGTCCACTGTCCCGTCTCGTTCATCGTCCTGGCCTAGCGCGTGCGCCACTGGTCGTAGCTGTCGCTGGGTTGGTGGCGCTGGCGGCTCGGACCGCTCCAGCGATAGTAGACGGCCAGTCCGCCCGGCGCGGTGAACGGCTTGTGGCAGATCAGCGTGTCGACCGACACCAGGTTGTCGCAGTATTCGGCGTTGGCGCCGCCGATCTGGTCGGCCGCCGCGCGCGCCAGATCCTCGCCCACCGCACCACCGAGAAGATGTTCCAACGCGTGGATCTCGAACATCGGCCGGATGCGTTCCTCGGTGACGGGCATGCCGTTCCAGTGCATCGGATCGGGACTCTGTGCGTTGAAGCCCGACAGCAGCACCTCGCCGTCGGCCGACACCTCCACCAGTACCGCCTCGCTGCCGTCGTACACGTTGACCTGGAACGCGGTGGTCCTCAGCTGCTCGCAGATCTCGGCCAGGCGCATGCGCTCGTTGGCGGCGGGCCGCTCGGCGAGCAGCTCGAGCGGTGCGCTCTTGATCACCGACCAGCCGGTCACCCCGGGGAACACCGCCAGTCCCCACAGGTCGTTGTCCAGCGCGCCGTCGTACTGCAGCGGCTCGACGCGCATGCGCGTGCGCTGCGGCGGATCGGCCGCCGGGCGCATGCCTTCGCGCGCGAACACCCGGTCGATCGCCAGCGTCACGACCTCGACGTCGCCATGCTTCAGATACGTGGTGTTCTGCCAGTAGCCCATCGTGCGTCGATCAGGCCGGTTTGACCGCGACGGCTTCGACCTCGAGCAGCAAGGCCGGGCTGACCAGCGCCGGCACGAACACCGCCGTCGAGGCCGGCCGGTGCGCGCCGAAATGGCGCTGGCGGATCTCGCGCATCGTCGCGACGTCCTGTCCGGTCACGATGTACGTCGTGAGCTTGACCACCGAATCCATTCCGGCGCCATGCGCGGCCAGGCACGCGCGCAGGTTCGCGAAGACCACTTCGGCCTGCTCGGCAAAACCCGCCGGGATGGCGCCATCGGGCCGCATCCCCACCTGCCCGGCGACGAAGACGAGTTCGCTGCCGGGCGGCACCGAGGCGGTGTGCGAATAGGCGCCGCCCATCGGCCCATGCACGTCGGGTGGATCCACGAATCGGGGCGTCTTCACGTCGGGTCTCCTGGATGTTCGATCGGCACCGTGCTCGTTGTACGCGCTTTTTGCGTCAGCGCGCGCTGGCGGCGTGGTGGTTCGCGTTCATCGGCTCAGTCGCGTTGCACGTCGACGAACGCCGGCTCGGCTTCGAGCAGCCGCTGCAGGTGCGCGGCGCAGGCGTCGTCCGGCGGCATCTTCTCGCGGCCGAGCACGCGCTCCTTCAGGCTTCGATGCTTGACGATCTGCAGGATCCATTCGCGCGGCTCCGTTGTCGGATCAGGTTCGTCGGCGTCGTCGGGCGATGCGCTGGCGCCGAGCATGTGGGCGCGCCCGTGCCAATCGATGTCCACGTACCAGCCCCAATCCTCGGTTTCAGGCGCGGGCACCGCCACGGTGCCGCGCAGCTGCTCGGCGAGCCACAGCAGCAGCGATTCGCCAGGAATGGGATGGATCGGATGACGCCGCTCCCGGCGCACGTCGAACCGCGTCGTGGTGAATCGGATGACGATGGCGTCCATGCCGGTCCAACGCCTCTAGATCGAGAACAGCAGCAGCGCTGCCAACGCGCTCTCCATCACCATGAACAGGTACGGCCAGCGCCCGGGCCGCTCCACGAACAGGCCCAACAACCGCCCCGCCGCCATGCCGAGCAAGGCTGCGGCGACGGCCAGCAGCACGCCCGACCGGAATTCCGGCTGGTCCGCGGCGTAGACCAGCAGCGCCGCCACGGCGATGCCGAAGCCGCCGTAGACCCCGCGCACCTCGTTTCGCGCATCGACGGTCTCCGGAACCAGCCCCACGAACCCGATCACGGAGGACGGCCTGATCAGCGCGCTGACACCCATGCCGAAGAAGAACACCGCGTTCACCAGGATTCCGATCGTCAACTGATGTCCCCCGTGGCGGCGGCGCGCCGCCTCATCGAAGCGCCGCGCGGTGATCGTCGATCCGCAGCGGCTCCGAGTCGAGAAAAAGTGCCGGTGTCGACGGATGCAGCGCGATGTTGAAGACGGTCTGCTGGTAGCTCCACTCCTGCTCGTCGGACATGCGGCCGTTGTGGAGGATGCGGCACCAGCTGCCGCCGTGAAGGCGGATCGCCTGGCCGTTGCGGCGCTCGGGCGCACCGACGGTGTACGGGCTCCACGTGAACATCACGTCGAGCACGTCCAGGCCCGCATGCAGCACCAGGCCGCCGAGGCGGCGCTGCGTCTCCTGCAGCGACATCACCACCACCGAGCTGCGCGCCTCGAAGCCCGCGCGCTCGTCGAGCACGACGCGGTGCAGCGTTACCTCGCCGGATCCGGTCGCGGGTGGGAGGGTCAGTGCGTCGGGGCTCGCGGCGCGTGCCGAGGCGCCGGGCTCGCCGCGCGACGCCTTGGTCCACCAGGTCTCGATGCACTGGATCGCGATCATCTGTCGGTCCCTCGGTCCCGTACCGCCGGGCCTCGGAGTCCCTGTCGCCCGGCCCGCCCTTGCCGGACCCGTCCGCCGCCCACCGCGGCCATGATAAGCGCCGTCCTCGCCCGCCAACCCGGCGTCGTGCGCAGCCCACCGCCGCGATCCGCGCAACCCGCAATCCGAACGTCGATCCGCGGACGCTCGTTCGAAGGCACGCTCCGTGCTCCAGCCCCGTGACTCTTCTTTCTCCTCTCGGACCGACGCGCGACCCTCTCGCCGCGGTCCGCTTCGGCCCGCACCGCCTGCATCACGGTGCGGGCCTTTTCTTTTGCGCTCGTCGTCTTCCGGGCGCGCGGGTTGCGACGATGCCGGTTCCCGCGCCAGAGATCCCGGCCATGACCCGCTCCCGCCGTCTGCTGCTGCCCGTCACGCTGTTCGCGTCGCTGACCCTGAACGTCGCGATCGCGGCCGATGCGGCCCGTTCCGATCCACATCCGGCGGGGCCCACGCAGGGCGCGTCTCCGCCGAGCACCCAGGGACCCGCCCAGGCCAGCCGCAACGCGGACGAGACGATGTCCGAAAAGGCACCTCGACCGATTCCCGGAAAAGATCCCGCGCCCGGACCGTCGACCGACTCGCCCAAGGCCAAGAGTCAGAAAGCAGACGAGACGATGTCGAACGATGCACCGCGCGCGCCTGCGACGCCCTGATCGGACACCGCGCTAGGGCGGCCTCGCGTCGGCGTACCGCGGCGCGTCGTCGTTAATGTCCCACCAGCCGCATCTGGACGCGGTGTAGGCGTGCGATGCGATGCCGACCTCCAGCGGTTCGTCGATCAGGCCGGCCCGGACGCGCAGCGCCTCGGGCAGCGCGGTTCGGCGGCTGAACACCGGCGATCCGCATCGCGCGCAGAACACCCGCTCCTTGCCCGGCGAGGACTCGAAGCCCTTCAGCATCGACTCGCCGCTGACGAGATGGAAGTTGCGCGTCGCAACCGGAACGACCGCGGCGAACGCACCGCCCTGCGCCTTGCGGCACTGCGTGCAGTGGCAGACCTGGATGGGCGCGAGTTCGCCCTCGATCCGAAAACGCACGCCGCCGCACAAACAGCTTCCGGTGTGGATCATGGTTCGGCTGGTTCGAAAAAAATCGGCCCGATCTTAGCGGGCCGCGTCGCGCGGCGAGCTCCGGCTAGCGCGCGGCGGATCGCGCCTCGACCTGGACCGGCACCGTTTCCAAAAGCGGGCCGTTCTTCACGGTGACGACCGCCTGCCCCGGCACGCCGGCAGTCAGAAAGCCTTCGCCGTCGACCGCGACCACGCGCGGATCGCTGCTGTGGAACGTGGTGCCCAGGTCGTGCCGGGCGACGTCGCGCACCGTGCCGTCGGCGTAGGTGCCGCGCACGTTGATGTGTTCCTGGCGATCGTTGGAGACGCCGCCGGCGAGCATCCGCACCGGATCGGTCACCGCGATCGAAACGGGCGTGTCCGACGGCACGACATTGATCAGCAGCTCGCCGGAGCCGACCAGCTTTTCGCGCCTGGACAGCACCGACAGCACGATCCGCAGCGGACCGCTCCACTTGCGATCGATCGGCAGCACCAGCTCGAACGGCGGCTGCTCGTCGGTGACGGTCCAGAGTTCCTCCCAGGTGCCGACCAGCAGCGAGACGCGCTGTGCCTTGAGCGCCGCATCGGGGCGCACCTTCACGGTGACCCAGGATCCCGGGCGCACGATCGCGCCCTGGGCCGGAGATTCGATCGTGATGCCGGGCCGGGCGGACTTCTTTTCCTTTGCCGCAGCCGGAAGCGCCGCCATCAGGCAGCCGGCACACAGCATCAGGCCCGCAAGGGCGTACCGCGAAAAACTCGAAACCATGGTTCCCTGATTTCTTCTTCTTATCGTGCCCGACACAGCTGCTCGACCCGCCGCGGGAAATCCGCCCACTCGGACCGCATCACGTAATCCTGCTTCTCGACGTTCCACTGCCGCCCGCGCGCAACGACCAGCTCCCGGAGCACCGCGCGATCGGCCTCCCCCATCCGGCCATCGGGACAGAGTCGCCGACCGCCGTCCTGCTCCAGATGATCCAGCAGCGCCGGGAGTTGTTCCCCCCCGATCGCCCCGACCTCGTCGACGCCCGCCGGCGCGAGCTGCCGCGCGACCTCACCGGGCTGCAGCCGATCCCAGATCAGCTTGGCTTCGATGTTCGGTCGGGCGTAGGTCATCAGGTTCCGATCTACCAGTATCGCAAGCGCCGCGCGGTCCGACGCGCCGAGCGGCTCGTTGGCGGCGATCAACGCGAAGACTCCAGGCTGTCGACCAGGCCGGCGATCCACCCCGACGACCGCGGCGACGACCCGGAGGGCGTGCGTTGCGGCCATAGATAGAACCAGGGCGTCCCCCAGATGCGTTCGTGGCGGTCGCCCACCTGCGCCACGATCGTTTCGAGATCACCGGCCCGGATCCGGGCACCGATCGCCTGGCCCCGTGCGTACTCCCGCCGCCAGAAGTGCTCGTCGGCCACCGCCAGCCCGATGAAGGCCGGCAGCAGCGCGACCTGCAGGCCCATCGCCACGGTGATCGCGCGCGGCCAGCGCCGGCCCTGGCGCAGGCTGTGATGCTGCGCAATCGGCGCCACCACGATGAACGGCGCGAACACCGCGCAGGTCAGCACCAGCACGACCAGCGACGATCCGCCGGGGGCGCCCTTGAAGTAGCCGGTGCGCTCGCCCGGCGATGCGCCGAGCCCCACCAGCAGCCCGATCACCCCCACGACGATCACGACGCCGCCGACCATCGCCGCGCGACGACCAAACAGCCGCGCGATCAGCGCGACGTCCACGACCAGGCCGTAGGTGACCAGCAGCAGGAACGCCAGCAGCAGGCCGATGCCGTCCCGGCGCATCTGGCCGTAGCTGGCGTGGGCGGTGGCGGCCAGCCCGAACAGCGCGCAGGCCGCCAGGCACAGGCACGAAGGGCGAAGACGGCGCCTCAGCACGGCCGATTCACGGCACCGGCACCGCGGAATTCGACCCGGAGCCGATCAGGCCCGTTCGAGGAACTGCTGCACCGCGCCGACGGTGATCGGATCCTCGACCATCGTGTAGTGGTTGGCCGGCGTCTCCACCACGCTCAGCCGCGGCAGCCGCAGCACGAACGCATCGCGCACCGCCTCCGGCACGATCAGTCCGCCGGCCATCGGCTTGAGCGCGCGCACGAGCAGCGTCGGCATCGTCAGCGCCGGCCAGGTCGAGGCCACGAAGCCCTCGATCTCGGGCGCGCCGCGCAGCAGCTCCTCCTCGGTGGCGGCGCGGCTCGTCGACGGCGACCACGCGCCGTCTTCGCGCCGGGCGAGTTCGTAGGTGTAGAAGCGCGTCCAGAAATCGGTCCAGGGATCGATGACGCCGGCCCGCCGGATCGCGGCCACGTACGCCTCCGGCGACGGCACGACGGCGTCCAGCCGCGCAAGCCCGGCGCGGATCACGTCGACCGCGCTCGGATCCATGTGGCCGGCGTGGTCGAGCAGCACCAGGCGACGCAGCCGCGACCCGGCGCGCAGCGCCACGCGCATGCCGATCAGCGCGCCCAGCGACCAGCCGACGAGGTCGAAGCGTTCGGCGCCGAGCCGATCGGCGATCGCGAGCACGTCAGCGACGTGCGAATCGATGCCGTAGCTGCCCGGGCCGCTGTCGGGCGAGCGTCCGCGCCCGCGCAGATCGGGCACGACGACCTGGCCGGCGAGCACGGGCGCGATCGCATCGAACCCGCGCAGGTTCGCGGACAGGCCATGGACGCACAGCGTCAGCGGCTGATCGGCCGCGCCGCGACGTTCGGCGTGGATGCGGCCGGAGGGCAGTTCGAAATCCAGCGGCTCGACGGTCTGGTTCATCGCGGCCGATGCTCTCACAGGCCTTGCGCATCGTCCTGCACGACCGGCGCGGTACGCCCCATCGCGGCCAGCGCCCGGGTCAGGCGGAACGCGTAGGCCTCGATCGCGCGCCAATCCCAGTCCGCTGCGGGGCCCAGTTCGGGATAGCGATGCTGGCGCGACGCGGCGCGCGCCTCGGAATTGACGACCACCCGGCATTGGAGCGTGGACGGTGGCGTGAAATACAGGTGCACGTGCACGATCCCCCAGCCGGCGTACGAGTGGCGAAACGTCTTGCCGTCGCGCGGCGGATCGAGTTCCACGCGCCGCTCGAAGACCAGCCCCCGGGTCGACGGATACCACAGCCCGAACGCGTAGCGACGGATGCCGGCCTGCACGCAATGGCGCGCCTTGGCCTTGATCGCGTCGGCCGACGCGAAATGCTCGAGCGGCGCGCCGAGCTCGGACTCCGACGAGGCGACGGTCGGGTGCTCGGCGCGAAAGGCGCCGTCGATCAGCGTGTCGAAGTCGTCGAGGTCGATGATCGTGGCCAGCGTCATGCGCGGGCTCCGGGCCGATGAAATCGTCGCGTGGCGTTCACAGCGCGTACCCGCGGGTGCCGACGATCTTCCACTGGTCGCCGAGCTTCACGAGCAGCTTCTCCTGGCTGCCGTGATGCGTGCCGACCCGCACCAGCGCCACGCCCCACATCGGGATCGACTGGACGGCGACCTGCACGAGGTGCGCCGGATCGCACGACGCGGCGGCGGCCGGTGCGCCGGCGTCGTCGCACGCGGGATCCCGCGGCCGGACCGTCGAGGCCTTCAACCCGGCGCCGATGCGCAGCGCGCTCGCCACTTCGGCCGGCCAGACGTAGACGAGGTTGGACCCGCGCGCGAGTTCGCGCACGTCCGGCTCGGCCGCGGCGGCCATCACCGCGGTCGTGTCCATCGCGTGCGCGGTCAGCGGGCTGTAGCGCCAGGCCGCCGCGGCGCCGGCGACGGCCAGCACGGCGCCGAGCAGAAGGAGGAAGAGTGCTTTCACCGGGCCTCGAGCGTCGTCACGAGCCGGCCTGCATTTCGACCATCCGGGTCTGGATCTGGCAATGGGCGATGCGCTGGGCGGCGACGTCCGACGGCCGCACCTGCAGGCGGGATTGGGCGACGCCCCCGGTGGCCGCGTTGCCGGAAATCATGCCCAGGTCGTACTCGATGTAGGTGTCGGCGCCCGACTCGATCAGCAATTCCACCAGCGCGGCCTGCGAGTAGTTCGCGTTGGGCGCTACCTTCACGCTGTTGGTTCCCTTGCGCAGTTTCAGCGGTGCATAGGTGTCCTGCACCAGATAGCTCAATTCCTTGCCGTTGAGGCTCACGGTAGGCCCCGTCGGGATGAAACCGATCTCCCACTTGTCGCTGTTCGGGTTGCACGCGAAGTAGAGATACGCCGTGCCATTTTCCTGCGCGGACGCTTTCACGAAGCTGGGGGACGTCGTGCTCATGCATCCCGTCGCCAGCAGAAGCGCTGCGGGAACGCGGATGGAGGCGAGCTTCGAGGCCATGGGTGTCTCCGGTAATGGTGGATTCAACACGATCACGCACGATCCAGGGGATCCTGCCGCGAAGCCTGCTGCCCGAGCTGTTCGGCGAGCCCGATCAGGATGCCTTCGGGGCCGCGGATGTAGCAGAGCCGGTAGACGTTTTCGTACTGGACCACTTCGCCGACGACGGTCGCGCCGCGCCGGCCGAGCCGCGCGAGCGTGTCGTCGAGATCGTCCACGGCGAACATCACGCGCAGGTAGCCCAGCGCGTTCACCGGTGCGTTGCGGTGATCGGCGACCACGGACGGCGCGATGAAGCGCGACAACTCGAGCCGGCTGAGGCCGTCGGGCGTTCGCATCATCGCGATCTCGACTTGCATGTCGCGCAGGCCGGTGACGCCATCGGCCCAGCGCCCTTCGACGATCGGGACGCGCCCTTCGAGCTCGAGACCCAGTTCGGTGAAGAACGCGATCGCCGCTTCGATGTCGGCTACCACGATGCCGACGTTGTCCATGCGCTTGACCGTCATCCCGGTTCCCCGGGCGCGGTGAACGGAAAGGCCCTCACTTCACCTTCCTCGCATCCAGGTCGAGCGTGAACGTTCTGGGCGGGCCGCGATCGGATTCGCGCGCGTGGCACCGGATCTTCAGCAGCGCACCTGAGCGCGCCACGTCCTCGATCTCGAATTCGATGGAACGACCCTGCAGCGGAATATCCACCTCGCCTCCCGAGCCGGACTCCGGGTTGAGCGTGAACAGGCTCGCGGCACGCGGCGTGCAGCCCGAGGTTCCGAGCGTCACGACGCGGATCCGGTCGTGGATCCCCAACGATTCAGACGTGACCTGCAGGCCGTTGATCAGCGCGAGGTCCCAGGGAATCGCGTTGGACGCGGGCGCGGAGCCGCCCGCCGCGGACGTCGCGACATGAAGGCTGCAGACCAGAACGCCCAGCGCCAGGCGGCCCGACTTTTCGAGAGACCCTGCACGAGGCGGTCGAAGAACATTCATGACGGGCCCGATGATGGGCCAGAAACGATCCGCCTGTCTGTCAGCCCCATGAACACGCGCAGGCTCGCGTACGCATCGTTGGCGGCATAGAGGATCTGGGCGTCGGACAAAGCGGGCGCGCCCCAGTTCGACGTGGTGATGCGCTTGGATTTCTGCAGGTACTGGCCGAGCACGACCGCCACCGACATCTGCAGACCCATCCGCTGCTCGTACCCGAGGCTTTGGACCAACCCGGACAACTCTTCGGCGCTTCGAAGCTTGGCGCGAAGCAATCGCTGGATCGGAGCGCGGTCCGACTTCAGCCCGAAGCCGACTTTCATCACCGCCCCGGATTCGACGACGGTCCGGATGAAATCCAGGCCAGGTGCGAACGTTGCCGGACAGAGGATCGCGACGCGCTCCGACGCGATCTGGATCAGATGCGGCCCCGACGGCGGCTGGTTGGCGACGAACACCGGTTTGCTTTCGGTATCGAAGCCGACGCAGGTCGCGGACGAAAGTTCACGCGCCGCGAACTCGACGTCCTCGGCACCGCGCAGCACCCGGATCTGGCTTCGCTGCAAACCCGCGAACGCCGGCAACGCGCGGATCGCGGCCTTGTCCGGCCTTGCAACGAAGGTGCGTTTCATCGCGGATCCGTGAACGCGCAGGCGTCACCGACCCAGCGCTCATCCTCCTGCTCACGGGCGGTGGCGGGAACGACGCGGGCCTCCCACGCCTGCTCCAGCAGCGCCCTGACCCGAGGTGCGTCTTGGATGGATCGAAGCTCCGAGGCTCCCGGAAGGGAAACCGATCCCGACTGCGGCCGGATCGGGACCTGGTCCTGCGCGTGGGAATGCGCCGCCAGCGACGACGCCACGTCGCGAATGTCGAACGTCCCCGGCGGAACGACCGCCGATCGCGGCATGGCGCCGTAGCCGATGGAGCCGCCGCCGTCGTCGAAGATCGTGAGCCGGCAGCCGCCGTGTGGCAGGTCCACCGACAACGCATCCGCGTTCGCGTGCGGGCTCAGCGCGAGCAGCATCGCGGCGAGGATCGACTTCATTGCAGCGGCGGCATTTGCGTCGACGGCTCTGCCGAGCACGCCGGCCAAGCAGTGGCAAGGAAAGGACACGCGCGGCACAGAACCCGGCGACCACGGCTCGCTGTGCGACACCGGACTACTCTCCGACATGTCCTGCTTCCCGCCTGTGACGAACCGCCAGGATCAGCACCGGTTCAACCGTGACGCAACGACGTCGGCTGGAATCTGTTGTCGGAAGACTCACAAGCCGAGCACGAGACGTAGGCCGTGACCGACCTTGAGAAGCGGCGCTTGCGGAATAGCCCTCAATCTCTCGGTGAGTAAGGCTCTGTCCACCGTCAGAATCTGTGAGACGTTCACCACCGAGGGCTTTGGCAGACCTGACTCGGACTTTGCGAGCCTTACGTTTCCCGGAGCTTCGGCAAGCGCCATGTTGGACGTGATGGCCGCAATGACGACGGTAGAAATGCGACTTTCATTAAAGGGGTTCGACTGAACGACCAGGACGGGACGCCTTGAGCCTGGTCCGGAGCCAGTAGGTTCAGGGAGGGATGCCCACCAAACCTCACCACGCTTCACGGGTCAGTGACTCGAGTTGCGCGTAGCGAAGGGCTGAGTCGACTTCAGACGACTCCTTGCCATAGACGGTGTTGAGCTTGTCTGTGACCGCCTTGGCGCCACGTGCTCCGACGTACTCTGCAATGGCCTCGGCGTAGAGCTCGCTACGCGACTTCTTGAGCCGCTTGGCCAACGTCTCGGCGGAGCGAAAGACCGGATCGGGAAGAGAGATAGCGACTTTCATGGCCAAATGGTACTACCACTGGTATGACTGCGCCACGCCTGAGTCGGCCACCACCAACAGCGCCGCTATTTGGACTGGATGACACACGAGGCGAACCACCTCGGCCTGAAGACCGCTTCCGGCTGGTCGGCGCCATAGATGCCCGTGGCCAGGGCCTGCACCGCCTTGACGTAGTCCGCGGACAGCCCTGCCTTGGTCAGATTCTCCGCCGACGTCTTCTTGACCTGCTCCAGCGGCAGCTTCTGCTCCTTGGCGGCGTAGATCTCGTGCGCATAGAGCGTGGTCTGGTAGCAGGGCCTCGCAACGTGCTGCTTGCTCGCCGAGGACGTCTTGGCGACGCACTGGTTCAGCTTCTGCGCGATGTACGCGTCCGGATCGGCGGGGTTGTCCGCGACCGCTTCACGCAGCGCCGCCTTGTACGCCTCGAGCTCGGCCGGCGGCAGACCTGCAAACGACGACGAGAGCTGCGCCTCCATGGCCTCCTTGGACTGCCCGCTCTTGACGAGAAACGCCGCGACGCGCGTGCGATCGGCTTGCGCCAGACAGGGCACGAGCTCCTTCATGGCTTGCTTCTCGTCGGCTCCGACCGCCATCGATGCAACGAGAACCAGGATCCAGGCCATCTGTGCTCGCATGGGTTTCTCCGACAAAAAGTGAAATGAAAGGCCGTGATTGTGTGCGCCAGTGGGACCTGCGCTGCGTTCTGGATGCGAAAAGCTGCTGCGAGACCGACCAGGATCCACACGTGGACGAAACATTTTTCCACGGAGCGGCCGGTGTCGTCAGCCATCGTCTCTCGTCGTCAAGCGTTTCCTGTCGCAGTTTCTGGCCGCCGATCCGCGCGGAAAGCCCACGCCGTCCAGACCGGCCCTCGCGCCGCAGTAATACTGCCGGCACTGGTGCGCCACATCCTGTAGCACCAGATAGCCCCGATACAGCCTGAGCTTCAACTCGCACTGCACGAGAGCGCCGTTGTCGTGGGGCTCCAGTACCTGGTGTGAACGTACACACCGTCCTCGTCACTGGCCTCGGCCTTGCCGTGCATCTCGCACATGTGGCCGTTGCCGCCGACGAGTTCCAGGTCGAATCGAAGTACGTCATCTCCGATCGGCGTCAGGGCAATGCAGTCCGACGATCGCATCGGGTCGTTTTCCTGCGTCGTCGGATTCAGGATGAAATTGGCCCTGCCCGTCTCGTGGACAGCGGCGCGCGGCATTTGGTTGTCGGGTGTCAGCCATGACGACAGTTCCGCCGCGCGCCGCCGGTATTCATCGGTCAGGCAGTCTTCGCCGGCGCAGCGGTTGCGCCGCTGGATCCAGGCGCGTTGGTCGGTCTGCAGCGCGTCGGCGTCGACCTTCGACTTCAGTGCCCGGTACTGTTCGTTCAGCGCCACGTCCAGCGCCGACAACGAAGCGCTGGAGCAGATGGCCTTCTCGACCTGGATCGACGCCTTGGCGCAATCGAAGCTCGCACCCAGCACCGGGCCGGCGATGGCCAGGTACATCGAGCCCGCGGTGAGAAACAAGCGCGCCCTCATGCCGGAACCTGACGGGAGAGGATGGAGCTGCGCCGCGACGCGATCGGCGAAGCGACAAATGGGGTACCGCACTTTCGCCGCCCTTCACCAGAGCCGCACCGGACCGCTCGCTGGGCGTCAACGCGATTCATCTCGCGGTTCGGTTGCACACGAACGCCGATGACGCTCCAGATAACCCATGACACTGCCTGCCGTGAGCTTGAGCATGGGACGGATCTCCAGGCCGGCGCTCCGCAGTGCTTTTGCAGTCCACTTGTTGCAGGTGTTGAAGAGGTGGTACCGGCCCTCGCCGTCGTAGAACGCGCTGTCTCCATAAATGCCCGCGCGGGGACCGGCAACCGCTCCATCTCGATCCCGAGAAAAGCTGTTTGCGACAAATGTCTCGAGGGATTTCAGCTCCTGGTCGGAGACGCAGGTGGAGCGCAACGGCTCGCCGCGAAAATAGGTCTCGGGTGGATCGGACAGCGCCACGATGTGGAGCACCGCGCCTTCCGATTGGAACATGGCCCGAAGCGTGAGCCCGCTCGTGATCTCCTGCGCCTGATAGAAACCCTTGTCTCCCCAGCCGACCTCGTAGTGGGCCGGGTCGCCGAAGCGGGCCCTCAGTTCCGGGATCGCCCGGTTCAAGACCGGGCCCGGAATGATCAAGCCCGTATGCCATCCGTGGCTCACGACCGATACGGTGTGTCCCCGCACGGGCGTCGGCTGGGGTGCCGGTTCAACGACGTCCGGCCTTCCGGAACAGGCACCGAGGATGAGCGCAGCCAGAAGGTAGCTGGCCTTCACGGTGCCACGGTCGGCGCACAGCGGCCGTGATGTCTGCTCCGCTCATGGGCCTGTGCCGGGCTCACGGCGTGGACGCCTCCCTCCCCGACCGGACCTCGCCGAGCTCGCGCGTGAGCCACGCACTGCTGGAGGAGACCTGACCTGCGCAACGAACCTGGTAGGGCTCATGGCTCATGCTGCTTTCGGTGCCGCCGAGCTTGATGAAGTCCTCGGTCTTCGGGACCAGGTTCTTCCTGGCCAGGTAGCGGTACTTCTTCTCGAGATGCTCCCGCGCGGCCGCCGCATCGTGCCAGGCGCCGTTCCTGTAGAACTCGCACCCCGACGTGGACAAGCGCGTCATCAAGGCTGCGACTTCGCGCTGCACGTGCGGAGGAGGCTCGGCCCGCGCAAGGGCGCATATTGCAGCGAGCGTCGAAACTAGGATCCAGCCAACGAGCTTCATTGGTCAGCACCGGCGATGGAAACGATCCTTCTTCGATGGCGTCCGGCGCGCCGCGGCGACCATGCGCTGATCCCCTGCAGCAAATGGCGACGCCGTTTCACCGCAGGTAGGCCGCAAGGCCCAAGCCCGGAACAGCGATGATGGCCAGTACGCTGGCGATGATCTGCGTCGGTGTGAAACGGCCCGGCGCGGGCACGTATCCACGCCGGTATCGCCCCCAACCGTAAAGTGCGAGCGCGGCAAAAGCGATCAGGCCGATCGCGATCTCCGCGACGGCCTGCTGGAGTTGCTCGTCGCTCAGATGTGAATAGTCGGGGGGCGCCGCTACAGCCAGCCAGGGAAGAAGCCAGCAGGCCGCCAATGCCGGTCTCATCGCCTACGACCCGCTCTCTGCCCGGCACCGGAGCGCTTCATTCAACGCGGCCTGACTCTTCCGAACCGGCGTTCCCATGAGGACTGAAAACACGGGGGCGAAGAGACCGTGAACCGCTTCTACGTGAGTGACCCGAACGCGTCCTTCACCAACGGGCGCAATCTCAAATCTCCGACGCCCTTCGAAGAACCACGGTGCCACGACATGACCCCGCCACGTGAGCAACGAGGCGGGCCGGACTTCTTCGAGGGTCGCCGAAAGATCCAGCGGCGGTCTGCCCGGCAATGCCAACCGCAGCTTGATCCGAGATCCCGCCTCCAGAACGCCGCTGGCAACGGGAATCTGTGGGTTCCACTCGGCATACCGATCGAGTGCCTCGAGCACGCTCCATACGCGATCGGCCGACGCATTGACCTCGATGCTGCTTTGGAAGACTGGCATGGGGAATTCCGGTGGAAACCACATGAAGGATGCCTGACGCCGGGGTTTGCGTCCTAGTCGAGCTGCCCAACCTTTTGCTCACCCGAGCATGAAAGGTGGCAGCCCGCTGTAGCTGCGGGGGGCAGCGAAAGCTCAGGCGTCGACTGGAGTTTGTGGCCGTGCATACGTTTGACGATGCGACTAGAACATGCCGTTGGCATGCTTGGCCTCAGCGGGCACGACCTGCAGGACGTCCCAGTGCTCCACGATCTTGCCTGCGGCGTCGAAGCGAAAGATGTCGATACCCGCCCAATCTTTGTTCGCATCCGTTGGCCATACCTGATGGCAGTGGAGGACAACGAGGTCGTCTTCGGCAACGGTCCGGACAACGCGGACGTGCTTGCCCGGGAACTCCCGGGCCATGCGCTCGAAGTACTCGATGAACGAAGCCTTGCCGTCGGCGACATGCGGGTTGTGCTGCGTGTAGCTGGCGCCTACGTAGCGCTCCACCGCTTCGCGCGGCTTGCACTGGTTGAACATCAGATCGTAGAAGGCGATCGCGTTCTGGCGGTTCTGCTCGAGGATGGAGATCATGGCTCGCTCGGTTTGTACGGTGACATCGCCCAGTGCTACCGGTTTGACGCCTGACGTTGTCACCCGACCTACCCGGCCAGCGCGCCTCAACCGACCAGTGAGAACGCCTTGCAGTACTGAGCGATCCCGCCTTGCTCGGGAAGCGTACCGCCCGCGAGCTCAAGCAGCATGAACTCATCCCGCGCGCCGTACTCGTTGCCGATCTTTCGAAGGTACGCAGGCTCGAACCCGAAGCGACGGTAGTAGTCCGGCGCTCCGAGCACCACGACAAACGGAGCGCCCAAAGACCTGCAGCGCTCGAGACCCGTGCGTATCAGGGCCGAGCCCACGCCGGATTTCTGTTTGTGTGGGCTGACGGCTACCGGCGCCAGGCCAAGGCCTTCGACGACACCCGCTGGGCCTCGCAATGCAACCGGGCTGAAGGCGATGTGCCCGATCAAGGCACGATGCTCTTCCGCCACCAACGAAACCGTGAGGTTCGACGCGTGACGAAGCGCGCCGACCAACCGCGCTTCCAGGTCCGTCGGGAATGCAGCAGCAACGACAGCAGAGATCGCTGCCACGTCGGAAGGCTGTTCATCGCGCACTTGCATCAAGGGCCCGTTCTCTTCGCCACGCGAGCTAGACATACGAGTGGGTAAGCGAGACCCCCGATGGGTCGCGATCTGCAACCGCACGGAGCGGTTGGCACGACAGGACGTATTCCCGAAAGGCCTCGAGCTGGTCACGCCCTTCGCACCATCGATTGCCTTCACCCAAGTCGATCAACTCCACGGTCGGAGGGAACGCAAACGTCAGTTGCAATTGGCTGATGGCGTCCTCACCACCGACCTCGGATTCGATGAACTGCCGGGTGATGTTGAGCTCGAAGTTCCTCCCCTCGCCCCAGTCGTACGTTCCCCATTGGAAGAGCAGCATGTCTCCGGACGGACCGTCGCATCCGGTCGCGGGGATCGCCTCGAAGAACGCGAGGATCTGCGCGACACCCTCGCGGGGCGTGATCCCGATGAGTGAGATGCCGTTGCCTTCCGCGAACGACTCGAACGCGGCAACCGACTCGGAGGGACTCATTGAGCCTACTTCGGCCCTTGAAGCATTTCCGTGCATTGTGCCCTCGGCACAAGAACGACCGACAACTCCGCGTCCGGCACCCGAAACGCGTGGGCCTCACCCGACGCCGCCGGAAATTTCTCACGGGAATACTTCAACTGCGCCTTCTTCAAGTAGGCCTCGAATTCATCTGGTGTGTGAATCGGAGGCATCATCCGCCTTCACGTGAAAGAAGAAGCCATTCCCCCGCGATGGAGGGCTGCGTCATCAGAGTGCCAAGAAGCCCCGCTGCAGTACCCACAACGCGTGTCATCCTCATCGCGGAACTCCGCCGACTCTGGGTTGGTTTCGGCAACGCGCGAACCTTACAGAGGTTTGGGAAACTCCATCACGAAACGCGCCCCGCGGTTCGAATTCGCGTCGAGCAACAGTCGTCCGCCTTGCCGCTCCATGATGCACTTCGCGATGGCGAGCCCCAGGCCCGCGCCGGGGCCCGACGCATTGGGACCGCGGCGGAACCGCTCGAACAGCGTCGTAGCGGCATGCGCGGCGATCCCGGGCCCATCGTCGGCGATGATCACAGCGCCAGAATCCGCGGACAGCGTGATCGACGTACCGGCGGGCGTGTATTGGATCGCGTTCTCGATCAGGTTGCGAAAGACCAGGCGCGTCAGCGTTGCATTCCCGTGCGTCGGCACGGCGGCGTCCGGCGTCGCGGCGGTCACGTAGTGCTCCGACTCGAGCGCGACGGGCGCTAGCTCCCGGGCCGCTTCCAGCGCAACGGCGTAGGCGTCGAACGCCGCGAACTGGAGCTGTTCCTGCGAATCGAGGCGCGCAAGACAGAGCAGTTGCTCGACGAGCCGGGCGAGCTGATCGATCTCGAGCGCCACATCGCCCAGCTGCTGCGCCGAAAAGCGCGTCTCGAGCCGTGCCCGCAACGTTGCAAGCGGGGTGCGCAGCTCGTGCGCGGCGTTGGCGGTGAATTCCCTCTGCACGCGATAGTCCGCCTCGAGCCGATCGAGCGAGGCGTTGACGGCCTGGACCAACGGAACGAGCTCCCGGGGCAGGTTCTTGGCATGCAAGCGCTCGTCCAGACGGTGCAGCGACAACCTCGAGGCCTGGTGCGAGACCGCACGCAGGGAGCGAAGCGACGTCAGCACCGTCACGACCACGACGCTGACGACGGCGATCAGCAGCAGGGCAATGGGCGGAAACAACTCGTCCAGCGCTCCGAGCATGAGCTGGGCGACCAGGCTCTCCGCATCCTCGAGATTGCGCACCACGCGCAACCAGTGCGTTTCGTCACGATCATCGAGAACGAGCGCGGCGGCCATGATGCTGTGGCCCGACGACGCATCCGTTTCCCGCTGCATGACGATCTGCCCACCGCCCCGAGCGGCCGGCAATGGCAGATGAGACGCGGAGAAACCACCCGACTGCAGCACCGTTCCATCGGCGCGCAACAGTTGATAACCGTTCAATGCATCCGGCTGGGCGTAGAACGCCTGCAGCGACGGTGACAGCTCGAGACGCGGTGGGCCCGCCCCGGGCACGATCGAACCCCGCAGATCCTGCACCTGGACGGCGATGCTCTGGCCTTCGAGACCCATGAGCCCATCGCGAAATTCGGCGTACAGCACCAGGTAGCTGCCGGCCAGCGCCAGCACGACCACGAGGGTCAGTCGAACGACGAGCGCTCTTAGCAGCGAGGGGGGGCGCATCCCGCGGCGATCAGGAGACCAGGTAGCCGAGACCGCGCAAGGTCCGGAGCGACACGTCGGCGCCCGCCGCCGCGAGCTTCTTGCGCAACCTGTGCACCTGCGTCTCCACCGAGTTCGCGCTCCGCTCCTGCTCGAAATCGTACAGACAGTCCGCGAGCCGCTCCTTCGAGATGACACGCCCCTGATGGCGCAGCAACGCTTCGAGCACGATCAGCTCAGATCGCGTCAGATCGAGCGGCGTCTCGGCGACGGTGGCGATGCGTGCGGACGTATCGAGCTTCACACTGCCGAGCGTCAGCGTGCGACCTAATGCGGCCCCGGGGCGACGCAACAGCGCGCGCAGCCGGGCGACGAGTTCCTGCATCGCGAAGGGTTTGACGAGATAGTCGTCCGCGCCGCCATCCAGGCCGCGCACGCGATCCTCGATCGAATCCAACGCCGTTAGAACCAGGACGGGTGTGGTGTTGCCCCGGTCGCGCATCTGCTTGAGCGCGTCGAGGCCGGAGCCGTCCGGAAGCATGAGGTCGAGCACGGCGGCATCGTAGTCGGCCGCCTGCCATGTCCGAAGTCCGTCGGTCGCCGAGGCCGCCGTATCGACCGCGAAGCCCTGCGCACGCAGGCTTTCAGCGACGGCCTGACACAGCCGCTGGTTGTCTTCGATGAGGAGCAATCTCACGGGGCGATCTCGGTGCCCGGCTCATGTTCCGGGTGTCCAGGAGTATTCGAACCGGAGCCCGATGGTGGGCAGCGGCTCGTCGAGCCCTTCGATGACGTTGACGCCGCGACGTTCGTCCCATTCATAACCGTTGGCGTTCTTGCGACCGTACACGTTCAGTATGTCCAGGTAAGCCACCAGGCTCAGCGGGCCGAAGCGGCGCTGGTAATCCGCGCGCAGGCTCAGCGAGTGATAGACGGGCAGACGATTGGCATTGGTGCGCGTCAGCTCTTTCGAGTAGCGCACGGGGTCTCCGGCTCCCAGCACGTCGCTGTGCACGACGTACGCGTCGGTGGGCCGGCCCGAGGCATATTTCCATTTCCCCGAGAAGGTCCATCGATCGCTCGCCTGCCAGACGCCGACGATTCCGAACGCGTGCGGCCGATCCCAATCCGCCGCGTATTCGCCTTCGCCGAGCTTGTCGTCGCGACGGGCGCGCGAGTACGAGTAGGTCGCCGATGCGCTCCAGTCCCGGCTCATGCGCTTGGCCAGCATCAGATCCACACCCTTGGCGGAGCCCTCGCCGCTGTTGGTGGCAGTGTTCGTGGTCCGATCGTCGAACACGATCAGATCGTCGAGCTTCTGGTAATACCCTTCGGCCGAAAACCGCAGGTCCTCGCGCAGGTACCGGGAATAGCCCAGCACCCATTGCGTGGAACGCTCGCTCTTCAGGTCGAGGTTGGACGTATCGGCCGCGAGGTCGAGATAACGCGGGGCCTGATGGTAGACACCGCCTCCGGTCCATACCCGGGTGACTGCATCGGGTTGCCAGGCCACCAGCAGGCGCGGAGCGACGACGGACTTTCCGGAAAATCCGTCGCGCTCGTAGCGCAGCCCGGGTGTCCAGGTGAAATCGCCGATGGTCCAGGCGTAGTCGGTGTACGCGGCCATCTGCGTATCCTCCGCGCTCAACTCGGAGTCGTATTCCTCGGGCGTCAGCACGATGTACTGCTGGGCCGGGTCGGGGCGAAAGTCCGAATCCTCGTACACATACCGTATCCAGTCGTCGGTAAGACGGCGGTCGAAGTCGAGCTCCACGCGAGCCACCCGCGCGCCGGCGGAGAAGATTCCGTCCGGGCCCAGCAGCGTGCTGAAATCGCTGCGCCAGCCGTACTCTGTTTCACGCTCCTTGATCCGCAGGATGTCCTCGCGGGCCGGCGTCGTTTCCGGTGTCGGATCCGGTCCCCCGAGATCCGGATAGGCCTCGCCTTCCGTCCCCGACCTGTCGCTGTTGCGGTAGTAGAACGTATTGCGCAGCTGCGCCACGTCACCGGGGAACCACCGCCATGTCACGCCGAGCAGGGTGCTGTCCTGCTTCGAGTCCTCGAGGCTCACGTCCTCGAAGTCGTCGGATTCGAGCGCGTTCTTCACCGTTCGCTTGGAATCCTCGGCTGCGTGGATCGCCAGCAGCTCGAGACGATGATCGTCGGCCAGCTCGGTGACGGACTTGGCGATGAAATCGGCCAGGCGCTGCGTGCCGATGTCCTTCTCGTCGATGGCTTCGAACAGGTTGCTGAAATCGAACCGGCGCGCCGACAGCAGCAGGCTGGTGTTGTCGGCCACATAGCTCGGTCCGTCGTAGTCCGCCTCGACGCCGATGATGTCGACGCGTGCACCCACAGTGGAGCTCACCGGATTGCCGTCCGCGATCTCGAGATCCAGCAACGATCCATTCTTGCCGCCCTCGGCGGCCCGCCAGCCTCCCGGGGAAAACTTGGCGCTGCCGATGATGTTCGGCGCAAAGATCGAATATCGTCCGCCGCCATCGACGGCTTCCTGCTCGCCGAGCGACTCGTCGAAATGCGCGACCTTGTCGAACGGAATGCCGTCGACCAGGATCAGGTTGTCGCGCGGCCCGTTGCCACGCACGGTGAAGCTCGAGAACTCGCCCGTGGCGACGACCCCCGGCAGGACGTCCATCGCACGGACCACGTCGCCTGCGCTGCCAGGATTTCGACGTATCTCTTCGCGGTCCAGCAGCACGGTGTTCGGCGTCGCCCGCGGGTCTTCAGCCGTCGCGCTCGACGTGACGACGATGGTATCCAGCACCACTTCGCTTCCGCGCACCAGCGCAAAGTCGACGTCCGCCACCCTGCGAAGCACGACCCGTACGTCCGCCTGCGCGGCCTTCAGGTAGCCCTGTTCTTCCACCTCGACCGAATACACGCCTTCGGGCACGTGATCGAACGAGAACGCTCCGGCGGGATCGGCTTCAACGGTGCCCTGCACTTGCTGGTTGCGCATGAGCCGAACCGTTGCCGCCGGTACGGCCCGCCCCGTTATCGAATCCACGATGCGTCCGCGGACGGCGCCCGCCGCTTCCTGTTGCGCCTGGGCTGGCGCCGGAAGCCAGATCCATAGGCACAGCATCAGCGCGGCAAGCGGCAGGAGTTTGTCCAGCATGGCTCGGTCCTTGGACGGTCGATCGCGATTGGAAGCCATGCTAGCAACCGAGACTGTCGCGAAACTTGCGGCGTATGCGGGAATTGCTGCGGACCCACCGCCGTCGGCGACACAACCTTCTAGACGAGGGAGCGACACTCATCCAACACGGAACCCGGCTGAGCAGCGAAGAGGTGGGCCGCTGCGGAGAAGCGAGCGCGGTGCGCGTGTCGGTGCGGCGCGTCCGAGATGAGCGGGTGCGGCGGATGTGATCTCGACCCCGCGGCAGGCCGAAAGCCCTACTTCATCTGGCCAGTGCTGCCATCGCCTGATGCGACTTGTCAGCCCTGGCTTGCCTGCGGGGGCCAAGGATCCGTGCAATACGCTGACGAAGGAGTGCTCCAGGTGCCGATGAACTTCGTACGACGAACCGGAGACGAGGAAATATCGCGTCGCACTCCGTTGCTTTCCTCGTAACGCGAGACGTTGCACCGCTCCCCTCCCGCGCATAGCTGAGGTCATATTTGGAGTCGGGAGGCGGAACAAAAGTGACGATCTCGTCATCAATCTATCTATCCGGCCGCTCATCCACGATTACGTGCTCGAATAATCAACCTTCCCGACGTTCCCCGGATGGAAAAGGTTCTGACGAAGGAACGCCTGTATCGCCTGCGCATGGTCGGATGACCGACAGATCTTGCGAAGCTTCACCCCCACAGATCCGACCTTGAGATCTGGCTCCACGAAGTAGACCCAGCCCGCGTCGATAGTCGTTTGATACATGAATGGTGCGGACCGCAAATTTGCCGCAACCCCCGCGCCATAGAACACCGTTACCGCCTTCGAGGTTTCGAGGGTGCCTGCATATTTTCGTCACGGACCCCGGGTTACCTGCGACCCATTCCCACGGTTCAAAAGGCAGGCGTGTCCATCAACGTTGTTGATGATCACTGCTACGCCATCTCCGATCTCGGGAATATAAGCACCCTTTCCAACAAGCAGTGCTTTCCTGCTCTCCGGCACGGAGCTGTCGCTGCCAACGCGCTCGGGACGGTTCCGTGAAGTGCCCAACGCCGCCGTTCAGCCGGGTCTCCGCCACCCTACTGAGCTTGCGGATGGATGCGATGCTCACCGGCGGCAGCGACCGCGGCTGCAACAGCTCGTTGGGCGACAACCTCACCTCCGCTGCGCGATGGCTTTTTCGAGCAACAGTGCGATCTCCGTATGCCCCTTGGCACGTGCAGCTTCGAGCGGAGTCTTGCCGCCCGAGCTTGCGATTGAGGGGTCGGCTCCAGCCGCGAGCAATGTCTCAACGATCTCCCGATGCCCGTTCGCTGCCGCTGTACCCAGCGGGGTGAAGCTATCGCAGCAGTTCCAATCGAGCCATGGCTTGTGTTTGAGCAATGACTTGACGACTTCCTTATGACCGTTGGCTGCTGCCACGAATAGTGGCGAAGGTCGCTCGGCAAACGCTGCCCAGGAGGATCCGACCTCTCCCGGCTTGACGGCGTCGACAGGTGTGCCGCGGGCCAGGAGAGCTTCGACCATAGCGAGCTGGCCGCTCTCGGCGGCCTCTATCAATGCAGCGTAATCCTCGACCCGCTGTTGCTCGGATCGAGACGAGCAGGCTGTAACGAGAAGAACCAAAGCAATGAGCAGGGCTCTAGCCATTTGTTGCCCAACGCTCGAGTTCGACGGCGGCTCCGCCGAGCAACAGCGAAAGCGAGAACGTCCGTTGGACCTTGTGGTTGGGCGCCGCCTCAGTTCCTGCCCTTTGCATACCGCTCCTCAGGAGACTCGTAATCCTCTGGATCGTATGTGGCGTCATCGTGCACTGTGCGCCACCACTGGATGTAGTGGCGGTTGGCACAGAAACCGAGATGACTGTCGCCAATCGCAATGCTGATTCCCTTTTCAGTGCCCCAGCCACAAACGGAGCATTGGGTCGGCACCGACACCTCTGGCTCGATCTGACCATGCCATGAAATTCTTACGTAGCCTTCGTAGAGTCCGCTCGCGGTGATCCACCCTACGGGAATGTCGGTCGTGTTGCGCGCCTCCGGATGTTTGCCATAGGTGAAATTGCGGCAGTACGTCCAGAACGGGTTCGTGACCGCGACGTCTCGAAGCGTGCATCGCGACCGCTCCCAGAATTCAGCCGGCCGTTCCGGCTGAGGATGCGCCAGCTCCTGCACGGCCCTGTTATGGGAGCAGTTTCCGCAACAATCTGGTCCGCCATTTGGCATTCCCTGTCTCCCGAAGTCGTTCGCGTGGTGTCGACCGGCGCCGCAGTTGGGCCGCGGCCATGCCGAAGCGAGACGAAGGCATGTACGACGGCGCGAACGGCTTATCAGGCGGCACCGGCACGATACGTCCCCTCTGAAAACTCGATGAAACAGAACCCGTTTCCAAATGGGTCTGAGAGCGTGATGCACTTTGACCCTCGCCATTGGACGCACGCCGACTCCCGCACCGCACCGGCCTGAACCGCGCGAGCCGCAGCCGCCTCCACGTTCTCGACAACGAAATCGACGTGAACCGGCGTCCAGTGGCGAGCAAAGCTTCGGGTGATGTCTGCGCCGAAGCTCGCAACCGAGCCAGCGTCCTTTTTCAGCAAGTACACAACCGACGACGCCCCAGTTAGCTCTGCCACATCCGAGTCCAGGACGCGGCTGAGCGAGAGCCCGACCGCCGCTTCATAGAACGCAATGGCAGCTTCTAGTTCGGGTATATCGATGTTGATCAGCACTCGCATCGTGAGCGGCACCTCTCGCAGTGACGCCTACCACCGGCGTTCAGCCGGGGCTCTGCCGCACACATTGACCGACCAGGAGAACAAAGGTCACGGACGGCAAAGACCGCGGCTGCAACACCTGGTTAGGCCTCACCGCACGAACTCTGTTTCATCGAAGCTCTCATTCTTGAACGAGTAGAAGCCCGCAACGGATCCGCTGATCTCTCCTCCTGCAAGTGCCACTTCAGACTGAAAATCCAGTGGGAAGACCTGAGACGGCGCATTGACTCCAAGCAGCTTGTATTGAGAATCGATATGGGCTTGAGTCGGCTTTTGAAGGCCGTACCAAAAAGAGACTTGGCCACCCGCAGTGACGATTGTCGGTTGCACGTAGCCCAGGGTTCTATGCCCCTCCGGTTGGGCGGTGAGATAGCCCGACATCTGCGAGCCATCGGCGAGACGGAACGTCGCGCGAACTATAAAGAGACCAGCGGCGGGGTCGAGCACTCTGTCGCTGTCAAACGGACGCACAGTCGCTTCATCCTGCCCCTCAACCGTTTCCTCATCCAACGCGAACTCCCACACAGCGCTTCTGTGAAGGTCGTCCGCCGTCAGGTCATACACCTGCTTCCTCACGTTCTTCGACGCGACGCGGGTTGGATCGCTGGGGGGAGCTGCTCCCTCACGAGGACTGCACGCTCCGACAAAGCCACACGTCATCAGCAGTGTGAGGAGGATTGCTCTCATGGAGGCCTATCGCCCGCGATCATCCACGGCTTTGTCGCCCAGCCCGAACTTTCCGTTCAGAACCGGGCTTGCCGGCGGCAAAGCCGGCGGCTGGATTTGGGGGTTGGGCGGCATGCGCAGCGACACCATGCCGACGGTCAACTTGCCAGCCTCCGTTTAAGAGCTGAACGGTCCCGCAGCATGGTCCGGTGTCCCGCGCGCGACCGTGTACTTCCGCGACTAGAACTGCGTTGTCTCGCGCCGAAGCCTCACGTACCAGTACCCAGGTTATGCCAGCCGTTTTGAGCTTTGCCCGCCGAGTCCAACCGGTCTGCGTTTGCCCTGCCATGGTCCCGGAATTGAGATAGAAAAAGCGATCCGACGCGGGACCTTGTGCGTAGGGCCCCAGGATGTTCGGTGCCTTGCTTCCGGGCTTCTCCACGACTCGAACTGGAAGATCAAACACAAGCTCTGTCTCCGTCTGGCTACTCGGCTCGAGCAGTTCCGATTTTCCCCGCTGCACAGCGAACTTCACTCCAGGCGGGGCATCCTTCACCACGACACGAACCCAAAGGTCATAGCTTTCGATACCAGCGCCAGCTTTCTTCATGACGCCCAACGACGTCGGCTGCTATCTGTCCGGCCGCCCAGCCAACCGTTATCGGAGCTCAAGTTCCACCCCATCCTCCGATTGCGAACCTCCTGGGCCGTGATCCCGAATGATGTCCACGATGGCATCGAAGACTGTCGGGCCCCAGACTCGCTCGCGCCTGAAAATGACCTCTCCACACAGTCCGGAAACCCGCCTCGGGTGTAAACCCTCCTCTCAACACGTCATTTAGTGCATCGAGGTTCCTGCCCCACGTCACACCGGGAAGAATGACCTCGGACAAATGCTCATAGAAGTCGGGCATCGATGTACAGCGGTCACCGGACAGTACGTAGGCCGGCTTGGCCACAGCTCTAGTCCAGCGCTTCTTCAGACTGCAGCCGTCGATTTGCGGCGCGCCGTCTCTTGGATGCAACTCGCTTCCGGCGCTCACGCGCCACTGAGGGAAGCTTATTGAGAAGCGATGCGCCCCATGCACCGGAATGGCTTGGCTTAGCGCTTCCGTCCTTACCGCCGTTCTGCATGGCTGATTCCCCAGTCTTACTGCATGCGCACAACCCGCCAAGCCGCCCAACGCCGGCGTTCACCCGCGGCCCCGCCCGACGATGCCCTTCCGATTGGCCGACCGCCGGGAGGCGTGGACGTCGGGTGCAACACCTTGTTGGGCCGCGCCGACAACACCATGTGCCGTCGATCCGGGGACGGTCTACCTTGGGCTACTTCTTCCTCGGGTCCTTTTCCGGATCTGCATAGTGGACGATCAACGGACCGACGCCGTGGATCTGTACGATCGTCTCCT
>NZ_JAJFBP010000069.1 GCF_020697055.1 Panacagrimonas sp. | reverse complement strand
CTCGAACACGGAGGACCTGCTGCCCGTCATCTCGTTCAACGCCAAGGCGAGCGCCGACGAGCAGAAGAAGCACGAAGACTTCGTCAACCGCATGGTCGAGAAGGGCTACACGCACCGGCAGGTCCGCCTGCTGTGCGAGTGGTACCTGCGCGTGCGCAAGAGTTCTTGATCGACCACGGGAGAAGGCCAGACCGCCGCCTGTCGGGCAAGAACAAGTCGATCGGCAACCGCGAGCGGTTCCTTCGGCGTTACCGCGACCAGATCCGCGACGCGGTGCGCAAGGCCGTCGGCGACCGGAGCATCCGCGACATCGAAGAGGGCACGGACATCACGCTGCCCAAGCGGGACGTGTCCGAGCCGACGTTCAATCACGGCCCCGGCGGGACCCGCGAGATGGTCCACCCCGGCAACCGCGAATACCTGAAGGGCGACCGCATCGCGCGCCCGGAAGGCGGGGGCGGTGGCGGCAGCGGCAATGGCGCCTCGCCAGACGGCACGGGTGAGGACGACTTCGTCTTCCGGATCACGCGCGAAGAGTTCATGAACTACTTCTTCGACGACCTCGCGCTGCCCCGGCTCATCCGCACGCAGCTGCTGGCCGATGCGCCGGAGTGGAAAACCCGGCGCGCGGGCTTTGTCTCCGAAGGCAACCCGACAAGCCTGCACGTCGTTCGCTCGATGCGCGTCGCCCTGGGGCGGCGCATCGCGATGGGCGGCGACGCCCGGGTGGAACTGCGCAAGGCCGAAGAGCACCTGGCCCTGCTTGAAAAGCGCCCCGACACCCCGCCCGCGGAACTGGCCGCACTGAAGGCCGAGATCGAGGAGTTGCGCGCGCGCCTCAAGCGCGTTCCCTTCCTGGACCCGTTCGATCTGCGCTACCGCAACCGCGTGCGCGAGCCGCTGCCCACGAGCAAGGCCGCGATGTTCTGCCTGATGGACGTTTCCGGCTCGATGGACGAGGCGCGCAAGGACCTGGCCAAGCGCTTCTTCATCCTGCTGTACCTGTTCCTCACGCGCCATTACCAGCAGACCGACGTGATCTTCATCCGCCACCACACCCAGGCGGCGGAAGTGACCGAGGACGAGTTCTTCCACGCCACCGAGAGCGGCGGCACCGTGGTGTCCAGCGCGCTGACGCTGATGCACGAGATCATCCGCGAGCGCTACATGGGCAGCGAGTGGAACATCTACGGTGCGCAGGCGTCCGACGGCGACAACTGGCAGCAGGATTCGTCCAAGTGCCGCGAGCTGCTGGACAGCAAGCTGCTGCCGCTGTGCCGTTACTTCGCTTACGTGCAGGTGGCTGACGAAGACCAGAACCTGTGGGAGGAGTACACGCGCGTGCGTGACGCCAACGTACATTTCGCCATGCAGAAGATCGTGACGCCGGCGCAGATCTTCCCGGTGTTCCGCGACCTGTTCAAGAAAGCTCCAGCAGGTACCGTATGAGCAAAGTTGTCATTGCGGGCTTGACCCGCAATCCATGGACTCCGGGTCAAGCCCGGAGTGACATGCCATGATCGAAACACTCGACAAGATAAAGCGCCTGCCCAGCCCGTCCGACTGGACGTTCGAACTGATCGAAACCTATTTCGAACAGATCAAACGTACGGCGCACCGTTTCGGACTGGACACCTATCCGGTGCAGCTCGAGCTGATTTCGGCCGAGCAGATGCTGGATGCCTACGCTTCCGTCGGCATGCCGGTGAATTACCGCCATTGGTCGTTCGGCAAACAGTTCATCGCCAGCGAGAAGAACTACCGCCGCGGCCACATGGGGCTGGCCTACGAGATCGTGATCAATTCCGACCCGTGCATCGCCTACCTCATGGAAGAGAACACCATGCCCATGCAGGCGCTGGTGATGGCGCACGCATGCTTCGGCCACAACTCATTCTTCAAGGGCAATTACCTGTTCCGCATGTGGACGGATGCCAGCTCGATCATCGACTACCTGGTGTACGCCAAGGCATACATCAGCGAGTGCGAGGAGCGGCACGGCATCGACACGGTGGAGGAACTGCTGGACGCTTGCCATTCGCTGATGCACTACGGCGTGGACCGTTACCGCCGGCCCCAGAAAATATCGATGGTGGAGGAAGAGATCCGCCGCAAGGACCGTGAGGCCTACCTCCAGCAGCAGGTCAACGACCTATGGCGCACCCTCCCAAAAAGCCAGGGCAAGCAGTCCAAGAAAGAGCATCGCCGCTTCCCCGAAGAGCCGCAGGAGAACCTCCTGTACTTCATCGAGAAGAACGCGCCGCTTCTGGAACCCTGGCAACGCGAGATCGTGCGCATCGTTCGCAAGATCGCGCAGTATTTCTATCCGCAGCGCCAGACCCAGGTGATGAACGAGGGCTGGGCGACGTTCTGGCACTACACACTGCTGAACGACCTGTACGACCAGGGACTGTTGACCGACGGCTACATGATGGAGATCCTGAGCTCACACACCAACGTCGTGTTCCAGCCGCCGGTGACGCACCCGGCCTACAGCGGCATCAACCCGTATGCGCTGGGGTTCAACATGTTCACCGACCTGCGCCGGATCTGCGAGAAGCCGACCGACGAGGACCGTCAATGGTTCCCGGATATCGCGGGTTCGGACTGGCACAAGACGCTCGATTACGCGATGCGCCACTTCAAGGACGAGAGCTTCATCGGCCAGTACCTCTCGCCGCGGATGATGCGCGAGTTCCGCTTGTTCTCCGTTGTGGACGACGCAACGCAAAAGGAGCTGGAAGTCGCGGCGATCCACGACGATTCCGGCTACCGCCACGTTCGCGAGGCGCTCTCCCGCCAGTACGACCTGGGCGCGCGCGAGCCCAACATCCAGGTGTGGAACGTCAACCTGCGCGGCGATCGTTCACTCACGCTGCGCCATACGCGCCACAACGACCGGCCGCTGGACAACGGCGCGGAGGAAGTGATCAA
>NZ_JAJFBP010000007.1 GCF_020697055.1 Panacagrimonas sp. | reverse complement strand
CGTCAACGGCAACCTGTACGGCGACGAGAACAAGAACGCGCTGCAGGCCGTCGACTGGGTGGACGAGTTCGTGGTTCGCGCGGCCTACCAGTTCTGAGCTGCTGATCCAGCGAGGCGGTCGTGAATCCGGCCCCGGGGACGCAAGTCTCCGGGGCCGATTTCATTGCCTCATCGCAGCGCGCGCGCGTCCGCAACCGGGCGGAACTGCGGCAACGCCATCTCGCCGCGCCGCTCGAACACGACCTCGACGACGAGGTCGCAGCGCACGTCGGCCGCATCGATCCCGAGCAGGTTGCACATCAGCTGCGGCCCTTCGTCGAGCTTCACGACCGCCAGCACGTAAGGCACCGCGAACGCCGGAGACGGCGGCTGGTGCACGACCGAATACGTCACGACCGTGCCGCGCCCCGACGGCCGCTCCCATGCGAGATCGCTCGACCAGCAGTGCGGACACCAGCGTCGCGGATGGTGGTGGAAGCGATCGCACGCGCGACATCGCGGTAGCAGGAATTCGCCGCGCGACGCCGCGGTCCAGTACGGTTCGGTGATCGGATCGACCGACGGCAGCGGAAGCTTCACGGGTTCCTCCCGAGCAGCAGCGTGCAGTGGTCGGCCATCATCCCGCCGTACGCGTGCACCAGCGCGATGTCCGCGTCGACCTGACGGTCCTGCGCACGGCCCATCACCTGCAGCGCGCCTTCGACCAGCATCGACATGCCGGAGGCATCGCCGGTGTGGCCGAACGACATCAGGCCGCCGTACGTGTTGACCGGAAGATTCCCGCCCTTGGCGGCGTGTCCGTCGAGATAGAACGTGCCGCCCCTGCCGCGCTCGACCAGGCCGGTTTCCTCCAGCAGCAGGATCGGGTTGATGGAGAACGCATCGTAGAGCTGCGCCACGTCGACGTCGGCCGGAGCGAGTCCGGCCATCGCGAAGGCCGCGCGCGCCGAGACGTCGACGCCCATCGTGCAGAAGTCCGCGGCATGCGCCACCACGCCGTGGTCGTGGAACTCGCCGAAACCCAGCACGTACGCCGGCTGCGCACACAGCTCCCTGGCCAGTTCCGCGCGCGTCACCAGGACCACGCCGCCGCCTTCGCACGGCACCGAGCAGTCGAGCAGGTTGAACGGCGAGGCGATGGGACGCGAGCGCAGCACGTCCTCGATCGTGATCGCGCCCTTGTCGCGCATCAGCGCATCCGGATGCCGCAGCGCCCAGTCGCGGCTGGTGACGGCGACCTGCGCCAGCGCCTCGCGCCGCGTGCCGCGCTCGTGCATGTGGCGCGTCGCCACCAATGCGTACATCGCCGGAATGAACGCGCCGTAGGGATATTCGAAATCCGGATGCGAGGTGAGCCGGGCCATCGCATCCCCGCCGCCCGCGCCGACCACCGGGAACTTGCCGCCGCCCACGCACAGCACCGCATTGGCCTGGCCCGCGGCGATCGCGGTCGCGGCGCGCGCCACCATCAGGCAGTAGCTCGAACCGCCGGCATTGAGCGTCTCCGAGAAGCGCGGCGAGAACCCCAGCGCGTCGATCAGCCGCTCGTGGCTGAAGACGTCGACGCTCCGTCCATCGGCCATTCCGGCAGGTGTCACCAGCAATCCGTCGACGACATCGCGCGGCACCGGGCATGCGCGCAGGAACGCGGCGACGACCGCTTCCTGCAGCGCGAGCTTGTCGTGCTGCGGATATCGGCCGGGCCGCATCTCGTAGGCCGCCGCGATCGCGACGGTGCTCCTGCTTCTCGTACGCGCCATCTCGCTGCGTCTCCGGCCGGTTTTCCGATCGAACCTACTGCGTGTTGCGAACGCGCCGCACGATCGCCCTAGCCCGCTTCGACCCGCACCGTCATCGCCGTCGTGTGCGAGCGGCCCGGCGCCAGCTGCAGGCGGTTGTCGTTGGAGTTGACCGTCTCCACGCAGACGAACCGCCGCCAGCTGTCGTCGGCCAGGTCGGCGAAATTCGGCGTCAGCAGCGGCGCCGGGTTCCAGACCACCGTCGTGTTCGAACCGTGCTTGTCGAGATAAATCGTGCGACGGTTCGCCGGGTCGTGGATCGCGACCGTCGCGTCGGTGTTCACGTAGGTGCGATCGACGTCGCGCGTGAAGGCAAAGCGGCGCTCGTCGTCGACCTTGCGGCGCGAGCCGTCGCGCTTGTCCAGGTAGGTGGCGCCGTGCAGGCCTTCGAGCCGCACCGGCGCCAGATCGGCGACCGCGAAGTAGGTGTGCAGGCCGTCCTCGTAGGTCATCGGCACGTCGCCGCGGTTGTCGACCTCCAGGCCCACGTGCAGCGTGCGGCCGATCCGGCACGTCAGGCGCGCGGCGAAATGGTCGTAGCCCAACGCGCGCGATACCGCGTCCGGGGCCAGCGAGAACACCGCGCTCAACGAGCCGTCGTCGTGTCGCGTGACCGCGTCCACCGTCCAGACCGCGGTGCGCGCGAAACCGTGCGCCGGCGAGTTCGTGCCGTGCGCCGCGTCGAACGTCGCCGCGTCCCAGCGCGGACCGAACCAGGGAAACAGCAGCGGCACGCCGCCGCGGATCGCCTTGCCCGGTGCGAACAGCGCCTTGGGCGACAGGAACAGCACCGGATCCGCGCCGCGCGGCGCCCAGTGCGTGACGTGCGCGCCCTGCAGGTGGATCGTCGCGTCGGACGCGACGCTCGCGAGCTGCAGGACGATCATTCCGGGCGCGACCTGGTCGAAGCGCGCGTGGCCGTGGATCGCGAAGCGCGTGTTCAGCTCGTCTAGTGACGTCATCGGTCTGGGTGTGAAAGCAACGGACGACCCGATTATCGCGCCCCTACAATCCCGGCTCCCGTGCCCGCCAGGCGTAGACCTTCCATGCAAGTCGCAACTGGTTCGAATCCGAGCGATGGCGTCGACGTCGGACCCCGCCCCGGCGTCACCGCGATGATCGTCGGCCTGTTCTTCGCGTGGGGCTTCTGCACGGTGCTGGTCGACAGCCTCGTGCCCAAGCTCAAGGGCCTGTTCTCGCTGAGCTATGCCGAAGCGATGCTGTCGCAGTTCGCGTTCTTCCTGGCCTACCTCGTCGTCTCGATTCCTGCCGGCCTGCTGCTGGCGCGCATCGGCTACCTGCATTCGATCGTGGCGGGGCTCGCGGTGACGGCGGCGGGCTGCCTGCTGTTCACGCCGGCCGCGAGCATGGGGCTCTACCCGGTGTTCCTGCTCGCGTTGTTCGTGCTCGCCAGCGGCATCACGCTGCTGCAGGTCGCGGCCAATCCGCTGATCGCCAACCTGGGCGACAAGCGCCGCTCGCACGTGCGACTGAACCTGGCGCAGGCGTTCAACTCGCTGGGCACGACGATCGGCCCGTGGCTCGGCGCGGCGTTCATCCTGGCCGGCGGGGTCGAGCTGCCGGGCGATCCGTCGTCGTTGTCGCCCGAAGCGCTGGCCGCGCTGCGCGTGCAGGAAGCCGACGTCGTGCGCGCGCCGTTCCTGGGCATCGCGACGGTGCTCGGCCTGTTCGCGATGGCGTTCTGGCTGCTGCGCCGCCAGCGCGGGATGCCGCCGGTGCCGCAGCAGGTCAGCGGTCGCGCGGTGTTCGCGCCGCTGCGCCATCCGCGGCTGGCATTGGCGACGCTGTCGATCTTTCTGTACGTGGGCGCGGAGGTCGCGATCGGCAGCGTGCTGGTGAACTACCTGATGCTGCCGGGAACGCTGGGCGAAACCGCCGAGCGCGCCGGGCGCCTGGTGTCGCTGTATTGGGGCGGCGCGATGGTCGGGCGCTTCGTCGGCTCGATGCTGATGCGCCGCGTCCAGGCCTCGAGCCTGCTGGCGATGTGCGCGCTGGTCGCCGCGACGCTCGCGACGGCATCGAGCTTCTCCGTGGGCCACTTCGCGGCGGCGACGATCATCGCCATCGGCCTGTTCAACTCGATCATGTTCCCGACGATCTTTTCGCTCGGCATCGAGAAGCTCGGCGACGAGACGCCGCAGGGCTCGGCGCTGCTGTGCCTGGCCATCGTCGGAGGCGCCGTGATTCCCGTGGTCACCGGCGCGGCCGCGGACCGGTTCGGCCTGTCGTCGTCGCTGCTGGTGCCGGCGATCTGCTATCTCGGCATCGCGGCCTTCGCGGTGCTCACGCGCCGCGGCGTGCTCGATCGCGGCCACACCGCCGCATCGTGACGACGCGTCGCCGCTTCCTGCTCGCGAGCGCCTCGTCGCTGGCGCTGCTCGCGATCACCCGTAGCGCGACCGCCGCGGGCGACGACGCCGATCTCGAGGCACTGATCGCGCGCATGACGATCGAGGAGAAGGCCGGCCAGCTCAGCCTGTTCGCCGATCCGCTGCGCCTGGCGTCGCGCCGGATCAATCCAGACGCCGGACCCTCGATGGTCGACTCGGGCCTGGCACAGCGCATCCGCGAAGGCCGCCTGATGGGCCTGTTCAACGGCGTCGGCGCCGCCGACGGACGTGCGCTGCAGCGCATCGCGGTGGAGCAATCGCGGTTGAAGATCCCGCTGATCTTCGGCGCGGACGTGCTGCACGGACTCGCAACCGTGTTCCCGATCCCGCTCGGCGAGGCGGCGAGCTTCGATCCGGCGCTGGCCGAGCGCACCGCCCGCGCCGCGGCCGTCGAATCCACGGCCGCCGGCATTCACTGGACGTTCGCGCCGATGGTGGACATCGGCCGCGACCAGCGCTGGGGCCGCGTGGCCGAGGGCGCCGGCGAGGATCCCTATCTCGGCGCGCTGTTCGCGGCCGCGCGCGTGCGCGGCTTCCAGGGCCGCAAGCTGTCCGACGCCGACAGCCTGCTCGCCTGCCCGAAGCACTTCGTCGGCTACGGCGGCGCGCTCGGAGGCATGGAATACAACAGCGCCGAGATGTCGGAACAGACGCTGCACGAGGTGTATCTGCCGCCGTTCAAGGCCGCGTTCGATGCGGGTGCGTTGTCGACGATGGCCGCGTTCAACGATCTCAACGGCGTGCCGATGATGGCGCACCACCGGCTGATGACCGGCCTGCTGCGCGAGCAGTGGAGGTTCCGCGGCATGGTGGTGTCCGACTACACCGCCGATCGCGAACTGGTGATGCACGGCGTGGCGCGCAACGAGCGCGATGCCGCGCGCCTGTCGATCCTGGCGGGCGTCGACATCAGCATGCAGAGCGATCTCTACAACCAGCACCTGCCGTCGCTGGTGGCCGGCGGCGAAGTCCCGCTGGCCGTCGTCGACGAAGCGGTGCGGCGTGTGCTGCGCACCAAGAAGCGGCTGGGCCTGTTCGACGATCCGTATCGATCGCTCGATCCGGCGGCGCAGCGGCGCGACACGCGCACGCCGGCGACGCTGGACCTTGCACGCGAGAGCGCCCGCGCATCGATCGTGCTGCTGAAGAACGACCGCGGCGTGCTGCCGCTGCGCAAGACCGGCCAGAAGATCGCGCTCATCGGGCCTTTCGGCGCCGATACCGCCAACCTCGCCGGTCCGTGGGCGCCGTTCTCGGACATGAAGGACGCGGTGAGCCTCGAGCAGGGCCTGCGCAACGCGATGGGCGGGCGCGCCACGCTCACGGTGGTCAAGGGCTGCGATCCCGAGCGCACGATCCGCGGCGGGATCGAGGACGCGGTGGCCGCCGCGCGCGACGCCGACGTCGTGCTGCTCGCGCTGGGAGAGACGCAGGACATGTCGGGCGAGGCCGCGTCGCAGACCGACATCCTGCTGCCGATCGAGCAGCAGAAACTCGCCGAAGCGGTCGTGGCCGCCGGCACGCCGGTGGTGGTGCTGCTGCGCAATGGTCGCGCGCTGGCGCTCGAAGGCGCGGTGCGCGACGCCGCGGCGCTGGTGGTCACGTGGTTCCTCGGCACGCAGACCGGCAATGCGATCGCCGACGTGCTGTTCGGCGAGGTCTCGCCTTCAGGCCGCCTGCCGGTGAGCTTTCCGCAATCGTCCGGCCAGCAGCCGTTCTTCTACGGCCATCGCAGCACCGGGCGCCCGCAGACCACCGCGAAGGATCCGTATTGGAAGGCGCGCTATCGCTACGTCAGCCACGACGCGCTGTATCCGTTCGGGCACGGGCTGACGTACGCGT
This sequence comes from Panacagrimonas sp., assembly GCF_020697055.1. Lineage (GTDB taxonomy): Bacteria > Pseudomonadota > Gammaproteobacteria > Nevskiales > Nevskiaceae > Panacagrimonas. The sequence continues at coordinate 117,454 of NZ_JAJFBP010000007.1, read as the reverse complement.
CGTTCCGCTACGGCGACGTCGAGGTGGGTCCCGGCACGCTGCCCTGGGACGGAACGATCACGCTGGCCGCGACGATCACCAACACCGGCAGGCGCGAAGCCGAGGAGACCGCGCAGCTCTACGTTCGCGACCGCGTCGCGAGCCTCACGCGCCCGGTGCGCGAGCTCAAGGGCATCCGCAAGCTGCGCCTGGCGCCGGGCGAGTCGGCGCGCGTGACGTTCACGTTGTCGCGCGCGGAGCTCGGCTTCCACGACGAGCAGATGCGGTTCGTGTCCGAGCCGGGCGCGTTCGACGCGTGGATCGCGCCGTCGGCCACGGCCGGCAAAGCCGCCACGTTCGAACTGCTCGGGCCGGCCGGCGCGAGCTAGCGATCCGTTCGATGCGAGAATCGCCCCACCGTTCCCCTTCGCCCTGCCCCATGGACACTCGCGTCGCCGTCGACTTCCACGATCACGTCGCCCACGTTCGACTGGTGCGTCCCGAGCGCCTCAATGCCATCGACCTGACGCTGCTGCAGGATCTGGTGGCGACGGGCGATCGCGTCGCCGCGCTGCCCGGCCTGCGCGCGATCGTGCTCTCGGGCGAAGGCCGCGGGTTCTGCTCGGGCATCGACACGACCTCGCTGGCGATCGAACCGGGCGGTAAATTCCCCATCGACATCGAGACGCCGATCCGCGGCGCCGCCAACCTGCCGCAGTACGCGGTGCTGCAGTGGCGCGACGCGCCGGTGCCGGTGATCGCGGCGATCCACGGATTCGCCTTCGGCGGCGGCTTCCAGCTGCCGCTCGCGACCGACATCCGGATCGTGCATCCCGACACCAAGCTGTCGCTGATGGAGCTCAAGTGGGGATTGATCCCCGACATGGGCGGCATGGCCCTGCTCAAGCCGGCGCTGCGTCCCGACGTGCTCGCGGACCTGCTCTACACCGCGCGCGTGTTCGATGGCCGCGAGGCGGTGACGCTGGGCATCGCAACGCGCGTGGCCGACGACCCGGTGAAGTCCGCGCTCGAGATGGCGCGCGAGATCGCCGCACGCAGCCCCAGCGCGGTGCGCGCCGCCAAGCGGCTGATGCGCCTGTGCAACGAGGAGCTCGACACGCGCATCCTCAAAGCGGAGGCCTCCGAGCAGCTCGCGCTGCTCAGAGGCGCCCATCACGCGGAGGCCGTGGCCGCCGGCATGGCCAAGCGCACGCCCGACTTTCGGGACTGAACGACGGCCGCCTCAGGCGGTCTCGCGCGTGCGTCGCAGCAGCGGCTTCAGAAAACCCGAGACCGTTTCGTTGAACTCCGCCACGCGCGGCACGTAGGCCGACATGTTGTAGGCGGCGTGCACCATGCCGGGAAGTCGCACGACCTTGGTCGACACGCCCGCGGCCTGCATCGCACGGCCGTAGTCCTCGCCTTCGTCGCGCAGCGGATCGCACTCGGCGCTGACCACCAGCGCCGGACACAGTCCGGCCAGCGACTTCGCGCGATTCGGTGAGGCCAGCGGCGACGCGGCGTTGGCGGGATCTCCCAGGTAGGTCGCCAGCATCGCGCGCGCCGTTGCGATGCCCAGGATCGGCCCGTCGGCGTACTCGACGCGCGAGCGCGTCTGCGCCTCGACATCGATGGCCGGATAGAGCAGCACCTGCGCGGCGAGCGCCGGGCCGTTCTCGTCGCGCGCGCGTTGCGCGGCGACGGCCGCGAGCAGTCCGCCCGCGCTCTCGCCCATCACGACGAGCCGCTCGGGATCGCCGCCGAACGTCTCGATGCTGGACGCCGCCCAGCACAGCGCGGCGTAGGTGTCGTCGGTCGCCGCGGGGAACGGCGACTCCGGCGCGAGCCGGTAGCTCGGCGCCACGACGATCGCCTGCAGGTCGTTTGCGAGGCGCGCGCAGGCCGCCGAGCACATCTCGATGCTGCCGGCGACGAAGCCGCCGCCGTGGAAGTAGAGAACGACCGGCAGCGGGCCCTCGGCGCCGTCCGGCACGTGCACGTGCACCGGCCGGGGACCCGCGGGTCCCGGATAGGTCGTCTCGATGCGACGCACGTTCGTCGGCGCCGGCAACTGCATCTGCTTGAAGCTCTCGACCGCGGCGCGCGTCTCTTCGAGCGTGCACTGGTCGAGCGGCTTGGCGTCCTGCATCAGCATTGCGCCCACTACCATCGCGACGCTCGAGTCCACCTGGATCAGCGGCGGCACCGACGATGCCGGCGCGCCGCCGAGGCGAAATCCCGCGTAGCCGCGCGCCACGACTTCGAAGCACATCGCGCGATACAGCGGCGCACCGCCGACGAAGATGAACACCGAGCGCGGCTTGCCTGGCACATTGGCGCCCATGTACCAGGAGTTGGCGCGCGGGAAGAGCGTGGTCTCGAGGATGCCTTCGACCTGCCGGCGCCACGCCTTCTCGGCGCCTTCGTCGGCTTCGATCGTGTCGGCGCCGGTGTCGACGACGTGCTTGATCGCCGCCGTCGCGAAATCGACGTGATCCTCGATCGCCAGCGGGTTGTTGTAGAGCACCACGCCGCTTGTCGGACCGGTGATGTAGAACAAATTCGGGAATCCGGCGCTCGAGATGCCGAGGTAGGTGCGCGGGCCCTGCGCCCAGCGATCGGTGAGCTTGACGCCGTCGCGGCCGACGATGCCCATGTTCAGCAGCGCGCCGCTGATCGCGTCGAATCCGACCGCAAGCACGATGACGTCGAGCTCGTATTCCCGGCCGCCGGTGCGGATGCCGGTCTCGGTGATCTCCTCGATCGGCCTGGAACGGATGTCGACGAGCGTGACGTTGTCGCGGTTGTAGGTCGTGAAGTAGTCGTTCTCGATGACCGGGCGCTTGGTCGCGTAGGGATGGTCGGTCGGAATCAGCATCTCGGCGACCTCGGGATCCTTCACCTGCTGACGGATGCGCTCGCGCACGTAGTCGGCCACGGTGTCGTTGGCCTTTTCGTCGGTGAGCAGATCGCCGTAGCTCGACACCAGGAACTCGAAGCCGCCCTTGTTCCACAGCTCGTCGTAGCGCGCGCGGCGCTGCTCGGCGCTCACCGCGAGCGCGCTCGGCTCGGGGTTCTGGTACGGCACGCCCATGAAGCGGTCGCGCGTCTTGGCGCGCAGCTGCCGCCAGTTCTCGGCGTTCCACTTCTGGCGTTCCGGCGGCACCTCGTGGTTGTTGCCCGGCACCGCGTAGTTCGGCGTGCGCTGGAACACGGTGAGGTGCTTGGCCTGCCGCGCGATCTCGGGGATCAGCTGCACGGCGGTCGAGCCGGTGCCGATGATGCCGACGCGCAGGCCGCTGAAGTCCACGCCTTCATGCGGCCAGCGGGCGGTGCCGTAGACCGGCCCCTTGAAACGATCGAGGCCGGGAAACTCGGAGCGCGACTTGGGCACCGTGACGTTGCCCGTGCCGGCGATGACGAAGCGCGCGGTGTGCGTGTCGCCCTGATCGGTCGTCACGTGCCAGCGCTTCTCGTCCTCCTTCCACACCACCGACTCGACCTTGGTCGAATAGAGGAAGGCCTTGCGCACGTCGAGCTTGTCGGCGACGAACTCGAGATAGCGCAGGATCTCGGGCTGCGCGGCGTAGCGCTCGGACCAGCGCCACTCGCGCTGGATCTCGTCGGAGAAGGAGTAGGAGTAATGGACCGATTCGATGTCGCAGCGCGCGCCCGGGTAGCGGTTCCACCACCACGTGCCGCCCGGACCTCCAGCGGCGTCGATGCCCAGGACCTCGAGTCCCAGTTCGTCGCGCAGCTTGTGCACTGCATACAGGCCCGAGAATCCGGCGCCCACCATGATGACGTCCACATGCTTCGACATGGTCGATCTCCTTCCTGGTATCACGGGTCTGACCAGCCCGATGCGGCAGTATGCGACCCTGGGTCCGAAACGACTTGGCATAAAGCGAACATGACTTGGCTTGAAACGCAGTCGCTTCCGGGAGATTCCGCGTGGCAGGACTGCTGATCCGGAGCAGCATTCTCGACGGCAGCGCCGCGCTGATCCGCGCGCGCGGAGGTCGGCCTTCGCTGGTCGCACGGCGCGCCGGACTGCCGCTGCGGGCGCTGAACGATCCCGACCTGCTCGTCAGCGGCCCTGCGGTGCTGAAGTTCTTCGAGATCGCGGCGCAGGAATGTCGCGATCGCACCTGGGGCCTGTCGCTGTCGGCCGATGCGCGACTGGCGGCGATCATCGGCCCGCTGTGGATCCTGCTGCGAAACGCCCGCACGGTCGGACAGATGTGCGAAGCGTTCGCCCAGAACTTCGACGTGTTCAGCGACGTCGCCGTGGTGACGGCGCGACCGCAGCGCGGCGGCGGTCTGCTGCTGAGCTGGTCGATGACGGCGACCTCGATCGACAGCCACGTGCAGATGCTCGAGTTCGCGCTGTCGGTGTTCGCAAAGGAGATCCGCTCGCACCTGGGCGCGCGGTGGACGCCGGCGGACGTGCTCTTCGCCCATGCGCGGGCCGGCGCCAGCCTGAAGGTCTACCGCACGATGTTCGGCCGCGATCCGCATTTCAACCAGGCGTGGACCGGTCTGCTGCTGGATCGGCGCACCGTCGAACAGCCCTTGCACGGTCGCGAGCCCGCGGCACGTGCGCTGGCCAATCGCGTGGTGGATCTGGAGGAGCGGGGTTCGGGCAAGGCGATCGGGCGTCAGGTCGAGGCCGTGATCCGTGGACTGATGCCGTACGCGCCGTGTTCGCTGCGCGACGTCAGCCAGGCGATGGGCATCGGTCCGCGGACGCTGCAGATCCGCCTCAAGCGCGGCGGGGAATCGTTCGTCGACATCCGCGACGCCGTGCGCGCGGACCTCGCGTCGAAGTATCTGCGCCATTCCGACCTGACGGCGGTGCGGGTCGCGGAAATCCTGGGCTACGCCGATCCGACGTCGCTCAGCCGCTCGTTTCGCCGATGGCACGGCAGGTCGATTCGCCAGACGCGGAAATCCGGCTAGGCTTTGCCGGCGAAGTCCTGTCGAACCCGACGTGATCCAGGAGCCGGTTCTACGACTCGCCGGGCGCGATGCTTGCCCGATGCCGGCACCGCGTCCGAGGAATCCATCGATGTCCGATCCGTCGTCTCCCATTGCGCGGCCGCGTCCGCGTCCGTTTCCGCGCGCCGTGACGCTCGGTGCGTGGATCGCGGCGGGCGCCGCCGTCTGCGCGATCGCATGGACCGGCGCCGCGCTGGCGTTCGGCGCATCCCCGTCCCACACGCTGCAGCGCGATGTCACGTACACGCCGGCGCAATGGCCGCAGGCCCAGCGCGGCGACCTGTACCTCCCGGGCGGCGCAGGCCCGTTCCCCGCGGTCGTGGTCGTGCACGGCGGCGGCTGGAACTCGCGCGATCGCCAGGACATGGTCGGCATCAGCCAGCTGCTGGCCGAAAACGGATTCGTGGCCTTCAACATCGACTATCGGCTCGCTCCGCAATTCCATCATCCGGCGCCGGTGGAGGATGTCCGCGCGGCGGTGAGCTACCTGCGCGAGCACGCGCGGAGCCTGAAGATCGACCCGGCGCACATCGGCGGATGGGGCTACTCGGCCGGAGCCCACCTGGTGACGCTGGCCGCCAACAGCGATCGCGGCGCCGTGCCCTTGATGCAGGCCGTGGTCGCAGGCGGAATGCCGGCGGATTTTCGCCGCTACCCGCAGAGCCCGATCATCCACGAGTACATCGGCGCGTCGTACACCGACGCGAAAGCCGCCTGGGAAGCGGCGTCGCCGTACCTGCAGGTCAGTCCCGACGACCCGCCGATGTTCATCTACCACGGCAATGGCGACCTGATCGTCCAGCCCGAGGAGCTGACGGCGATGCAAGCGGCGCTGCAGCGCAACGGCGTGGAGGTCGAGGTCCGACAGGTGCCCATCCTCGGGCACATCGCGGTGTTCTATTTCAGTGAAGCGTCACGCCGCGATGCCATCGCATTCCTGAAGCGCAAGCTGAAGCCCCCGGGATGACCCCCGGCCTGACACGCCGCGGCCTCGCGGGAAAACCCGCGCCCCACCGCGCCACTCAGGCAGAATCCAAAAAAATGCACAGCGCCGAAGGCGCACTACGGGGACTTTCTTGGACGCGATCCTGAACTCGATCAATGGCGTGATCTGGAGCCGCGCGCTCATCGGACTGTGCCTGGGCGTGGGGCTGTATTTCTCGATCCGCACGCGCTTCATGCAGATCCGCGGATTCGGCGAAATGCTGCGCCTGATGGTCGGCGGCCAGAAATCCGACGCGGGCGTGTCGTCCTGGCAGGCGCTGTCGATCTCGCTGTCGGGCCGCATCGGCGTCGGCAACATCGCGGGCATCGCCACCGCCATCGCGTTCGGCGGACCCGGCGCGATCTTCTGGATGTGGGTGATGGCGTTCCTCGGCGCCTCGACGTCCTACATCGAATGCACGCTCGCGCAGATCTACAAGGAGAAGGACGAAAAGGGCCTGTATCGCGGCGGACCGGCGTTCTACATCGAGAAGGGCCTCGGCAACAAATGGTTCGCCTGGGTCTTTGCCATCGCCACGGTCCTGGCCTGCGGCGTACTGCTGCCCACCGTGCAGGCCAACGGCATCGCGTCGAGCATGCACAACGCGTTCGGGTTGGCGCCGGGGTACTCCGCGCTGATCATGGCGACGCTGCTCGCCTTCATCATCTTCGGCGGCGTGCGCCGCATCGCGGTCTTCTCCGAGTGGGTCATGCCGTTCATGGCGGCGGGCTACGTGCTCGCCGCGATCGTGATCATGGCGCTGAACTTCGAGAAGGTCCCCAGGATGTTCGCGCTGATCTTCAACAGCGCGTTCGGGGCCGAGGCGGCATACGGCGCGGTGATCGGGCTGGCCGTGGAATGGGGCGTCAAGCGCGGCATCTACTCGAACGAAGCCGGCCAGGGCACGGGGCCGCATTCGGCCGCGGCCGCCGAGGTCTCGCATCCCGCCAAACAGGGCTACGTGCAGGCGTTCTCGATCTACTTCGATGCGTTCCTGATCTGCACCGCTACGGCGTTCATCATCCTCAACACCGAGATGTACAACGTCATCCGTCCCACGGGCGGGATGATCGTCGAGCGCCTGCCGGGCGTGGAGCCGGGCGTGGGCTTCGTGCAGGCGGGCATCGAGACGAACTTTCCCGGCTTCGGCGCCGCGTTCGTGGCGATCGCGATCCTGTTCTTCGCCTTCACGACGCTGGTGGCCTACTACTACATGGCCGAGACCAACATCGCGTTCATCAACCGCAAGATCCATCGTCCCTGGGCGATGCAGGCGCTGCGCGTCGCGATGGTTGCGGCGGTGGTGTACGGCAGCGTGCGCACGGCGGCCAATGCGTGGACGCTGGGCGACATCGGCGTGGGCCTGATGTCCTGGCTCAACCTCGCGGCGATCCTGCTGCTGCAGAAACCCGCGATCCAGGCGCTGAAGGATTACGAAGCGCAGAAGAAGGCGGGGCTTGATCCGACGTTCGACCCCGACGCGCTGAAGATCGCCAACGCCACGCTCTGGAGCGATCGGGTGCGCGCGCAGCAGTCCGTCGCGATCAAGTAGCGCCCGGCGCGTCGTCGGGGATCACCTGACAACGCGGTCACCCGTCGCGCATCGCAGGCCGGTCATCGTCCCGACGCGGCTGCCGACTGCGCGCCGAGGCAGCCTATGGCGGTTCCGAAGGATCGATCGCCATGAACCGGTTTGCTTCCAAGTACGCCTCCTGCTGGACGGCGCTGTCGCTGGTTTGTCTGTCGGCCCAGGCGCAGGACGTCAGCATCGTCCCCGCCGCCGCCACGGTGGCCATCGACTGTCACCACATGGTGGTTCCGGACAAGAGCGTGCTGTCGGTCGAGGTCGCTCGCGACGCCAGCAAAGGGCTCTACGTCTACCGCTACACGCTGCGCACGTCGGACCCGGCGTCGGCCGGCGTCCAGGCGGTCCTGTTCGAGGATCTGGCGGACAGCCGCAGCAGTTCGAACTTCGAAGGCGCGCGTCCCTGCGTGATCGAAAACGGCAGCGCCGCGTGTCCGGGCGGCAGCGCCAACCTGGCCGGCGGCGTTGCCCGCGGCCTGACGCTCGAGAGCCGCGCCGCGCCCGGCGTCGTGCGCTACTCGCTGATCGGCGAAGTGCGATCCGGCCTGAGCGACGCCGATCTCCAGCGCCTCGCCGACCAGTTCGGCGGCGATCGCGACCGGATGCAGACGTCGGTCGACCAGGTGCTGTCGAGCAGCTGCCCCTACGGCCAGGCCAAGGACGCGTTCGAACAGGGCATGACCGGCACGATCGTCGGCCCTTCCGACGTGAAGATGCTCGAGACCGCTTTCACCGGCCCCGCGCCGGCGGATACGACCGATCGTGAAGTGGAACTGCGGACCGACGCGCTGCGCCAGGACTCGATCACCGTGACCGACTCGCGCCTGTCGCCGCTGCAGGTCGGCCCTTCCGCGCTCGAGCGCAAGGCCGACGGCACCCCCGTGGTCCGCTTCACGCTCGACCCGACCTCGGCGCGGTGCAACGCGCGCGGCGTGCTGGTGCGCGCGCAGATGCAGGATGGAACGGCGGTGGCCGGAAGCCTCGACATCGAGCCGCCGGCCTGCCCGTCCCAGGTCGATCAGGCGCTGCTGGTGGTGCCGTCGGGCTAGCTAGCTAGGCGCCCAGACCGCCGTCGATGGTGTGCATCGCGCCGGTGATGAAGCCGGCGTCCGGCCCGGCCAGGAACGCGACCATCGCCGCCACTTCTTCGACGCGGCCGTGGCGCTTGATCGACAGCCCGGCGTGCATCATCTCCTTCATCGGCCCGTCCGCCGGATTCATGTCGGTGTTCACGGGTCCGGGCTGCACCACGTTCACCGTGATGCCGCGCGGTCCCAGATCGCGCGACAGGCCGCGCGCCAGGCCCTGCACCGCGGACTTGCTGACCGCGTAGGCGGTCAGGCCCGGGAACGGCATCGTGTCGCCGTTGATCGAGCCGATGATCAGGATGCGGCCGTTGTCACGCATCTTCCTGGCGGCTTCGGCCGCGGCGAAGTACGGGCCATGGATGTTGATCGCAAACAGGCGCTCGACCGCTTCCGGCGCGAGCGTCGTCGGATCGCCGAACTCGGCGACGCCGGCGTTGCACACCAGGATGTCGAGCGCGCCGCACGACGCGACGTGCGCCATCACCGCCTTGCGATCGGCGCTGTCGACCTGCGCGGGCTTGGCGCCGGTCTCCGCGGCGATCGCGTCGGCCGCCGCCTTGTTGCCCGCGTAGGTGAAGTGGACCGTGGCGCCTTCGTTGGCGAAGCGGCGCACGATCGCTGCGCCGATGCCGCGACTGCCGCCGGTGACCAGGATGTTCTTGCCGCTGAAATTGCCCACGCGTTTCACCTATGCTCGTTCGAGGAACGTCGATCTTAGGGTCAGTCTCCTCGCGCGGCATGGTTCGCGCGCTCCGCTTCTTGCTCCCCAATTTCTTTGGCGACCCGACCGACCCCGGACGAACCGAACATGAAACTCGAAACGCTGCTGCCGCTGGGCAAGGTCGATCCGGGACTGCGCCAGCCGGAGAAAGCGCTCGAGATCGCGCAGGTCGCGGAGCAGGCGCGGCTCGTCGAGGACCTGGGCTACGACGCGCTGATGGTCGAGGAGACCAAGGTCGATCCCTTCATCGTGATGGCCCTGGCGGCGCAGGCGACAACGCGCCTGGGCATCGGCACCGCGGTGGCCATCGCGTTCCCGCGCAGCCCCACGGTGACCGCGATGAGCGCGTGGACGCTCAGCAAGCTCTCGGGCGGACGCTTCACGCTGGGGCTGGGGACCCAGGTCAAGGGCCACATCGAGCGCCGCTTCGGCATGAAGTGGTCCGCGGCGGGTCCGTGGATCCGCGAATATGTGCAGGCGGTCCGCGCGGTCTGGGACTGCTGGCAGAACGGAACGCCGCTGGACGTCAAAGGCGAGCACTACAACATCAGCCTGATGGTGCCGCTGTTCAATCCGGGCCCCATCGAACATCCTGACATTCCGATCCACCTGGCCGCGGTGAACCCGGTGCTGTGCCAGGTCGCCGGGGAGGTCGCCGACGGCATCCGGCCGCATCCGGTGTGCACGGCCGAATACATCGAAAACGTGATGCTGCCGGCGGTGCGTCGCGGCGCGCAGAGCAAGGGACGCACGCTCGACGGATTCAAGGTGTCGATCAAGCCGCTGATCGCGACCGCGGCGACGCAGGCCGAGCTCGAGCGCAAGATCGTCGACGTGCGCGCCCGCGTGGCGTTCTACGCCTCGACGCCGGCGTACGCATCGGCGTTCGAATACCACGGCCTGGGCGACCTCGCCGAACGCCTCAAGGTGCTGTCCAGGGCGCAGCGCTGGGAAGAGATGCCGGCCTTCATCGACGACGAGGTGCTGCACCGCTACGCGACGATCGGCACGTTCGACGAGATCGGCGACAAGCTGATCGCGCGCTACGGTCGTGTGGTCACCAACGCCGAGTTCAGCATTCCGATCGCCGGCGAGCGGGACGTCGACACGCTGCGCGCGCTGATCCGCAGGATCCACGCGAGCTGAGCGCCCGCGGCGACTAGGCCCAGTCCCCGGTCGGCGCCAGGAACGGCGACGGCTCGGCCCCGCTCCAGCGCAGCGGCAGGCCGCCCTCGACGCGGCGCCACGATTCGATCTCGAATCGCAGCAGGCGTTGTGCGCCCGCGAAAGCCTGCACTTCGGGCCCGTCCCAGACGATCGAACCGCGCGCCGCGACGTACAGCAGGTCGCCGTTGGCGAAGTCGATGAACAACAGGCCCGCGCGCGGATTGATAGAAAGATTGCCGATGGTGTTGAACAGGAAGTTGCCGACGAAGTCGGGCACCGTCAGCACGCGTCCCTCGCCCCCGATCTTCACGAAGCCCGGCTTGCCGCCGCGATGCGACACGTCGAAGCCCTGGCTCGTACCGGGCTGGCGTCCCGCCTCGGGATGCGCGGTGGCGATGTAGAACGTATCGGCGGCCGCGACGATCGTGCGTCCGGCCGCGTCCAGCGCGCCGTGACCGACCCGCGGCGCGCAGGGCGCGCGCTCGCCGCCGACGAATACCGGTTCGCGCGCCTGGATGTACTTGGGACAGTTGCCGAAGCTCTGCGAAACGGCGACCGCGAGCGCCGCGCCGGGCGCCGGCACGACGATGCCGTTCATGCGGTTGCGCCGGCGCGTGTGCGGCTGGATCCCGAGCAGCCCGATCGCCGCGCCGGGGGTCAGCGTATCGGCCAGCGGATCGAAGGCCGCGGGCCTGGCGTCGATCACCAGGTGCTTCGGATCGGGTGACTGCATGAACCCGGCCGGTCCGGCCAGCACCGTCGCCCAGGGCTGGCGCGCGGCATCGAGCGCACCGATCACGATGAACGGCAGCAGGCCGAAGAACTCGCGGTGCTGGTCCGGCATGTGATCGCGGATGACGCGCCGACCGAGTTCTTCGATGCGCTCGCGCACCCCTATCCGCTGCTGCACGGCCTGCTCGCCTTCGTGGAACACGCGGGTATCGAAATCGTCCATCGGAACCCCTGTGTGCGCGCAACGGGTGCGAGTGTGCGCACAACGCGCACAGCCGGGCCATTTTTTGGGGAAAAGCGGTTCAACGCAAAGGCGCAAAGATCGCAAAGAATCACGGACTGATCGCGGTTTCCTTTGCGTCCCTTGCGCCTTTGCGTTGAAGACGCGTTCTCGCATTTTCCATGCACGCGGCAACCGGACGTCCGATGGCAAGCGCCTTGCGTGGACTGGCGCCGGCGTGGCGCGTAGGGTCCACGTTCCGACGACAGGTTCGTTTTCCCCATCCAGGAGACCCGCGTGGCCATCAGTCCTTTCGAGATGTACAAGGCGCAAGCCGATGTGCTGGTCCCGCTGGTGCGCGCGCTGCTCGTCGAACTCGGCGCCGAGCGCACGCACAAGCTGGTGTCGGAGGCCATCGGCGAACATTTCCGCGGGCTCGGGAAGTCGATCTTCGAGACGCTCGACGGCGAGGACTTCGGCGCCAAGACCCATTCGTTGTGGAAGGCCTACAACGTCGACAACCCGCTCGATTACAAGATCGAAAAGCAGACCAAGGACAGCCTCTACGCGAGGGTCGATGGCTGCCGTTTCGCCGAGTTCTATCGCGGCATGAACGCGCCCGAGCTCGGATTCCTGCTGTGCTGCGGCCAGGACTATCCGCTCACCGAAGGCATGGACCCCAACGCCGTGATGCGCCGCCCCATGACGATCATGCAGGGCCACGATCACTGCGAGTTCTACTGGGACGTGCACGCCGATCCTGCGGCGGCCCAGGCGGAGAAAGGCAAGGAAGTGGCGCGGGTCAGCGTCGAACAGATCCGCCTGCTGATGAAGCATGCGCAGGACCGGGCGGCGGCGCCCAAACCCGGCGAGGCGCCTGGGCGGTAGGAACCGTACGAGCGAGGCAGAGCCATACGTGCTGTGCGACCTGGTGGTGGGCTTCCAGCATCAGCTGCTCGGCCCCGCCAGCCCGCAGGTTTCGCTCGACACCTACGGCCACGTGCCGCAGCTGGCGATCCTGATCGAACTGGTCTTCGCGCTCGTCTGCATCCACTTCTTCCTACGGAGCGAGGCCCGTCGCGGACGTGGCCTGACGCGCGGCCGGCGCATCGCGCTGTACGCGGTGTTCGCCGGCGGCATCCTGGCGTGGCTGCCGGCGACGTCGATGTCGCTGCGCGAGGTCCTCGCGCAGATCGGCATCGCGGCCTAGGCCAGCGCCCGTACCGCCCGCAGCGCCTGCTCCACCTGCTGTTCGTCGTTGAGCAGGCTCGGCGCGAGCCGTACGTACGACACCTTGTACGGCGACGACGAGGCGATCACTTTTTTCTCCAGCAGCCTGCGGACCACGGTGTGGACGTCCATGCCGGCGACCTCGAAGCAGTTGATGCCCGCCGACAGCGACGCCGCGCGCGGCGTATGCAGCGTGACGTGCGGCATCGCCGCCAGGCCTTCCTTGCACTGCGTGCTGAGCGCGGCGACGCGATCGGCGATGCGCTGGCGGCCGATCGATCGGTGGAACCCGAAGGCTTCCGGCATCGCCCACTGGTGTTCGTAGGCCTTGAATCCGCCCGGAGACACGAAGCTCGCCTGCGTGGGGCCGGGATCGGCGTCGTTCTCCCAGGCTTTGCGCGGCGCGCCCGCGGAGAACGACGGCACGGTCGGACGGATGCGCGCCCAGTTCGCGGCGCGCGCCCACACGATCCCGGTGCCGCGCGGCGCGAAGATCCACTTGTGCGTGCCGGCGACGAAGAAATCGCAGCCCAGGTCCACCGGCGAGGCGTCCTGGTTGCCGAATCCGTGCACGCCGTCGACCACCAGCAGGATGCGCTGCGCCGGATCACGTTCGCGGTTGGCGTCGGCCACGACGTTGGCCAGATCGCGGATCGGCAGCTTCACGCCGGTGGACGAGTGGACCCAGGTCAGGCCGACCACGCGCGTGCCGGCCGAGATCGCCGCGCGCAGCCGGGCGGTGACCTCCTCGACGGTGACGGCCGCCGCCTTCTCGTAGAGCGCCACGCGCCGCCAGCTCGCGCCGAGCTTCTGCGCGGCCAGACGGATCGATTCGTGGTGCACGAAGTGGTCGTGCGTCGTCGTCAGCACCTCGTCCCCGGGTTTCAGCATCAGCCCGTTGTAGATCAGCGCCAGCCCCGTGGTGGTGTTGTCCACCAGTGCGATCTCGTCGGCGTCTCCGCCGACGTATTCAGCGGCGGCGCGACGCGCGCGCAGCGCCAGGTTGGCCTCGCCCTGGCCCGACAGCGCGTGCTCGACAGTCAGGAACGGATTGGCATCGAGGGCGCGCCGGTGACGCTCGACCGCTTCGCGCACCGGACGCGGGTGCGACACCAGGAAGAACTGCGACAGGTGCAGATAGTCGGGCGCGACGTCGAACTGTCCGCGCACCCACGACCAGTCGGAGAAACGCGCACCGTCGCCCGCGGTCGCGGTGTCGGACATGCTCGCCGTCGCCGCAGTGCCGGCGACGGTGGACCAGGCGGAACGGGCCAGGAACTCGCGGCGCGTGATGCTCATGACGGATCTCCGACCCTCGGATACATGGCCCGCACGGCGCCACCCAGCGCGACGCGATCGTCGCGCCTAGTTCACCCGCGGCTTGCTGGCCTGCCAGCGATCGAGCGCGCCGCGCGCGCCGCTGGCATCCGACGGTTCGCGCCCCGGAACCTTCGCGGTGAGTTCGATCACGTAGCCGTTCGGATCGCGGAAATAGATCGAGTGGATGAACCCGTGGTCGGAGACGCCGCGGGTCTCGATCCCACGCTTCCTGCCTTCGGCGAGCATGCGTTCCAGCTCCGGATACTCGACCTCGAGCGCGATGTGCAGGTCGAAGTCGTGCTGGGTCTTGAAGTCGAAGGCCATGTCCGGCACTTCGAAGAACGCCAGCGAAGAGTCGTCGTCCATCCGGAAGAAGATGTGGATCGCGCGAGTACTGCGTCCGGTCTTGGTCTCTCCGATCTCGAACGCGTTGCTCAGCGGCAGACCGAGGAAATCCTCGTAGAACTGGCGCGTCTGTTCGGCGTCCCGGCAGCGATAGGCGTTGTGATGCAGCCCCTTGATCATGGCGCCTTCTCCCGGTGGTACCGGCCGATCTTAGGAGCCTGCGCCCGCCAGTTAAAGCACGGGCAATCCCGGCCTCTGGTGGTCGTGGAGCTCCTGCCCCACCACCGACAGCAGGATGGCGTGCTGCACGTAGCTGGCCATCAGCAGGCTGTAGTGCAGCAGGTCCTCCTCGCCGAACACCGTCGCGGCGCGGGCATAGGTCGCGGCGCCGACCTTGCGCTCGCCGATGGATTCGCGTGCCAGCGCGATCAGCGCGGCCTGTTTCTCGGGCAGGCCGTCCAGTGCCTGGCGATGGCGGATCCGCTCGATGGTCGCGTCCGGCACGCCGGCCTCGCGCGCGACCGGCTCGTGCATGGCCCAGACGAACTGGCTGTCGATCTCGCGCGCGGCGGCCAGGATCGCCAGTTCGACGAGCGCATCGTCGAGCCCGATCTCGACGCGCAGCTTGCGGTTGATGTCGCCGCGGTGCGCGAGCAGCTTGGGCATGCGCAGCTCGATGCCACCGGGGCCCTTGATCCCGGCGAGATTCAGGCGGCCCGACGGCGGCTGGATCAGCGCGTCGTAAAGCTTCTGCTGGGCTTCGTCGAGCTGCTCGCGGCGCACGGGTCGCAGGCGTGAGAGCGTCTCGGGATACACATCGGCCGGTAACGTCCTGTTGCTCGCCATGCGCCCTCCTCAAGGCCTGCGCGCGATCTGCCCTTCTTCCTTGAGCGAGAACGGCGTGAAGTTGGTGTCGCGATCGTAGGTGTCGACGCCTTCGGCGCGCTTGAGCCAGCCCACCACCGCGTATGTCACCGGGGTGAGCACGGCTTCCACGCCGACCTTGAAGACGAAGTTGAACGCCACCACGGCGACCAGCGCTTCGGTGCTCCAGATCCCCCAGAACGCGATCGGGTAGAAGATCATCGAGTCGGCGGCCTGGCCGCAGATCGTGGAGCCGATGGTGCGCATCCACAGGTGACGGCCTTCGCTCCACACCTTCATCTTCGCCATCACGTAGGAGTTGATGAAGTCGCCCACCCAGTACGCGAGCATGCTGCCGGCGACGATGCGCCAGGTGTTGCCGAACACCACTTCCAGCGCCGGCTGCAACGTCGCGTTCCAGGGTTCGGTGGGGCTGGGCGTGATGTTCACGACCACGTACGCCATGAACGTCGCGAAGATCATCGCGCCGAATCCGGCCCAGATCGCGCGTCGGGCGCGCGAATAGCCGTAAACCTCGGTGAGCACGTCGCCGAAGATGTAGCCGATGGGGAAGAACAGATTGCCCGCGCCGAAGCTGAAGGCGCCGAAGAACGGCAGGTCGATCGTGCAGACCTTGCCGGGGCCGATCAGGTTGGAGCACAGCAGGACAGCGACGAGGCCGGCGAGGAAGAAGTCGTAGTAGCGAAACTGTTGCATGGGACCTCGCCGATGAACTCGCCGCAGTATGCCGCGCGTCCTCAAAGCAGCGCAGGCGCGTTGGGCAGCTCGTCGCCCGCGTCGGGCTCCGCATCACCCGGCGGATGGCGCGCCAGGACGTCGGCCACGGCCTGGATGCCGGCGATGGCGCCGTCGCGGAAATGGCCGCGCGCGAAGTGCCGCTCCATCAGACGGCAGCAGGCGTCCCATTCCGCGGCCGGCACGCGTGCGTCGCCGACGTCGCGGTCGGCGACGATCTCGACGTCGCGATCGGCCAGCAGCACGTAGATCAGCACGCCGTTGTTGCGCGCCGTGTCCCAGACGCGCAGGCGCGAGAAGGCCTCGATCGCGCACTGCCGCGGCGTCATGCCCGACCAGAGTTCGGACGGCGACAGCGCGGCATCCACGGCAAACCGGATCTCGCCGCGATGGCGTGATTCGCAGTCGCGGATCGTCTGCTCGATGGCGTTGAGCACGAGATTCGGAAAGGCACGACGGCGCGCCAACGAGCCGGTCGTGAGATGACGCCACCAGCGCGACAGCGGGCTCACCATCGTCCGGACGCGCCGCCACCGCTGAAGCCGCCGCCGCCCCCGCCGAAACCCCCGCCCCCACCGCCGCCGAATCCGCCGCCGCCGAAGCCACCACCGAAGCCACCGCCCCGGTAGTTCGTGCCGCCGCCTTCGCCGGCGAGCAGCACGATCAGGAACACGATCAGCGCGGCGACGCCGCCGGCGATGGCGGTGCCGAACAGCAGCATGCCCAGCAGGAACGCGCCGCCGCCGGCGACGCCGGCCCCGAGCAGCCGTCCCAGCATCGCGCGCAGCGCCATGCCCACGACCATCGGTGCGAACAACAGCGGGATCAGGTCCGGATTGCCGGCGCCTTTCGAATACGCGCTCTGGGGCTGCGGCGGCGGCAGCGACTCGCCGCGGACGAGTCCCATGATCTGGTCCAGCCCTGCGTCGACGCCGCCGCGAACATCGTTCTGCCGGAATGCCGGCACGATCGTCTCCTCGATGACGCGCTTGGCCACCGCATCGGGAATGGCCCCCTCGAGGCCTTGCCCGACCTCGATCCGCAGCGCGCGATCGTCGAGCGCGATCAGCAGCAGCACGCCGTCGTCGGCGTCCTTGCGTCCGAGCTTCCAGGCGTCGACGACGCGGATCGCGTATTGCTCGATCGTCTCGGGCTGCGTGGTCGGCAGCATCAGCACCGCCACCTGGCTGCCTTTTTCGCGCTCGAAGGCTTCGAGCCGGGCTTCCATCGCCGCCTTGGCGTCGGCGCCGAGCACGCCGGTGAGATCGGTGACACGCGATTGCAGCGGCGGGACCTCGACGGTGGCCCAGGCCGGGACCGCCCACGCCAGTATCAGCAGCAGAACGGCGAGCGCCGCGCGCGACGAACCGCATGCGCGCTCAGCGATGGCGATCATCGCCCCGATGTCCCGGCGCAACCGGCGTCTGCATCGGATCCGAGCCGTAGATCGGCCGGCCCGCGCTGTCACGACGCTGGTACGGAGAAGTCCGCGAGCGCGGCGGCTCGGGCGGCGTCGGCCGGTAGAACAGCGCGCCTGCGACGGCGCCGATGCCCAGCGACAGCATCACCGCGACCAGCCCACCGTACACCGGCACGGCCGCCACCACGGTCGGCAGCATCACCGCGGCGAAGGCCAGCGGCGGCAGCCAGCGCACGATGCCTCCGAACATCAGCGCGCCGACGATCGCCACCACGGTGCCGCCCAGGAACACCGAGAGCGGGTACGCACCCAGCGTGAGCGCTCCCGCGGTCAGCGGCGCCACGATCAGCACCGCCAGCAGCAGCGATCGAAGGACCGGATGCGCCTGCCGATTGCGTTCCATCGCGACCCGGTCGATTACTTGCCGAAATCGACCTTGGGCGGCGCGCTGATCGCCTTTTCGTCCTCCACCGTGAAGCTCGCCTTGAGCCCGTGCCCGAACATCTTCGCGGTGAGGTTGGTCGGGAACGAGCGCACCGTGACGTTGTAGGCCTGCACCGCCGCGATGAACCGGTTGCGCGCCACGGTGATGCGGTTCTCGGTGCCTTCGAGCTGCGCCTGCAGGTCGCGGAACAGCGTGTCGGACTTGAGCTGCGGATAGTTCTCGGTCACCAGCAGCAGTCGCGACAACGCGCCCGACAGCTCGCCCTGGGCCTGAGCGAATTTCTGCATCGCGGCCGGGTCGTCGACCATCTCGGGGGAGACCTGGATCGAACCGACCCTGGATCGCGCCTCGGTCACGCCGATGAAGATCTCCTTCTCCTGCTCGGCGAAACCTTTCACCGTGGAGACCAGGTTGGGCACCAGGTCGGCGCGACGCTGGTACTGGTTGAGCACCTCGGCCCAGGCCGACTTCACCTGTTCGTCCTGCTCCTGCAGCTGGTTGTAACCGCAGCCGCTCAGCATCAAGGCCAGCAACGAAGGCAGCAGCAGGCGCAGCGCGAAACCCTTCATGTTCGGACTCCGTGGATGACGGTCAGCTTCGCAAGAGCTTGAAGGCATGCGCAACAGGGGGCGCGGACCCGCGCTGCAGCATCGGAATGGACCAGAGCATGCACAGCGGCTCGATCGCGCGGGCGGACTCGACCATGCCCATGTCCGCGGCCTCCCAGCCGAGCTGCGCGACCAGCGTCGCGACGGTCTTTTTGGCCTGCGCGTCGTTGCCGCAGATGAACATCGTCGGCGGACCGCCGGCCAGCGCGGGCTCGACCATCTGGGCGTGGCCCACCGAGTTGAACGCCTTGACGAAACGCGCGATCGCGAATTCCTTCTGCAGCCGCTCCATCAGCGAATCGTCGAGCGACGTGAAGAAGCGCAGCACGCCGTTCACCGGCGGCTGATCGGCGATCGGGTTGCAGGCGTCGATCACGGTCTTGCCGACCAGGTTCGAGGTGCCCGCCAGGCGCAACGCACGCGCCGCCACCGAACCGCGTACCGCCAGCACCAGCACGTCGCCGAAGGCGGCGGCGTCGGCGAAGCTGCCGGCGCTGCTGCGCGCGTTGGCCTTGAGCCAGTCGCGCAGTCTGACGGGTTCGCGCGTGCCGATCAGCACCTCGTGGCCGTGTTTCAGGAAGCCAGCCGCGAGCGTCTTGGCCACGTCGCCGGAACCCAGCACTCCGATCCGCACATCGCACTCCTGCTCTCGGGAACGACGGCCACGATACCGCATCGACGTCGACGATCCTCACGAACCTGCCGGCGTCGGCTGAAGGCTTCCCGACATCTTCGATACGTACGCTCGCCGGTTCCGCATTTTGCGGACCTCCCTTTCAGGACATATCGACCCGAGCCATGACGACGATTCGGGAAAGACGATGGCCACCCCGCTCGCCTCCTTGCTGGCACTGGGCCTGGACGCATGCGGGGGCGGTGGTCGCGGCAATGGCAATGACGGCGGCGATGACGGCTCGCCATCGCCGGGCGCGCTGACGGGCGTGTTCGTCGATGCGCCGGTCTCCGGCCTGGCGTACACGTGCGGCGATGACGTGGGCGTCACCACGGCCGCCGGCCAGTTCAGGTACGACGCCGGCGACACCTGCACCTTCAGCGCCGGCGCGCTGTCGCGGCGCCAGGTGCTTCACCGGCTCCACCGTCGACACGCTGCCCGAGTCGGGCCTGGCGCCGGCCGCCCCGCCGCGGGTGCGCCATCCGGATGTGGGGACTACTTCGCCATCGCCATCGAGGGCGACGCCGCGACCGTGACGACGCTCGACGCCGAGCCCGTCACACTGGGCCTCACGCGCATCCGCAAGCCCTTCTTTTTTTGCGCGCGAAGTCTCGTGCGGACTCAGCCCGACGCGCGCGCCTCGAGCGCGGCCACGGCCGGCAGCTGTTTGCCTTCGAGGAACTCGAGGAAGGCGCCGCCCGCGGTGGAGATGTAGCCCACGTCCTTCTCGATGCCGAACTTGGCGATCGCCGCGACGGTGTCGCCGCCGCCGGCGATCGACATCGCGTTGGACCGGGCAATGGCATCCGACAGCGCCTTGGTGCCGCCGGCGAACGCGTCGAATTCGAACACGCCAAGCGGCCCGTTCCAGACGATCGTGCCGGCCTTTTCCATCGCGGCCGCGAGCGTGCTGGCGGTCTGCGGGCCGACATCGAGGATCAGGTCGTCGGGCGCAACGTCGCGCGCGGCCTTCACCGTCGCGACGGCGTCGGCCTTGAACTCCTTGGCGGTCACCACGTCGACGGGAATCGGCACCGAAGCGCCGCGCGCGGCCATCTTGTCGATGATGCGTCGGGCTTCGTTGAGCAGATCGGGCTCGGCCAGCGACTTGCCGATCGGCAGGCCCGAGGCGAGCAGGAACGTGTTGGCGATGCCGCCGCCGACGACGAGCTGATCGACCTTGTCGGCGAGCGCATCGAGGATCGTCAGCTTGGTCGACACCTTGCTGCCGCCGACGATCGCGACCAGCGGTCGCGCGGGGTTGCGCAGCGCCTTGCCCAGGGCCTCGAGCTCGGCGGCGACCAGCGGACCGGCGCAGGCGACCGCGGCTTTCATCGCCAGCGCATGCGTCGTGGCCTCGGCGCGGTGGGCGGTGCCGAACGCGTCGTTGGCGTAGACGTCGCAGAGCCTGGCCATCTTGGCGGCGAGTTCGTCGCTGTTCTTCTTCTCGCCCTTGTTGCAGCGGCAGTTCTCGAGCAGCACGACCTGGCCGGGTTTGACGGTGAAACCGCCGTCGACCCAGTTCTGGATCAGCTCGACTTTCTGGCCGAGCAGTTCGGAGAGGCGCAGCGCGATCGGCGCCAGCGAATCCTCGGGCTTGAGCTCACCTTCGGTGGGGCGGCCCAGGTGCGAGGTCACCATCACCGCGGCGCCCTTGTCGAGCGCCAGGCGGATGCCGGGAATCGAGGCGCGGATGCGCGTGTCGTCGGTCACCCGCCCTGCGTCGTCCTGCGGCACGTTGAGGTCGGCGCGGATGAAGACGCGCTTGTTCTTCAGGTCGAGGTCGGCAAGGCGCAGGAAGTTCATGTCGGAGTGCAGCGGCCAGGGAACGGGCGCGCATTTTGGCATCGCGCGCCGGCTCAGTCGCCCCCGCCGCCGCAGCCGCCACAGCCGCTGCTGCCACCGCTGTCGCTCGAACAGGACGACGATGAACCGCTGCTGTCCGACGAAAACGAGCTGCCCGAATCCGACGAGCCGCCGTCGGACGATCCGGCCGGGTGGCGCCAGTCGTGGTACGCGGCGTAGGCCGTGCCCGCCAGCGCGGTGGTGCCGAGCAGCGCGACTGCGATCGCCATGTCCTGCTGACGCGGCGCGCGCATCGCCGCCGCGTGATCGCTGCGCGTACGGGCCAACGCGCGTCGTCCGGCGCCGGTCATGCGCGTCGTCGAGCGCAGGAAGACCACGGCCATGATCAGCGCGACGATCGACAGCGCCACCAGGAATCCGACCGGTCGATCGCGCGAGATGCCCACCGCGATCTTGGCGACGCCGAGTCCGAACAACAGCAACGACGGCATCGCCGCGCGCCGCGCGCGTTCGCGAGCCTGGCCCGGGTCGAGCAGCAGGCCGCGCAACCGCAGCGTCTGCGCCAGCGGTGACAGCGCCGGCTCGATCAGCGGCAGCGCGCGGCGCGGATCGGGGATCGACTGCAGCTGCCGCGCGATCGCATCCAGCGGCGCGGGCAGCTTGGAAGCGTCCGTCACCTGCACCGTCTGGCTCGACGGCTCCCAGGTGGCCGCGCCGCGCGCGAGCAGGTCGGCGATCGCGGCATCGACCACGCGCGCCGCGCCACCGGACAGGTACGCGGCCTCGTGGGGCGACAGCGACGCGCCGTGGGACGCGCGGTCGGCGGGCGGGCCACGCCGGACCTGGATGCCGGCGATCAGCGCGGCCGCCGCGAGCACGAGATAGAGCTTGAGGAACGACGGACCGTCCCAGTCGAGCGGATTGGCGCCGAGCGCGAAGGCGTCCGGTGCCACCACCAGCGCCAGCAGCACCGCCGAAGCGGCCACCGCGGCAGCCGTCGCGCGCGTAACGTTGCATCGCGTCCATGCGGGTCGACGCAGGATCCAGCTGTGCTGCGTATCGATCGCGCGAAAGCGCGGCGGCGCATCGAAACGCCGCACCGTTCCCGGCCAGAACGCCTCGGGCGGCGGCCCGAACACCTGCTGGTAATGCGCCAGCGTTTCGGCGTACTGCACGCGGAACACGCGATCGCGATCGCGGCTGCGGCCGCCGGGCTCGTGGTGCAGGTTCATGCGCAGCACCTGCGGGCAGAAGCGGTCCCAGTAGTCGCGCGTGTGCTGCAGGTGCAGATGCCAGACCTCGTCGACCTCGGCGCTGGGCGAGACGCCCGGGTCGCCGGTCGCGGCCAGAAAGCAGAAGCGTCGGTATTCCTCGACGGCCGCCTCGGCGTGCGCGCGCGTCCAGCGAAACTTGCCGACGAGCATCGAGGCGAGGTCGAGCGCGTGTCCGGCGCCCGGCCCGAGATGCGCGCAGATGCGATCCCAGCAGGCGGCGTGTTCGGTGGAGCGGAAGTCGAAGGGGTGCAAGCGAGCGCTCATGGCAGCGGATCTCCGGCACGGCGTGGCCCGGACGATGTCCGGGAAGGGCGGTGCCGGGATCGTCCCTGGACTTCGTCCGGCCGACAACTGCGGGCACAAAAAAACCGGGACCGCCTGTGCGGTCCCGGTCTCATGCAGGGGTTCGGCTTCGCGCGATTACTTGCCCGCGATCACGCGCACCATCTCGAGGCACTTGTTCGAGTAGCCCCACTCGTTGTCGTACCAGCTCACCAGCTTGACGAACGTGGAATCCAGCGCGATGCCGGCCTCGGCGTCGAAGATCGACGTGCGTGCATCGCCGCGAAAATCGGTGGCGACGACCTTGTCCTCGGTGTAGCCGAGCACGCCCTTGAGTGCGCCTTCGCTCTGCGCCTTCATCTCGGCGCAGATCTCCTTGTACGTCGCGGGCTTTTCCAGCTCGGCGGTGAGATCCACCACCGACACGTCCGAGAGCGGCACACGGAACGCCATGCCAGTGAGCTTCTTGTTGAGCTCGGGGATGACGACGCCGACCGCCTTGGCCGCACCGGTCGAAGACGGAATGATGTTCTCGAGAATCCCGCGACCACCGCGCCAGTCCTTGTTGGACGGACCGTCGACGGTCTTCTGCGTCGCCGTCGCCGCGTGCACCGTGGTCATCAGGCCGCGCTTGATGCCCCACTTGTCGTGGACCACCTTGGCCAGCGGCGCGAGGCAGTTGGTGGTGCAGGACGCGTTGGAGACGATCGGCTGGCCGGCGTAGCGCTTGTGGTTCACGCCGAAGACGAACATTGGGGTGTCGTCCTTGGACGGCGCCGACAGCATCACCTTCTTGGCGCCGGCGGCGAGATGCTTCTCGGCGGTGGCCTTGTCGAGGAACAGGCCGGTGGACTCGATCACGACTTCGGCGCCAACGTCGGCCCACTTCAGGTTGGCGGGGTCGCGCTCCTGCGTCAGCCGGATCTTTTTGCCGTTGATGACCAGCGTGTTCCCGTCGACCGCGATCTCGCCCTTGAAACGGCCGTGGACCGAGTCGTACTTGAGCATGTAGGCGAGGTAGTCCGGCTCGAGCAGGTCGTTGATGCCGACGATCTCGATGTCGCCGAAGTTCTGCACGGCGGCGCGCAGCACGTTGCGCCCGATGCGGCCGAAACCATTGATGCCGACCTTCACTGCCATTTCTCGATCCTCGTCAGATGCGGCGCGCACATCGCGCCCGAAACAGAACGAAAAGCCTCCCGGCGTCTCAGCCGTAGAGGCTCTCCACATTGGCCGCGACCGCTTCGACGGTCAGGCCGAAATGCTTGAACAGTGCCGGCGCCGGCGCCGATTCACCGAACGTGTCGACGCCCATCGCGATGCCGCGCTCGCCCACCAGCGGCAGCCACCAGTGCGTCACACCCGCCTCGACCGACACGCGCCGCGTCACGTTGCGCGGCAGCACCGCGTCGCGGTACGCCGCGTCCTGCTTCAGGAAGCGGTCCGCGCAGGGCATCGACACCACCCGCACCGCGCGTCCCTGCTCGTTGAGCTTTTTCGCCGCATCGATCGCCAGGCTCACTTCCGAACCGGTGGCCATGATCAGTGCATCCGGCGTGCCCGGCGGGTCGAGCAGCACGTAGCCGCCGCGCAGCGCGTCGTTGGCCTGTCCGGCCGGATGATGCTGCGGCGGCAGGTTCTGGCGCGACAGCGCCATCGCCGACGGCCCGTTGCGGCGTTCGATCGCCGCGCGCCAGGCCACCGCGGTCTCGAACGCGTCTGCCGGACGCCAGGTTTCCATGTACGGCATCAGGCGCAGGCTGGAGACGTGCTCCACCGCCTGGTGCGTGGGACCGTCTTCGCCCAGGCCGATCGAGTCGTGCGTGAAGACGAAGATCGTGCCGATCTTCATCAGCGCCGCCATGCGCAGCGCGTTGCGCGCGTAGTCGGAGAAGACCAGGAACGTGCCGCCGTACGGAATGATGCCGCCGTGCAGCACCATGCCGTTCATGGCCGCCGACATGCCGAACTCGCGCACGCCGTAGAAGAAGTAGTTGCCGGTGGGGTTGCCCGCGCGCGACGGCGTGGCGCCCTTCCACAGCGTGCAGTTGGACTCCGACAGGTCGGCCGAGCCGCCGATCAGTTCCGGCAGGTTCGGCGCGATGGCCTCGAGCGCGTTCTGCGAGGACTTGCGCGTGGCCACCGGCTTGTCACCGGCCGCGAGCTTGGCGATGGCGGCGTCGATGCTGTGCGACCAGTCGGCCGGCAGTTCACCGGCGATGCGGCGCTTGAGTTCGGCGGCCTCGGTCGGGAACGCCACGGCATAACTCTCGAGCTGCTGCTTCCAGGCGGTGCTGCGCTCGGAGCCCTTCGACGAGGCGTCCCAGCCCGCGCGGATCTCGGCCGGGATCTCGAACGGCGCGTGCGGCCAGTTGAGCTGCTGGCGCGCGAGCGCGATCTCGGCGTCGCCCAGCGGCGAGCCGTGGCTCGATTCCTTGCCCTGCTTGTTGGGGCTGCCGAAGCCGATCACGGTCTTGCAGCAGATCAGCGTCGGCTTGTCCTTGGACGCGTGCGCGGTCTCGAGCGCGACCTTGATCTCGTGGGGGTCGTGGCCGTTGACGTTGCGCACCACCGCCCAGCCATAGGCCTCGAAGCGCTTGGCGGTGTCGTCGGCGAACCAGTCGTGCACTTCGCCGTCGATCGAGATGTTGTTGTCGTCGTACAGCACCACCAGCTTGTCCAGCCCCAGCACGCCGGCCAGCGAACAGGCCTCGTGCGAGATGCCTTCCATCAGGCAGCCGTCGCCGACCAAGACGTAGGTGCGGTGATCGATCACCGGGAAGCCGTCGCGATTGAAGCGCGCGGCCAGCACGCGTTCGGCGATGGCCATGCCCACGGCGTTGGCCAGGCCCTGGCCCAGCGGACCGGTGGTGGTCTCGACGCCGACGGTGACGAAGTTCTCCGGGTGGCCCGGGGTCTTGGACTTGAGCTGGCGGAAGTTCTTCAGTTCCTCGACCGGCAGGTCGTAGCCGGTGAGGTGCAGCAGCGCGTACAGCAGCATCGAGCCGTGTCCGTTGGACACGACGAAGCGGTCACGGTTGAACCACTTCGGGTCCTTCGGATCGTGCTGAAGGAAATCGTTCCAGAGCACTTCGGCGATGTCGGCCATGCCCATCGGCATGCCGGGGTGTCCCGAATTCGCCTTCTGCACCGCGTCCATGGCGAGCGCGCGGACGGCGTTGGCGAGTTCGAGGCGAGTGGTCATCTTCGGGCGGTCGGCAGGGCTTTTGACATCAGGGGCCGGCCGCTCGCTCGCGCGCTAGGCGGGCGCAAACTTCGATGAGCCGGGCGTGAGCCCGGCCTTGACGCAATTTACAGGTCGTAGCTGGGGTCCAGCGGCTCCAGATCGACCTTGGGCTGCTGGATGGCCGGGAGGTCCTGCTCTTCCAGCACTTCCTTGCCCACGAAGCCATCGGCGATCTCGCGCAGGCTCAGCACGGTCGACTTGTGGTTGCCCCAGGGGAGCTTGGCGTCGGCACCGCGGGCCAGCTGGCGCGCGCGCTTGGCCGCGACCAGGGTCAGCTCGAACTGGTTGGGGATCTTTTCGAGGCAGTCCTCGACAGTGACTCGGGCCATGGGGAGCTCGCGGCGCCAACAAAAAAGGGCGCGCAGTGTAGCCGATCGGGGGGGGCCTATTCCAGCAGCGACCGGATCAGGCCGGCATGCCGCACGGCTTGCCCGGCCCGCTCCAGGCGCGGCGCCAGGAACAGCGCGGCGAGTTCGTCCAGCGCCTGCTCGAAGTCCCGGTTCACGATCAGGAAATCGTATTCGTCCCAGTGCGACATCTCGGCCCGCGCCTCGGCCATACGCCGCGAGATCGTCGCATCGTCGTCCTGTCCCCGGCCGCGCAGGCGCCGCTCCAGCTCGTCGGCCGATGGCGGAAGGATGAAGACCGATCGCGCCTCCGGCGTCTGGCGCCGCACCTGCTGCGCGCCCTGCCAGTCGATGTCGAGCATCACGTCGACGCCGCGGTCGAGCAGTTCGACCGTCTTGTCGCGACCGGTGCCGTAGCGGCGTCCGAAGACGTGGGCGTGCTCGAGAAAGTCGCCGTGCTCGGCCATCGACACGAACCGGGCTTCATCGACGAAGTGGTAATGCACGCCGTCCTGCTCACCCGGTCGCGGCGCGCGCGTGGTGTAGGAGACCGAGATCGCCGCGTCGTGTCCGCGCGCCGCCAGCCGCGGCACCAGCGCGCGCGTCAGGCTGGTCTTGCCGCCACCCGAAGGCGCCGAGACGATGAACAGGTGGCCGCGCGCAGACAGAGAGGGGGAGGTCATCGCGCAGAGTTTAGGGTTTCTGCGCACGCGGCCGGCGCGCCGATTCGAACTTCTCGAGCAGGAACTCGACGAAGGCCCTGAGCTTGGGCATGCCGTAGCGATTGGGCAGATACACCGCGTACAGCGCCGAGTTCACCACGGGCCGCCAACCCGGCAGCAGCCGAACCAGCCGGCCCTGGCGAACGTCATCGCTCACCAGGTGGCTCGACAGCAGCGCGATGCCGAGCCCACCGAGCGCCAGCGTGCGCAGCGGCTCGGCGTGATTGATGCGGATGCCGCCGCGGACCGGCACGTCGACGCGCTCGCCGTCCTTCTCGAAGATCGGCGACATCATCTGCCCCGGCTGCGTGAACCGCAGCACCTCGTGCTGGAGCAGGTCCATCGGCTCGCGTGGCGTGCCATGCCGCTCGAGATAGGAAGGGGCCGCGCAGACGGCCATGCGCATGTCGGCGAGCTTGCGTGCGACCAGGTGCGGCTGCGGCGCATCGGTCACGCGCAGCGCCAGGTCGAACCCCTCCTCCGCCAGGTCGACGAAGCGGTTGGACGCCGAGACGTCCAGTTCGATCTGCGGAAAGCGCCGGCGGAACTCCGGCAGCCAGGGCACGACCAGTCCCGCGATCAGGCCGGGCGGTGCGCTCACGCGCAGGCGTCCGCGCGGCGCGGACTGCATGTCGGCCACGGTCTGGCGCGCCTGCTCCACCTCCTCATCGATGCGCACGCAATGGCGCAGATAGGCGGTGCCGGCCTCGGTGAGCTTGAGGCTGCGTGTGCCGCGCACGAGCAGGCGCACGCCGAGCTCCTGCTCGAGCTGCGTGACATGCTTGCTGGTGACCGAGGTGTTCACGCCCATCCGGCGCGCGGCGCCGGCGAAACTTCCGGCCTGCACCACGCGCGCGAACGTCAGCATCTGCGTGATGCGCGGCTCCCGCGTCATCGCTGCGCTTCCTCGGCCGCCGCGTGCAGGCGCAGCGCGCGATCCCAGTACGGCTCCTCGCCGAACTGCTCGAGCAGGAACTCGACGAACACGTGGACCTTGCGCGAGTCGCGCCGGTGCGGCGGCCATACCGCGAACACCGCACCGCCGTCGTAGCCGTTCCATCCGCGCAGCAGATGGACCAGCCGGTCGCGGCGCACGTCCTCGCCGATCATGTAGCTCGGCAGCTGCGCGATGCCCAGGCCGTGCAGCGCCATCTTGTGCAGCGGCTCCATCACGTTCGATCGAAACGCGCCGACCACGCGAACGCGTTCGGTCGTTCCGCCGTCCGGCGGCCGCAGCTCCCACACGTTCGGGTCCGGCTCGAGCGAGAACAGCAGGCACTCGTGCCCGGCCAGATCGGCCGGCGTGCGCGGCGTGCCGTGCTTGCGCAGATAGTCGGGCGCCGCCACCACGCAGAGGTTGAGCGCGGCCAGGCGCCGCGACACCAGCTCCGGAGCCGGACGACGCGTCACGCGCAGGGCCATGTCGTAGCCCTCCTCGGAAAAATCGACGACGCGATTGGTCAGGTCGAACTCGAGCTCGAGCCGCGGATGGCGGCGCCGGAACTCCGCGATCGTCGGGGCGATGTGCATCGCCATCATCGAAGGCGGAATGCTGACCCGCAGCGTGCCGCGCAGTTCGTCCTGCGTGCGCGCGATCGACTGCTCGGAGGCTTCCAGTTCCTCGATCAGTCGCGCGCAGTGCGCGTAGAACGCTTCTCCGGCCTCGGTCAGCGAGAGCTTGCGCGTGCTGCGATGAAGCAGGCGCGCGCCCAGGCTCTGCTCCAGCTTGGCGACGTGCTTGCTGGCCACCGAGGTCGTCACGCCCAGACGCCGGGCGGCGTCGGCGAAGCTGTTGGCCTCGACCACGCGCGCGAACGTCACCATGTGGCTCGGGTCGTCCAGAGGATGAGGGCCTGTTGTCTTGCCGGAATGGAAGCAATCTTATTCCGGCGCCTGCGCTGTTCCCATCCAGCGGCGCTCATAGAGTGGCCCCCGTCGTCTTCTGCACCGGGAGTACCACCATGAACCTTCGTCGATTCCTCGCCGTCGCCGTGCTCGCCTCGACCTCCGTCTCCTGTGGTCTGGCGGCCGGTGAGCCGGCCGTGGTCGTGGCCGGCAGCCAGCCGGTCTCGCAGGTGGAACTGGAACGCGGCCGCTACCTCGTCCGGGTCGGCGGCTGCAATGACTGCCATACCGCGGGCTACGTGGCCGATTACGGCGGCGTGCCGGAACAGGATTGGCTGCTCGGTGACGACACCGCCTTCGTCGGCCGCTGGGGCACCACGTTCGCCTCGAACCTGCGCCTGACGATGCTGCGCTACACCGACGACCAGTGGCTGGCGCGAGCGCGATCGCTCGAGGACAGCGCGGTGATGCCGACCGAGCGCCTGCGTGCGATGAGCGACAACGATCTGCTCGCGGTGCTTCGCTATGTGCAGTACCTCGGCCCGCGCGGCGAGCCGGCGCCGCAGCCTCTGCCTCCGAACGAGGCCTGGGTCGGCGCGTCGGTCCGCTACTCGCCGGCGACGCCGTAGCGCCGACCGCCCCGTTCACCTCCCCCGGCGGCTGGCTCGGCCGCCGCACTCTCTGCGGGCCGCTCCGATCCGGACGGCCCGCTTTTCTTTGGGCGGGGGCCTCGAGCGGCTGCGCCTGCCGTGCGGCGTCAGGGGCGCTACTCCAGGTTCTGCACCTGCTCGCGCATCTGCTCGATCACCACCTTCATCTCGACGGCGTGGCGCGTGAGCTCGGCGTCCTGCGACTTCGACGACAGCGTGTTGGCTTCGCGATTGAGTTCCTGCATCAGGAAGTCCAGGCGCCGGCCGATCGCCTCGTCGCGCTTCAGCGCGCCGCGCACCTCGACCAGGTGCGAGAGCAGGCGCGACATCTCCTCTTCCACGTCCAGTCGCTGCAGCGCGATCACCATCTCCTGCTCGAGCCTCCCGGCATCGAGCTCGACGCCCAGTTCCTTGGCGCGTGAGCGGAGGCGTTCGATGTTCTGTCCGCGCACCTCGGCATAGCGGCTGCGGACCGCGACCACCAGCTGCTCGATCGCGGTGCACCGGTCGACCATGAAGGATTCCAGTCGGCCGCCCTCGCGCGCGCGGCTTTCGTTGAATTCGCGCAGCGCCTGCTCGAAGAGCGTGCGCGCGGCCTCGAGCAACGCGGTGAAATCCGCGATGGGCTCGCGCACGACCCCGGGAAACGCGAGCAGGCGCAGCGGATCGGTCGACGAAAGCGGCCCCCACTCGGCCGACACCTTGGCCATCGCGTGCTTGAGTTCGCGCACGCGCTCGAGATCCAGCTCCATGTGCGCCGCGGCGGCGGCGTCACGCACGTAGCGCAGCGAGGCCTCGACCTTGCCGCGGGCGATGCGCGTGGCAGCGACCTGACGCAGCTCACCGTCGAGGGCGCGGAATTCCTCCGGCGACTTGATGCCCAGATCGAAGTAGCGGTGGTTGACCGAGCGCACTTCCCAGCTCAGTCGCCCCCACGGGCCTTGTGTTTCGACCCGGGCGTAGCCGGTCATGCTGCGGATCATGTGGCGTCCGGAAAGGGGCGCGACCGGGGAGTGGCCGAGCGCCGATACGAGGGGCACATTGCGTTCCCGCGGCCCCAACAACGAGAAGGGCGGCTGACCGCCGCCCTGTTTTCGCTTGATACCCGACGGGCCGGCCGAATGGCCGGCCGAGACTCAGGCCGGCGCGGAGGAGGACTCCGCCGGAGCCGCTTCGGGCTCGGGCGCGGGCGTCATCGCTTCGGCGACGGAGGCCGGCAGCGGCAGCGCCTCGACCACCTTCTTGGCAGCTGCGCGGGCCTTCTTCACGAGGCTGCGCGCCTTGGTGGCGACGCTCGACTGCGCCTTCTTGACGCTGGTCTGGGCCTTCTTGACGGATTTCTTGACCGACTTCGTGGCCGACTTCTGCGCCTTTCCGACCGACTTCTTCGCCTTGCCGACCGACTTGCGGGCCGTGCTCTTGGCCTTGCTCACCGTCTTCTTGACGGCGGCCTTGGCCTTGGCGGCGCGCGCCGGCTTCTTCTTGGCGACAGCCTTCTTCGCCGGTTTGCGCTTCGCAGCGGCCTTCTTCACGACCTTCTTCTTTCCCGCTCCCTTTTTGGCTTTGGACTTCACCGCCATTTCCCTATCCTCCACTGAAAGTGCCGAACCGCCCCATGAATTTCTTCGTCGAAGTAGTGCGACTCTTCGCGCCCACGGGACTTTAGGCGCTTGCATACAAAAGTCAATCGGCGTCTACGTCTGCAGCGCGTGCTTTTCTTCGCGCTCATCGCGACGTCGTCGATGCTCGATGCGAGTGCGCGCTCCGCGGTGGACGACGCACCGGTTCCGTGCGAGCGAAGCTGGTCGCTGGCGGCGACGCACCCTCACGACACCGCGCATTTCACGCAGGGATTGACCTGGGTCGACGGCCGCGTGTTCGAGAGCGTGGGCCAGTACGGCCGGTCCGGCGTGCACGAGATCGACCTCGCCACCGGCCGGTCGCTGCGCTCGCATTCGCTGCCGGCCGAAATCTTCGGAGAAGGGCTCACCCGCATCGGCGATCGGCTGGTGCAGCTGAGCTGGCGCGAGAAGACCGCCTATCTGTACGACCTGTCGCTGCAACCCAAGGGCACGCTCCACTACGAAGGCGAAGGCTGGGGGCTGACGACGCTGCCCGGTCCGGCAGGCCCGTCGCTGGTCCTGAGCGACGGCACGCCCTGGCTGCGCATGCTCGATCCCGCGACGCTGGCCGAACGGCGCCGCGTGATGGTGCGTGTCGGCGACGAGCCGGTGAAACGCCTCAACGAACTCGAGTGGGTGCGCGGCGAGATCCTCGCGAACATCTGGTATTCGGACGAAGTCGCGGTGATCGATCCCGACGACGGGCGTCTGCGCGGCTGGTTCGATTTCACGTCGCTGCGCGAACGTCTGGTCTGGCCTGCGCCGACCGCGCCGAGCCGGGATGCGGTCCTCAATGGCCTGGCCTGGGACGACCGCCGTTCGCGTCTGCTCGTGACCGGCAAGAACTGGCCGCAGCTGTTCGAGATCGAGATCGGCGATTGCCGGGCGCCGCGTCCGCCCCGGCAGTAACGGCTCGTTCCGCAATACGAGGCACGGGCGTTTCGGGCAAGCGCGCCGCGCGCACCCAAGGCTATATTCGCCATCTTCGAATTCGAACCGCGGAGTCCGTAATGATTCTTTCCCACGAGCACAAGGAGCTGTACCGGACGGTCAAGAAGTTCGTCCAGGACGAACTCAATCCGCACGCCGCGCAGTGGGAGAAGGACGGCATCTGGCCGGCGCACGAGGTGATGCGCAAGATGGGCCGGCTCGGCTTCCTGGGCATCAACAAGCCCGAGACCGCCGGCGGCCAGGGGCTCGATTACAGCTTCCAGATGCTGTTCGCGCAGGCGCTCGGCAACTGCGTGTGCGGCGGCGTGCCCATGGGCATCGGCGCCGTGACCGACATGGCCACGCCCGCGCTGGCCCGCTTCGGCAGCCCTTCGCTGCAGCAGGAGTACCTCGCGCCGACGATCGCCGGCGAGATGGTCGCTTCGATCGCGGTCTCCGAAGCCGGCGCCGGTTCGGATGTCGCCAGCATCAAGACCCAGGCGCGCAAGGTCGGCGGCGACTACGTCATCAACGGCTCGAAGATGTGGATCACCAACGCCACGCAGTCGGACTGGGCCTGCATGCTGGTCAACACCGGCGAGGGCAAGGTGCACGCCAACAAGAGCCTGATCGTGGTGCCGCTCGACGCCAAGGGCATCGATCGCAAGACCAAGCTGGACAAGCTCGGCATGCGCTCGTCGGACACCGCGATGATCTTCCTCGACGAGGTGCACGTGCCGCAGCGCAACCTCATCGGCCAGGAAGGCATGGGGTTCACCTACCAGATGCTGCAGTTCCAGGAGGAGCGCCTGTTCGCCGCGGCCAGCGGCATCGACGGGCTGTTCAACATCATCGACGAGACCATCGAATACGCGCGCCAGCGCAAGGCCTTCGGCCAGAGCCTGCTCGACAACCAGGTCGTGCACTTTCGCCTGGCCGAGCTGCGCACCGAGGTCGAATCGCTGAAGGCGCTCACGTGGCAGGCGTGCGAGGAATACGTCGCCGGCCGCGACGCGGTGATGCTGGCCTCGATGGCCAAGCTCAAGGCCGGCCGCGTCGCGCGCGAAGTCACCGACGCCTGCCTGCAGTACTGGGGCGGCCAGGGCTTCATGTGGGACAACAACGTCGCCCGTGCCTATCGCGACACGCGCCTGGTGTCGATCGGCGGCGGCGCCGACGAGATCATGCTCGGCATCATCTGCAAGCTGATGGGCACGCTGCCCAGCCGCAAGCAGCGCCTGGCCAACCAGGCCGCGCGCGAGGAACGGGCCTGATCCGGAAGATCGCTGGAGGCGCGGCTGCCTAGAATCGCGGGTCCATGCTCGGACTCGTCGCCTCCGCCCTTTCGGTGTTCCTTGCTGCCGCCCTGCTGGTGGCGGGGCAGATGCTGCTGTCGAGCAACCTGAGCCTGCGCATGGCGGCGGAAGGATTTTCCGCCGGCATGATCAGCCTGGTGATGATCCACAACTCGTTCGGCTTCATGCTCGGATCGGTCTACGGTCCGCGCCTGATCCGGCGAGTGGGCCACATCCGCGCGTTCTCGGCCTTTGCCGCGGTGATGTGCTGCGCCACGCTCGGACAGGGCGCAGAAGTCTCCCCGCTGCTGTGGGCGCCGCTGCGCGCGGCGCAGGGATTCTCGAGCGCGCTGATGCTGGTCGTGCTCGAAAGCTGGATCAACGCGCACGCGCGGCCCGAGACGCGCAGCCGCTTTCTTTCCTTCTACATGGTGAACACCTACGTTGCGGGCGCATCCGGCCAGTGGATGGTCGGACTCAACGAGCCCACCGACTTTCGCGCCTTCAGCCTCGCGGCCGGCCTGCTGGTGGCGGCGCTGGTGCCGCTGTGCCTGACGCGCCAGCCGGCCCCGGCCACGCACGAGGCCGGTCGCATGTCGTTCCGCGAGCTGTATCGGGCGTCGCGCATCAGCGTGTTCGGCGCGGCGATGTCGGGCTTCACGCTGGCCGCGTTCTACCAGCTGTCGCCGATCTACGTGCAGCACCTGTTCAACGACACCGACACCACCGCCGCCTACATGGGCTGCGCGGTGCTCGGGATGATGCTGTTCCAGATCCCGATCGGTCGGCTGTCCGATCGCATCGACCGTCGCCGCGTGATCTTCGGCCTGGCGGTGGCCATCGCCGTGAGCGCGGCGCTTGTCGCGGTGCTCGGGCGCCTGTCCATGACCTGGCTGTTCCTGATCACGATGCTGTTCACCGGCACCGCCGCCTGCCTGTACCCGGCGTGCCTGGCGCGTCTGAACGATCGCACCGGCGGACGCCAGCACGTGGAAGCCAATGCGAGCCTGCTGCTGTGCAACGGCCTGGGACAGTGCGTCGGTCCGCTGGGCGTTTCGCTGCTGATCGCGCTGATCGGTTTTTCGGGGCTCTACATCGGCATCGCGCTGATGATGCTGGCCTACGCGGTCTACACCGCCTGGCGCGTGCGCGAATTCGACACGGCGGTGATGGACCAGCAGGCGTCGGTGGCGGTCCCGGCCGTCAACACGCCCACGATCGCCGAACTCGATCCGCGCGCCCCTTCGCCTGACGGCAGGTCGTCACCCACCTGAACGGTGGTGGCGCGCGGGCCCGCGCGTCGCTAGCGTTCGACCTCTTGACCGTATCCTGATCCGACCATGACGAACCTCACCACGCGCAGCGAACACGCCTGCTTCGGCGGCCGCCTCGGCTTCCACGCCCATACCTCGACGGAAACCGGAACCGAGATGCGATTCGCGGTATTCACGCCCCCGCGCGCGCTGCAGGGCGAAAAGGTGCCGGCGCTGTACTACCTGGCAGGACTGACGTGCACCGAGGAGACCTTCGTCATCAAGGCCGGCGCGCAGCGCCTGGCGGCGGAGCTCGGGCTGATGCTGGTGGCCTGCGACACCAGTCCGCGCGGCCTGGATATTCCGGGTGATTCCGATGCCTGGGATTTCGGTGTCGGCGCCGGCTTCTACCTGGATGCAACGCAGGCGCCCTGGGCGCCGCACTACCGGATGGGCTCCTACGTGAACGCCGAACTGCCGGCGCTGATCGAATCGAACTTCCCCGCGCGCGCCGATCGACGCGGCATCTTCGGCCACTCGATGGGCGGGCACGGTGCGCTGGTCACCGCGCTGCGCGATCCCGATCGCTGGCACTCGGCGTCGGCGTTCGCGCCGATCTGCAATCCGGCGGCGGTGCCGTGGGGGCAGAAGGCTTTCGGAAACTATCTGGGCGACCAGGATCGCGCGGCGTGGGAGCGCTATGACGCGAGCCTGTTGATGCGCGCACGGGTCTTCCCGCGCGAGCTGCTGGTGGACCAGGGCATGAGCGATCAGTTCCTGGAGTCGCAGCTGCATCCGCAGGCGCTCGACGCCGCGGCCAAGGCCTCGGGCCAGTCGCTACGGCTGCGCCGGCACGCGGGCTATGACCATTCCTACTGGTTCATCCAGAGCTTCGTCGCCGATCACCTGCAGCATCACGCGCGGCAACTGCTCAGCTGAAGCAGCCGAGCCGTAGCCCGGGCTACGGATTCCAGTCGATGCGCATCCCGGCCAGCACGCTGCGCTCGGTGCCGGGTTCGTAGAAGCGGCTGTTGCCGTCGTTGACGATCACCGAGCCGACGTACTCCTCGTCGAACAGGTTGTCGCCGCGCACGAACACCCGCACGCGCCCCCATCCGAACGCCAGGCCGTACGCGAGATCCGCGCCGACCAGCGTGTAGCTCGGTGCCGACGCGCTGTTGACGTCGTTCACCGGCACCGCGTCGAGGTAGCGCGCGTCCACGCCGACCCGCAGGCCGGTATCGGCGCCCCAACCGACGGCGCCGAACAGCGACGACTCGGGCACGCCGGGGATGTCGTTGCCGCGCTCCACCAGCGTCGTCGCCACCGGGCACGGCGTGCCGGTGCACGTCAGGTAGTCCTCGCGCACCTGGGCATCCAGCAACGTCCAGGCGAGCTGCAGGTTCAGCAAACCGACCGGCCGCGACTCGATACCGATCTCGACGCCGCGACGGCCCGTGCGTCCGGCGTTCTGGAAAGCCGAGCGTCCGCCGGTGTTCGTCGCCACGACGATCTCGTCCTCGATGTCGGTGTTGAACAGCGCAACGTTCACGCGCGTGCGCGCCGCCGCCCGCCACTTCAATCCGACCTCGCTGTTGGCGCTGGTCGAGGGCTCGAGGGCGAAATTCAGGCCGGGCAATCCGTCCGGCCGATAGGCCAGCTCGGCGAACGTCGGCGTCTCGAAGCCGCGCGCGAACGAGCCGTACAGGTGCACGTCCGGCCGCAGGCGGTACATCACGCCGACCGCGGGCGTGACCTCGGAGAACTCCCGGCGACCGCTGTCGTCGAGGTTGGTGCCGACGACGAACTTGTCGTCGGAATCGAACGTGACCTTGCTGCGGCGCAGGCCGGCCATCACGCTGCCGCGCTCGCCGACCTCGAAGCTCGCCTGCACGTACTGGTCGAAGTTGTAGATGTCGTTGACCTCGTCGCGCTTGAGCGCGCCGCGCACGCCGAGCACCTGGGTCTGTCCGTCGGTGACGAAGTTCTGGTAGCCGCGCCGGTCCTGCGACAGCTCGTCGTACGTCGTGCCCGCGACCACGGTGAGCGGCTTGCCGTCGATCAGCCCGCGCCAGGTCCAGCGCAGATCGCCGCCGTAGTAGTCGCTGTCCAGATCCACCACGCCGCCGGAATGGAATGGTCCGTTCTGCGGGCCCACCGGAATCGACAGGTACTGCTCGACCTCGCGGTTGCCGCCGTAGCCGAGCAGTCGCAGCGAGTTGTTCGCGCCCAGACGGTGCTCGTAGATCGCCCCGCCCTGCGTCTGGCGCACGCTCTTGCGGGTGTTGAACTGCTCGGCCTCGGGGGTGACCTGCTCGGGATCGTCGTCGTACTGCGCGCGCGTCAGGCCCAGCGGGTCCTGCACGTCGGGCGAATCGAAATAGTTGCCCAGCAGCGTCAGGCGTCCGTCGGTGCCCACTGCGATGTTGACCTTGCCGTTGAGCGAGTCGCGCTCGGCCTGGCTGTGGTCGCGATAGCCGTCGGTCTCGAAGTGCGTGTAGTCGACGGTGTAGTCGGTGCTGCCCGCACGGCCGCTGGCGCCGACATTGGTGCGCCACGTGTCGAAACTGCCGGCGGCACCGCCGACCGTCACCCGCGTCGGCTCGTCGCCGTCCGCGGTGAACATCTGGATCACACCGCCCGACGAGTTTCCGTAAAGCGTCGAGAACGGACCACGCAACACCTCCACCCGGTCGGCCGACGCGAGATTGAAATGCGACACCTGCCCCTGGCCGTCGGGCTGCGACGCGGGAATGCCGTCCAGGTACAGCCGCAGGCCGCGGATGCCGAACGTCGCGCGCGAGCCGAAGCCGCGGATCGAGATCTGCGTGTCCTGCGCATAGTTCTGGCGGTCGCGCGCCAGCAGGCCCGGCACCGCGCCGAGGCCTTCCGACAGGTTCACGCCCAGCGTGTCCTGGTTGAACGCCTCGCCGCCGATCACGTCGATCGACGCCGGAACCTCGAACGGGGCCGTTGCGGTGCGAGTGGCGGTGACGGTCACCGTTTCGGCGGTGGATTCGACCAGCGCCGGCGCGTCCGCCGCGACCGCAACCCTCGGCGCCGCGATCGTCGTCACCAGCCCGAACACCATCCACCCGCCCGCCCGCACTTCCCTGCCGTGGCCCTGCCGCATGAGCTCTCCCGAGTCGTTTTCGTTGTAGATGGCGGCCCGCTGCGCTGGCCGCGCAAACCGGTCGAACGCCGGTCGTCCGCACCCGATCGCTAAACTGACGGCTGCACACCCCTGCCGTCCATACGGAAAATCATGAAGACGTCGTTGCGCAACGACCGGTTCCTGCGCGCCCTGCGGCGCCAGAACGTGGATCGGACCCCGGTCTGGATGATGCGACAAGCCGGTCGCTACCTTCCCGAATACCGCGCGAGCCGCGCCAAGGCCGGCGACTTCATGTCGCTGTGCCGCAATCCCGAGCTGTGCTGCGAGGTGACCTTGCAGCCGCTGGATCGCTACGCGCTGGACACCGCGATCCTGTTCTCCGACATCCTGACCATCCCCGACGCGATGGGCCTGGGCCTGCGCTTCGTCGAGGGCGAAGGCCCGGTGTTCGATCGGCCGGTGCGCAGCCTCGATGCGATCCGCTCGCTCGCGGCGCCCGATCCCGAGGTCGAGCTGCGCTACGTGATGGATGCGGTTCGCACGATCCGCGGCGCGCTGGGCGATCGGATGCCGCTGATCGGGTTTTCCGGCAGTCCCTGGACGCTGGCGACGTACATGGTCGAAGGACGCGGCGGACATGACTTCGCCGTCATCAAGAAGCTGATGATCGACGAACCCGCCGCGCTCGACGCGATGCTCGAGACGCTGGTGCAGTCGGTGACGAGCTACCTGACCGCGCAGCACGCGGCGGGCGCCGACGCGCTGATGGTGTTCGACACCTGGGGCGGCGTGCTGCATCCGGACGCCTTCGTGCGCTTTTCGCTCGAGCCGATGCGACGGATCGTCGAGGCGCTGGGGCGCAGCTGTCCGGGTGTGCCGGTGATCCTGTTCACCAAGAACGGCGGCGCGCACCTGGAGCGCATGGCCGACACCGGCTGCACGGCGCTGGGCGTGGACTGGACCACGTCGCTGGCCGATGCACGGCGCCGGGTCGGTGCGCGCGTCGCGCTGCAGGGCAACCTGGATCCGGTGACGTTGTTCGCACGGCCGGATCGCATCCGCGAAGAGACCGCGCGCGTGCTCGCGGATTTCGGCCACGGCCCGGGACACGTGTTCAACCTGGGCCACGGCATCCTGCCGCAGACGCCGCCCGATCATGCCGCGGCGATGATCGAAGCGCTGCACGCGCTATCGCCCGCGTATCATCGGCCGGTCTGACGCGCGCAAGGATCGCGCTCCAAACACATGATCTCGGTCCTGCTCCCGGCCTGGCTGGTCGGCATCCTGACGTTCACCGTGATGTCCGCGGTTCTCATGTTCTGGGGCATCGGCGTGCTGCTGCCGCTGGCGCTGCTGCGCGTGCTGCTGCCGATCGCGGTGCTCCAGCAGCCGCTGTCGCGCCTGATGGTGGCCGTGGCGCAGCAGTGGGTGGCGTCCAACCAGCTGGTGTATCGCGTGATGCACGCGCCGGCCTGGCACCTGGACCTCCGCGCGCAGCTCGATCCGTCCCGGAGCTACCTGCTGATCTGCAACCATCAGTCCTGGGCCGACATCCAGATCCTGTTCGACCTGTTCCACGGCCGCACGCCCTTCCTGCGCTTCTTTCTCAAACAGGAGCTGATCTGGGTGCCGATCGTCGGCATGGCGTGCTGGGCGCTCGACATGCCATTCATGAAGCGCCACTCGCGCGACGCCATCGCCGCCAATCCCGCGCTGCGCCGCGAGGATCTCGCCACGACCAGGCAGTTCTGCGAGAAGTACCGCCACCGCCCGATCACCGTGGTCAATTTCCTGGAAGGCACGCGCTTCACCGAAGCCAAGCGCGATTCCAGCGGTTCGCCCTACCGTCACCTGCTGCGGCCCAAGTCGGCCGGGCTGTCGTTCACGCTCAACGCGATGGGCGAGCAGTTCGGCGGCATCATCGACGTGACGCTCGCCTACCAGCCGACGACCAAGCACCGCGCGTGGAGCTGGCTGTGCGGGGAGCAGGCGCAGATGGCGGTCCACGTCGACACGCTGCCGATCCCGTCGGATCTGATCCGCGGCGACTACGAGGACGATGCCGAGTTCCGGATGCGCTTCCAGGCCTGGATCAACGGCATCTGGTCGCGCAAGGACGCGCGGCTCGAGCGGATGCTCAGCGGAGCCGATCAGCCGCAGATGAGCACGCCGTGGCTGACCTGAGCCGCGCGCGCTCAAGAAAAGAAATTCAACGCAAAGGGGCAAAGGACGCGAAGAAACACCAAGGCTGCGAAGGTCCCGAGATCGAGGAAAACGTGCCATTGGCCATCGCGCTTTTCCCTTTGCGTCCTTTGCGCCTTTGCGTTGAACGCTTTTGCTGAAAGCATTCCCGAGACAGGGAAAGGGAGACACCCGGATGACGCTGGGATTCACGCGATACCAATGGACGGTGCTGTTCGCCGCCTGGCTGGGCTGGGGCTTCGACATTTTCGACGGCCTGCTCTTCAACTACGTCGCGCCCAACTGCGTGCCGACCCTGCTCGGACTGCCGTTGGGATCGCCCGAGGCCAAGCAGGCGACGCTGTACTGGGTCGGCGTGATGTCCTCGGTACTGCTGGTCGGCTGGGCCGCAGGCGGGGTGATGTTCGGATGGATCTGCGATCGCATCGGGCGCACGCGGACCTTGCTGCTGACGATGCTGATGTACGCGCTGGGCACCGCGGCCTGCGCGTTCGCCACCGACATCTGGATGTTGCTGGCCTTTCGCATCATCGCGGCGCTGGGCATCGGCGGTGAGTGGGCCGCCGGCGCGGCGATGGTGGCCGAGACCGTGCCCGAGGAAAAACGCGTCGAGGCCGGCGCCCTGCTCTACACCGCGGCGCCGTTCGGGCTGTTCCTGGCCACGTTCGTCGACCACCAGGTCGCCGGCGTGTGGTTCAAATCAGAGCCCGAGCAGAGCTGGCGCTACGTGTTCCTGTTCGGCCTGATCCCCGCGGGCGTCGCGTTCCTGGTGCGGCTGTTCGTCAAGGAGCCGGAACGCTGGGCACGGGTCGCGGCCACCGCCGCCAAGCCGCGGCTGGCCGAGTTGTTCACGCCGCAGATGCGCGCGTACACGCTGTCGGGTTTCCTGATGGCGCTGATCGCGCTGATCACCTGGTGGAGCAGCAACGCGTTCATCCCGGTGGTGGCCTCGGGCCTGGCGCGGGCCGAGGCCGAAGCGCAGGGACTCGACAGCGCCGCGACCTTCGCGATGGTGCAGCACTGGAAGCTGGTCGCCACCGTCTGCTTCAACCTCGGCGGCCTGCTCGGCACCTTGCTGACGATCCCGGCGGCGAAATACCTGGGTCGCAAGAAGATGTTCACGATGTACTGGATCAGTTCCGCCATCGCGATGTTCCTGACGTTCGGCATCGACTGGCCCGGGCAGATCCGCCTGTACTTCTACTTCCTGGTCGGCTTGTCGGTGTTCGGCGTGTTCGGCAGCTTCACCTACTACCTGCCGGAACTGTTCCCGACGCGCCTGCGCGGCACCGGCGCCGGCTTCTGCTACAACGTCGGCCGCGTGATCGCCGCGGCCGGGCCGTTCATGGTCGGCTACGTGGCCACCCAGGGGACCAATTCCGCCGTCAGCGTGCTGTTCTACGTGGGCTTCGTCCCGCTGGTGGGCTTGCTGGTGATGCCGTGGGTGATCGAGACGCGCGGACGACCGCTGATGGATTGAGCGCGCCCGCGCCGATCCGCCACGCCATCACCTGGAACCTCGAACGATGAAGCAGGCGCTGAAGCGATGGATCCGCGCACTCGGTCGCTTCCCGCCGCTGGCTGCGTTCCTGCAGGTGCGCTGGGTGCGGTCGTGCGTGGGCCGTCTGCCGGGAGCTCATCTGCTCTACGCGACGGGCTGGGAACGCCGGCACCCATTCGACGTGGCGCACGGCATCGACACCAGCGGCACCGTCCCGGTCGCGCACCTGCAGCTCGGCGCCGACGCCAGCGGCCACGCGGTCCTCTACGCCGGCTCGCAGCCCAGCATCGTGCGGCGCGCGCTGGCGACGCTGCCCCTGCCGCTGGAATCGTTCTGTTTCGTCGACCTGGGATGCGGAAAGGGACGCGCGCTGGTGGTGGCTTCCGAATTCCCGTTCCGCGACATCGTCGGCGTCGAGCTGTCGGAGGCCCTGGTCGCGACGGCGTGCGCCAACGCGGCCGTCGTCGCGCGGCGCTTCCCGCAGCGTTGCGGCATCCGCGTCGTGACGCGCGATGCGAGCGCGTTCGAGCTTCCGGCCGGCGACCTCGTGTTGTACCTGTACAACCCGTTCGGGGCGCCGCTCGTCGCGCGCGTCGTCGAGACGCTGGAACGCGCGATGGCCTCGGACCCCGCGCGCCGCGTGTTCGTCGTCTACTACAACCCGGTCGCGGCCCACTGCTTCGACGCGTCCGCCGCCCTGTGCCGCTTTTCCGCCGAGCAGATCCCGTACGCGGACGACGAGCAGGGCTACGGGCCCGACCCGGACGACGCGGTCGTCGTGTGGCAATCGCGGCGGCACGCGGTGCCGGCGCGATCCGCGGACCGGTCCATCGTGCTGCAGGCCGGTGGCGTTCGCGCCACCCTGGCGCAGGACGGCTGATGCGCCGGCGATCGGGGCGCGCGGCCGTCGGCTGACCGGTCGCGCACGCCGCAATCCCCCGGGTCGGCCGCCATCATCTCCGCGGCCCAGCCTTCGCGACCAAAACCGAGGCTCATGCCGCTGCGGCCCAGGAGGTCCGGGCGGCGGCCGGATGCACGATGAAATCGGTGATGGCCTCGACCGTCACGGGATCGGTCAGCACGCGCCAATGACCCAGGTCGTGGGTCTCGAGCAGACGCGTGTCCGGAAGGACGGACAGGTATCGCTGCGCGTGCGAAAACGCCACGAACTCGTCGTTGCGGTCGTGCACCACCAGCACCGGAAGATCGAGATCGCGCAGGCCACGCGTCACGTCCACGTCCTCGGGCGCCACGCCGGTGCGGCTTTCGATCGCGCGCAGCAGGTGTCGCGTCGCGCGCGGACCCAGCCCCGCCACGCCGGCCGCACCGCGCACCACCGCCTCGTAGCCGGACGGTCCGGCGATCAGCACCGCGCGATCGGCCTCCAGCCCCTGCGACAGCGCGTAGGAAAGCGCGCCGGCGCCCATCGAATGTCCGATCACCGCGTGCACGCGACCGCGTTCGGTGGCGATCTCCACCGCCGCATCGATCATCGCCTCGGCGAACAGGCGCGGATGCGCGACGTGTCCGGGCGAAGCACCGTGCGCAGGGCCGTCGAGTGCGAGCAGCGAATAGCCCGCACGCTGCAGCGCCTCGCCCAGGTAGCGGTAATGCGTCGCACGGCCTTCCCAGCCGTGTATGGCGAGCACCACGGGTCCCATCCCATCGCCCCAGCGCAGGCCGGAGAGGCCCGAGCGGAACGTCACGCGCAGCGTCGACGCGAGCGCGGGCTTCTCCCAGTCGCGCATCGGCAGGCGACGCGGATGCAGCAGGCGATCGACCACCGGTGCGGTGACGATCGACGGCGCCACTTCACCGACGAGGCGGATCGCGCTGCGCGCGGACGGCGATGAATTCAGCTTCATGGACGGGTCTCCTTCGACACGATGGGGACCAGTCTGCTGCGCGACGCCTCCGCTGATTAGCCGGGTCGCGGGAAGCGGATTGCTTCCAATCCGGAAAGTGTCAGCGCTGCGCCGGCGGCAGCACGTAGGTGCCGGTGGCGATCGCCACCAGGTCCGGATCGTCGCCACAGCGCAGCTTCACTTCCATCACCGCCAGTCGACGCCCGAGCTTGAGCAGCGTGCCCTCGGCGTGCACGTCTCCCGGCTCGCCCTTGTTGAGGAAGTTCAGATCCAGGTTCGAGGTGACCGCCATCAGCTGCGGACCGGTGTGCGAGAGCACGAGCGCGTACATCGCCAGATCCGCGGCGGTGAACAGCGCCGGGCCCGAGACCACGTCGCCCGGACGCAGCATCCAGGTCTCGAAGGGCAGTCGGGCGCGCACCGAACCGGGGCTCAGCTCGTCGATCACGAAGAACGGCTTGTCCGCCTTGAACGCCTGGGTGATCAGGCGAGCGACCTCGTCGGCCGTCATCACGAGCTTCAGATCCATCCATATCCCCGCACCGAATCCCACACGAGCTTGAGCGACAGGACGATCAGGATCGCCTTGAACAACCCGTCGAAATGCGCGTCCGACATCCGCACGTGCAGCTGCTTGCCGGTCCACGTTCCGGCGACGACCGCGATGCAGAGCGGGATCAGCAGCGCGGGTTGCGTGAAGGAGCTGAAGCCGACGAAGCCATAGGCGATCACGCGCAGGCCATGGCCGATCACCTGGGTGAAGGCGAGCGTCGCCACCGTGGTCTCCTTGCGCCATTCGGGGCGGAAGAACAGGCGACCGACGAACAGGCCCGTTGCGCCCACGAACATCCCCAGGCTGCCGTTGAGCGCACCGGCGAGCAGGAACGACGGACGCGGTTTCAGCGGCGCATCGTCGCCGCGACCCGGCACCAGCGACGCCAGGATCAGGCCGGCGAGGACCAGGCGCACGAGGTTTTCGTTGACGCTGGCGGCGTACGGGGCGAGCAGGAACGTCGCCGGCACCAGGGTCAGCGCGAACCAGCCCGCCGCGTGCCATTCGACGTGTTTGATGTACGCCACGGTGCGCGAGGTGTTGGAGACGAACTGCACGGCGGCGAACAGCGGCACCGCTTCCACCGGCGTCAACCCCAGCGCGAAGAACACGCCGATCAGGATCGTGCCGCCGCCCAGGCCGGCGATGCCCGACAGCGCCGAGGTCAGGAACGCGAAGACCGTCAGCGTGATCGCGAGCGCGTTCACTTGCTGGCAGCGTGCTGAAAAACGTAGCGAGCGATGGCAGGTCGCGTCCG
This sequence comes from Panacagrimonas sp., assembly GCF_020697055.1. Classification (GTDB taxonomy): domain Bacteria; phylum Pseudomonadota; class Gammaproteobacteria; order Nevskiales; family Nevskiaceae; genus Panacagrimonas. The sequence continues at coordinate 73,049 of NZ_JAJFBP010000007.1, read as the reverse complement.
CCCGGAGCACAGGAAGCGCAGCGTATGAATACGTGAGCACTCCGAACACCGGACGGACGCGAAATGCCGAGCGCAGTAGTTTTTCGGCACGCTGCTAGAGCACGATCATCGTGGCGAGCAGCAGCATGAGCCCCATGCCGGCGATGTCGGTTCCGGTGGTCAGGAAGATGCTCGAGGCCGTCGCCGGATCCGCGCCGAAGCGGCGCAGCGTCAGCGGCACCAGCACGCCGAACATGCCCGAGATCATGCAGGCGCCGACCATCGCGAGCACGATCACCACGCCCAGGCGCAGCGCCTCGACGTCACCGCCGCCGCGGCTTGCGCTCCACCACATGGCGACGCCCGCGACCAGTCCCGTCAGCAGGCCGTTGGTGGCGCCCAGCAGCATCTCCTTTCGCACCAGGTTGCCGACGCGGAACTTGTCCATGTCGCCGAGCGTGATGCCGCGCAGCGTGATCGCCAACGCCTGGCAGCCGGTGTTGCCGCTCTGCCCGGCGAGGATCGGCAGGAACGCCGCCAGCGCGACGATCTGCGTGATCGTGCCTTCGAAAATGCTGACGACGAAGCCGGCCAGGAACGCCGTCAGCAGGTTCACCTGCAGCCACGGATGCCGCATCCGGAACGCGGCCCAGAACGTGGTGCCCAGGCGCTCCTCCTTGTCCACGCCCACCATCTGGCCGGACTGCGCGCTGATCTCCACCGCCTGGCGTTCGAACAATCGCCAGCCGCGGATCACGCCGACGATGTGCTGCTCGCCGTCGATCACCGGATACACCGGGTAGTGCCGATGCAGCGCGGCCTTGATCGCTTCCCCCGCCTCCATGTCGACCGGCAGCGCGAACGGGTCCGGCAACATCACCTCGGCCAGCGTGTCCTCCGGCTCGCCCAGCAGCAGGTCGCGGATCACCACCAGACCGATCAGGCGATCGTCGGAGCCGGTGACGTAGACGTAGGTGATCTGCTGCGGCGTGGGATGCGTGCGCAGGTATTCGATCGCCATGGCCACCGTGGTCGCCGCCGGCAGCACCGCCAGCGCCGGTTCCATCATCTCGTGCACCGTGCCGGCGACGGCCTCGGCCAGCTCTTCGGCGGCCTGGCGTCGCAGCTCGGGCGGCAGGTGCGACTGGATCCGGTCGGCCAGGTCCTGCGGCAGGTCGGCCAGCACCTCGCCCACCCGCTCCGGCGATTCGCGCGCCAGCAGCTGCGCGGCGTCGAGGGGCACGCGGGCACGCACGGCGCGCGTCAGACGGGCCAGTTCGGCCTTGTCGATCGTTTCACTCATCGGGCACACCGCGCTCGCGTGGGAAGCCGAATGATGTTCGTGGCGACGCGCAGGTGACAAGCGGCGATGACAGAATCGCGCCGATGCGGGGAGTGCCCTAGCGATGCGCCTGTACGCGATGAGCGGTCCGGCAACTGCTGGAAGGCCGCGACGTTGATGCAACAACTCGACATCGGCTTCGAGTGGATCGAGGTCGACATCCTGCGCGGCGACAGCCGCACGCCGGAGTTCCTGGCGCGCAATCCCAACGGCAAGGTGCCGCTGCTCGAGATCGCACCGGGCCGGCATCTGGCCGAGTCCAACGCGATGCTCTGCTACCTCGCCGACGGCACGCCGTTGCTGCCCGACGATCGATACGCGCGCGCCAAGGTGCTCGAGTGGCTCTTCTTCGAGCAGTACTCGCACGAGCCGTACATCGCCACGGTGCGCTTCTGGGTGAAGTTCCTGGGCAAGGGCCAGCAATGGCGCGAAAAGATCGACGCGGCGATGGCCAAGGGCATCGCGGCGCTCGGCGTGATGGAGCGACGCCTGCAGGATCATCCCTTCCTGGCCGGCGACGTCTACACCATCGCCGACATCGCGCTCTTCGCCTACACGCACGTGGCCGACGAGGGCGGCTACGACCTCGCGCCGTTTGCTGCCGTCCGCGCCTGGCTCGAACGCGTGTCCGCGCAGCCGCGCCTGATCCCGATGCGCCCGCCCTCTCCGTAGTCCGGGCGAAGCCCGGGTTGGACGGTCAGATCCCGGGCTTCGCCCGGCCTACGGGTCAACCGAACACGATCATCGCGGCGCGCGCCACCAGCGCGAACAACACCAGCGAGGACAGCGCGAACAGCGCAAAGCGCGGCACGATCACGTTGACCAGCGACTGCCACAGGCTGTGCACCACGCGCAGGCCGACGTACGCCCAGGCCAGCATCAGGCTCGTCTGGCTCGTGTCGCCGAGCAGCGCCAGCACGATCGCGACCGCGTAGAACTGCTGCGGCTGCTCGAGCAGGTGGTTGTAGTTGTCCGCCTTCCACCGGACGCGCGCCGGCAGCGTCGCCATCTGTTCGCCGCGCGGCGCGCTGCCGTCCAGGACCATCTTCGAGGCATTGATCGCGGGAATGCGCGTCACGTACATCCACAGCCACATCAGCGCGCACCAGATCAGCATCGCCACGAGGGGCCCCAGCAGGGGCATGGGCAGGCTGGCGTTCATCGGAAATCTCCCTTTCTCGTTCTGCGGGGGTGAAGGGCCCCATTGTGTCCACCGCGGCCCGGCGCCGCCTAGGCGGCGAACGCCGGCATCACGTGCCGGGCGAACAGCTCGACCGAGCGCGTGACCTCGGACACCTCCAGGTCGCCGAACGCGAACCACGACACCAGGTAGCTCATGCGCGTGCGCTCGGCCTCCTCGAGCACGAAGCGGCGCACGGTCTCGGGCGAACCGGCGATGCCGTTGCCCACCGCCTCGACCTCGTCCCAGGTTTCGGGATAGAGCGTGGCGATCGGCGGGAACGCGATGCGCACGGAGGCGCCGTTGTCGCGCCACAGCTTGTCGAAGCTGTCGACCCAGCGCGCGTAGGCGCGTCGGGCCAGCGCCTTGGCCTGCGCATCGGTGTCGGCCACCACGACGTGGCGGCTGACACCCACCAGCGGCAATTTCTCGATCGGCTTGCCGAGCTTCGTCCACTCGTCGCGAAAGCGCTCCGCGATGTGTCGCGCACCGGCGTCGAGCGCCAGCGTCACGAGATTCACGTCGTGCGCCGCCGCCCAGGCGGTGGTGTCCGGCGTGAGGATTCCGTACCAGAGTTCCGGATGCGGCTGCTGCAGCGGTTTGAGCGTCATGGGCACGTCGTCGATCCGGTAATGCTTGCCCGAGAACGTCAGCCGCTCTTCGCGAAACCCGCGCATCAGGATCTCGAAGGCTTCGGCGTACATCGACTGCGCCTGGCCCGCGTCCACGCCGAAGAGCTTCAGCTCGTGCGGCGAAACACCGCGTCCCACGCCGAGCATCAGCCGCCCACCGCTGAGGTGATCGAGCATGCACACCTCCTCGATCAGCCGCAGCGGGTGGTACATCGGCAGCATGTAGACGAGCGGCCCGATCTTCATGCGCCGCGTGCGCTGCGCAACCGCCGCCAGCAGCACGCTCGGTGACGGCGCGAAGCCCAGCGGCGTGCCGTGATGCTCGGCGACGTGATACGCGTGCATGCCGCAGCGGTCGTAGACCTCGGTGAGGTCGAGGCGCTGGCGCAGGTGCACGTCGAGCGGACGGTTGCTGCAGTCGAGGTGATCGAAAACGCCGAACTTCATGTCACGAATCTCCCTGCATCCGGCTGTAGGACCGGCCGAGCATGCGCCGCTCCCGGTCCGCGTTCCGATCCGGGCCGACCCCGCATTGACGATATGACGCCAGCGTGACCCGGCGCGCAGTTGTGCATCCCCATCGCGCATACGCGCCGCTAGACTTGCGCGACCTCGGCCCGGACTCGAAGCGGCGAAGATGAAGCTCTACGCATTGCTCCTCGCCAGCACGTTCGCCCTCGGCGCCTGCGCGCAGATGCAGGTCAATCACTATCTGCCCTCGGGCGACGGCGAGTTGCGCAACCGCTCGCTGTGCACGTTCGGCCTTCGCGACGAGCTCGAGGTGCCGCTGAGCGGCGGCATCAAGGCGCGGGTGTGGGGCGGCGATCCGGACACCTCGCAACTCTCGGCGCGCGTGCAGGTCCTCGTGCCCGAAGGACAGAAGATGCGCTTCATGTCCAATCGCTTTTCGTACACGTCGCGCGAAGCACCCGAGCAGAACGAGCTCGTGTTCACCGGCATCACCACCGTGTGCCCGGCCGAAGCGGTCGGCTGCAAGACGCGGCTGGGGCCGACCGACTGGCTGCTCGGCGGAAAAATCCCGGCGGCGACCATGTTGTCGTCGTCCGAACCGCAGACCTATCGCATCGACCTCGCGGTGCCGGTGCCGCCGGGCGAGAACTACGCGCTGCGTCTGCCCGACGTCGAGTACACCGGGCACATCCAGCCCGGTCCGACCGTGCGCTTCGAAAAGTCCACCACGCCGGCCGCCACCAACCTGAGCGTCTGCCAGCCCTGAGACCCGGGCTGGCGCCGGACTCAGCGGGTCTTGGCGATTTCCGGCAGATCGGCTTCACGCGTGTCGCGACGCAGCTCGGCCGCCGCCACCAGGCGTCCGTATTCGGCCTGCGCGCGCGTCATGCAGCCCTCGTGCGCCGCCGGCCCCTGCGATGCGCAGCGCCGCTCGGCGACATCGCGTGCGGCTTCCGCGCGCACTTTCTCGGCTCGGAACGTGCCGTCGCCCGGCATCGGGGCATCGCCTTCGTGGTGACAGCCGGCGAACACGGCGTAGACGGGCAACGCGAGGACGATGAAAACGGAGTTCAGGCGCATGACGGACTTCCGGAGCAGGGACCCCGCCCAGGCCTCACGAAACATGCCCGCGACGCGACCGTTCCGGTCAACTGGCACGATCACGTCCACGTCGATCGACGTGAACGTCCCCGGAGCGCGGCACCGATGAACTATCCCCATGTGCGGTACCTCGCGGTTCTGGCCGGGCTCTTCGCGCTGTTGTGGGTGGGCCTGGCGATCGCGCCGCTCGACCGTCACGACTGGGCGCTGGAGAACGTGCTGGTCGTGGCCTTCGCCATCGCCATCGGCGCGAGCTATCGCCGGTTCACGTTCTCGCGCGTGTCGTACACGCTGATCTTCGTGTTCCTGTGCCTGCACGCCGTGGGCGCGCATTACACCTACGCGCAGGTTCCGTACGACCGTTGGTGGCAGTCGCTGACCGGCTCGACGTTCAACGCCTGGATGGGCTGGGAGCGCAATCACTTCGATCGCCTCGTGCATTTCTGCTACGGCCTGCTGTTCGCCTATCCGCTGCGCGAGGTGTTCCTGCGCGTGGCGCAGGCGCGCGGCTTCTGGGCCTACTTTCTGCCGCTGGATTTCACGCTGGCGACATCGGCGCTGTTCGAGCTGTTCGAATGGGCCGCCGCCGCGTTCTTCGGCGGCGATCTGGGCGTGGCCTATCTCGGCACGCAGGGCGATGTCTGGGACGCGCACAAGGACATGCTGCTCGCCGGAACCGGCGCGACGATCGCGATGCTGATCACCGCGTGCATCAACTGGCGCCTGCAGCGCGATTTCGCGCGCGAGTGGAGCGACAGCCTGCGGATCAAGGATCCGCGCCCGCTGGGCGAGGACGAGATCGCGCGGATGCTCAGCGGCCAGGGCGGCGCCCGGTAGGCGGAAAAGCGGCCGCTTTCCCGCCCTACGTTCCCATCGCGATCAGCGCCTGCGTGTAGACGTCGGCGCGGGTCTGCGCGAAGTAGTCGAGCACCAGCGTGAACAACGCCTGGAACGCCAGGCCGCAGCCGGCGCCCGCGAGAATCGGGCGGGCGCGCTGCAGGCCCCAGGCGACCATGCCGAGCCCGGCCAGCGCCAGCGCCGTCCCGATCTGCTGGTAGAGATCGAAGTTGTCGTTGACCTGTGCCATCCGCTTCGATTCCTCGGCCTTGAAAGCGGCGGGCTGCTGCTCGAGCTGCGCGACGAGCGAGCGCACCTGCTCGTCGGTCCGCGCGAACACCGTGACGCCCACCACCAGGTGGATCAGCGCGATCGCGATCAGCGGGATCGCCGCCCCCTTGAGCACCGGCGCGCCGCGAAACCAGAACGCGAGGCCGGCCAGCAGCGCGGCCGCGCCGGCGGCGATGAACAGCACGCTTTCGGCCTTCTCGGCGGCGAAGTAGTCCAGCAGCGTCTCGAGCGTCACCCGCTCACCACATCAGGTCGTCGGGAACCTTGTAGTCCTTGTACGGATCGTCCTCGCCGGACGCCTCCGAGGACTCGGGCGTTGCGCCCGCCGGCGGCGCCTGCAGCGCCGCGTGCGGATCGCGCTCGACGATGCGCGCGGCAATCTCGACCGGCACGATCTCGTAGCGTCCGGCGCAGCGCACGATCACCAGGCTGCCGGCAACCAGCTTCTCGCGCATCGGACGATCCACCGGCAGCCGCCGGATGCGGCTGCCGTCGAGGAAGTTGTAGAGCTCCTCGCTGTCCGCCAGCTTGGCCACGCGATGCTGTTCGACCAGCTGGCGCGCCTCCGCACGGCGCGCCTTCTGCGCGAGCTTCTCCTGCTGCTTGCGGTTGAGCTCGGCGTCGCGCGCGGCCTTCTCGGCCGCCGCCTTCTGCTGCGCCACCACGCGCGGATCCGGACCGGCCGGCTTCTTGTTGTTGTGTTCGCGCCGATCCTTGCGCTGTTCGCGCGCCTGTTCCTTGGCCTTCTTGGGATCGAGCAGGCCGGCCTGCAGCAGCTGGTCGCGGAGGGAGAGGCTCATGGGATGCGGGTCGCGGAACGGACTCGGGGGGCGACCATGCTCCCCAGTCCGACCCGGCCACGCAAGCCCGCGGCGCCGGATGCGCAACGCGCGGCGGCACGAGACAATGCGCTGCCACGGATCGACCGTGGCGCCCGCACGCTGATTGGGAGAGCACATGACAAGAATTCGTAGCGCCGGCCTGCGTGGCCTTGCGCTCGCCGTCCTGGCCGCGACCGCATCGACCGCGGCCCTGGCCGACGCCGATTCGCGGCTGCGCGTATTCGGCTACACCCGCGCCGCGCCGGTCGACACGGTTCCCGACTCGGTCATCGACGACTGGAAATACCTCGACGACGCCAACGTGCTGGTGTTCCGCAACAGCCAGGCCTATCTGCTGGTGATGGCGGGCAGCTGCACGGCGTTGCAGAACGCGGGCGTGATCGGCTTCAACGCCGCGCTCAGCGGCCTGGTCGCGGCCAAGACGCTGGTGGTCGGCGGGCGCAACTCGCAGACCGAGTGCGGCGTCTCGCAGATCGTGCAGCTCAAGCGCGTCGCGTTCTCCTCGGCTCCCCCGGCGCCGCCGCCGCCCCGCCCGCGAGCGAGTGCGCCGCCGCCCGCGCCGCCGCCGGTGATACAGGCGCCTGCGCCTGCGGCCGTCGCCCCGGCTCCGCCGCCCGCGCCTGCGGTTCCGGCCGCTCCGCCACCCCCGCCCTCTGCGCCACCTCCGCCGCCTCCGCCCGCCCCGGAGATGCAGGCTGCGCCGCCGTCGACGCCACCGGCACCGCCGCGTCCGCGCGTAGACCACGAGGTCAAGCCGCCGCCGGGTGCGACGCCGCTGTAACGGGCGCCAGGCGCTCTGACCTGGTAGGGCGGGAAAGCGGTCGCGTCGGCGACCGCGCATCCCGCCGGAGCCGGCATCCACGGCGGGATGCGCGACCGCTTCGCGGCCGCGTTCCCGCCGTACCGATCTATTTCTGCACGGGCGGCGCGTGCGATCGCAGCGAGCGCGCCAGCAGTCCCAGTCCGAACGCCAGCAGCCCCAGGATCATCAGCGTGTCCCACAGGCTGGTGCCCACGAAATAGATGCGCAGGTTCATCAGCACGCCCGCGACGATGATCGCCAGGCCCGTACCGGTGAGCAGCCAGCCGACGAACGACTTGCCGTTGAACGCGAGCAGCCCGACGCCGATCAGGAACGGCACCAGCGACAGGCCGAACGCGTTGTAGCCCCACATGTACCAGCCGCCGCTGGTCACCTGCACGCGCTGCGTGAGCAGGTAGAAACCCACCGCGGCCATCACGAAGCCGATGACGAATTCGCCGATTCCGCCCGGCGTGCCGCCCACGTCCTTGACGCTCATCGTTCCCCGATCCCCCGATGCGGATGCGCGAACCCGGTCAGGTTCGCAAGGCCGGCAGTGCTTCCCCTTCCGGCACGAAGCGTAGCGCCTCGCCGTTGTTGCAGTAGCGCAGGCCGGTCGGACGCGGTCCGTCCTCGAACACGTGGCCCTGGTGTCCGCCGCAGCGTGCGCAGTGGTACTCGGTGCGCGGATATCCGATGTGATGGTCGACCTTGGTCTCGAGCGCGCCGGGAATCGGCTGCCAGAAGCTCGGCCAGCCGGTGCCCGATTCGTATTTGGTCTTGGACTCGAACAGCGGCAGGTAGCAGCCGGCGCAGACGAACGTGCCGGCGCGCTTCTCCTGGTTGAAGCCGTGCGTGCCGCACATCTCGGTGCCTTCCGAACGCAGCACGCGGAACTGCGCCGGCGTCAGCAGCTGTTCCCATTCCTTGTCGGTCTTGTCCAGCTTCTCGACTTTCACGCGGTGCTCCAGAATGCGCGGGTTGGTCGCCAGCGTAGCGACCCCTGGATCGACCTGCACCCCCTCGCCCGCCGCAACGATGAGCCCCACCGCTGCTTCGTCGCCCCGTGCGGCCTGGACGCTGATGCTGTGCGCCGCCGCGATCCTCTTCATCACCACCGGCGCGCGCCAGACGCTGGGCCTGTTCGTGATGCCGATCACGCAGGACACCGGCATGTCGATCGTCTCGATCAGCTTCGCGCTGGCGGTCGGTCAGTTCGTGTGGGGCGCGGTGCAGCCGCTGTTCGGCGCCATCGCCGACAACCATGGATCGCGACCGGTGGTCGCGCTCGGACTGGTGCTGCTGTTCGTCGGGATGGCGCTGGCCTCGATCGCCCAGACGCAGTGGATGATGCTGGTGTCGCTGGGCGTGATCGCCGCCGCCGGCGCCGGTGCGGCGGGCTTCTCGATCCTGATCGGCGCCACCAGCGCCAACCTGCCGCCGGAGCGACGATCGTTCGCAGCGGGATTCATCAACGCCGGCTCGTCGCTCGGCCAGTTCGCGTACGCGCCGCTGGCGCAGGGATTGATCTCGGCCTTCGGCTGGGCCACGGCGATGCTGACGCTCGCGGCGACCGCCATCGCCGGCCTGCCGTTGCTGGGCAAGCTCGGCAACGCGTCGTCGTCGTCGTCCAACGCCGGTGTCACGGGCCCCGGCCTGCGCGAGCAGCTGCGCATCGCGATGCGCGACCGTTCGTACCTGCTGATTCACGCCAGTTACTTCACCTGCGGGGTCCACATCGCGTTCCTGGTCACGCATCTACCGGGCGAAGTTGCGCTGTGCGGACTGCCGGCGGGGGTGTCGGCCACCGCCATCGCGCTGATCGGTCTGTTCAACGTTGCGGGAAGCCTGGGCGCGGGCTGGCTCGGCAATCGCGTGCGCATGCGCAACATCCTGTTCTTCATGTACGCGGGGCGGGCGGTGGCGATCGCGTTGTTCCTGGTCTCCCCGCGAACCCCGATGGTGTTCTACGTGTTCGCCGCGGTGCTGGGCGTCAGCTGGCTCTCGACCACGCCGCCGACGGCAGGGCTGGTGGGCAAGCTCTTCGGCACGCGTTATCTCGCCACGTTGTTCGGCCTGACCCTGCTGTCGCACCAGACCGGCGCGTTCTTCGGCGCGTGGCTGGGCGGCGTGACCATGTCGCGCTTCGGCGACTACGGCTGGATGTGGATCGCCGACATGGTGCTTGCCGCCGTCGCGGCGCTGTTGTGCCTGCCGATCCGTGAAGCCAGGGTGGTGCGTGGACCGGTGATGGCGCGGGCCTAGATGGCTCGGAGTTTGCTGCCGATATGCGGCCATGCCCGCCGCCCCTTTTCGACGCGCCCCCATCCTCGCCGCCGTCACCGCCGCGTTCGGCTTTTCCACCGCACCGCCGGCGCAGGCGAGCTCGCTCGTGGAACTGTTCGACCAGGTGCCGGCGCCGCCGGCCGATGTCGGCACCGCGCTGAGCTGGTTGCGTGACGGCCAGATCGTCGCGCCCGAGTACGCGCGGCTGAAGCAGGCGATCGAGGCCGAACGCAACGCCATCGCGGCGCTCAACGGCGGCAGCCTTCCCGCGCCGACCGACCAAGCACCGGCCGCACCGGCGACCGAAGCGCCCGAGGTGCAGGGCGCGCTGCGCGCTTATGGGGACTACCTCGCCTCGAACTCGGGCAAGCAGGCGCCTGCACCGGTTCTGGGCAAGCGTGCGCGCTGGCTGCACGCGGCGATGTCGGGACGCCTCGGCGCGGTGCTCGGCGCGATGAAGCCGTGCGCCGTCCCCTGCGCCGACGCGCAGCTGCTGGCGGCCAACCAGTCGATGCTGCCCGCGCGCCAGGAACTGGCCGAGCAGGATCTGAAGCAGTGGAACTCGCTGTTCCAGGACTGGCGGTCCAAACGTCGCGGCGTGGTGACCTCCGCCCAGGACTTCATGACCGCCACCGGCGAGGGCAGCCATGCGACCAGCCCCGAGGGCCGCGCGGGGCTGGCGTCCTATCGGGCGGCGATGCTGCGCGAGATCGAGGTTTCGCTGTCGGTGACCGAACTGGCGCTGCGCCGTGCCAACGCGATCGAATCCGCCGACGTCGACGCGGTCAGCGGTTCGACCTACTCGCCGCGGAAGAAATAGCGCTGCACCGTCTCAGGGCGCGATCGTCGGCACACGACGGCGCGACAGCAGGAAGATGCCGATCATCACCAGCACGGTGCCGACGATCTGCAGCGGCGTGATCGGCTCGCCCAGGATCCAGAACGCGAGGAACAGCGTGGAGACCGGGCCGATCATTCCGATCTGCGCGGCATCGCCCGCTCCGGCGCGCGCCACGCCGAACATCGTCAGGATCACCGGCAGCACCGTGCACAGCGACGCATTGATCAGCGACAGGCTCCACACCGCCCCGCTCTGCTGCCAGAGCGTGGCCGGTTCGCGCAGCACGAAGTACTGCCCGATGCTGAAGATCGACGACACCGTCATCGCCAGCGCCACCAGCCGCAGCGTGCCGACGCGCTGGATCAGTTCGCCCGAATAGACCAGGTAGATCGCGTAGAGCACCGCGGCGGCGAACACCAGGCCTGCGCCGAGCACCACCGCCCCGCCGCCGAGCGTCACGTCGTGCCAGAACACCAGCACGATGCCGGCGTACGCGAACCCCATCGACAGCCATTGCATCGCGGTGACCCGGCGCTTGAACACGAACACGCCGAGCAGCAGCACCAGCGTGGGCGTCACGAACAGGATCAGGCGCTCGAGTCCGGCCGTGATGTATTGCAGCCCCAGGAAGTCGAGCATGCTCGAACCGTAGTAGCCGACGATCCCCAGCAGCGCGACGCGCATCAGGTCGCGTTGCGACAGCCGCGGCGAGCGCGACAGCGTCCAGATCGCGATCAGCAGGAACACCGGCACCGCCAGCGTCATGCGCAGCGCGATCACGGTGACCGCGTCGATCCCTTCGCGGTAGAGCAGCTTGGCGACGACGCCCTTGGCGGAGAAGAACACCGCGCCGAGCGCGGCCAGCGCCAGGCCGCTCAGGTAGGTGCTGTCGTGCAGGGCATGCGCGTGGCCGGCGGCCGCGGCGGCCGGCGACGTGGGAGAGGAAGAAGAGGGCATGACGGAATTATCGGGTTGCGCGCGGCCCCTGCGCGACCTTGAGGGTCCGACCGACCGGCGTGCGCCTGAGACGGTTGAACGGTCGGTACTCGCCATCGAATCAGCGGATCGCGCCCGACGGTCGCGCAAGTGCACAACGCACGATCGTGCGCTTTCAACATGCGCTCCACGAAAAGCGATGCGCGGCGTCCCCGGGACGTCGAACCGGAGCCAGTCGCGATGAAGAACACCCCCATCCCCTTCACGCTCGCGCGCCCGCTGTGCGCGTTGATGATGCTCGTCGGCGCCGGCCTTGCCGCGCCGGCGCACGCCAACGTCCCGATCCCGCGCCTGCAGTGGTCCGAGCACCTGGCGGCGCCGCGCGCCGTGGCGCCGACGCCGGTGGCGATCCCCGGCATCCAGCTGCGCATGGAACAGGACGCCAACGAGAGCCTGATCCGCGACGTGGTGCTGGCCAAGGGGCACGAACTGCTCGGCACCGACTACGTGTACGGCGCCGCGTCGGATCGCGAGGACGCGGTCGATTGTTCGTCGCTGGTGCAGCGGATGTTCCGCAGCGCCGGCATCAAGCTGCCGCGCACCGCGCGCGAGCTGGTGCGCAGCGGCCAGGTCGTGCGCAACCGCCAGTTCGCACCCGGAGATCTCCTGTTCTATCGCTGGGGCCGCAGCGGCCTGCACGTGGCGGTGTACCTGCCGGGCGACCGGATCCTGCACGCGTCCTCGAGCCGCCGCGAAGTGGTGGTGAGCCGGCTCACGTCGACCTGGTCGCGACGCATGGTCGCGGCGCGGCGGCTGATCCGTTCCGATGACCTGACCTGAGCTGACTAGTCGCGCAGCGCCTCGGCGATGGCGCGCGCGTCGGCTTCGAGTCGCCGTCGCTGTTCGATCTTTTCCCGCGGCGGCGTCGCCAGCGTCGCGATGTGCCAGATCATCCGCGCCACGGTTCCGTAGCGGTCTCCCTCGTAGCGCGGGATCACGTGCAGGTGCACGTGCGGCACGCTCTGGCTGGCTTCGCGCCCGTCGTTGACGAGAAAGTGCTGCGCCGCGCTGCCCAGTGCCCGGCGCTGCGCGCTGGCGATGCGCACCGCGGTGTGCCACAGGTGCGCAAGCGTCGATGCCTCGAGCTCCTCGAGCGTCGCCACCGACTGGCGCGGCACCACCAGCACGTGCCCGCGCGACATCGGCCGGATGTCGAGGAAGGCGACGCACACCACGTCCTGCCACACGAAGCTGGCCGGGATCTGCCCGGCGATGATGCGATCGAAGACGGTCATGTCCGAATCCTGACATGCGCTTAGACTCGCCGCGTTCGCGTCATCTCGGACCGGGGAAAACGATGGCCAACCTGATCGATCGCGCAAAGAACATCCTGCTCACGCCCAAGTCGGAGTGGCCGGTGATCGCGGTCGAGCCGGACACGACGTCGGCGCTGTTCACGCGCTACATCCTGATCCTCGCGGCGCTCCCGGCGATCGCAGGGTTCATCAAGGGCAGCTTCATCGGCACCAGCATTCCCTTCACCGATGCAACCATCCGCGTCGGGATCGGCATCGGGCTGATCGGGGCGATCGTGCAGTACGGCCTGTCGGTGCTCGCCACCTACGTGCTGGCGCGGGTGGTCGACGCGCTCGCGCCGAGCTTCGGCGGACAGAAGAACCCGATCCAGGCGCTCAAGACGGTGGCCTACACTTACACCGCGAGCTGGATCGCGGGCGTGGCGGTGGTGCTGCCCTGGGTGGGCGTGCTGATCGGCCTTGCCGGCGGCGTGTACTCGGTCTACCTGCTGTACCTGGGCCTGCCGCACACGATGCGTGCGCCGCCGGATCGCGCCGGTGGCTACACCGCGGTGATCGTGCTGCTCGGATTTCTCGTCGGCATCGTCATCGGCGTGATCGGCGGCGCGATCAGCGGCGCCGCCAGCGTGGGCGCGATGTCGCAGGGCAGCGGCGTCGAGATCGATACCGGCGGCGGCGGCAAGATCAGGCTCGACGAGGGGGCGCTGGGCAAGCTCGAGCAGATGGCCAAGAACATGGAGGACGCCGGCAAACGCATGGAGGATGCGCAGAAATCCGGCGACACCGCCGCGCAGCAGGCGGCGCTCGGCGACGCGCTGGGGACCATGTTCGGAGGCGGCGAGAAGGTCGAGACGCTGGCGCCGGACCAGCTCAAGCCCTTCCTGCCCGAGACGCTCGGCGGGCTGCCGCGCGCGAGCTTCAATGTCGAACGCAATACCGCGCTCGGCATCCAGATGTCGATGGGCAAGGGCCGCTACGCCGATGCCGAGGGCGCGCGCAGCGTCGACCTGGAGGTCGCCGATCTCGGCGGCATGAGCGGCCTGACGATCCTCGCCGGCTGGGCGATGGTGCAGACCGAGAGCGAATCGAACGATGGCTACGAGCGCAGCTACCAGAAGGACGGGCTGCGCGTGCACGAGAAGTGGGACGGCGCCAGCCGCTACGGCACCTACGAGCTGGTCGTCGCCGATCGCTTCCTGGTCAAGCTCGAGGGCCGCGGCGTCGGCATGGACGATCTCAAGAACGCCGCAGCGTCGGTGGATCTGTCGGCATTGGCCGCGCTCAGGAACGAGGGTCGCGACGGCAGCTGATCCGGCCGCTCAGAACGCGTACTTCACGCCGGTCAGCTGCTCGGATACCTCCCACAACCGCGCCGCGGTCTGCAAATCGCGCGCCGCGCGACGGCAGCCCACCTTCACCGGATACCCGCCGATCTGCTGGAAACCGCCCGGACCGTAGTAGTCGCCGGCCGCGACGTCGGGCGCGGTGGCCGCGTACAGCGTCGGCAGCGCGCCCATCGCCGCGCTCTGGCCAAACAGTCGATTGCCGATCGACATCATCGCGCGGCCGATCGCCGAGTTCTCCTGCGCGGGACCGACGAACTGCAGATTGGTGGACGAATACCCGGGATGCGCGGCGGCGGCGATCACCTGCGTGCCGGCGCCCTGCAGGCGCCGCACCAGTTCGAAGGTGAAGAGCAGGTTGGCGAGCTTGCTCTTCCCGTATGCGTCCCACTTGTTGTAGCGGCTGTGCTCGAAGTTCGGATCGTCGAGATTCATCCGCGCGGTCCAGCGGTGCGCGAGGCTCGCCAGGTTGACGATGCGGGATCCCGGCGTCTTCGCCAGCTTCGGCAGCAGCAGCCCGGTCAGCGCGAAATGGCCGAAATGGTTCGTGCCGATCTGCATCTCGAAACCGTCGGCGGTTTTCTGCTGCGGCACCGCCATCACGCCGGCGTTGTTGATCAGCAGGTCGAGCTTGTCGAAACGTGCCGCGAAGTCGGCGGCGAAACGGCGCACCGAACCCAGGTCCGCGAGGTCCAGCGACATCAGCTCGGCGTCGGCGCCGGGCGCGCGGCGCCTGACCTCGGCCAGCGCGTCGGCGGCCTTGGCCGGATTGCGGCACGCCATCACGACGTGCGCGCCGGCCGCGCCCAGCGCGATGGCGGTCTCCAGCCCCAGGCCGCTGCTGGCGCCGGTCACGATCGCGACGCGGCCGGCCTGCGAGGGCATCTGCCGCGTGTCCCAGCGAGAGGCGTTCGATGACATCGGTGATTCCTCGTGAGTGACGTTCGTGTGCGTGATGCGGGCTTGCCCGCATGGTGGCCAGCGCCGTATTGCGGCCGAATCAGGACCGGCGCGACAGCGCCGGCGCGACAATCGCGTCGGCGCTCGCGCAAGTCCAACCCGAAGGAGTCCCCAATGAATCTGCAGGTCGTCGCCGACGGCTACACCTTTCTCGAAGGCCCGCGCTGGCACCAGGGCCGGCTGTGGACCTCGGATTTCTACACCCACCAGGTCGTGGCGATCTCGCCGGCCGACGGGCGCGCCGAGGTGATGGCGCGCGTGCCCCAGCAGCCCTCCGGGACGGGCTTCCTGCCGGACGGCCGCGCGCTGATCGTCTCGATGCGCGATCGCAAGGTGATGCGCCGCGAGGCCTCGGGCGAGCTGGTGGTGCATGCCGACCTGGGCCAGCTCGCGCCGTGGCACTGCAACGACATGATCGTGGACGCCAAGGGCCGCGCGTACGTCGGCAACTTCGGCTGGGACCTGATGAGCGGCGCGCCGCCCGCGAGCACCTGCCTGATCCGCGTCGATCCCGACGGCAGCGCCCGCATCGCCGCCGAAGGCCTGATGTTCCCCAACGGCACCGTGATCACGCCGGATGGCCGCACGATGATCGTGGCCGAATCCTTCGGCGGGCGGCTCACCGCGTTCGACATCGCGGCCGACGGGTCCCTGTCGCGCCAGCGCGTGTGGGCGCGCCTGGGCGATGTGCCGACCGAGTTCCACGGCGATATTCCCGACACCGTCGCGCTGCCGGATGGAATCTGTCTCGATGCCGAGGGCGCGGTCTGGTACGCGGACGGCATCCGCAAGTGCGTGGTGCGCGTTGCCGAAGGCGGCCGCGAGCTCGAGCGCATTTCCACCGCGCCGGACGGCGTCTACGCCTGCATGCTCGGCGGCGACGACGGTCGCACGCTGTTCATGTGCGTGGCACCCAACTTCATCGAGGACGAGCGCAAGGCCACGCGGCTCGGACGGATCGTGGCGGCGCGCGTGAACGTGCCGCACGCGGGACTGCCCTGATCGGGAGGGCTGGAAAAACGTCACCGCAAAGGCGCAAAGGAAAAAACAAGGACGCAAAGGAATAAGGGCCGCGGTCCGCGCGACCACGCGGTCCTTCAAGAAGACTTTGCGATCCTTTCTTTTCCCTTTGCGCCATTGCGGTGACGTCTTTTTCCCATCACGGCCGCGTCATCCGCACGACCTGACCGCGCCCCGCGTCCACGACCAGGACCAAGCCCGCGCCCAGCTTGTTGTCGAGCCCCTGGCCGAGCACGACCCAGCGATCGTTGCGGCGGTACGCGCGATACGGCGCCTGCTCGTCGACCAGCGCCTGTCCATAGGCCTGCGCCCACAGCTTCTTGGCCAGCGTGATCGCATCGCGTCCTTTGGCGACCGGACCGGCGGCCGGCAGGTCGGTGCGGATTTCGTCCGCGGGAATCGCCTCGAGGTACCGGGCGACCCAGGCCTGCGCCTCGGCCTCGGGAATGGCGACCGGCTCGCGACGGTCGACCATGTCCTCCTTCTTCTTCAGATGCAGGTCGTAGGGCGGCGCCCAGGTCGTCGGCATCGGCACCGCCTTGTCCGCACCGAGCACGCCGTTGAGCACTTCGCGCACGCGCTTGGCCACGTCGATCGGCGTCGGCGGATGGGCCGGCCGCGTGTAGAGGATGTTCTGCTTGCCGTCCATCACCACCAGCCACGGTGTGCGCGACACGCGGTACTCGTTGGCGACCGCATCGCCTGCGAGCAGCAGCGGGAAGCTCAGCCCGCGATCGCGCATCGCCGCGAGCGGATCGCCGTCCTCCTTGATGTTGATCGTCCACAACGCGACGCCGCGGTCCCGGTAGTCCACCCAGATGTCCTGCACGTAGGGCTGGAGTGCGCGGCTGAACGGACACCACGACGGCCAGAACATCAGCACCGTGGGCTGGCCCTTGGCGTCGGCCGGATAGTTCACGGTCTTGCCGTCGGGCGTCTTCAGCGAGAAGTCCGGTGCGACCGCGATCGGGGCCGGAGTGTCCACCACGCCTGCGGCAACCGACGGCGCGCACCACCCCACGCAGAGAAACGTCGCAAGCACGAGTCGGTTGATCATCGTCTTCAGGAATCGGGAAGGTCGAGCACGGCCTGCTGGATCTGTTCGAGCACGACCCATGGATCGCGTTCCTGCAGCAGCTGCAGCTTCTGATCGCGCGACAGCGGCAGGATCTCCGCCAGTCGATAGCCGACCCACTGCGCGTCCTCGAGCCGTGCCGGCTGTTCGAAGTGCTGCACGCCGATCTTCTTGAGGATTTCGCCCAGCATGCTGCCGAGCATCTTGTGCGAGGGCGGCAGCACGCGCGGCTCGCGCGGCTCCTCCAGGATCACCTCGGCGCGGATCAGGCCGTCGGGCTGCACGCGCTGCTCGAGGATGCGGAACACCCGCTCGCCGCCGCAGACCAGGTTGAAGAGGCCGGGCGTCGGCACCTCCCATTCGCGGATGCGCGCGGTGCAGCCCAGCGGCGCCGACACCGCGGGTGCGCCGACCTCCTTGCCGTCGAGGATCTGGCACACGCCGAAGACGCCGTCGTCGCGGATGCAGGCCTTGGTCATGTCCACGTAGCGCACCTCGAAGATGCGCAGCGGCAGACGTCCGCCCGGAAACAGGACGGTGTTCAGCGGGAAGATCGGAATGTCGAGCGTCTGCTCCATCGCGCGCCAGTGTGGCGCGATCAGTCGTTCTTGTCTCCGGCCCCGAGGATCGACTGCGCCATTTTCGTGACGCTGTCGCCGAGCTGGATCGGTTCGGGCACGACGATGCCGCGCTGCACGGCCGGGCGATCACCCACGACCTTGAGCCAGCGCTGCAGGTTCGGCAGCCCGTCGATCGACACGCCGGCCCAGGAATACAGCGACACCCACGACCAGTTGGCGATGTCCGCGATGGAATAGTCGCCGGCGAGGTATTCGTTGTCGGCCAGGCGCGTGTCGAGCACGGTGTAGAGGCGGCGCGTCTCGGTCTGGTAGCGCTCGATGGCGTAGGGGATTTTCTCCGGTGCGTAGCGGAAGAACACGTTCGCCTGACCCTGCATCGGGCCGACGCCGCCCATCTGGAACATCACCCACTGGATCACGCGCGAGCGACCCTTCACATCGCCGGGCATCAGGCGGCCGAATTTCTCTGCGAGGTAGATCATGATCGCGCCCGATTCGAACACCGCGAAGTCGCCGTTGTCGCGATCCACGATCGTGGGGATGCGGCCGTTCGGATTGATCCTCAGGTACTCCGGCCGCTTCTGTTCCTGCTTGGACAGCGAGATCGGATGCACCGTGTACGGCACGCCGAGCTCCTCGAGCACGATGGACGCCTTCCAGCCATTGGGCGTGGCGGAGGTGTAGAGATCGATCATCGGGTGCACTCCGGTTGGTTCGTTCGGTTGACGGCGTCGCCGCGGTTCAGGCGGTTGCGCCCGGGCGATCCAGCACGGCCAGGAACTCGGCCGGCTCGGGTCGCACGCGGTAGTTCTCGCTCAGGTCGCAATAGATCAGGCGCCCGCCGGCCGCGGTGATGAAGACGGTCGGGCGCGGCACGTCCGAGCCGTAGCCGAGCGCCTGCATGCCGGCCGGCAGGCCGTTCTCCTCGAGGATGCCGAGCGTGCGGGCCGCGGCGTTGCCCGCGTCGGTCATGAAGCGCATCGGCACGTCGAACTTGCGTGCCAGCGACGCGGTGTGCGACTCGGGCTGCGGGCTGATGATGAACACCTGCACGCCACGCGCGGCCAGTTCGCGGTACTGCGCCGCGACCTCGCGGATCTGCGCCATGCACAGCGGGCACCAGTTTCCGCGATAGAAGATCCACAGTGCGGCCTGGGCCGTGACATCGCGGCTGCGCACAATCGATCCGCCTTCGGCCAGCTCGAAGTCCGGCAGCATCTCGCCGGTCTTGAGCACCACGCGCGCGGGCGCCGAGAAGCGCGAGTACCAGAACAGGTAGAGCGCCGATCCGAGCACGCCGACGCCGGCGGCCACCGCAACCGGTGCGGACAGCATCGAGGCGCCCAGCACGGATGCGAGCACCGTGCCCGCGGCGCCGGTGATCAGCATCAGCGGCATGTTGGCCGAGGTGCGCGCGATCGGCGCCGCGTAGGCGCGGGCGAAGAAGCCGACCGGTCCCAGGCAGGCGAGCGCCGTTCCGATCCACGGCGACGTGAGGCCTTCGTCGACGACGTGCAGGACCGAAACGACGAGCCCGCCGACGCCGGCCGCGATGAACGCCGAGACATAGAGTGACTTGAGCATCGCGGTTTCCTCTGCTTTCAATCGAGCGTGCGCAGGGCGACGCGCACGATGTCGTCCAGCGCCGGCTTCCCGGGCCGCCATTTCGCGGCAACGTTGATGCCGGACACGGTGTTGATCAGGAAACGGCCCAGGGCGCGCGGCTTCTCGCGCGATCCGATGCTGCCGTTCTTCTGTCCGGATGCGACCGCCGCGACGAACGCGTCCTCGAGGTGATCGCGCACGGCCCGCGCGGCATCGCGCACCGCGGCGTCGTGCGGTGCCATCTCGACCAGGCAGTTGTTGACGAAGCAGCCGCGCGGCCCGCGTGGACCCAGCGCATGCGCCACCACGCGTCCAAAGACCTCGATGATCTCGGCACGTCCGGCGCCGGGTCGTCGCAGCGGTTCGACCAGGAGTTCGATGAAGTTCGCCTGGTAGCGCTCCAGCGTCGCCAGCAGCAGGTCGCGCTTGTTGCCGAACGTCTCGTAGAAGCTGCTCTTGCTCAGATCGGTGGCGTCGAGCAGCCGGTCGAGCGAGGCCGCACCGTAGCCCTGGTGCCAGAACAGCTGCATCGCGCCTTCCAGCGCCTGCTGCTCGTCGAAACCGCGGGTTCGGGGCATCGCACTCATTCCGGACTGATCGGTCCAGATTCGATCCTCCCGGCCGACACGTCAAGCGGGGGCGATCCCGCTACGCTTGCGCCTCCCGACCCGGAGGACCCGACGTGATCGACCTGCATTACTGGCCCACGCCCAACGGCTGGAAGATCTCGATCATGCTCGAGGAATGCGGCCTCCCCTACCGGATGGTCCCGGTCAACATCGCGCGCGGCGAGCAGTTCACGCCGGATTTCCTCGCCATCAGTCCCAACAACCGCATGCCCGCGATCGTCGACCACGCACCGCCCGGCGGCGGCGAGCCGGTGAGCGTGTTCGAGACCGGCGCGATTCTGGTCTACCTTGCGGAGAAAACCGGTTGCTTCCTGCCGACGGACCTGCGCGAGCGCAAGGCCGTTCTCGAATGGCTGATGTGGCAGATGGGCGGGCTCGGACCGATGCTCGGACAGAACGGCCACTTCGTGCTCTACGCGAGCCAGAAGGTGCCCTACGCCATCGAGCGCTACGGGCGCGAGGCGCGACGCCTGTACGGCGTGCTCGACACGCAACTGGGCAAGACCGGTGCGTTCGTCGCTGGCGACTACTCGATCGCCGACATGGCGTGTTTTCCGTGGATCCGCACCTACAGATCGCAGCAGGTTGCGCTCCACGACTATCCGAACGTGCGGCGCTGGTACGAGCAGCTCAAGGCGCGACCGGCGGTGCAGCGCGGGTGCGAGCTGGGCAGGGAACTACGCATTGCCCAATACGACGAGGAAGGCCGCCGGCACCTGTTCGAGCACCGTGCTCAGCCGCGCTGACCCAGCCAGACGCCCGCGGCGGTGAGCGCGAAGCCCGCGGCGTCCGGCGCGGTGAAACGCGCGCCGAAGAACACCGCGGTGAGCACCGCCGTCACCGGTGGCACCAGGAAGAACACGCTGGCCACGCGTCCTGCCGCGCCGCGCTTGAGCAGCCACAGGTACAGCAGCAGACCGGCGCAGGAGTTCACCACGATCACCCAGGCCATTCCGCCGATGGAACGCGACGTGAGATGGATGTCGATGCCTTCGAGCACGAGCGCGAACGGCAGCACCACCGCCGCGGCGGCGAGGACCTGCGCGATCAGCGCCACGCGCGCATCGAGCTCGCCCGCGTGCCGCTTCTGGTAGATCGTGCCCAGGCTCAGCGACATCAGCGCGAGGATCACGAACAGATAGCCGATGCGCGTCTCGGGCGCGCGCAGGTCCGGCACCACCACGAGCAGCACGCCGGCCAGCCCCAGCAGCAGGCCGATCGTCGCGCTGCGACCCATGCGCTCGCCGAGCAGCACACGCGCGCCCAGCGCGGTGGTCAGCGGCATCAGTCCCGCGATCAGGCCCGCCGCGGCGGGCGGCACGCCGGCGCGCAATCCGGCGTAGGTGAATCCGAAGAAACCCGACTGCAGCAGCACGCCGCCGATCGCCGCGTGCACCAGCGCTGCGGTGCGGGCACGGGGCAGGCGCACGAACATCACCCAGGCGCCGATGATCGCCGCGGTGCCCAGGAAGCGCAGCACGGCCAGCGTGTAGGCGCCGGTACCCTGCAACGCGAACACTGCGGCGACGTAGCCGGTGCTCCACAGCAGCACGAATCCGATCCCGCCGAGCGCATCGGAAGGCGACGAGACGGCACGGGTCGGATCGACGGTCATGGGGGACGGTTGCGACGCAGGGGCCGCGCATCTTACGGTGCCGGCCTGCAACGCTCCGTGAAGGCACATGGCCGAGATCGTCAATCTCAACAAGTTTCGCAAGAAGAAGGCGCGTGCGGACGCCGCCGCGCGGGCCGCCGAGAATCGCGTGCGTTTCGGTCGCACCAATGCACAGAAGGAACGCGACGCGGCGCTGGAAATCGAATCGCAGCACCGTCTCGATCAGCTGCGTCGCGAGGCGACGCCGTCGCCGGAAATCGGGGATCCACCGTCGTCGGCCTGAGACCGACGATCGCGGGAAATCAGAGCGCCTCGAGCAGCAGCGGCCGTGCGTCGAGTTCGGCGTGCAGCGTCGCGAGCATGATGAACACGCCCGACAGTCGCCGATGCAGGAACACGATCTCGCGTGGCGGCACGCGGAAGTAGCGCGAGAACGCGTTCTTGGCGGCGAGCTGGCCGGCGCGCATCGGCAGGTCGCTGTCGCCCCAGCGGTACTCGCCGCGCTCGTTGAGCAGGTTGGCCGGCACGCGTCCCGGCTCGTTGCCCGCGAACGGCTCGGTGATCATCTCGCACATGGCGCAGAACGCATCGAGCACCGACCTGGGGAAATCCGCGCTCATCAGGCCGATGCCGACCGCGCCGCGCACGATCTGCTCGCGATCCAGATCGACGCCGCCGCGCACGATGCTCGCGTAGTTCTCGACGAAGCCGCGCCCGAAGATGCGGGTCGCGCCGAAGTCGAGCAGCACGATGCGATCGTTGCCGTCCGCTTCCGGACGGATGCGATAGTTGCCGAAATGCGGATCGGTCTGGACCATGTTCCAGCGGAACAGCTCGGTCACGAACAGCTGCACGAATGCGCGGCCCAGCGCGCTGCGCCGCTCCAGCGACAGGCTCTGCACCTTCTCGTCCTTGACGTGATATCCGTGCTCGTAGGTCGTGGTCAGCACCTGGTCGCTGGAGTACTCGGTCAGCACGCGCGGGACGACGAACCGTGGATCGTCCTTGAGCTTGTTGGCGAACGACTCGGTGAAACTGCGTTCGGCGGCGTAGTCCACTTCACGGTGCAGCATCTCGCGCAGCTCGGCGAAGATCGGATTGAGATCCAGGCCCTTGGGCGCCAGGCGCGTCATCGTGATCAGGCGCGACAGCGTGCGGATGTCGCTCTCGATCGCATCGGCCACGCCGGGATACTGGATCTTGACCACCAGTTCGAGCCCGTCGCGCTTGCGTCGTGCGCGATGCGCCTGGCCCAGCGACGCCGCGGCCAGCGGCACCTGGTCCACCTCGAGCTCCGATAGCCGCGCACGGCCCAGCGCACGCTCGAGCACCGGACCGACCACGCGCCAGTCGACGGCGGGCGTGTCGTCCTGCAACTGCGACAGCACCGTCACGGCTTCCTCGGGCAGGAAATACTGGCCGTAGAGCGAGAGCATCTGGCCGGCCTTCATCACGCTGCCCTTGAGCTGGCCGAGTTCGTCGCGCAGTACTTCGGCCTGGCGGCGATAGAAATCGCGATCGGCCTGGTCGCGCGAGATCTCGCCGCGGAAGAAATTGGCGATCGAGTGGGCGACGATCTTGCCGCCGGCGCCGATGCCGAGCTTGGTCAGCGCGATGTTTCGCTCCAGCGAGCCCGTCTTGAGGTGCGCCAGATGCGGCCGGGTGACATTCTTCTTGTCGTCGCGATCCACTGAAACCTCGTCATGACCCCGCTCGAATCGACGCTGCTGGCGCCCGATCGCCGCGAGAAACTGGTTGCCGACTGCGTTCGCCTCATCGAGGCCCAGGTCGCGAGCCGCGGTCCGATCCGCCGGATCGCGCTCGGTGCGGGCCTGGCGATGCTCGAAGCCCTCAAGCCGCGTGCCCTGGAACGTGCGGTCGGTGCGCTGCTGCCCGAATTCGCCGCCGCCCTGGGCCCCCTGTACCAGCGTTTTCTGGATTCCAAACGCATGGATTTTAGCCAGTTCCTGGACGAACACCCCGTCGAGGCGGTCGATGCGCTGATCGGCGTCACCGATCGGCACGCCCGGGCCAGCGCCAACGCCGCGCTCCGATCCGCGTACCGCCGTCTGCGCGGCAGCGCCGAGGACGAAGTGCGAAGCGCCCTTCCCGGCCTTGGGCGCG
Source organism: Panacagrimonas sp. (assembly GCF_020697055.1). Taxonomy (GTDB): domain Bacteria; phylum Pseudomonadota; class Gammaproteobacteria; order Nevskiales; family Nevskiaceae; genus Panacagrimonas. Next base: position 49,241 of record NZ_JAJFBP010000007.1, on the reverse strand, counting down.
TGCTGTCGATGCACATGGCGGACTGAGGCCCGTGGCCGTCACGCTCGAAGCCGTCCGCGCCGACATCACCCGGCTGGCCGTCGATGCCATCGTCAACGCAGCCAACGAATCGCTGCTCGGCGGCGGCGGCGTGGACGGCGCGATCCATCGCGCCGCGGGAGCCGGACTGCTGGCCCATTGCCGCACGCTCGGGGGTTGCCCGACCGGCGAGGCGCGCATCACGCCGGGATTCGGTTTGCCTGCGCGCCACGTGATCCACACGGTCGGCCCGGTGTGGCGGGGCGGCAGCCACGGCGAGGCGGACCTGTTGGCCGCCTGCTATCGCAATTGCCTGCGCCTGGCGACCGAGAACGGTGTCAAGACGATCGCCTTCCCCGCGATCAGTTGCGGCGTGTACGGCTACCCGGTGATGGACGCAACGCGTATCGCCGTGCACGAGACCCGCGCGGCGCTCCGGTCCGGGGCTTCGGGAATCGAACCGGTGCAGTTCGTGTGCTTCGGAGACGAGGTCTGGAACGCCTATCAAAAGGTGCTTTCCGTCCCCGTATGAAGCGGCCCCCGGCAACCGGGCACGGCCGCGCCGCTATAATTGCGCCCCCGCGCAACGCGGCGCGTCCCCCCAGTCGTCAGCCCTCGTACCCTCCCGGGAGTCTCCAGCCATGTCGGACAGCTTCAAGTCCAAAGCCAGCCTGAAGGTCGGTTCCAAGACCTACTCTTATTACAACCTCAAGGCGCTCGAGCCGAAGTTCAACATCTCGCGCCTGCCCTACTCGATCAAGGTGCTGCTCGAGAACGTGCTGCGGCACGAGGACGGACTCAACACGACCAAGGCCGACATCGAGGCGCTGGCCGGCGCCGACTTCAAGCGGCTGCCCAACAAGGACATCAACTTCACGCCGGCACGCGTGATCCTGCAGGACTTCACCGGCGTGCCCTGCGTGGTCGATCTCGCCGCGATGCGCGATGCGATCAAGAAGCTCGGCGGCGACGCGACCAAGGTCAACCCGCTGTGCCCGGTGGAACTGGTCATCGACCACTCGGTGATGATCGACCACTACGGTTCGAAGGACGCGCTGGACCTCAACGCCAAGGTCGAATTCCAGCGCAACCAGGAGCGCTACACGTTCCTGCGCTGGGGCCAGGAGGCGCTGAAGAACTTCAAGGCGGTGCCGCCTGATACCGGCATCGTCCACCAGGTGAACATCGAGTACCTCGCGCGCGTCGTGTTCGAGAAGGACGGCCTGCTGTATCCCGACAGCTGCTTCGGCACCGATTCGCACACGACGATGGTCAACGGCATCGGCGTGCTCGGCTGGGGCGTCGGCGGCATCGAGGCCGAGGCCGCGATGCTGGGACAGCCCTCGTCGATGCTGATTCCCGAAGTGATCGGCGTGCGCGTCACCGGCAAGCTCGCAGAAGGCGCCACCGCCACGGACCTCGTGCTCACCGTCACCGAGATGCTGCGCAAGCGCGGCGTGGTCGAGAAGTTCGTCGAATTCTTCGGACCTGGCCTCGCCAACCTGTCGGCCTCGGATCGCAACACGATCGCCAACATGGGCCCGGAGTACGGCGCCACCTGCGGCATCTTCCCGATCGACAACGAGACGCTGACCTACCTGCGCCTGACCGGCCGCAGCGAAGAGCAGATCGCGGTGGTCGAGGCCTACGCCAAGGCGCAGGGCATGTGGTGGACGCCGGAAGCCCCGGAAGCCGAGTACACCGACGTGATGCATCTGGACCTGGGCAGCATCAAGCCCTCGCTCGCAGGACCCAAGCGCCCCCAGGACCGCGTGCTGCTCACCGACGTGAAGGCCAACTTCCGCAAGGCCTTCGAAGGCGAGCAGAAGGCGCGTCCGTCGAAGGGCCCGGCCACCGTCACCGACAACGGCCAGACCTACCAGCTCAAGGACGGCGCGGTGGTGATCGCGGCGATCACGTCGTGCACCAACACCTCCAATCCGAGCGTGCTGATCGGCGCCGGGCTGCTGGCCAAGAAGGCGCGCGCGCTGGGTCTCAAGTCGCAGCCCTGGGTGAAGACCTCGCTGGCGCCGGGATCGCTGGCCGTCACCGAGTACCTGAAGAAGGCCGGCCTGATCGAAGACCTCGAGCACCTGGGCTTCTACGTCACCGCCTACGGCTGCACCACCTGCATCGGCAACTCGGGTCCCCTCAACGAGCCGATCGGCAAGGCGATCCAGGACAACACGCTGAGCGTCTCCGCGGTGCTCTCGGGCAACCGCAACTTCGAAGGCCGCGTCCACCAGGACGTGCGCATGAACTACCTCGCCTCGCCGCCGCTGGTCGTGGCCTACGCCATCGCCGGCAGCACCGACATCGACCTGAGCTCCGAGCCGATCGGCAAGAGCACGGACGGCAAGGACGTCTTCCTCAAGGACATCTGGCCGACCAACCAGGAGATCCAGGAAGTCGTCGCCAAGGCGGTCACCAGTGAGCTGTTCAAGAAGTCGTACGCCGACGTGCTGCGTGGCGACGCGCGCTGGCAGTCGATCAAGGTGACCAAGTCGGAAACCTATCCCTGGGATTCCAAGTCGACCTACATCGCCAACCCGCCGTACTTCCAGGGCATGACGATGACCCCGCCGGGCATCCCGGCCATCCGCGGCGCGCGTGCGCTCGCGGTGCTGGGCGACTCGATCACGACCGACCACATCAGCCCCGCGGGTGACATCAAGAAGGACGGCCCGGCCGGCAAATACCTGATGGAGAACGGCGTCGCACGCGCCGACTTCAACAGCTTCGGCTCACGCCGCGGCAATCACGAAATCATGATGCGCGGCACGTTCGCCAACACGCGCATCAAGAACGCGATGACGCCGGGCGTCGAGGGCGGCGTATCGAGGCACTTCAACGGTGCGGCCGGTCCGGTCGAGCCGATCTACGACGTGGCGATGAAGTACGTCGCCGCCGGCGTGCCGCAGATCGTGCTGGCGGGCAAGGAGTACGGCACCGGCTCGTCGCGTGACTGGGCGGCCAAGGGCACGATCCTGCTCGGTGTGAAGGCGGTGATCTCGGAGAGCTTCGAGCGCATCCATCGCGCCAACCTCGTGGGCATGGGCGTGCTGCCGCTGAACTTCGTCGACGGCCAGAACGCCTCGTCGCTGGGCCTGGACGGCAGCGAAACGTTCGACTTCGATGGGCTGGTCGACGGCGCCAAGGAAGTGGACGTCACCGCCAGGAAGGCCGACGGCAAGAGCGTGAGCTTCAAGGCGAAGGTGCGCATCAACACGCCGGTGGAGTGGAGCTACTACAAGCACGGCGGCGTGCTGCAGTACATGCTGCGACAGATGGCGGGCTGATCCCCCGCCTGATGCAACGAGGCCCGCGCAAGCGGGCCTCGTCGTTTCTACCGATCGATCAGTGATCGTGGTGCTTGTGGTGACCCTTGGCCTTGCCCGGCGGATGATGGTGGTGACCGTCGTCGTCGTGATCGTGCGCGTCGCGGTGACGGCGACGATTGCGATCGTTGTCGTCGTCTCCGTGCTCCGAGCCGACCGCGGCACCCGCGGCGCCGCCAAGCGCACCGCCAATGACCGCACCGCTGGTCCCGCCCATGTGCGAGCCGACGCCGGCACCCGCCGCACCGCCTACCGCACCGCCAATGACCGCGCTGTCGTCCGCCGCGAACGACACCGCGGGAAGCACCAGAGCAGCAACAAGAATGAACTTACGCATGACCATCTCCGCATTCGTGACGGTTCCACGATGGGGGAGTTCACTGAAGCGACCCTGAACCTCGTGGGGAACTGCTGACGCCGGTCTGAAGCGCTTGGCCAAGGGGCGCCGACTCAACCGGATATTCCCTCGACACCCGGGAACGCGTCGTGCTGCTGGCCGACGCCCCGGTGGTCGGCACCGGGCCCTGGACGGGAGCATCACGTGGCGACAAGCGCGGAGTGGCACGAGGACTACGACAAGATGAGCGAGGCGGCGCGCAATTTTTCGCGCGCAGTGAAATCGGTCCAGGAAGAGCTGGAAGCCGTCGACTGGTACAACCAGCGAGCGGGTGCAACGCAGGACGCTCAGCTTCGCCGCATCCTCGAGCACAACCGCGACGAGGAAGTCGAGCACGCGATCATGGGGCTCGAGTACCTGCGGCGCGTCAGCCCGGTGTTCGACAAGCACATGCGCACCTACCTCTTCACGGAAGGCGACATCACCGAGATCGAGGAGCAGGACACCGGCGAGAAGCAGAAGGGCTGAACCCGGAAACGAAGAAGGCGCCCCGCGGGGCGCCTTCTAATCCATCGCGACGTCGCCGATGATCAATCGCGATGCTTGCGCTTGTAGTGGCCCTTGGCCTTGCCCGGCGGATGGTCATGGTGATGATGATCGTCGTGATGATGGTGAATGACCTTGGTGCGGCCCTTGTCATCATCGTCCGATCCAACCGCCGCACCCGCCGCGCCGCCGATGGCGCCGCCGATGATCGCGCCCTGCGTGCCGCCGATGTGCGAACCCACGGCCGCACCGGCGCCACCGCCGATCGCACCGCCCAGAACGGCTCCCCCATCCGCGGCAAACGCTGACATCGGCAGCACGAGCGCGGCCGCAAACAAGTACTTCTTCATGGTGATCTCCCTGGAATGTCCGTAAAACGCGGCGCCAGCATCGGGTCGTGACACTGAAGCGCGACTGAATTTTTCCATATGGCGCGCTTTACGCCCAGCAGGCGTGATCCTTATCACATGCGACGGGCCGACCCGCTCGCGGCAAACCGTTACGAAAGGCGTCCCGATCGTCACATAAATCGCCTTATCCATAAAAAAGGCAGGCCGTTGGGCCTGCCTTTCGACGCTCGATCTGGCGTCACTACCTTAATGGTTGTGCTTCCGGTGACCGGGATTGTTCCAGTTGCGATCGTGTCCGCGTCCCCGGTTCCAGCCGCCATGGCTGCGGTTGTCGCGGTAATGCTCGCGGTGATACGTCGGACGACGATCGTAATGGTGGTGGTGATACACGCGCTGCGGCGCGCGATGATGGTAGTAGTGGCGATGATCCCGGCCGCGATCGTAGTAGCGCGTGTCGCGGTGGTAGTCGCGGCCGCCGCGGTAATGACGACGACGATCGTTGTCGTCGTCGTCGGCACCGATGTACGCGCCGGCACCTGCACCGATCACCGCACCCATCACGGCGCCGTTACCGCCGCCCATGCCGTTACCCACCACCGCGCCGACCACGCCGCCGAGCACACTGCCCAGCGCGGCATCGTCGCGATCGCCCGCGAAAGTCGGGCTCGCCATGCCGGCGACCAGACCACCTATCAGGACCAGAACTGTCTTCTTCATGGCGTGCCTCTCTTTCGGTTGTGCTGCCCAGGGCTCGCAATCTACGCAGGCGCGTTGAACCGAGTCTGAATCCTTGAACGCGGTTCGTTCATCTGCCGTATAGCCGGCGAATCACTTCCACAGATAGCCCTCGCCATCGGGACGCAGGTGCGCGAACTCGCGCTCCACCTCGTCCAGGCTCAGCACGTCTCCGGCGCCCCCGCTGCGCAGCGGGTCGATGGTGGCGAGTCGCGCGAGCTCCATCCGGCCGATCTGGTTGCGATGCACCTCGTCCGGGCCGTCGGCCAGGCGCAGCAGCCGCGCGGTCGCGTAGGCCGCGGAGAGAAAGTGATCGTTACCGGTGCCGCCGCCGCCGAACATCTGCTGCGCCCAGTCGACGATGCGACACGCGGTCAGCGGCGCGGCCACCTTGATCATCGCGATCTCCATGCGCGCGGCCTTGTTGCCGGCGCGATCCATCACCGCCGCCGCCTTGAGCGTGAGCAGGCGCGTCTGTTCGATCGCGATGCGCGCCTCGGCGATGCGCTCGAGCGTGACGGTCTGCTCCGACACCGCGCGACCAAACGTCCGGCGCTGCTCGGCGCGCCGGCACATGCGCTCGAGCACACGCTCGGACAGGCCGATCAGTCGCATGCAGTGATGGATGCGGCCGGGCCCGAGACGTCCCTGCGCGATCTCGAATCCGCGACCTTCGCCGAGCAGCACGTTGGATACCGGCACGCGCACGTTCTCGAACACGACTTCGGCCGCGCGATCGGGCACGCCATAGAAGCCGAATACCGGCAACGGCCGCAGCACGCGGATTCCCGGCGTGTCGCGCGGGACCAGCACCATCGACTGCTGGCGATGCTTCTCCGGCGCGTCCGGATCGGTCTTGCCCATGAAGATGATGATCTTGCAGCGAGGATCGGTGGCGCCGGTCGTGTACCACTTGCGACCGTTGATCACGTACTCGTCGCCTTCGCGCCGGATCACGCTGCCGATGTTGGTTGCATCCGATGACGCGACCTCGGGTTCGGTCATCGCGAACGACGAACGGATCTCGCCGTCGAGCAGCGGCTGCAGCCACCGGGCTTTCTGATCCGGTGTGCCGTAGCGCGCGATGGTCTCCATGTTGCCGACGTCGGGCGCGCTGCAGTTGATCACCTCGGGCGCAAGCAGCGAACGCCCGGTGATCTCGCACAGCGGCGCGTAGTCGAGATTGTTGAGCCCGCTCTCATGCGTGTGGAACAGGTTCCACAGCCCGAGCTTGCGCGCGATCGGTTTGAGTTCCTCGACCACCGGCTGCACGCCCCACGGGCCCTGCTGCTCGGACTCGCGGTAATAACGCCGCTCGTTGGGATAGATGTACTGCGCCATGAAATCTTCGAGCTGGCGCCGCAGTTCGACGACGCGCGGGCTGGGATCGAACATGGGTCGGGTCTCCTGGTCAGGCGAGGAACGAAGGGCGGATCGCGATGGTCGCGTCGCCGCGCGCGCGCGACAAGGCGGGTGAACCGGGCTCGGCACGGCGCGATCCACCCGCCATACTCGGCCACTCCCCCATCCGACGACGGAGAAGCGAGATGGCCGACGACTTTCGCGCCAGCCCGCGTACCGAGCACGAGCGGGCATTGCTCGACGTGGTGCGCCGATACCTGGACACCTACAACAACGACGTCGAACGCCTGGTGCTCGACGTCTATTCGCACGACGTCGATCTCTACATGACCGGCGGCGAGATCCACGGCAAGGACCAGTTCCTGGCGGTGGAGCTGGCGATCCTCGAAGCCGCGCCGCAGCGGCACATGCGCATCGATCGCGCGCTGATCTGCGGCGAGGACACCGTCGTGATCGAGGCGGTGATCCTCGACCGCGCACGTCCCGAATTCTTCTCGCCGCTCTGCGCGATCTTCACGATCCGCGACGGCCGCATCGTGCGCGACCACAGCTACCTGGATCCCTCGCAATGGCCCGGCATCGCCGCGGCCGCGCCGCTGGCCACCCCGGGTGGTCTGGGCAAACCCGCGGGCGCCTGACCATGGCCGCCATCCAGGTTCCGCCGCCGGTGCTGCAGCGCATCGACGCGAGCAGCCAGTCGCTGGGTGAAGGCATGCCCATCCGCCGCGCGTTGCCGACCCGCGAACGCCGCTTGGTCGGTCCGTGGTGCTTCCTGGATCACTTCGGCCCGGTCGATGTCACGCGTGGCCCCGGAATGCGCGTGGGTCCGCATCCGCACATCGGCCTGCAGACGGTGACCTGGTTGTACGAAGGCGAGGTGCTGCATCGCGACAGCCTGGGCTGCGTGCAGCCGATCCGCCCCGGCCAGCTCAACCTGATGACCAGCGGCCAGGGCATCTCGCACTCGGAGGAATCGCCTGCGCAGCGTCCCGCGATGCTCCACGGCGTGCAGTTCTGGATCGTGTTGCCCGACTCCGCGCGAAACGGGGCGCCGGCGTTCGATCACTACGCCGAACTGCCGCGGGTCGAGCACCAGGGACTGCAGTGCACGGTGCTCGTCGGCAGCGCGCTCGGCGCCGACTCTCCGGCTCGCATGCGCTGGCCGGTGATGGGCGTGGACGTTCGCATCGAAGGTGCCGCCGACGCGCTGCTTCCGCTCGACCCGGATTTCGAGCATGCCGTGCTCGTCACGATCGGCAGCGCGCAGGTCGAGGGCGAAACGCTGGAGCCGGGAATGCTGCTCTACCTCGGTGGTCAACGCAGCGGACTGCGGCTACGCGCCGGCGCCGGCGCGCGGCTGGTGCTGATCGGCGGCCGCCCGTTCGAGGAACCGGTCGTGATGTGGTGGAACTTCGTTGCGCGCAGCAAGCCGGAACTGAGCGTCGCCTGCCGCGAGTGGAACCAGGGCGATGCGAAGTTCGGCGAAGTCGAGGGCTACGACGGCGCACGCCTCGCCGCGCCGGTACCGCCCTGGTAGGTCAGGCGCGCTGCGTTCGCCCGAGCCACTGCGCGATGCGGCTGCCGATGAGATCCGGGTTGTCCTCCTGCAGGTAATGCAGACCGGCACCGATGTCGACGCTCTCGAGCGCCGGTACGTCGCGCGCCAGGCGCGCGGCATCGGCCGGTGTCACCAGGATTCCGGGCGTGCCCCAGAACAGCAGCTTGGGAATCGGACTGGCGTGCAGCCAGTCCATGTAGGCCTGCGCGGCGGCGACGACGTCGGGCGGCTGGCCCTCGATCGGAAGGTCGCGCGGGAAGCTCAGCATCGGCTGTCGCGAACCGCGTTCGAGAAACGGCGCGCGATAGTGCTGCATCTCGGCCTCGGTCAGACCGCGCGCGACGGCGCCCGGCAACACTTTTTCGATGAAGACGTTCTGGTCGAGCACCAGGTCCTCGCCCGCGCCCGGAGTCCGGAACGCCTGGAACAGCGGGCGGATCGGCTCGGGCCAGTCGTTCCACGACTTCACCGGCGAGATGAACTCCATCAGCGCGATGCCGGCCACGCGATCGGCGTGGCGCCGCGCCCAGTTCAGGCCGATCGCCGAGCCCCAGTCGTGGATCACCAGCACGACGCGCTCGAGGTTCATCGCCTCGATGAACGCATCGATATAGCGGACGTGATCCTCGAAGCGGTACGCGAGCCCGGGCTTCTTGTCCGACCCGCCGAAGCCGATCAGATCCGGCGCGATGCAGCGCGTCAGCGGCGACACGTGCGGAATGATGTTGCGCCAGAGGTACGAAGACGTCGGATTGCCGTGCAGGAACAGCACGGGCGGCAGCGCGGACGACCCGGCGGGGCCGGTATCGACGTAGCGCAGTCGCGAACCCAGCACCGTGACGTCGCGCGTCGGCAGATCGAAACCCGGATTGATGGCGGCGGTGTTCACGAGGCCTCCTCGGCGAAGGCTGCAGCCGGCAGCTTGCGGATCTGCAGCCGGCTGCGACGCAGGTGGCGCACGACGATGCGATACGCGCCGCGGCTGTTGCCGGTACGGATGGAGTCGAAGAGCTGGCTGTAGTCGGAGAACTGCCGCTCGCGATCGCGCAGCGCCAGATACGGATAGACCTGCATGCGCAGGATCTGCGTGGGCACCGCGGGATGGATCCGCGACAGCTCGTGGTTGCCGGCGATGTGGAAGATCGTCTCGTAAAACGCGTTGCGGTCGATCGACTGCAGCACGCGATCGCCGTTCGCGCCGTGCGCATTGAGCTTGTCGTAGGCCGCCTGCAGGCGCGCGCGGTGATCGTTCTGCGCGATGTTCAGCGCCGCGAGCCGTGCAGCCAGACCCACCACGGCTTCCAATGCGATCAGGATCTCCAGCACTTCGCGACGTGTGAGCAGGCGGATGTAGGCCCCGCGATGACGGCTCAGCGCCACGATGCCTTCGGCGTTCAGGCGCTTGAGCGCTTCGCGCACCGGTCCGCGGCTGACGCGGTGATCGCGCGTCATGTCGGCTTCGATCAGACGCTGTCCGGGCACGAAACGACCGAGCAGGATGCCGTGCTTGATCGTCTCCACCACCTGGTCGGGCGAGCTCGGCCCGTGCGTCGCCCCCGCAGCCACGACCGCAGGCGCGGCGGGCTTGGGCGCGCTGGCACGCGTCCGGGTGGCGGCGGATTTCATTTCGAACGGATCCCCGGTGTCTTGGCGGTCTGCCGGTTCGGTCGGCAACCGTTGTTGGTCGGGCATTATTGTCCTACGATCCGGCACTTTCCATCCCCGTCGTGCCGCGCATTATCGCGGCGCACTCAAGCCAATCGAAATCAGGAGACTTCCCATGGGTCGCGTCTCAGGCAAGGTCACGCTCATCACCGGCGCCGGCGACGGCATCGGCAAGGCGACCGCCAAGCTCTTCGCCAAGGAAGGCGCCAAGGTGTTCTGCGTGTCGCGCACCGCCTCCAAGCTCGAGGCCGTGGTCAAGGAGATCAAGGCGGCCGGCGGCGAAGCGGCCTATGCGGCGGCCGACCTGTCCAAGTTCGAAGGTGCCAGCAGCGCGTTCAAGGCCGCGCTCGACACCTACGGGCACATCGACGTCTGCGTCAACGCCGCGGGCGTGGGCTACAGCTGGGAAGAACAGAGCCCGGGCTCGATGAACGACACCGCCACGTGCGAGCCCGAGAAGTGGCGTGAGGTGATGGCGATCAACCTCGACTCGCTGTTCTACATGTGCCGGCTCGCGGTGCCACACATGCAGGCGCGGAAGAAGGGCTCGATCGTCAACGTCGCATCGATCTACGGAATGATCGGCGTGCCCAATGCCCACGCCTACACCGCGAGCAAGGGCGCGATCATCAACTACACGCGCTCGCTGGCGGTCACCTACATCGGCGACGGCATCCGCTCCAACTGCCTGTGCCCGGGTTTCATCGACACCGGCATGGTCGCCAAGGTCACGCCGCTGTTCCAGGACCCTGCGATCGGAAAGCAGATCTCGCCGTCGGCTCGTCCCGGCACCGCGCAGGAGATGGCCTTCGCCTGCCTGTTCCTGGGATCGGACGAGTCGAGCTACTGCAACGGCAGCATCCTGGTCGCGGACGGCGGCAGCATCGCGCAATAGCCTCGACCCCCGAGACCGCGCGGCTCAACGAGCGCGCGCGGCCTCGATGAACTTGGCGTCGCCGAACAGTTGCCCCACGAGGCGGCGATACAGGTCCTGGTAGTGATTGACTGCCGCCGGGATCGCCTCGACACCGATGAAGGCCGAATCCCATCGGTCCGCCACGCGCAGCTCGCTCCGGTACACGACCGACTGATCGCGCAGTAGCTCGAAGCGCGCCGCCAGGCTCGCCGTTCCCTGGCGGGTGCTGGACCCATCGAGAGTGGTTTCCAGCAGTTGTCCACGAAGAACCAGCGGCGCCCCCCGTTGGTATCGACCGGCGCCGGACAGTTCGGCCCGCAGTGTCTCGCCCAGATACGCGGCGAACGATCCACGCGGTGCCACCACGCTGTTGCTGCGCACGCCGTGGGACTTGTCGTCCGCCGCCGAGACTCCCGCTCCGCGCGTGAATGCGCCCACGTCGAGCGGCGCCACCGGTGAACGTCGGATCCGCTCGAGATTGTCGAGCGAGGCCTGGGGCTCACCGAGCGGAAGCGTCGAGCAGCCGGAGAGCAGCCCGAGCAGCAGGATCAGCAGTGCCCCCACGCTTTTCATGACGAAGCGCCCGCGATCACTTGAACTTCGGATCCGCGGCCAGCTGGTTCAGTCCATGCGACACCATCTGGCGCGTCACCTTGAACGCCGCCTCGTCCAGGCTCGCGGCCCGGTCCGAGTTCGGCGGGGGGCTCTTGTTGCCGATGACCGTGTGAATGGCGTGCTTGACCTGCGTTGTCACTCGCGGCGCATCGCCGCCCGGCAGATAGTCGACGGTGCAGACATAGCCATCCGTGACGGCGGTGCCGGCCAGGCCGAACGTCAGGCCGGTCATGAAGCCCTTGGCCGCCGCATCGTCGGTGATCGGCACGTTGTTGATCTTGATGCTGAGGACCGCGCCGTTGCTCACCGGCGAGGACGAGATTTCCGAGAACACGCGGGAATCGTTCGCTGCACTCATGGCCTGAGGTGCCAGCGCCTTGGTGCCGCGCGAATTGGTGGCACCCTTGGTCTGGAATTCGAAGATCAGCTGCACCGGATGAGGATTCGCGACGACGACCCGCTTGTCCGGCGGAACGTCTCCGAGCGAGCGGTCGACGTACGCCTTCGGTGAGATGCAGCCACTCAATACAAGCGTGCCGACGGCAAGAACCAGACATCGGGAAAATGAAACGGCCGACACACGGGAAGCGAGACAGCCTCGCATGAGACACCTCCGCTGCGTTCTTATTGGTTCGTATTAGCGCAGCGTGATGTTACGAAATCATCACGCCGCGCCAGCTCGCGACCGCCGCGCACTGCGGCGACACGAACTGACACGGCGTCGATCCGGATTTGGATCCCATGCGGATTTGCTTCTACACGGCCACCGGTTCCTGGGAGTTCGACGCGGGCTGGACGGCCCGGGCCGGACGCGTCCACTCCGGCGGCGCCCAAAGGTGCTTGAAGCGCGTCGCCAGCGGACCCGTCCTGAACACGTCGCGCCACATGTCGGCGAACTCGTGGAAATTGAGGACGAGGAAATTGGCGCTGTGCGGTTGGCGCGTGGCGATGCCGTACTCGACCTTCTCCTGCTCTTCTTCATACGTGCCGAACCAGCGATCGAACAGGATCAGCACGCCGCCGTAGTTCTTGTCGATGTACTGCGCGTTGCGGCCGTGATGCACGCGGTGGTTCGACGGCGTATCGAAGATGTACTCGAACCAGCGCGGCAGCTTGCCCACGCTCTCGGTGTGCACGAAATACTGGTAGCAGAGGTCCACCGCGTACAGGAAGAACACCACCGCCGGGGAGACGCCGAGCAAGTTCAGCGGGCAGAAGAACAGCCACCAGCCGGTGATCGAATACAGCAGGCTCTGGCGCATGGCGGTGGTGAAGTTCATCCGCTCGCTGGAGTGGTGCACCACGTGCGCCGACCAGAACCAGCGCACGCGATGGCTCGTGCGATGAAACCAGTAGTAGCAGAATTCCACGCCGATGAAGATCGGCACGATCGTCCACGCGTTCACCGGCACGTCGAACAGCCGGTGCTGGAACACCCAGGCCGTGGCCACGCCGGTGACGAGCAGGTGCGCCCCGAGTTCGAACACCTGGTAACTGCCGCCCAAGGACAGGTTGGTGAGGATGTCGCGCCAGTCGAACTGCTCGCGCTGCCCGCGACCGCGCATCACCTGCCACTCGATGGCGAAGACGATCAGGAAGATCGGCGACATGCCGATCAGCAGCACCTGCTTCCAGTCGACGTCCGGACCCAGCATCTGGACCAGCGGTTGAATGAGGGTTTCCACGGCGCCTGCTCCTCTCGTTGTGATGGCGCCATCGTCGCGAATCGCCGGCTCGCCCCGATTGACTCTCGGCGCCGACTATTTGACATTTCTCGCCACAAATATCGGTCGCCCGGCGGCGCCGTTGGCTCCTCTTCTCTTCGAATTACTCAGCCTCCCTCGTGAAACCGACACTTTTGCTCGCGGTTGCCTGCGCCGTTGTCCTCTCCGCGTGCGCGGGCCTGGGGACGTTCCAGGAAATGGATGCCGACCACGATGGGGCCATCTCGAGGGAGGAAGCCGGCAACTCGAAGCTCTCGTCGCTGTTCGACAGTGCCGACGACGACCGCGATGGCCTGCTGGACGAAGAGGAATATGGTCTGGCCTACCGCGTGATCACCCAAAGGCATCCGGAAAACACGCAACGGCGCAGGACGATGATCGAGAAGGGCGGTCCCTTCGACTAGAACCAGGCGTCGGCCATCTCCATCGTCGTCGTATCGAGGCGGTCGAGCAGGTCGAGCTGGGCGTCGACCTTGGGCAGCTCCCAGCCGAAGAAGTAGCGCGCGGCCATGCGCTTGCCGCGGTAGAAGTCGTCGTCGCCGCCGCGCGTGGCCAGCGCCTGCTCGAGCCAGATCCAGGCGACGACGACATGGCCGAAGGCCTCCAGATAGACGCTCGAATTGGCGAGCGTGCGATGCACGTCGCCGGCGGTCCACACGGTACGGGTCGTCGCGAGGATGCGCTGCCAGGCGCGCTCGAGCGCGTCCGCATATCCGGCCAGATTCGCGTCGCCGCGCGCGATCGACACCGTGCCCGCGATCCGCTCGCCCAGGATCTCCAGCGCCGCGCCGTTCTCCATCGTCACCTTGCGCCCGAGCAGGTCGAGACCCTGGATCCCGTGCGTGCCCTCGTGGATCGGGTTGAGACGGTTGTCGCGATAGAACTGCTCGACCTTGTACTCGCGCGTGTAGCCGTAGCCCCCGTGCACCTGGATCGCAAGATCGTTCGCCGCCAGGCACCACTGCGAGGGCCAGCTCTTGGCCACCGGCGTGAGGATCTCGAGCAGCAGGTGCAGCCGATGGTGCTGCGCCGGGTCGGTCGCGATGCGGTGCTCGTCGATCAGGTGCGCGCAGAACAGGTTCAACGCCAGCGCGCCCTCCACGTAGGCCTTCTGCGCCAACAGCATGCGGCGGATGTCGGCGTGCTCGACCAGCGGGCGCTGGGCGGTCAGCGGATCCTTTTCCACCCGACCCTGCCGACGCGTGCGCGCGTAGTCGAGCGCGTGCAGATAACCGGTGTAGCCGAGCGACGCCGCGCCGAGTCCGACGCCCACGCGCGCCTCGTTCATCATGTGGAACATGTAGGCCATGCCGTGATGCGGCCGGCCCACCAGGTATCCGATCGCACCGGCGCGACCCTGCGGCCGATGCAGCGTACCTTCTCCGAACTTGAGGAAGCAGTTGGTGGTGCCGCGGTAGCCCATCTTGTGGTTGAGCCCGGCGAGCACCACATCGTTGCGCTCGCCGAGCGCGCCGTTGTCGCCGACCAGGAATTTGGGAACGATCAGCAGCGACAGACCCTTCACCCCAGGCACCAGCTTGCCGTCGGGCGCCGGAATGCGCGCCAGCACCAGGTGCACGATGTTCTCCGACAGTTCGTGCTCGCCGCCGGAGATCCACATCTTGCTGCCGCTGACGCGATAGCGCGGACCCAACTGCGAGTCACCGTCGTACTCGGCGTGCGTCGCGACGTCGGACAAGGACGATCCCGCCTGGGTCTCGGACAGGCACATCGTCCCGAAGAAGCGGCCGCGCAGCATCGGCTCGGCGAACGCGCGGATCTGCGCCGGACTGCCGAGCGCGACGAGCAGGTTGGCGTTGGCGATGCTCAGGAACGGATATGCCGCGGTGCTGACGTTGGCCGCGTTGAGATAGGCCATGCCGGCCTTGTCGATCACGAACGGCAGCTGCATGCCGCCGAGTTCGTAATCGTGCGTGGCGGCGAACAGCCCGGATTCGGCGACCGCGCGGATCGCGGCCCCCACTTCCGGGATCACGTGCGCGGTCTGCCCGTCGAAGCGAGGCTCCTCCCGATCGGACTTCTGGTAGTGCGGCGCGAAGCGCTCCGTTGCGATGCGCTCGCACGTGTCGAGCACCGAGTCGAACGTTCCGCGATTGTGGTCGCCGTAGCGCGGGGCGCTCGTCAGCGCCTCGGCGTCGAGCCATTCGTACAGCAGGAAATCGAGATCGCGCCGCGACAGCAGCAGCGAGGAAGGGCCGGCGCTCATCGAAAGGGCTCCGCGGGCAGGGGAATCCGGCCAAGCATACGGCCGCTCAGCGCTGCATTCGCGGCAGGCGGATGACGAGGCCGTCCAGCTCCGCTGACATCACGATCTGGCAGGTCAGGCGGCTGTTGGGTCGCGCGTTGTCGCTTCCGTCGAGCAACAGGCGCTCGTCCTCGCCCGGAGGACCCACGCGCGGCATCCAGTGGAAGTCGACATAGCCGTGGCAGGTTCCACAGGAGGAGCAGCCGCCGCAGTCTCCCAGCACGCCGGGCACGAACTGCTGCTGCGCGGAGTGCATCAGGCTCTGACCCGGCTCGGCGTCGACGCAATGCTCGGTTCCGTCGTGCTCGATGAAGCGGACAGTGAACGTGCTCACACCTCCACCACCACCTTTCCGAAATTGTCCCCACGCAGCAATCCCATGAAGGCCTGCGGTGCCCGATCCAGTCCGCGGATGACGTCCTCGGTGAAACGCACGCTGCCTTGCGTCAGCCATTGGCTCATGTCCTTGAGGAATGCACCGTAGTGCGACTCGTAGTAGTCGATGATCACGAAGCCCTGGATCCGGATCTGTTTCACGAGGAGGCGGCTCAGCAGCGCCGCGCTGCGATCCGGCCCCGGCAGGTGCCCCGACGTCATGTCGTACCAGGCGATCAATCCGCACAGCGGAATGCGCGCGCGGACGTTGAGCAGCGGCATCACGGCGTCGAGCACCGCGCCGCCCACGTTCTCGAAGTACACGTCGATGCCTTGCGGACAGGCGGCGGCGAGCTGCTCGTGAAAATCCGGCGCCTGGTGATCGACGCAGGCATCGAAGCCCAGGTCGCGCACGGCGTGCTCGCACTTCTTCGCACCGCCGGCGATGCCGACGGCGCGACATCCCTTGATCTTCGCGATCTGGCCGACCACCGCACCGACGCCGCCGGTCGCCGCGCCGACCACGACCGTCTCGCCCGGCTTGGGCACGCCGATCTGCAGCAGGCCGTAATACGCGGTGAAACCCGGCATCCCGAGCACGCCCAGCGCCCACGACGGGTTCTGCATCGCCCGATCCAGGCGATTCAGACCGGTGCCGTCGGAGATCGCGTGCGACTGCCAGCCGGTGAAGCCGAGCACCAGGTCGCCGGACGTGAACTTCGGATGGCGCGACACCTCCACCTCGGACACCGTGCCGCCGACCATCACGCCGCCGATCGCCACCGGATCGGCATACGAGGCGCCGTCGTTCATGCGCCAGCGCATGTACGGATCGAGCGACAGGTAGCGCGTGCGCAGGCGCATCTCGCCTTCACGCGGTTCGGGCAGCGGCACATCCTCGACGCGGAAGTTGTCGTCCGTGGGCGCGCCCTGCGGCCGGCTGGCCAGCACGATGCGGCGCAGGCTCGACGACGATGAGTCGGTCATGGATATCTCGTTGATGGAATGGAAGGGTCGACGGCGTCAGACCGTCACCTCGAACTCGCTCAGATCGACCTGCGCGAGTTCTTCGCGAAAGCGCTGGCCGCTGAAAGGCCACGCCGAAGGCACGCCGTTCTTGCCGATGTACCAACTGGTGCAGCCGCTCATCCAGATCGTGTCCGGCATCGCGGCGCGCACGCGGGCGTTGAAGGACTCGGTCGCGGAGAGCGTCGGTGCGAGCGTGGTCAAACGTCCCGTCATGAACTGGCGGATCGCATCCATGATGTAGCCGATCTGCGTCTCGGCGATGCTGATGGCCGAGTAGTTGCCGATCGGGCTCTGCGGTCCGAGCGTCACACCGATGATCACCACGCTCGGACGCACCCGGCATGGGGTGGGGAGCTCATGGGGACTGCCGGGGGACTACAGCACTTCGAACAGGTCGTAGAGCACGGTGCCGCCGCCGAAAGTGCGGATGCGACCGATCACGAGGATGTCGTTGAGCCAGCCGTACTTGCCTTCCGGCGCTTCGAAATAGGGCGCGCTGCGGAAATACATCTCGTCGCCCGAGATCGCCTCACCGGTGCCCAGCCGCTCCATCAGGCCCGGCTGCACCCTGAACACGCCGTTGTAGTGGATGTAGATCGGCACGCCGTCGTCGGTGTCCATCAGCAGGCGCACGTCCAGCTTCCAGTTGCCATTGGGCTGGATGCGGACCCAGTCGCCGCTCGGACCCCGCAGCGTCGCCTTCAGGCGCGGACTGTCGATGCTCGCCTCGAGCACGTTGAAGACCATCAGGTTGGGCGAAATCACCGCCGGCTGCGGGATGCTGCCGCGCATCGTGCCCAGCCAGCGCGTTTCGAGTTTGGGTTCGGACATCGTCTTCTCCTCTGTTGTCTCGTGTTCGGGTTCGTCAGTGGAACGTGATCGGCAGGCTGGCCATCACGCGAAAGAACGAATGCGACCATTCGAGCCTGCCCTGCTCGATGCGCAGGCCGCGCGTGCGCTGCGCGAACTGGCCGATCGCATGGCGCGCTTCCATGCGCGCGAGCTGGTTTCCCAGGCAGAAATGGATTCCACCGCCGAAGGCCTGGTGCTGGACGTCCTTGCGCGCGATGTCGAACCGGTCCGGTTCGGGGAAGCGCGCCGGATCGCGGTTGGCCGAGCCGAGCATCTGCCAGATCACCGCATCCTTGGGCAGCGTCTTGCCGCCGACCTCGAAGGGTTCGGCGATCACGCGCCAATTGAACAGGATCGGCGTGTCGTAGCGCAGGCACTCCTCGATCGCGTTGTTGATCAGTGCCGGATCGTTGCGCAGCTTCTCCAGCTGGTCGGGGTGATCCAGGAACGCCCGCATGCCGTTGCCGATCAGGCCGATCGTGGTCTCGTATCCCGCGATGATGATGCCGATGGCCTGCACGACCAGCTCGCCGTCGTGCAGCTTGTCGCCCTCCTCCTCGGCGCGGATCAGGGCGCTGATCATGTCCTCGCCCAGGTTCTTGCGACGCTCCCTGACCAGGGCCTCGAAGTAGTCGGCCATCGCGCTCCCGGCGTCCCGCGTCCGCTGCTGCACCTCCGGCGGCAGGAAGCGCGCGAAGAATGCGTTGGTGCGCGCCGCGGTCCACTCGTTGAACAGTTCACGATCCTGCTCGGGCACGCCCATGATCTGGCAGACCATTCGCGACGGGACCAGATGCGCCATGTCGCGGATGATCTCCATGCCGCCGCGCTCGAGCGCGCGATCGA
Source organism: Panacagrimonas sp. (assembly GCF_020697055.1). Taxonomy (GTDB): domain Bacteria; phylum Pseudomonadota; class Gammaproteobacteria; order Nevskiales; family Nevskiaceae; genus Panacagrimonas. The sequence continues at coordinate 30,709 of NZ_JAJFBP010000007.1, read as the reverse complement.
GCGTCCCCGCGACCGTCTTGATCACCTCGCCCTCCATCTGCTTCACCGTGGAAGGCCCGAGCGACTGCACCGCGAGCCGCCGCAGTCGCAGATGCTCCGGATCATCCTTGTTGAGCATGAACTCGAGAAAGCTGCCGCGGCGATCGAGCGGATCGAAGTTGGGCGCCGTGCCGTCCGACAGCGTCTGGCTGGTCCTGGCCTTGCGAAAGATGGCGGCGACGTCGTCGTAGCGGCTGATGCGCCAGGTGCCGACCGGCGTGAGATTCACCGGGTCGCGCTCGCGCAGTCGATGCAGCGCCGGATACGGATCGTCGCGGAAGTCCGGCGCAAAGGGATCGGCGCCGCACCAGTCGCCGCCTGGCACCATCGGCATGGGTTCGGGGTTTGCGCTCATCGTGTATTCCTCCTCTGTTGCGCCGATCGCCACTGCGTGCTCCAGCCGCCGTCGATCGGCACGACCGCGGCGGTGACGAAGCGGGATTGCGATGAAAGAAGCCACGCCACCGCGGCGGCGATCTCGCGCGGTTCGGCGATGCGCGCCTGCGGCGACAGGGATGCGAGCGCGGACTCGGAGGCGTCCGACGCCGCGCCCGTGATGTTCAACCGCCGACCCTGGAGAACCTGTTCCATCGCCGCTCCTGGCCCGACGCTTTCGTCGGGCCGCATGCAGCTAGAGTGAACGCTCTAGCCTCACTAGAGTATTTCCTCTAGATCGTGGGCGTGTCAACGGCGGCCACGCGGCACCCAGCTGGGCGATCAGGTTTGGGCTTCGCGCTCGAGTCCCTTCACGAAACGATGCACGCGCTGCAGCACCTGCTTGTAATAGATCTCGCCCAGGTAGGGCGCGAGCACGAATGCGATCTGCTCGAGACCGTGACCGATGTCGGCCTCGCCCAGCTTGCGCCCGGGCTGCGCCAGCTCCGAGTAGCGCGGCCAGCTCACCCACAGCACCCACATGATCTCGGCCAGGTGCGCGGTCTGGCGCGCAGTGGCCTTCACGGGCCCAGGTGATTCCTTCATCGCGCTCTGGATGATCAGCCTCATGTAGTGCTGCGACTGCCGGCTGAAATCCAGGTAGCGCTGCGCGAGCCACGGATCGCGCCCGATGAAATCCACCGCCGAGGCGAAGAAGAAGCGGTAGCGCCACAGCACCCGCGTTCCGCCGGTGTAGCAGGCGACCAGGCGTGCAACCGGGATCGGTTCGCCGGCTTCCACGCGCAGCACCTCGTCGAGTTCCTGGACCAGGCGTTCGAACAGCTCGCGCAGGATCTCCTCGCGATTGCGGAAGTGGTAGTACAGGTTGCCCGGGCTGATGCCCAGATGGTCGGCGACCTGCGAAGTACCGACCGCGCCGCCCTGCTCGTTCATGAGCTGGATGGTGGCTTCGAGGATGCGCTGCTTGTTGTTCTGCTTGACGGAAGAGTCGCCGGCGGACGCCATGAGACGGATCGGAGGGTCGGTCGATGTTTCGGCGGCGAAGGATGCGCCGCACGGACGTGAGGGGCAATTGACCGCCCGCCCTCGCTTTTTGACACTCCCGGCCATGCCCGCCCGCCGCCAGGATCTCGAGCCGGCTCGCGGCGTGGTGCCGGCGAGCTACGTCGGACTGCTTTTCGAATATCTCGCGGCCAAGGGAATCGACGGCGCGCGACTGCTCGGCGAACCGCCGCCCAGCCCGGCGCAGGGCGTTCCCGGACGCTACCCGGTCGAGCGCTGGCAGCGACATCTGGAAAAGGCCGCGCGTCATCTCGACGACGACGATCTGGGCCTGCACCTGGGCCGCACCGTGACGCCGCGGCACTTCGGCGTGATGGGCTACGTGTTGCACGCCAGCGGCACGCTGGGTGCCGCGCTGACGCGATTGCACCACTACCAGCGCCTGGTCTACGACGTCAGCGCGCTGCGTCTCCAGACGCAGGGCGGCGTCGTCACGCTCGAATGGGGCACCGAGAACGGCTGTCCCGGCCGGCTGGTGGACGAAACCGCGATCACCGCGCTGGTGCAGTTCGCGCGCGACGTCACCGACGCGGCCGACACCCGAGTCGACGCGGTTCACTTCGTCAACGAACCGCCGCGCAGCGCCGCCGCGTATCGGCGCTACTTCGGCAGCGAGGTGTTGTGGCAGCAGGACGCAACACGGGTGCGGCTGCCGCTGTCGCTTCTCGCGCGGCCGCTGCGGCAACCCGACGCGGCGCTGCTGGGGTTGCTCGAACAGCAGGCCGAGAACCTGCTCGCCGAACTGCCGGACGCCGGTGACCTGGAGCAATCGGTGCGCCGCGCGGTGGCGGCCACGTTGCGGGAAGGTGAAGTGAGCCTGGAACGGATCGCGAGCGGCCTGCACACGTCGCCGCGAACGCTGCATCGCCGACTCGAAGCGCTTGGACTGCGCTTCCGCGAACTGCGCGACGACACGCGCCGACGCATCGCCGAGCAGCACCTGGCGGATCCGGGATTGAGTGTGGCCGAGGTCGCGCTGCTGCTCGGATATTCCGAGCAGAGCGCGTTCACGCGTGCGTTCGGCCGCTGGACCGGACGGTCGCCACGCGCGTACCGCCAGGGTCTTGCGTAGGACGCCGAGGCGTCACGCCGCGGCGCGCGCGAAATCGCCGCGCTGATAGTCCTGGATCGCCTGCTCGATCTCCTCGCGCGTGTTCATCACGAACGGTCCGTACTGCACGATCGGCTCGCGGATCGGCTTGCCGGCGATCAGGACCAGCCGCGCACCCTGATCACCCGCCGTGACGACGACGCCCTCGCCCTCGGAGAGCACGCCGGCCGCCTGTCGCGGCAGATCACGCGCGTCCTCGCCCTCACCGATCCGCGCGCCGCCTTCGTATGCATAGGCGAATGCCGTGTGACCGGCGGCAACGGTCTGCTCGAAGCGCTCGCCCGGCAGCAGTTGCAGATCCAGGTACAGCGGATCGGTGCTCAGGCGACGATCGGGCCCGTTGATGGGTCCGCTGACGTCGCCCACCGACCCGGCGATCACTTTCACCCGCCCGCCGCCCGGCAGGACCACTTCGGGAATCTCGCCGGCCGGAATGTCGCGATACCACGCCGGCTTCATCTTTTCCTTCGACGGCAGGTTCAGCCAGAGCTGGAAACCGCGCATGCGCCCGCTCTCCTGCAGCGGCATCTCCGAATGGATGACGCCGCGCCCGGCCGTCATCCATTGCACGCCGCCGGGACCGAGGTCGCCGACGTTGCCGAGGTGATCCTTGTGCTGCATGCGGCCATCGAGCATGTACGTCACCGTCTCGAACCCGCGATGCGGATGCGGCGGAAAGCCGGCGATGTAATCGCCCGGATTGTCGGTACCGAACTCGTCGAGCATCAGGAACGGATCGAGATACAGCCCGCGCTGGCTGCCGACACTGCGGCGCAGCTTCACGCCGGCGCCGTCGGAGGTCTCGACCGAGCGGATCAGCTGGACGAGCTTGCGCGTGACGGTGGACATGGGAATCTCCAGTGAGCTTGGGAACAATCAGGAACCGCGGCGGTTGTCGATGCTGTACGCACCGGCGCCGTGCGCCACCAGCAGCAGGAAACCACCCGCGATCGACACGTTCTTGAGGAACATCGTCATCTGCATCGCGTCATCGGGCTTGAAGTGGAACAGCACCGCCGACACCAGGCTGAAACCCGCGAGCAGGAACGCGACCAGGCGCGTGCGCCAGCCCACGATGATCGCGAGCGCGCCCAGCGCTTCGAGCGCGATCACGATCGGAAGCGTGAAGCCCGGAACGCCCTGCGAGGCCATGTAGCCGAGCGTGCCTTCGTAGGTGCTGATCTTCTGCAGGCCGGCAACGAGGAACAGCAGTGCGAGCAGCGCACGACCGGCCGGAGCGGCGAGGGTCTGGATCTGGTTCATGGTGATGCTCTTTTCTTTCTCTGGAAGGGTGGTGGGGGAACGGGATCAGGCAGCGAGCTTGTCGATGCTTTCGTTGGCCTGCTCGAGCGCGCGCGTACGGGTCTGCGCGTCGATCGCGAGGCCTTCGGCGTAGATGAACTCGACGTCCTCGATGCCGATGAAGCGCAGGAAGTCGCGAACATAGGACGTCTGCGTATCCAGCGGCGTCCCCAGATAGTGTCCACCGCGCGCGGCGAATACATACGCCTTCTTGTTCTTGATCAGGCCCTCGGGACCGTTGGCGGTGTAGCGGAACGTCTCGCCGGCGCGCGCCACGTGGTCGAAGTAGCTCTTGAGCTGCGAGGGCACGCCGAAGTTGTACATCGGCAGACCGAGCACGATCACGTCGGCCGCGCGCAGTTCGTTGATCAGCGTGTCGGAGTACGCCACGACCTCCTTCTGCTCCGGCGTGCGATCGGCCGCGGGCGTGGTGAAGGCACCGAAGCGGCGGGCATCGAGATGCGGGACCGGGTCGCCGGCGACGTCGCGCAGCACCACGGCGGCATCCGGATGACGCTCGCGGAACGAGGCGACGAAGCGGTCGGCCAACTGGCTGGACTGGCCCTGGTTCGAGAACAGGCTGGTGTTGATCTGAAGCAACTGGGGGGTCATCGCACATCTCCGGCGGCAGTGAAGGTGCGCTTATTAAAGGATTTGACCAGCCGATAAAAAAGAACAAAATACCGGCCAAACCAATCAGTTCTTCTGATAGATGGCGAGCCCACGGATCACGATCGAGCAGTGGCGCGCGTTGTTGGCCGTCGTCGACGCCGGCGGCTACGCGCAGGCGGCCGAGGCCCTGCACAAGAGCCAGTCGGCGGTCACCTACGCGGTGCAGAAGATCGAATCCTCTCTGGGAATCAAGGCCTTCGAAGTCCAAGGCCGCAAGGCGGTGCTGACTCCGACCGGCCAGCTGCTGTATCGCCGCGCCAAGGCCCTGCTCGACGAAGCGGCCGGACTCGAACGCGCAGCCGCCTCGCTGTCGGCGGGCTGGGAGGCGGTGCTGCGGCTGGCGGTCGAGATCCTGTTCCCCAACGACGTGCTGCTGGCGACCTTGGCGCGCTTCGGCGACGAGAGCCCGCACACCCGGATCGAATTGATCGAATCGGTGATGGGCGGCACCGCCGAATGCCTGCTCAAGGGCGAAGCGGAGCTCGCGATCGCGCCGCTGGTGCCGACCGGCTTCTTCGGTGAGCTGCTGATGAACATGCGCCTGCTGCTGGTCGCCGCCCCCGCGCACCCGCTGCACCACCTCGGCCGCGCGATCGAACCCGCCGACCTGCGCCAGCATCGCCACCTGGTCGTGCGCGATTCGGGCAGCCAGCGCAGCACCTCGCCGACGAGCCTGGAATCCAAGCAGCGCTGGACCGTGAGCCAGATGGCGACGTCGATCGAAGCGGTGCGCGGTGGCTTCGGTTTCTCCTGGCTGCCCGAGGACAAGATCCGGCAGGAACTCGCGTCGGGCGTGCTCAAGCCGCTGCCGCTGGAAGGCGCGCAGGAGCGCCGCGTGTCGCTGTACCTGATCTATGCGGATCGCGACTCGGCGGGGCCGGGGCTCCTTCGTCTGGTCGAACTGCTGCGCGAGAATGTCGCCAGCGCGTGCGCGCTTCGCGCACCGGCACCCTCCTCTTCCACTTCCTCACCGGATACCGAACCGAAATGAACGACCTGCTCGCGATGGGCGCCCGCGCCGGCGAACTGCTGAAGGCGCGCGGCGAAAAGATCGTCGTCGCCGAAACCTCCGCCGGCGGCCTGGTCAGTGCGAGCCTGCTCGCGGTACCCGGCGCCTCGGCGTACTACGTCGGCGGCGTGCTCACGTACTCGTTCGTCTCGATCAAGTCGCTGGTGGACCTCGACATGAAGGAACTGCGCGCCGAAGGCATCCGCTCCAGCTCCGAGCCCTACGCCGAGCGCCTGTGCCGCGCGATCCTGGCCAAGCATCCCGGCGTGACCTGGGGATTGTCGGAAACCGGCGCCGCCGGCCCGCCCAATCCCTACGGCGATCCTTCGGGCCACACCTGCATGGCGATCACCGGCCCGGTGAGCCTCGTGCGCACGCTGCGCACGGGCAACGAAGACCGCGTCGAGAACATGTGGGCGTTCGCGCGCGCGACGCTGGACTTGCTCGTCGAAGCACTCGAGAAAGCTGCGCGCGTTTGAAGGATTCAAAAGCGTTTGAACGCAAAGGCGTTGAATCGCTTCTAACCCACCCAGCTCCGCGCGTTCTCGAAAATCCGGAACCAGGGTGTCTTTGCGCCGCGCGTCGCCTGCGGCCACCACGACCCGGTCACGCCGTGGATGGTGCGCTCGGGGTGCGGCATCAGGATCGTCACGCGGCCGTCCTCGTTGCAGATGGCGGTGACGCCCGACGGCGAGCCGTTGGGATTGGCCGGGTAGCGCGTCGCGACTTCGCCGGCGTTGTCGATGTAGCGCATCGCGATCTGGCCGTTCGCCTGCATCGACGCCAGGTGCGCGTCGACGCGAAACTCGGCGCGGCCTTCGCCGTGCGCGACCGCGATCGGCATGCGTGATCCGGCCATGCCGGCGAGCAGGATCGACTTCGACTCGAGCACCTCGACCATGCTCCAGCGCGCCTCGAACTGCTCGGAGCGATTGCGCCGGAACATCGGCCAATGCTTGGCGCCCGGCACCAGCTCCTGCAGCGCCGCGAACATCTGGCAGCCGTTGCAGACGCCGAGCGCGAACTTCGACGTGTCCGCGAGGAACGTCTGGAACTCGTCGCGGCCGCGCGGATTGAACAGGATCGTGCGCGCCCAACCCTGGCCGGCCCCGAGCACGTCGCCATAGGAAAAGCCGCCGCACGCGACCAGGCCCTGGAAGTCGGCGAGCTTCACGCGTCCGCCCAGGATGTCCGACATGTGCACGTCCACCGACTCGAAGCCGGCGGCATGGAAGGCGTAGGCCATCTCGGCCTGGCCGTTGACGCCCTGTTCGCGCAGCACCGCGACGCGCGGCCGCCTGGCCACCGTCGGAACCGCGCGCGGCGCCGGATCGAAACCCAGCGAGGCGCCCAGTCCCGGATCGCTGAAGCGGCCCGATGCTTCGAATTCCTCGTCGACGCACACCGGGTTGTCGCGCAGGCGCGCGATGCGATAGCTGGTCTCGGTCCAGGTCTTGAACAGCGTGCTGCGCGCCTCGTCGAGCAGCAGCTTGTCGGTCGCCGAGTAGATGACGATGCGATCGTCCTCGCTCGGCGCACCGACATCGATCGCGCGCAGGCCCAGCGACGCGGCCTGGGTCACCAGCGCGTCGACGTCACCGGCGCGCACCTGCAGCACCATGCCGAGCTCTTCGGCGAACCAGCCGGGCGCGTCCAGGCCGCCCGCGCGCACGCCGCAGTGGCCGGCGAAGGCCATCTCGCACAAGGTCGCGAGCAGGCCGCCGTCCGAACGATCGTGATAGGCGAGCACGCGGCCTTCGCCGTTCCAGCGCTGCACCAGGTCGAACGCGGCCCTGAGCTTGGCCGGGTCGTCGAGGTCCGGCGGCGTCTCGCCCAGCTGCGAATGCACCTGCACCAGGATCGAGCCGCCCAGACGGTTGCGCCCTTCGCCCAGGTCGATCAGCACCAGCGCGGTTTCTCCCGCATCCACCCGAAGCTGCGGCGTGAGCGAGGCACGCACGTCGGTCACCGGCGCGAACGCCGAGACGATCAGCGACAGCGGTGCGATCTGCGTCTGCATCGTGCCGGTGGCATCACTCCACACCGACTTCATCGACAACGAGTCCTTGCCGACGGGAATCGCGATGCCCAGCTTCGGGCACAATTCCGCGCCAACGGTCCGGACCGTATCGAACAGCCGCGCATCCTCGTCGCCCTGCCCGCAGGCCGCCATCCAGTTCGCGGACAGGCGCACGTCCGACAGCGCAGCGACACGCGCCGCCGCGATGTTGGTGATCGCCTCGCCCACGGCCATGCGGCCCGAGGCCGGCGCATCGAGCAGCGCCAGCACCGGGCGCTCGCCCATGCTCATCGCCTCGCCGGTGATCGCCTCGAAACCGGTCGCGGTCACCGCGCAGTCGGCCACCGGGACCTGCCAGGGCCCGACCATCTGGTCGCGCACCGACAGTCCGCCGACGGTGCGATCGCCGATCGTGATCAGAAACTGCTTGCTCGCCACCGACGGGTGCTGCAGCACGCGGCGCGCGGCCTGTTCGAAATCCTCGGGCATCGCGAACGGCACCGCCGCGGCGGCGGCGCGCGCGCTGTTTCGCTTCATGCGCGGCGGCTTGCCCAGCAGCACCGGCATCGGCATGTCGACCGGATAGCTGCCGTCACGATCCTCGACGATCAGCTGGCGCTCGGCGGTGGCGGTGCCGACCACCGCCATCGGGCAACGCTCGCGCGCGCACAGCGCCTGCAGCTGTCGCGCGCCTTCGGGCCGCACCGCCAGGACGTAGCGTTCCTGCGATTCGTTGCACCAGATCTCCATCGGCGAAAGCGACGGATCGGCGCTGAGCACGTCGCGCAGGCGGAAGTGACCGCCGCGATCGTCGGCGTGCACAAGCTCCGGCAGCGCGTTGGAGATGCCGCCGGCACCGACGTCGTGCACCGACAGGATCGGATTGGCGTCGCCCATCGCCCAGCAGGCGTCGATCACTTCCTGGCAGCGGCGTTCGAGCTCGGGATTGGCGCGCTGCACGGAAGCGAAGTCGAGTTCGGCGCTCGAGGCGCCGGTGGCCATCGAGCTCGCCGCGCCGCCGCCCAGGCCGATCAGCATCGCCGGCCCGCCGAGCACGATCAGCTGTGCGCCCTCGATCACCGGCAGCTTCTCGACGTGCTGCGTGCGGATGTTGCCGTAGCCGCCCGCGATCATGATCGGCTTGTGATAGCCGCGGTTGCGGCCGTCCGGCGCGATCGCCTCGTAGGTGCGGAAGTAGCCGGCGAGATTCGGACGGCCGAATTCGTTGTTGTAAGCGGCGGCACCGATCGGCGCCTCGAGCATGATCGACAACGCGCTGGCCATGCGCGGGGGGCGCGGGAGTTCGGCCTCCCACGGCTGCACGAGATCGGGAATCCGCAGGTTGGCGACGGTGAATCCGCACAGGCCGGCCTTGGGCTTGCCGCCGCGGCCGGTCGCGGCCTCGTCGCGGATCTCGCCGCCGGCGCCGGTGGCGGCGCCCGGGTGCGGCGAGATGCCGGTCGGGTGGTTGTGCGTTTCCACCTTCATCAGGATCTCGACGCGCTCGTCATGTGCGCGCCAAACGTGGTCGGCCTGCGGGAACCAACGCATCGCCTGGAAGCCTTCGATCACCGACGCGTTGTCTTTGTAGGCGGACAGCACCCCCTGCGGCGAGGCCTTGTGCGACTCCTTGATCATCTGGAACAGCGACAGCGGCTGCTCCTGGCCATCGACGCTGAATTCCGCGTTGAAGATCTTGTGCCGGCAGTGCTCGGAGTTGACCTGCGCGAACATCATCAGTTCGGCGTCGCTCGGGTCCTGCTTGGACGCCAGCGCGTGCCGCACGAGGTAGTCGATCTCCTCGTCGGATAGCGCCAGGCCCCACTCGCGATTGGCGGCGACCAGCGCGTCGCGACCTCCGGAGAGCACCGGCACGCGGCGCAGCGGTCGCGGTTCGCGCGTATCGAACACGTGCGCGAGCTGCGCGGCGTCGGTGAGCACCGACTCCATCATCGGATCGTGCAGCGCGCCCCAGGCCTCGGCCGGGATCATCGCCTCGCCCTGCGGTACGACCACGCGGGCCAGCTCGATGCGCTGCACCCCTTCGAGGCCGCAGACGCGGGCGATGTCGGTGGCCTTGCTGCTCCAGGGCGACACCGTTCCCAGGCGCGGCACGACGAACAGGCGACCGGGGCCGTCTGGCAGCGCCGCGGGACCGTCGCCGAGCAGGCGCCGCAGCGCCGCCGGTTCGGCCTCGCCCTGGACCAGGAAGAAGTCCTGCACCAGCAATCCGCCCAGATCGGGAGCGCGCGGCGCCAATTGCTCGAGCAGACGCGCGATCCGGAAGGCGGACAGGCGCGTGGCCGAGGGGACGACGTGGACGGTCATGGCGACGCGCGGGGCAAGAGGTGACGCAGGGAGGTGCGGGATTTTACCGGGTAGGGCGGCAAAGCGGAGCGCATCCCGCCGTTCTCCGAACTTCTCCGGCGGGATGCGCGGCCCTGAAGCCGGCCGCTTGCCGGCCTACGCGACGTCGCGCCAGACCGACGCCCGATCCTGCTCGGCGCATACGCACCAGTCCGGATCCTCGTCCAGCGCCTCGCAGATGGCCGCTCGCGCCAGCGCCGGCGTGTTGTTCTTCTCGGACAGGTGGGTCAGCACCAGCGTGCGCAGGCGCGACCGATCGACGCTGCGCAGCAGCCCGGCCGCCTGCACGTTGGACAGATGGCCGAAATCGCCGCCGACGCGCCGCTTGAGGCTCTCGGGATACGGCCCAGCGGCGAGCATCGCGACGTCGTGGTTGCACTCGAGCAGCAAGGCGTCGCAGGCGTCGAGGCTGCGCACGACGTGCGGCGTGATGCGACCCAGGTCCGACACGATGCCCAGGCGCCGCGACTCGTGGACGAACGTGAACTGGCAGGGCTCGCGCGCGTCGTGCGGCACCGGGAACGGCTGCACCTCGAGCTCGCCCAGCCAGAACGACTGGTGCGGCGACAGGCGCTGCAGCGCGCAGCCGTCCCAGTCGTCGCGCGCGGCCGCGGTGCCGCCGGTGAGATAGACCGGAATGCCGTACGCCCGCGCCAGGCGTGCCACGCCGCCGACGTGGTCGGTGTGCTCGTGCGTGACCAGGATCGCGTCCAGGCGCGCCGGATCGAAATCGAGCGCCTTGCCGCGGGCCACGACTTCGCGCACCGCGAAACCGCAGTCGATCAGGACCCGTGTCTCGCCCGCCTGGACGACGGTGGCGTTGCCGCGGCTTCCGCTACCCAGCAGCGCGAAGCGAAAGGTCGACGGGCTCACGCGATGGGCGACCCGATCAGCCCTTCAGGTCGCCGCCGCCCATGGCCATGGGAAACGGCACGACCTTGTCGCCCCCGCCGCCGGCGGTGATGCGCGAGGGGCCGGCCTTGGCGACTTCGTCGATGCGGATGACCGCGTGCAGCGGCACGTAGAAACGCTCGACGCCTTCGAACTCGCTCTTGAGCTTTTCTTCCGAGGTGTCGACCACGACCACGGTCTTTTCGCCGAACACCAGCTTCTCGACCTCGACGAATCCGGGCATGCCGCCATGGCTGACGCCCTTGGCGTAGATCTCGTAGACCTTGCCCTGGTTGTGGAAGCTGACGCGATACAGGCGCGATTTGCTCGGGGACATTGCGGGCGGACGGGGAGGTAGACGAAAAGCGACGTTCGATTATCCGGGCGTGGCGCCGATGCAGGCAAACGGCGCCGGCGGGCGTTCGCGGGACGCGAGCTACACTGCCGGACATGGAATCCACGCCCCAGCCCGCCGAGCCGGAAGTGCACGCGGAATCACCGCACCCTTCGGCGATCGAGGAACTGGGCCTGTCGCCGCATCGCAGCGATGAAGCACTCGACCGCCTGCTGGTGCTGCTCGCGCGGATGAGCGTCGCGCCGATGGCCGCGTTGATCGTCGACGACGACGGCCGACCCTTCGTCGCCGCGGCGTTCGGGCTGCACGACCGCACGCTGCTGCAGCGCTCGACGCTGGTCGACCAGACGCTGCTGCAGGACGAGGTCCTGCTCGTGGCCGACGCCGCGCAGGATCCGCAGCTGGCGGGCGATCCGCTGGCCTCGGGCGGCTTCAAGCTGCGTTCGTTCGCCGGCATCCCGGTGCGCGGGCTCGATCGTCGGCCGCTGGCGGCGCTGTGCGTGATGGATTGGGAACCCAACAGCTTCGACGAGCATGCGTGCGGCGCGCTGCAGGGGTTCCGTGCGCTGGTGGAGGATCGGCTGCGCCTGCGCGCCGACGCGCTGCACGACCCGCTGACCGGCGCGATCTCGCGGCGGCATTTCGACGAGATCGCCGATCGCGAATGGCGTCGCGCCATGCGCGGGCTGACGCCGATCAGCGTGATCGTCTGCGAACTCGACCGCGTCGACGAGTTCGCCGCGCGCGAAGGGCTGCCGGCGCTGGATCGCGGCCTGCGCGCGACCGCGCTGGCCATGCAGTACTCGATGCATCGGCCGGGCGATTGCGCGAGCCGCTACGACGAGACCCGTTTCGTGCTGCTGCTGCCGGGCACCGACGACCCCGGCGCCGTCGAGACCGCCGAACGCGTGCGCGCGGCGGTCGAGGCGCTGCTGATTCCGTTCGCCGACGCTCCCACGTCGATGCTCACGCTCAGCGCCGGCGTCGCGACGATCCACAGCGAGGCGCTGTCGCGCGGAGATCTGCGCACCGCGGTGCACGCCGCGACGGTGGCGCTGCGCAACGCACAGCGTGCCGGCGGCAACCGCTGGACGCTGGCCGGCGCGGGCGGCGAGCTGCTGCTGCCGCCCTGACGTCGTGATCGCGACGGAGCACGGCTTCGCACTGCACCCGCGGCTCGCCGCGGACACCGTGCTGTTGCGCCAGTGGCCGCTGTGCTGCGTGTTGTTGATGAACGATGCCCGCTATCCCTGGTGCGTCCTGGTCCCGCGGCGCGCAGACATCCGCGAGATCTACCAGCTCTCGGGCGCCGATCAGCAGCAACTGCTGCGCGAATCCTCGGCGCTCGGACGCGCGCTGATGCAGGCCTTCGCCGGGACCAAGCTCAACGTCGCGGCGCTGGGCAACGTCGTGGCGCAGCTGCACGTCCACCACGTCGTGCGCTTCGAACACGACGCGGCCTGGCCGGGTCCGGTGTGGGGACGCCATCCGCCGCAGCCGTACGACGATGCGGGGCGTCGCACGTTCGTCGAACGCCTCTCGCCGCTGCTGCCGGAAAACGGTCCCGCCGCGTCCTGATCGCGGCGCGAGTCTGTCGGACCGGCGAAGTCGATACCGCCGGCTTCGTACTAGACTCGCCCCATCATTGATCGCGCCCCTGCCTGAGAAGGCGCGAGCTTGTCCCGGGAGGCACCATGTTCGGCAGATTCCTCGGCATCGGCTTGCTCGTCGTCGGCGTCCCGGCGCTGCTCAACGGCCTGTTGGTCCACGCCCAGGCGCCCGAGATGCAGGCGCCGGACGGCACGCCCAAGCCGCTCACGCAGGAAGGCGGCTACTCCACCGAGCACTACTGGCCCGAGGCCGGCAAGTATCCGGTGCCGGATGCGCCCTACTCGCACACGCTGCGCTCGGTGTCGCTCGAGGATCTGGCCCAACGCAACATCCTGCCGCTGGGCATCTACAAGGGCACACCGCAGGTCAACGAACGGCGCGAATGGTTCGCGCAGCATTTCTACGACACGCTGGCGGCCCGGAAGGTGTGGTCGGACGGCGCGCAGCACTACCACAACGAATGGCAGGCGCCGGTGACGTGGAAGTACGCCGGAATTCCGCAGGCCGCACCGCCGCCCTGCGACAAGCCCCAGCCCACCGGCTACGACGCCGAGTCGTGCCGCTACGTGAACTCGCTGTTCAAGGATGTCGCCGACAAGGACAAGCAGAAGGCCTATCGCGAGCAGGCGCGCCGCGGTCGCGACGTCTGGTTCAAGGGCACCTTCGGCAACCAGGACGAGATCTACCTGCACTTTTCCCGTACCACGCCAAACGGCATCCGGGACATCTGGTATCCGTGGCTGGACACGCGCGAGCGTTCGCATCGCTTCACCAAGTACGGCCTGATCAACGATCCCGATTGCACCGCCGGCGACGAGTCGACGTTCTGGTGGGATCGCTGTCCCGATCCGCATTCGAGCGGCGTGCTCGGCTATCGCAAGTACTACGCGGATCCGACCAAGGACAAGAGCGGCAAGGTGGTGTTCGACCCCAGGACCGCGGCGTATCGCGACGACGAGCTGCAGAAGAACCTGCGCTTCGTGGTCGGACACCCCTGCGTGCAGTGCCATGTGGGCTTCGATCCCACCAACCCGCCGAAGGATCCCAACGAGCCCGAGTGGGAGAACCTGTCGGCCACGATCGGCAACCAGCACATCAAGCAGCCGGAGATGTTCTTCCAGGGCACGCCGCCCGACGCATTGGCGCGCATCGCGCTCGAAGCGGGACGTCCCGGCACGATCGATACGAGCCTGGTCGCCAACGACTTCCAGAACAATCCGGGCACGCAGAACAACATCATGGACTTCCACAACCGGATCGTCCGTGAGCAGTTGATGAAGGATCCGGTCACGGGCGAGCTCAGGAAGGGCTTGACGCAGAACGTGCTCAAGGGGGGCGAGGACAGCGTCGGCGATCACCTCGCGCTGATCCGCGTCTACGTGAACATCGGCATGTGCACCGAGGAATGCTGGACGCCGAACTTCCCGACGCCGGGCAGCTTCTTCGGCGAGCAGGCTCACCAGCGTCCGTTCCGCATCACGCAGTGCGCCAAGGACTGCGACGCCTGGAACTACGCCGACGCCAAGATGCCCGACCTCGCGGCGTTCCTGGTCACCGGCGGCCCCACCTATCTGCTGCGCGCCAACGACGTCGACGGCTCGCCGGGCGGCCGCTTCATCGACCTGACCAAGGTGCCGGCAGGCCATCGCGTGTTCGCGCGCGAGTGCGCGACCTGCCACAGCTCCAAGGTCGCGCCCGAAAGCGTGCGCGCCGACAAAGCGGCGCTCGAGCGCTTCTACGAAGGGCATGTTTTCGGTGCCGAAGAGTTCTGGCAGTACGAATTCTCAGAGGAGCAGCGCAACTCGGAAGAGTTCAAGGCGCGCAACCTCGTCGGCGGCCGACCGAAACAGTTCGCCGAGAAAGGCATCTACGGCCAGGACTGGCTCGGCAACGACGAGCCGACGCCGTTCAACATCGTCGGCACCAACTCCTGCCGCGCGCTGCATGACAACCACAACGAAGGCCACATCTGGGAGGAGTTCTCGTCCGAGGACTACAAGAAGCGCGCGTCGCCCGGATCGGTGCCGCGCACGATCGCGCGGATGGTGCCGGGACTCGGCGGGATCAAGGTCGGCGAGCGCAAGATCGAAGGCGGACCGGGCTACCTGCGCAACATTTCCCTGCTGTCGGTGTGGGCGCACTCGCCTTTCCTGCACAACAACGCGATCGGCGAACTCACCTACCTTGCCGACAACAAGACGCTCGACTACACCGTGGCGGGTCGCGTGAAGCAGTTCGAGAACGCGTTCGACGAACTGATGCGCTCCGACAATCCGCGCGTCACCGGACATCGGCCCGAGAAGATCACGCGCGTGTCGCGCGACTTCAAGCTCGCCGCGCGCGAGGACGGTCAGGGCTTCATCAAGCTGCCGGTTTCCAAGGGCACGCCGCTGGGGTTTTTCACCAGCCTGGATCCGCATCGTCCGCTCACGATGAAGTGCGACGACCTGGTGGAGAACAAGGGCCACCAGTTCGGCGTCTCGCTGTCGGCCGAGGAGAAGCTGGCGCTGCGCGAGTTCCTCAAGCTGATGTGAGGCGCGCCGGGAACGCGACGTCGTGAAGCGCCTGCTCCTGGCCGTCGTCGCGCTGCTGGTGCTCGCAGCGGCCGGCGCCGCGTGGTGGTTTCTCGACGAGGATCACGGCGCGGCGGATATCGCGGCGTTGTCGAAACAGGCCGGCGTCGCGCTCGGTCCGGTGTCCGCCCGGGCCATCCCGGAGGACGATCTGCCGCCCGCCGGCACGCGCAGCCTGTTCGACCATGTGCTGGCGCAGAACGACGGCCTGCCGTTCCCGTTCGAGAAACTGGTCGGCGTGGTCCAGCGCCAGGCGCCGGAGAACGCGCGGCCGCTCGCGGTGATGATTCCGCTGGGTCGATCGCTGCTCAAGGCCAGCGCCGATTTCCACAAACCGCGCGTCGTGTTCGCCGCCGACTACCACGCCGACGACACGCCGGCGGCGCTGGGCATCGCGCCGCGCGGGCAGTTCTTCCTCGGCTTCACCGAGGCCGCGAACGAGATCGAGGTGATCAGCTACAACGAGCTCGCCGGTCGCTTCGAGTTCCAGCTCGTGCAGAACTACTGCGCCGGCTGCGTGCCCCGAATCGTCTACGCGCGCCGCGCGATCTGCCAGACCTGCCATCAGGGCGGCTCGCCGATCTTCTCGGTGCGGCCCTGGCAGGAAACCAACGGCCAGATCGAGATCGCGTCGCGCATCGTCGAGGCACGCGGCGCGGAACCCTACCTGGCGGTGGCGCCCGAGCAGCCGTTGTCGTCGCCCGAACGCATCGACGAGCTCACGGACATCGGCAACTTCATCAACGCCACGCAGCGTTCCTGGCTCGACGGCTGCGGTGCGCAAGGCGCCGAGTGCCGGCGCCTGATGCTGCGGCTGGCTTTGCGCTTCGTCGACGATCCCGCCGCGTTCGATCCGCAGCAGGCCGACGCGCAGGCGCTGCGCAAGCTGCAGGCTTCGAACTGGCCGGCGCAGGGCATTCCGGTGCCGAACAACGATCTGGCCAGTCGCGATCCATTGAGCGAAAAGCAGAGCCTGCGCGGCCGCCTGCGCGCGATGCTCAGCGCCGACGAACCGCGCGCGACCGCGAAGAACAACGAGGACCTCGAGACGTTTTCGCGCCTGCCGGGATTGCCGGCGCCGCTGGATCCGCTGACGCCGCGCGGTCCCAAGAAGGTGCTGACCGCGCAGGATCTCGACGGCGTGTTCGGCCTGGCGCAGTTCATCACCGACGCCGATCGGCGCCTGCTGCTCGCCGCCGGAGGATTCACCTGGACGCCGGTGCTCGACGCCGTGGCGCGCATGCCCGACGAGGCCTTTGCGGCGCAGCCGTTCTCGCGCGTGAAGACGCTGCAGGCGCTGCTTTCTCCTGGTGTGATCCACGACGTGCGCAAGGATCCGCCGGCGCGCGTGCGACCCGACTATTGCTGCCTGGACACCCGCGAGATGTCGCCGCCGGTGGCGATCGGCGTGCCGCCACTGGCCGTATCGAAGGGCTCGGTGCTCGAGCCCTTCGAACGCCATTGCTTCGCCTGCCATCGCGGCAACCCCGCCAAGCGCCTCAACTTCATGGGCGCCGCGACGGAAAGCGAGGTGCTCGAATCGATCAAGGCCACCGACGCGATCCGCGATGCGCTGGACTGGGACCGCTACCGCGGCACCGACAAGGCCGCCAAGCTGATGCCGCCAGCCGATTCCACGCAGCATGCGGCGCTCGAGGCCGAGCTGAAGCAGAATCCGAAGCTGCTGGAGCAGATGCGCAGCGTCGTGCCGGGGATGTTCGATTTCTAGTTGCGCGCAGAGAAGCTTTCAACGCAAAGGCGCAAAGGACGCAAAGGAAAAGCGATCAATGGCAATCACGGCTTACAGGTTTTTCTCTGCGCCTTTGCGATGGATGCTGTTGACGTTCGCTGCGAGTTCGATCTCCACGAGCGTCGACGCCGAACCGGCCTTCGCCCGGCTCTACAAGCAGCAATACGGCTATCCGCCCTCGTGCAACGCCTGCCACAAGGACGGCGGCGGCACGCCGCTCAACGGCTACGGGCAGGCGTTCAAGGACGCGGGGATGACGCTCGCGGCGTTCGGCAAGATCGCGCCGCTCGATACCGATGGCGACGGCGCCGCCAATGGCGACGAAGCCGGCGCCAAGTCCAACCCCGGATCGAAGAGCTCGACGCCGACCAACAAGGGCGACTGGCTCGACACGGCGAGCCTGATTCCGCGCGAGGTGCAATCGCTGTTTCCCGGCGTCCGCGCGTACCTGCCAAAGGACGCGCTGCTCACCGACGCCGACATCGCGCGCGCCAAGACGCTGGGCGCCGAGCTGACCAAGCAGGACGAGAACACGATCTACATCCCGCTGCAGGATCAGCGGCCCGCGGGCACCGCGATCATCTTCCCCGCGGAGTTCCACAAGAAAGCGTTCTTCCTGGTGCTCGCGACCGATCGCCAGCTCAAGGTCACCGCGGTGCAGCCGCTGAACACGACGCACGTTCCGGAGGCCGCCAAGAGCGCGGTATACGAGGTCTTCAAGGGCGTCTCGCTCGATCAACTGCCGGTGGCCAAGGGCGATGGCGTCGATGCCGCGATCACCGCGGCGGTGAAGAAGGCGGGCACGCTGGTGTTCGTGAGGCTCAAGAATGCGTAGCGCGGGAAGGCTTCGGCACGCCGCGCCTCCCGCCTTACGGGCGCTGCTGCTGGCGATCGCGCTGGGCCTCTTCGCGCCGGCGTCGTTCGCGCAGGATCCCGCGCCGAGCCCTGCGGAATTGCAGGCTGAAGAGGCAGGCCCGGCTCCTGCGGTCCAATCCGACGTGACACCGACGGGCGGCGACGACAGCTTCGACTTCTTTTCCGACGCGCCCGTCCAGAGTGCGGAAGTCGTCGAACTGCCGCCGGAAAAGTCGCGCTGGATCACCGTCGGCGGACCGATGGCGCTGGTCGGACTCTTCTTCGGGATGCTCGTGCAGATCTGGTGGCTGGTGCCGTTCGATTCGCACAGCATCGATCTGAACCTGCGCAACCTGCCGCCGGCGGCCAAGCGTGGCATCGCGATGGCGGTGGGCATGTTCGGCGTCGCGTTCTGTTTCGGTGCCGCCGAGATCTGGTACCAGCTGCGCGTCCACGGCTCGGCCGAGGCCTACTTCGCGCAGATGTCGCTGGGCAAGCTGATCGCGTTCACCCACGCGCATCTCTTCGGCTTCACCACCAGCTTCTTCATCGTCGGCATTCCGTTCTCGCTCCAGTTCAACCACATCAAGACGTACCAGTGGGTGTTCCCCGCGGGTCTGGCGGCGAGCTTCACCGACGTGGCGTCGTGGTGGGGCATCAAGTTCCTGTCGCCGAACTTCGAGTGGGTGTCGATGTTCTGCGGCGTGGTGTTCAGCGTGACCTACCTGTGGATGCTGATCGGCCTGCTGCGCACGCTGCTGTTCCCGAATGTGATCTGGGCATCCGACAAGGATCGACGGGAGCGCGCCGACGCGCGCTCGGCGCTCAAGCATCGCGAAGGGGATTACTGAGCGCGATCTGCGCTTCTGATGGTGCCTTCCGCGGGCTTCGCCCGGGACCCCCGATGACCTAGAGGCTCGCGTTGTTCGAGCAGTCGGTCGCCGGCACGCGATAGTGACCTTCGTACAGACGATCGATGTCGTGTGCGTGCGCACGCGCGATCTCGCATCGACGCAGTTTTTGCGTGGCGGTGAGCATGCCGTTGCCGGGAGTCCAGGGCTGCATCACCAGCGCCACGCCCACGATCCAGTGGTTGCGCGGCGCGTTCTGCAGCACGTCCTGGCAGCGGCGCAGCAGCACGCCTTCGATCGCGTCGCGCGCGGCCGGCGAATCGTCGCCGTCGATCAATCCCACCTCCGCTCGCAGCAACGCCAGCGGACCCGGTTGCGGCACGATCAGCGCCGTCAGATAGGGACGCGCTTCGCCGACGACCATCACCTGCTCGATCAACGAGAGCTCGCGCAGGCGGCTCTCGATGTCGGCCGGCGACGCCTTTTCGCCGGTGGCCGTGACCAGCAGCTCCTTGAAGCGCCCGACCAGGTAGATGCGATCGGTATCCAGTCGGCTGACCTTGTCGCCGCTACGCAGCCAGCCGGCGTCGTCGATCGCATCGCGCGTCGCGACGTCGTCGTTCCAGTAGCCGATCATCACCGACGGACTTCGCACGCTCAGCTCGCCGGTCGCCTCGATGCGGATCTCCACGCCGGACAGCGGCGTGCCCACGCTCGCCGGATCGTTGTCGTCGATTCGATTGACGCTCACCACCGGCCCGGCCTCGGTCAGGCCGTAGCCCTGCAGCAGCGGCACGCCCAGCGCCGCGAACGTGCGCCCGATCTGCGGCGACAGCGCGGCGCCGCCCGAGACCGCGAGCCGCACGCGACCCCCGAGCCGCGCGCGCAGCGCATCACCGGTGCGATGCACGATCGCCGACGGCAGCAGGCGCACGGTGCGACGTGAACCGTCGCGCCGCGTCGCGTTGGCCCACCCGGTTTCGACCGCGAGGTTGAACAGCGCGCGGCGCGCCGCCGAACCGCGCTCGAGGTCCTGCGTCAGCGTGCCGTGGATGCGTTCGAACAGGCGCGGCGCGCCGATCAGCACGGTCGGTCGCTGCGTCGCCAGATCCTCGGCGACCAGGCCCGCACCGCGACCGAACATCAGGCTCGCGCCGCCGAGCATGCCGGCGTAGATCCAGGCCACGCGTCCGAAGAGATGCGCCAGCGGCAGGTTCGAAAAGACCAGATCGTCGCCGCGGAATCCCAGGCGTTCCTGGACTGCACGGGCATTGGCCAGCAGCGCGGCCTGCGACTGCATCACGCCCTTGGGCCGGCCGGTGGCGCCGGAGGTGTAGACGATGGACGCGAGCTCGCCCGCGGCGCGACCGCTGTCGGGCAGCGGCGCGTCGCGTTCCATGAAGACCTCCAGCGGCACGACGCGCGCGTCGTCCGGCGCGTTGCGTGCGATCGCGCCCGGACCTGCGCGCAGCGCGACCACGCGATGCAGCCCCGGCAGCGGCGAACGCGCGCTCACCGCGCGCCAGCTTTCGAGATCGCGCGTCACGAGCAGTCGCGCGCCGGAATCCTCGAGCAGCTGCACCGTCCCGGCCGGCGTCTCGTCGGCGAACAACCCGACCGTGATGAGCCCCAGGCTGTGCGCCGCCCAGTCCAGCGCGAGCCAATCCGGCCCGTTGGGCACCTGCAACGCCACGCGATCGCCTTGTCGTAGGCCCGAAGCCTGCATCCCGCCGGCGTAGCGCCGCGCGAGCGCGCCGATCTCGCGCCAGCGATACGTGCGCCATTGCTGCGTGGGCACGTCGAACCGCCGGCAGGCTTCCGCCTCCGGTGCCAGGCGCAGCCGCGCGGCATACAGCTCGGCCAGCGTCTGCGGGTTCACGACTCCGGGGCCCGGCGGCGCCGTCGGGTCGACCGGTGAGGCAATGGCGATGGCAGCAGTCATGTCGGAACGAATGGGGTTCAGGCGCCGATCCAGCGTCTGCGCCGCTCCGCAGTTTCGCCGCCCACATCGGCGAGCGCGAAGGTCCACGTGTCGAGCGGCGCGGTACTCGGGACCAGCGTCGTGCTGAACAGCTCGTCACCGCGGAAGTAGTGCACCGGCACCGCGACGCCTGGAATCAGCGACTCCAGGCGACGCGTCCATTGCGGACCCGTCAGGCGCAGGCCGTCGATCGCCACCAGCTGATCGCCCGGCGACAGGCCCGCGGCCAGCGCGGGCGAATCGTCGAGCACGTGCATCACGGTGGTCTCGCCGGGACGCAGGCGCATGCCGACCCAGGTGAGCGGATTGCGCGCGAGGGTACGACCGCCGTCGTCGATCGCCGACGTGCACGCGCGCAGCTCGGCCTTCACGCCGAAATCCGCGAGCAGCGATTCCAGCGGCAGTTCCTCGGTGGAGCGCAGCAGCTGATCGAACAGCGGCTTCAGATCCAGGCCCGACAGCTCCGCGGCGACGGACTCGAGTCCGCCTTCGGGAACACCGCGACCCTCGCGCCCGTGGCGCTCCCACAGCCGCCGCATCACGTCGTCGAGCGTGACCTTGGAGTCTCGGCGCAGATGCAGGTCCACGCACAGGGCGGCGAGCGCACCCTTGACGTAGTAGTTGGTGGCCGCGTTGGGCGAGTTCTCGTCCGGCTGGTAGTACTTGATCCAGGTCTCGAAGCTCGCGTCGGCCAGCGTCTGGCGCCGCCGCGCGGGCGAACGCTGCAGCCGCGTGGCCTGCTCGGCGAGGACGTCGAGATAGGTCGGCGCATCGAGGATGCCGGCGCGCAGCACCATCAGATCGTCGTAGTAGGACGTCACGCCTTCGTAGTGCCAGAGGTCGCGCGTGTAGGCCTCGCGAGCCAGATCCGAATCCAGGAACGATTGCGCGGTGATGCGCTTGACGTTCCACAGGTGGAAGTACTCGTGGCTGCACAGCCCGAGGAAGTTGCGGTACTCCTTGTGTGCCGCCCCCTGCCCCGCCTTCGGAAAATCCGCGCGCGAGCAGATCAGCGCGGTGCTCGCGCGGTGCTCGAGCCCGCCGTATCCGGCCGACACGACGTTGGTAAGGAACAGGTACTGCGGCAACGCCGGTTCGCCGCCGAACAGCGTGCGCTGCATCGAGCAGATCTTCGACAGGTCCGCGGTGACGCGCTCGAAGTCGGCGTCGACGCGACCCGACACCACCAGCGCGTGCGGCACGCCGTCGGCCTCGAAGTCGAAGCGGCGGAATGGTCCGAGTTCGACCGGGTGATCGATCAGCGCCTCGTAGTTCTCGGCCACGTAGCGGCCGAAACCCTGCGCGTCGATCTCGGCTGCGCTCATCGAGGTCGCCACGCGCCATTGGCGATAGGCCTCGCCGGCGGGACGTTCGATCACCAGCTCGAAACGCGAGCCGCGAAGCCCGTCGGGGCAGTAGAACAGCGAGCTGCCATTGAAGAAGCCGCGGCGCGAATCGAGAAACGCCTTGCGCACGGATTCGTCGAAGGCCTGCACGGCGTATTCGAGACGCAGCGCGCCCGGACCTGCGGCGACGCGGAACGTGGACTTGTCCAACCGCTCGATGGCCGCCGGCTCGCCGTCGCGCCACGCCCTGACCTCCACCACGTGCCGGGCAAGGTCGCGCACGAGATAGCTGCCGCGGATCCACGCGGGCAGGCGGAAGGTCTGGCTGTCGGTACCGCTGTCCGGAAGCTCGAGGCGAACGTGGAAGCGATGCGTCGTCGGATCGGGCAGCGAGACCGTGAATCGGGGATCGGCGCTCACGAGGGCGCCAGTTTAGGGGGCGACGAACGAGTTATCTATTGCACTGCACAAGAGCGTTGATTTTTAGACTATTTAGACCGATATCTCGCATTTTTCAGCCGACCTCGAACCACTGACACGGGCGGTCCAGCTTGGACAAGAATTGGACACGCTTCGCGTCACTCGAGCTCCGCGACGGCTCAGGGGCCGAGCCCGAGAACGTCGCCGAGCGCCACCCGTTGGCTCGAAAGCGCACCCGGCCAAGGCGTCGGGGACTCCGGAACGATCGAGATGATGGCCGTAATCACTAGCAACGCGACGCTGAGCAGTCGCATGGGACGGATCGGAGGACGCTTCCAGAACATGGCGGGGATTTGACGATGGAATAGGTGACGCCCTCTCGCGTGCGACCTTCGTGCCAGGCCGGCCCGCTCAGGCCGCGCGCTTCCATTTGATGTTGCAGCCGATGCTCGGCTGCTGGCTCGCGATCGGCGCTGCGCCCGCCAGCAGCGCCTCGAGCGCCGCACGCAGATCCGCACCGTCCGGCGAGCGGCCGTTGCCCGGCGTCGAGGCGTCGAGCCGGCCGCGATAGACCAGCCGATCGCGTGCGTCGAACAGGAAGAAATCGGGCGTGCAGGCCGCGTCGTAGGCACGCGCCACGTCCTGGGTCTCGTCGTAGAGATAGGGGAACGGATAGCCCTGCTCCCGGGCGACGTCCCGCATCCGGTCCGGCGCGTCGTCCGGATAGTTCGTTACGTCGTTGGAGGAGATCGCCACGACGCCGATGCCGCGGTCGGCGCAGTGGCGCGCCACGCGCACCAGTTCGACGTTGACGTGCTTCACGTAGGGACAGTGGTTGCAGATGAACATCACCAGCGTGCCTTGCGCGCCGCGAACATCCGCCAGCGCGACACGGCGTCCGCTGACGCTGTCGGGGAGCACGAAATCGGGCGCGGTCGTGTCCAGCGGCAGCATGGTGGAAGGGGTCTTGGCCATCTCGATCTCCAGGAAGCGATCGTCCATCACCGAACCGCTCGCGCGAATGGACAGTCATCGGGGGGACGGACCATTCTTGCACCTGGACACGCGGGTCGCGGCGCCGGGGGAAGCGCAGCATGGTGATGGAACTGGAGCAATGGCGACGCCGCGGACAGTGGTTCGAGCATCGCGGACATCCGATCTTCTACGTCGACGAGCAACGCGGGTCCGGCCCGACGCTGCTGCTGGTGCACGGCTTTCCCACGTCGAGCTGGGACTGGACCGACATCTGGCCGCTGATCGCACCGCGATTCGGTCGCTTGATCGCCGTGGACATGATCGGGTTCGGGTTCTCCGCCAAGCCCGCCGACTACGACTACGACCTGGTCGACCAGGCGACGCTGCACGAATCGCTGCTGGCACAGCTCGGCGTGGGCCGCACGCATCTGCTGGTCCACGACTACGGCGTCAGCGTCGCGCAGGAATTGCTCGCGCGACACCTGGAGCGGCCCGAACCGCGTTCGCTCGAGTTGCAATCGGTCACGCTGCTCAACGGCGGCCTGTTTCCGGAGACGCATCGCGCGCGCCTCGTGCAGAAGCTGCTGCTCGGACCGATCGGGCCGCTGATCGCGAAGCTCATCAACGAGCAGCGGTTCACCCGCAGCCTGGGCGCCGTGTTCGGTCCGCAGACGCCGCTGAGCCCCGAACACGCCAGCGGGTTCTGGCGCCTGACGGTGGAAAACGGCGGGCATCTGATTCCACACCGGCTGATCCGCTACATCCTCGATCGGCGCCGTCATCGCGACCGCTGGGTCACGGCACTGCAGCAGACGCGCGTGCCGCTGCGCGTGATCAACGGGCCGGAGGATCCGGTCTCGGGCGCGCACATGGTCGAGCGGTATCGGCAACTCGTGCCGCGACCGGACATCGTCAGCCTCCCGGGGATCGGTCACTATCCGCAGGTCGAGGCACCGCGGGCCGTCGCCGACGCCTTTCTGCCGTTCATCGACGGATTGGAACGCGTGAATTCAGCCGCTTAGCGGCTCAGCCGCGATTCAGTCGCGCAGCCCAAGATGCCGCCGTCGAAACCTGCTTTTCCAAGCGCCGCGTGAGGCTTTCGCGGACGCATCGTCACATCACAGGGAGTTCACCATGTTGCGCAAGACCATCATCACCGCCAGCTTCGCTCTGATGCTCGGCCTCGGCGGCTGCGCGCCGCCTTCGGACGAGCCCAAGACCGAGGAAGAGGCTGCAGCGGAGGCCACCGAGCAGCAGGCCGAGAAGGCCGCCGAGGAAGCCAAGGAAGAAGTGGCCGAGTCCGAACCGGCTCCGGCGCCCAAGCCGCGTCCGAAGCCGCGCCCGGTCGCAGAGCCCGAACCGCCGGCTCCGCCGCCGGTCTGCAACGAGTGCGGCGTCGTGGCCTCGGTGACGCCGGTCAAGGAGAAGGGCTCGGGCAGCGGCGCCGGCGCGGTGATCGGTGCGATCGCCGGCGGCGTCATTGGTCACCAGTTCGGTGGCGGTCGCGGCAAGGACGTGGCCACGGCCGGTGGCGCGGTGCTCGGCGGTGTCGCGGGCCACGAGGTCGAGAAGCGTGCGCGTTCGACCACGTACTACGCCATCGCGGTGAACATGGAGAACGGCAGCGTGCAGACCGTGAACGTGCCCGATCCGGCGGGCATCAGCGCGGGCATGAGGGTGCGCGTGGTCGGCAACACGATCCAGGCGCGCTGAAACGCCGCAGCGTCAACGCGTGATCGAGCGGGTGCGTCGCAAGGCGCACCCGCTTTTTCGTTTCAGGTCGCGCGACGATGGCGTCCGCGTGGCCCCGCGTGATCGTTGAGCACCGACTGCAGCTGCTGCAGCCGATCGCGCAGGCTGCGGCGCAGCCGCTTCTTGTCGTTCGACCCGGCCTTCTTGCGCTTCGGGCTTAGCTTCTTCCCGGCGACGAGGCCCACGCCCAGGCCCATCAGGCGTTCCCACTTCGCGGCGCTGACCGGATCCTCGATCGCCAGGCGGGCCGCTTCGCGCAATCGCTCCCAGCGTGTGCGCGGTTTGCGCACGTCGCGCGCGGCCTTGACCACCGCCGCCGTGCGCTCGATCGGGCGCCGCACGCCGCGGATCATCGGGGAGACGAATGGAATCGCGAATGGCGGCGGTCGCGCGTCCTGCTTCGACGGACGACGACGCAGCAGCTGAAGGACGCGCCGCGGCGAGAGTCGCCGGGCCGGAGGCGGCGCCGGTTCGGGTCGCGTCAAACGTCGGATCACGGGCACCTGCGACATCAACCTCAACGGCAGGATGCGCGCCGCGCCGGGCCGCGCGATTTCACCGCGCTTGCGAGCAGGCTTCGACTCGAACGGTCGACCCATGCGCGTCAGTTGGAGATCAGAGAAGAAGTGGAGCGGTGATGGAAATCGACCGATCCGCCAGGGATCGGCATGAGCGCAGCGAACTTCCCAGGCTCGTGGGTGAGATTCCCCGCGCCACACTCTCGGGATTTGGAGCGGGTGATGGGAATCGAACCCACGCTATCAGCTTGGGAAGCTGAAGTTCTACCATTGAACTACACCCGCGCAGAGCGCAAAGCCTACCCCGATGCGGCGCATCGGTGAAAGCCTGCATCACGCCGAATCGGCTTCCGAGGGCGTGACCGCGATGTGCCGCAGGCCCAACTCCTGCAGCCATCGCGTCCCCTCCACGCCGTGCAGCATCGCGATCGTGCTCGCCGTGCCGGCGACCAGGCAGCTCGGCGCGACCACCGACACCGCCGCGAGTCCTCGACCGGCCAGCCGGTGCGCGCGTCCAGGATGTGCGCGTAGCGCCGACCGTCGACGATCATGAAGCGTTCGTAGTCGCCGCTACTGGCGATGGCGCCCGACAGCAGATCCACCGCCGCGAGCGGGCGCGACGGATCGCGCGGATGCCGCACGCCCACGCGCCACGGGGTGCCATCGGGATGCGGTCCGATCACGCGGATGTCGCCCCCGAGCTCGACCAGGCCATGTTCGATCCGGTGCTCGCGGCAGACCTGGGCCGCGGCATCCGCGGCGTACTCCTTCACGAATCCGCCGAAGTCCAGCTCCATCCCGGTCCGTGGCAACGAGACCCACGGCCGTTCCCATCGCACTTGCGACCATCCCACCAGCGCCAGCAAGGCCTCGATCTCCTCCATCGACGGCAACCGACCCGACCGAAAGTCCCAGGCGCGGCGAAGTACGCCAGACGTGATATCGAACCGACCGCCGCTCTGGACATGCGCCTGAGCCGCGTAGTCGAGCAGGCCGGCGGTTTCGTCGTCCACCCGGATGCGCTCGCCGGATCCGGCCGCGGCGTTGATGCGCGACGTGAGGCTGTCGGGCTTGTAGCGCGTGTAGCGCTGCTCCAGCCGATCGATCGCCGCGCGCGCGGCGGCGCACCGCGGGTCCAGGACGTGCTGAGCCTGGTCTACGCCAACGGCGGGCTGGTCTGGAACCTGGCGAACCTGCCGCTGCTGACCAACGAGCAGATCGAGACGCGCAAGATCTACAACACCGAGATGTACAGCCAGGCCAACACCGGCCACGCGTTCACCTCGGTGCTGACCGACGATGAGCGACGGGCGTTGATCGAGTACCTGAAAACGCTGTGACGGGCGGGTCCCGGGCTGCGCCCGGGTTACGTCCTGGATCGATGTTGTTCGCGGAACGCGTTGGGCGATACGCCCTTCCAGCGCTTGAAGGCGTGGATGAAGCTCGCCGATTCGGCATAGCCCAGGCGCGCCGCGACCTCGTCGATCTTCATGCTCGCGGTGGTGAGCAGTTCCTCGGCCAGCGTCTCCAGTACCTCGTCGCACAGCGCGCGGAACGTGGTGCCTTCGGTCTCCAGGTGACGTCGCAGGCTGCGCGCCGACAGGTGCAGCTCCTCGGCCACCGCCTCCAGGCCCGGCATGCCGCCGGCGCTCTGGAACAGGCGATCGCGCACACGTCCCGCATAACCCCCGCGCGACTGGCGCCGCCCCAGCAGATGCCGGCACTGCTCCAGGCACATGCGCGCCATCACCGGATCGGCCTGCGGCAGCGGCTGGTCCATCAGCGACGGATCCAGCGTCACCCGGTTCTCGGCGGCGCCGAAGCGCGGCTCGAGCCCGCACAGCTCGGTGAAGCGCGCCGCATACGCCGGCCGTGCGAACCGGAAGCTCACGTCGCGAAGGATCAAGGCGCCCGCCTGCATCTCGCGCATCGCGTTGGCCCACGCCGCGAAGTCGCGCTCGAGCAGAAACTGGCGCACGTCAGGCTCGATGCCGCTGTCGTCGAGCACGATCTGCACGCCATCGGCGCGCAGCCGCGGCTGGAACCGCACGAAGGCGTAGCTCAGGGAGAGATATCGTTCCACCACTTCGGCCACCGCGCGCAGACTCGGGCTCGTGAGCAGCGCAAAGCCCCAGATGCCGTACGTCGACAGGTGATAGCGCAGCCCCGCGTCGAGTCCCAGGCCTGGCGGATGGCGCAGGACATCGAGGATGTTGCGTACCAGCGTCAGTTACTGCGCCGGACGGATCTCCATCGTCGGGTCGGCGAGCGCCGCGGCAACCAGGCCGGTATTCCGGAGTACCGCGTCCCGATCCGCGCCGCGCTCGACCGCGAAGCGCGTCAGCAGGCTGGCGCTCACGACGTTGCGCCGGATCTCGTCCTGGGACATGGCGACAGGGATTGCAGGCAGGGCGGCATTATTCCATTCACCGATCGAGGAGAGACCTTCATGCAGCGCAAACCGCTCGAGCCCGAGATGGAACTGTTCCGCGACCAGGCGCGCCGCTTCTTCCAGCAGCAGATCCGGCCGCACAGCGAGGCGTGGCGCAAGGCGCGCATCGTGGATCGCAGCGCCTACCGGAAGGCCGGAGATCAGGGTTACCTGTGCATGTGGGCCGACGAGGCCTACGGCGGCCTGGGCCTGAAGGACTTCCGCTACGACCAGATCCTGATCGAGGAGAACGTCTTTCACGGGGATCCGGGTTTCTTCCTCACGCTGCACGGCCGCCTCGTCGGGCCTTATCTGAGCCATTTCGGCAACGAGGAGCAGAAAGCGCGTTTCCTGCCCGGGATGATCTCGGGCGAAACGATCCTGGCGATCGCGATGACCGAGCCCGATGCCGGATCCGACCTGGCGGGCATGAAGAGTCGCGCGGTCGAACAGGGCGACCACTGGGTGCTCAACGGCGCCAAGACCTACATCTCCAACGGTCTCAATGCCGATCTCGTGATCGTCGCGGCCAAGACCCATCCGGACAACGCGCACGGCGTGACTTTGTTCCTGGTCGAACGCGGCATGGAGGGATTCGAGCGCGGGCGAAATCTGGAGAAAATGGGCCTGAAATCCCAGGACACGGCCGAGATGTTCTTCCGCGACGTGAAGATTCCCAAGGCCAACGTGCTGGGCCAGGTGCACAAGGGCTTCTACCAGCTGATGCAGGGATTGGCGGAGGAGCGCCTGATCGCCGCCTGCGGCAACATCGCCGCCGGGCGGCTGGCGCTGCAGATCACGCAGGAGTTCGTGCGCCAGCGAAAGGTTTTCGGCAAGCCGCTCAGCCAGATGCAGAACACGCGCTTCAAGCTCGCCGCGCTCGACGCCGAGATCGACATGGCGCAGGTCTACGTCGATCGCTGCGTGGAGGTGCACAACGAGGGCAAGCTCACCGCCGACGACGCGGCACGCGCCAAGCTGCTCACCAGCGAGATCAACGGCCGCATGGTCGACGAGGGTGTGCAGCTGCACGGCGGCGCCGGCTACATGGAGGAGTACGAGATCTGCCGCCTCTACCAGGACGAGCGCGTGCATCGCATCCTGGCCGGCAGCTCGGAGATCATGAAGGAGATCATCGCCAGGGCGACGCTCGACGCGGCGCGCTGACGTTTGCGCCGCCATCGCGTTGCAGCACCGGAGTTCCCGTGACCTACGCCTTCGATCCCGCGCCGACGCCCACGCTTGCCATCGTCGGCAGCACGACGCGCTTCCCCGTCAATCGCATCTTCTGCGTCGGGCGCAACTACGCCGCGCATGCCCGCGAGATGGGGCAGGACGAGCGCGAACCGCCGTTCTTCTTCATGAAACCGCGCAACGCCGTGGTCGATTGCAGTGGCGACGAGACGCCCCTCCCGTATCCGCCGATGACCTCCAATTTCCACCACGAGGTCGAACTGGTCGTGGCCATCGGCAAGGGGGGCGCAAACATCGCGCGCGAGCAGGCCGGGTCGCTGGTGTTCGGCCACGCGGTCGGCCTGGACATGACGCGGCGCGATCTCCAGTTCGCGGCACGCGACAAGGGTCGGCCCTGGGAATTCGGCAAGGCCTTCACCGCCTCGGCGCCGATCGGCGCGATCGTGCCCGAGGCCGGCAGGGGCGTGATGCGCGGCGGCGCGATCTGGCTGGCGGTCAACGAAACCCGCAAGCAGGGCTCGGACATCGGCCTGATGATCTGGAGCGTGGAAGAGGCGATCAGCTACCTGTCGCGGTACGAGGCGCTGCAGGCAGGCGACCTGATCATGACGGGCACGCCCGAGGGCGTGGGTCCGGTCCGGCCCGGCGATCTGATGCACGGGCATATCGACGGCCTCCCCGACATCCGTGTGCGGGTCGACGCGTCGTAGAGTGCGCGCAACGGTTCCGCCCACGGCCGCTGTGCGATGACGACGATCAGGCTCCACGAGTACTTCCGCAGTTCGGCCTCGTACCGCGTGCGGATCGCGCTCAACCTCAAGAACCTGCCGTATGAAAGCGTGCCGGTGAACCTGCTCACCGCCGAGCAGCTGTCTGACGACTATGCGCACACCAACCCGGCCAGGCTCGTCCCGGTGCTCGAGCACGACGGCGAACACCTTGCGCAGTCGCTGGCGATCGTCGAATACCTGGACGAGCGCTTCCCCGATCCGCCGCTGCTGCCGCGCGGTTCGGCCGCCGATCGTGCCTGGGTGCGCCAGCTCGCCCTGTCCATCGCCTGCGACATCCATCCGCTGAACAACCTGCGCGTGCTTAAGTACATCAGCGGTCCGCTGGGTCATGACGAGGCCGCTCGCAACGTCTGGGCGCGCCACTGGATTGCGCTGGGTTTCGCCGCGATCGAGACCCGGCTGTCGACGTCACCGCGCCGCGGCCGCTTCTGTTTCGG
>NZ_JAJFBP010000056.1 GCF_020697055.1 Panacagrimonas sp. | reverse complement strand
CGTGGGTCGCCGCCTCGACGAGATCAACCTGCCCAAGGGCACGACCATCGGCGCGATCGTGCGCAACGACATGGTGCTGATCGCGCACCACGACACCGTCGTCGAGGCCGAGGATCACGTGATCCTGTTCATCGTCGATCGCAAGCACACGAAGGATGTCGAGAAGCTGTTCCAGGTCGGCTTTTCGTTCATCTGAGCCGAGCCGAGCGTGGCGCACTGGACGGTCCACCCCAGCACCCGGATGCACCGCTTCGTCGCGGTGCAGCGCATCACCGGCATCCTGCTGATGCTCTTCAGCTTCAGCATGGTTCCGCCGATCGTGGTCGATCAGCTGTACGAAGCGACCACGACGGGTCCGTTCCTGATGGGCCTGTGGATCACGTTCCTGACCGGTGCCGTGATCTGGTGGCCGGCGCGCAACGAGCGCGCCGAGCTCAAGACGCGCGATGGGTTCCTGATCACCGTGCTGTTCTGGGGCGTGCTCGGCATCTTCGGCGCGATCCCGTTCTACTTCGCGGACGAAGCCTGGCATTCGTACACGGACGCCGTGTTCGAGTCGGTCTCGGGCCTCACCACGACCGGCGCGACCACGGTCGCCCAGGGCCTCGACGATCTGCCGCATGCGCTCAACTACTACCGCTCGCAGCTTCACTTCCTCGGCGGCATGGGAATCGTGGTGCTGGCGGTGGCGGTGCTGCCGATGCTCGGCATCGGCGGCATGCAGCTGTATCGGGCCGAAACGCCCGGTCCGATGAAGAACTCCAAGCTGACGCCGCGAATCACCGAGACCGCGCGCGTGCTGTGGTTCGTGTACCTGGGACTCACCGGCGCCTGCGGCGTCGCGTACTGGCTCGCCGGCATGTCGCCGTTCGATGCGCTGTGCCATGCGTTTTCGACGCTCGGCACCGGCGGCTTCTCGACCCACGACCAGAGCCTAGGCTACTTCGACAGCTCCGCGATCGAGTACGTCGCGATGTTCTTCATGCTGGTGGGGGCGCTCAATTTTGCGATCCACTTCGCGGCCTGGCGGTATCGCAGCCTGGCCTTCTACTGGAAGGACGGCGAATTCCGCATGTGCCTGATGATCATCGTGGGGCTGTCCACGCTCGGGTGCATCCCGCTGCTGCTCGCGCATACGTTCGACAACCCGCTGGATACGATCCGCATCGTGTTCTTCCACGTGATCAGCTACGGCAGCACGACGGGCTTCGCCACCGCCGACCCGACCCACTGGCCGTCGTACGTTCCGATGCTGATGCTGCTGTCGATGTTCATGGTCGGCTGCGGCGGATCGACGGCCGGCGGCGTCAAGGTCGTCCGTTTGATGCTGTTCGTGAAACAGGCATTCCGTGAAATCCAGCGCCTGATGCATCCGTCCGCGCAGCTGCCGATCAAGCTCGACGGCAAGGTCGTGGAGGATTCGGTGGTGTACGCGGTCGGCGGCTTCTTCTCGGTCTACATCGGCTTCACGATATTCCTGAGCTTCGCGATGATGGCCACGGGACTGGACCCGGTCACCGCGTTCTCCGCTGTTGCCGCCGCGATCAACAATTCCGGTCCGGGTCTGGGCCCGATCGCGACGTCGGTGGCCACCGTCAGCTTCGTGGGCAAGTGGATCCTGACCTTCGCGATGTTGCTCGGCCGCCTCGAGATCTTCACGCTGCTGATCGTCTTCACTCCCAGCTTCTGGAAACGCTGAGCCGAGTCCGCCCATGAGCGTCTTCACCAAGGTCACGCACGCCGAACTGCAGGACTTCCTGCGCCAATACCCCGTGGGCGAAGTCGTCGGCTTCCAGGGAATCGGCGAAGGCGTGGAGAACACCAACTACTTCGTCGACACCGACGACGGACGCTGGGTCCTCACGCTGTTCGAGCGCCTGAACTACGCGGACCTGCCGTTCTTCCTGGGGCTGATGGAACATCTGGCCGGGCACGGGTTCCCGAGCGCCGCGCCGCTGCACACGCACGACGGACGGTCGCTGGTGACGCTCAACGGCAAGCCGGCCGCGATCGTGCGTCGCCTCGTCGGACAGAGCGTGCTGTTTCCCAACGCCGCGCAGTGCCGTGCAACCGGCACCGTGCTCGGCCAGCTGCACCGGGTCGCCGGCTCGTTCAAGGGGCACGCGGAGAACTCGCGCGGCGTCGCCTGGCGGCGCGACACCGCGCAGGCGCTGCTGCCGCTGCTGCCGGACGACGCGCGCGCACTGATCGATTCGGAGCTGTCGGCGCAGGCCGGGCTCGACCTCGCGGCGCTGCCACAGGGCATCGTCCACGCCGACCTGTTCCGCGACAACGTGCTGTTCGTGGACGATCGGCTCACCGGCGTCATCGACTTCTACTACGCGTGCAACGACAGCCTGCTCTACGACCTCGCCATCACGGTCAACGATTGGTGCTTCGACACCCACGGACAGCCGAACCTGTCGCGCGCCCGCGAGATGATCGACGCCTATTGCGCCGAACGTCAGCCCGTCGAGCCGGAGGCGCGCGATTGGCGACTCGTGCTGCGCGCCGCCGCGCTGCGCTTCTACCTCTCTCGTCTGCACGATTGGGTTCATCCGCGCGAAGGCGGGCTGGTGCACGTCAAGGATCCGGATGCCTATCGGCGCATCCTCGAGTTCCATCGCGAGCACGAACTGCCGCTCGCATGAGGCGAGGCGTCAACGGCCGGCGCGGGCCGCCGCCTCGGCGCTGAACATCTCGGGCTGCAGCGGCTGATTGAGCCGCCACCAGCCTTCGCCCGACTGGTTCACCAGGTAGGTCGCTTCGTACGCGCGCTGGCTCAGGTCGTGATAGACCGATGCCCCGCGATGAAACGCGCGCGACTCCTGCGAATAGAAATACGTGATGTAGCTCGTGCGCCAAAGCGATCCGCGCGCGTCGTAGTTGTCGGCCCAGAGCACCAGCCAGGTGTCCTCGTCGGCGTAGAGCTCGCGGCGCGCGTAGATGTGGCGCATCCCCGGCTTGAGCGTGCCTTCGATCACCCAGACGCGATGGCGTTCGTAGCGCACGACGTCGGGATTGGGCGTCGACGGATGGATGAAGTCCGCGTACTTGAGCGCGGGATCGTTGATGCGGAAGTTGTGGTACGGAACGAGCACCTCACGCTTGCCCACGAGCTTCCATTCGTAGCGTTCGGGCGAACCGTTGAAGCCGTAGTCCTCGTCGACCGTGCGCAGCCCGGCCGGCGGAATCGGGTAATCGAACCCCACCGGCGCCGACTGCCGCACGCGGCGGATCCACGGCTGGTACAGCCAGGTGCTCTGCGTCGACTGCTTCGAAAAGTCGTTCGGTTGGTAACCCACCGCGACCAGGCCGCGGTCGCGCTCGGGCAACAGGTAATGCGCCATGAAGTAGGCGCCGACCCGATCCTGGTACGAACCCCGCAGCTGCGGATCCTTGCCCGGGTCCAGCGTCATGAAACGCTGGCGTCCCCAGGAGATCGCGCCATTGGCGTACACGTCGGCGATGTCGGTCACCGCCGATTCGGTCCAGCCGCGATGCGGATTGATCGCATTCCATACCGCCTCGAGCCCATTCCTGGGAAACGGAAACGGAATGGCGCCGCTCACGCCCTCGATGCCACGGCCGTCGTTGACCACCCGAGCCTCCTCGGCGTTGCGCCGCACGGTCTCGCAGACCCAGTCGGCGAAGCGGAAGTCGCGGCGGCTCGGATAGACCTTCATCCGAAAGGCCTTGGGATATTGGCGCAGCAGCGCCTTCTGGCCGGCGGTCAAAGCCGCCGCGTACGTCGCGGCATTGGCCGCGGTCACCTCGAACAGCGGCGCCTCGTCGGCATACGGGCCCGGCTCGTAGCCGTGCGGGTGCGACTGGCCCGGCCAGGTGCCCAGGTACTTGCCCGTATACGTCGCGACACCCGAGGGGCTGCCGGCGCGTTCTGCGCCGATGCACGTCGTCTCGGGTGAATCGAGCGCCGCGCCGCGCGCGCTTCCGGCGATCGCGAAGAATCCCGTCGCAGCCGCGAGGACGGCACCGCGAATGGTGATGTTCATGGTGGTTCTCCCCGGAAGCCCGCGGCTCCCCGCGCATGGATACGTCAATCGCGATCCGGGGACGACGGCATCCAGGGGCCACCCTGTGACGCGGCGCACGCGGCGGGCGGGTTTTTTGCGACGATCCGAGCCGGTAGACTGCCGCGTCCGCGCTTTACGAACCCGATTCGAGGTCCGACATGAAGATGCTCATCGCCGTCATCAAGCCGTTCAAGCTCGACGCCGTCCGCGAGGCCCTCGCCGACATCGGTGTCCAGGGCATGACGGTGACCGAAGTGCGCGGCTTCGGACGACAGAAGGGCCACACCGAGCTCTACCGGGGGGCGGAGTACACCGTGGACCTGCTGCCCAAGATCAAGCTGGAGGTGGCGCTCGCGCCGGACATGGTCGATCGCGCGGTCGAGGCGATCCAGAAGAGCGCCAAGACCGGACAGATCGGCGACGGCAAGATCTTCGTCTACGACCTCGACCAGACCGTCCGCATTCGCACCGGCGAGTCTGGAGTCGACGCGGTCTGAGGACCGCTCGGGACAGCGGCAGGCATTCGAACAAGAGGAAGGCCGGTCAAGGGCGACCGGTCATAGGGAGGAGCAGCACATGAAGCGCTGGATCGGGGCGGCCCTTGCCGCGTGTCCGTTCGTGGTGTGCGCGCAGGAGGTCAATACGGGCGACAGCGCCTGGATCCTGACCTCGACCGCACTGGTCCTGTTCATGACGCTGCCGGGCCTTGCGCTGTTCTACGGCGGCCTGGTGCGAACGAAGAACGTGCTCTCGGTCCTGATGCAGTGCTTCGCGATCACCTGCGTGGTGTCGCTGCTCTGGCTCGTGTTCGTTTACAGCCTGGTGTTCGGAGCGGGCGGCCCCTTCATCGGAGGCCTGGACAAGGCCTTCTTCGCCGGCGTCGAAGAAGGCTCGGTCAGCGGGACCATTCCCGAGACCGCATTCGCGATGTTCCAGCTCACTTTTGCCGTGATCACACCGGCGCTGGTGGTCGGCGGTTTCGCCGAGCGCATGAGGTTCTCCTCGATGCTGCTGTTCTCGTCGCTCTGGGTCGTGCTCGTCTACGCGCCGATCTGCCACTGGGTTTGGGCGTCGGACGGCTGGCTGTTCAAGCTCGGGCTGCTCGATTTCGCAGGCGGCACGGTGGTGCACATCACCGCCGGCGTCGCCTCGCTGGTTGCGGCGATCACGCTCGGCAAACGCCAGGGCTTTCCGCAGACGCCGATGATGCCGCACAACATGACCATGACCGTGACCGGCGCCGCGATGCTGTGGGTGGGCTGGTTCGGCTTCAACGGCGGCTCGGCGCTGGCCGCCAATGGCAATGCCGCGATGGCGATCCTGGTCACGCACCTGTCGGCAGCCGCAGGTGCGAGCGCCTGGGCGGTGATGGAGTGGGTGCGCTACGGCAAGCCTTCGGCGCTGGGCACCGTCACCGGCATGGTGGCGGGCCTGGGCACGATCACGCCGGCCTCGGGCTACGTCGGTCCCGGCGGCGCGCTGGTGATCGGCCTGTTGGCCGGCGTCATCTGCTTCAACGCGACCAACTTCCTCAAGCGCACGCTGCGGATCGACGATTCGCTGGACGTGTTCCCGGTGCACGGCGTGGGCGGCATCCTCGGCACGCTGCTCGCCGGCGTGTTCGCGTCGAACGCACTCGGATTGTTCAGCGGCCAGGGCTACTCGGGCGAGGCCACGATGGGCTCGCAAATGGGTGTTCAGGCGATCGGAGTTGCCGTCACGGTCGCCTACACCGCGGTGGTCACCTGGATCCTGCTGAAGGCGGTGGGCGCGATGATGGCCCTGCGTGTTTCGGCCGAAGCCGAATCCGCCGGCCTGGACACCGCCGAGCACAACGAGCGCGGCTACGATCTCTGACCAACGGGCGGGGGCGTGCTGATGCGCCCCTCGTGCGTCATGCCGAAGCCCAGCAGCGTCGGCCAATCGGCGACCGGATAGAGACGGATGTTGCGCAGCGCCACGTCGCCGGGCGGATCGACCTTCATCCGCACGTAGTCCGACTGGCGAACGACCGCCTGCAGCGAGCGGGCGGTCTCGGCGTCCCATTTCCAGCCTTCCTTTCGCGCGCGTCGATCCAGGTACGCGAGCATCGCGTCCTCCCAAGCCGTTCGGCCGAGCCGGGCACGGGCGGCGGAGACATCCTTGAACCGGCGCAGCAGGCCTGAGTCGGCGAACTCCAGTTCCAGCTTGCGCACCATGATCTGATCCGGTGCCCGATCGAAGACCTGCGGCGTGCCTTCGAGCTGGGCCGACAGCGCCGCGTGCCCGATGTCCGCGCCCGCCGCGTTGAAGTGCACCAGCGCCAGGCGCGACGAGGCGACGTACTGGATGTCGAACTCCAGATCGAAGCGCAGCTGGGTGTAGCCCAGATCGAACAGCGTGGGCGCCGGCATGCGGCCGACCTCGGGCTGCTCGGGAATCGGCGAGCGGCGCTCGGTCACCGGCACCCGAACATCTAGCAGCGAGCCGCGCACCCGCTCGATTGTTCCGTCGTCGGAATAGCGCAGCTCGCGCAGACGCATCTCCCGCGCCTCGACCCGCATGCCGGTGGGCGTCTGCAGCGCGACCTGCAGCATTCCTTCCGGCTGGAACGACAGGCCCCACGCGCGCCCGCCGCCCCACGGGAAGGGCCAGAGGCGCTCGTAGCGCAGTTCGCCCTGCGGAATGAGTCGCGCCACCAGGCGCGCAGCCGCCTCATGCGTGCGCTGGACCAGCCAGTACTGTCCGACCCCCGCCGCCACGATCGCGACCAGGCCGACGCGCCACAAAAAGGTTCCGAGTTTCATGACGCATTGTAGGAGGCGCAGGTGCGCCCCCGATTCGCCTAGACTTGCACGGTCGCCTCGGCCGGTATCGATTCCATGCGCCTCGTCTCGTTGGCTATGTGCACGTTGCTGATGCTGGGTAGCGCATTCGCCGCAGGTGATCCTGTCTATCGTTGGAAGGGCGCCGATGGCAAGGTCCACTACGGCGACACGCCGCCCGCGGGTGCGCAAGACGTCCGCAATTTCGACAACCGGTTCGCCCGCCCTTCCGGCTCCGCTGCTCCCGCCCCCGCTGCGGTCACCGACGAGGAAGTCGCCGCGCGCGAAGCCGAATGTGCCACCAAGCGCAGCCAGTTGAAGACGTATCGCAATGCAACCCAGCTGATCGAGCGCGACGCGCTGGGACGCGAACGACAGTACTCGGCCGAGGAACGCAAGCAGCTGGTTGCCAAGGTCGAAGCGGAAATCGAAACGCAGTGCGGCGGCGCGCAGCCGGAGTGATCGTGCCGATGCGTGGGCTCCCCCGCCCCGTTGTGGCGCTCGCGCTGTTGGCGATGCTGTCGGTCTACGAAGCCGCTGCCCGCAGCGTCTACCGCTGGGTCGACAAGAACGGCGTCGTGCACTACGACGACACGCAGTCCGCCGGCCAGAAGATGACGCGCGAACACTTCGACGATCGCGACATTCCGGAGCAGCCCGAGTGGACCGGCGTCATTCCGCGCGGGCTGATCGTCGAAGTGCAGCAGCGATGCGACAACTCCCGCGAGCGGCTGATGAACTATCGCGGTGCACCGGTGATCTACGGCCGCGATCCCAGCGGCAACGTCTACCAGCTGTCGCCGTCGCAGTCGCGCCTGATGCTCACGGAGATCCAGGGCGAGATCGATCGCTATTGCGCCGAGGACGCGCCGCGCCGCGTGTACGCCGAGCGCATCGCCGATGCAAAGGCCGAGGCGGCCCGGCGATCACAGCTCAAGGCCGAGCGCTTGCGACGCGCCGAGCGCGCCGCCGCGACGGCGGCCGCCGCGGCCGCAGCGGGACGATGACCATCCCGCACGCCGCATGAGCGAATCCAGCCAGTTCAACCTTCTGGGGCAACGACGCTTCGGTCCGTTTTTCGCGACCCAGACCCTGGGCGCGTTCAACGACAACGTGTTCAAGAACGCGCTGGTGATTCTGGTGACGTTCGGCATCGCCGGTTTGTCCGGCGATCAGATCAACGCCTACGTGAACCTCGCCGGCGGCCTGTTCATCCTGCCGTTCTTCCTGTTCTCCGCCACCGCCGGACAGATCGCCGAAAAGTTCGAGAAATCCGGATTGATCCGCGGCATCAAGTTGGCGGAGATCGCCATCATGGTGCTGGCGGCCGTGGGGCTGTATCTGGGAGAGATCCACCTGCTGCTCGGCGTGCTGTTCCTGCTGGGCGCGCAGGCGGCGGTGTTCGGCCCGGTCAAATATTCGATCCTGCCGCAGGCGCTGCGCGAAGAGGAGCTCGTGGGCGGCAACGCGCTGGTCGAGGCGGCGACGTTCCTCGCGATCCTGCTCGGCACGCTGCTCGGCGGCTGGCTGATCGGTCGGGAGGGCGGTGCCAACGCCACCGGCATCGCGGTGGTGATCTTCGCCGTGATGGGTTATCTGGCTGCGCGCGCGATTCCGACCACGCCGGCCACGGCGCCCGATCTTCGGATCAACTGGAATCCGCTCACCGAGACCTGGCGCAACTTCCAGTTCATGCGCGGCAACAGGACGGTGCTGTTGTCGGTGCTCGGCATCTCGTGGTTCTGGTTGTACGGGGCGACGTTCCTTTCACAGCTTCCCAACTACACGAAGGTGTATCTCGGCGGAAACCAGCAGGTGGTGACGCTGCTGCTCACCGTGTTCTCGCTCGGAATCGGGCTCGGTTCGCTGCTCTGCGAGCGCCTGTCGGGACACAAGGTCGAGATGGGGCTGGTGCCTTTCGGCTCCATCGGCCTCACCGTGTTCGGCATCGATCTGTACTTCGCCGCCCCCGAGGCCGCCACGATCACCGGACAGGGCGCCATGGCGTTCCTGCGGGAGGCGACGAACCATCGCGTGCTGTGGGACCTGGTGCTGATCGGCCTGTTCGGCGGCTTCTACATCGTCCCGTTGTACGCGGTGATCCAGACGCGATCGGAACCCACGCACCGTTCGCGCATCATCGCCGGCAACAACATCCTCAATGCTCTGTTCATGGTCGTCTCGGCGATCGTGTCGGTGCTGCTGCTGAAGTCGGGTCTGACGATCCCGCAGCTGCTGCTGACGGTGGCCATCATGAACGCGGCGGTGGCCGTATTCATCTACTCGCTGCTGCCCGAGTTCCTGATGCGGTTCATGGTCTGGATTCTCATCAGCCTGCTCTATCGCATCCGGACCGAAGGCCTCGAGAACATACCCGACGAGGGCGGCGCGATCGTGGCGCCCAACCACGTCAGCTTCGTCGACGCGCTGATCATCGGCGGCACGGTGCGCCGGCCGATCCGCTTCGTGATGTACCACAAGATCTTTCGCATCCCGGTGCTGAACTTCATCTTCCGCACCGCGCGCGCCATCCCGATCGCACCGGCGCGCGAGAACCCCGAGCTGCTGCAGAAGGCTTTCGTGGAGATCGAACGCGCGCTGCGCGACGGCGAGCTCGTGGGCATTTTTCCCGAGGGCGGCCTGACACCGGATGGTGCGATACAGACGTTCAAGCCCGGCATCGAGAAGATGCTGGAAACCACGCCGGTGCCGGTCATCCCGATGGCGGTTCGCGGGTTGTGGTTGAGCATGTGGTCGCGCCGCGACTCCACGCTCGGTCGATCGCGCCTGCCGCGTCGCATCCGTGCCCGCATCGAGCTGATCGCCGCGCCGCCAATGGACGGCACCACGCTGAAAGCCGTGGATCTCGAAGCCCAGGTTCGCGCGCTGCGCGGCGATCGCCCCTGAGCGGCGACGTCGGGCAAACCGCCACCGTTCGCGCGGCCCACCGCAGCGCATCGTAGAAATGACCCAGGCCTTGACTACTGAACATCGCTCACTTAGCTTTCTGAGCGTCGTTCATATAGCTCACGCCACCGGAGGTCCCC
>NZ_JAJFBP010000039.1 GCF_020697055.1 Panacagrimonas sp. | reverse complement strand
CACTTCGCCGCGATCGACCACGCCGATGTCGGTGGTGGTGCCGCCGATGTCCATCGTCAGCAGCGTGTTCTTGCCGTAGTGCTGCGCCAGCGCCTTGGCGCCTTCCATGCCGCCGCGCGGGCCCGAACCCCACGTCTTCAGCGCAACGGTCTTGGCCACGCGCGACGACGTTCCGTCGTTGCAGAAGATCAGCAGCGGGTTGCGCGTGCGGGATTCGCGCAGCACGTTCTCGGCGTTGTAGAGGAAGCGCTCCATCGCCGGGTGCAAAAACGCGTTGAGCAGGCTGCTCCAGGTGCGACGCGCATCGTCTTCGTCGTCCGAGAGCTGGTGCGAATACAGGATCGGCACTGCGCCGAGAAGATGGCGCGGATAGCGCAGCAATGCGACGTGCTTGACCTTCATCTCGTCGGCCGCAAGGTTGGCGCCGCCCAGGCTCACCACCACCCGGTTCGCACCGGCCGACATCAGCTCGTTGATGACGGCCGTCAGGCCGGTCTCCAGCTCTTCGTCCGATGGGTCCTGCCCCTTGCGCAGGATCAGCCCCAGGCGCGGGCCCTTGCGCTGCACCACCGCGTTGGTGCCTTGCGTCGTCGAGTAGCGGATGTAGTCCACCTCCTCGAGCAGTGCGCCGAGCCGCTCTTCGCCATAGACGCGCTTGGAGGCCTCCTTCAACACCTGTACGAAGCACTGCGTGAGATCGTGTGGCGTCGTCAGGGTCTTTGCGCGAAAGACCTTCGCGCCGTAGATCACGCAGGCATCGGTCAGGGTTCCGCCGTTATCGATACTGATCAACATGGACATGCAGTCCACCTCGTCTGATGGGTGATGCGCCGTTTCGGCGCACCGGGTTCTGGAAATTTCGCGGGCAATCGATCGTGTCGCCCGCGTGCCGCGCGACGACGCCGGTCAGCGCACGAGCGCCGCCGACACGCGACGCCGGTCATGCGAGGAAAGGACGCGCGCGATTGCGCGAACGGCAACTTCAGCGGCGCGGCGATGGGCTCTTCCTCGGACCCCACCACGCTTCGGTTTACTGGATTACAGATTAGAGTCGACTCTAAAGTTGCGACTAATGCCCGGTCAAGACTTTCGCCCCTAGGGCGAGCCCTCGGTGATCGTTTGCTGCGAGATGCGTGAAGCCCGCTACTTGCGTCGGGGCTTCACGGCTCCGGCCTTGCGTGCGCCGGCTTTCTTCGTCGACTCGGTGGCCGGTCGCGCGCCCGCATCGCCCGGTCCCAGCCGGACCGCCGCGCGATCCGAACGAGATCCCTTCTGCGCGCCGGGGACCAGGTGCCGCAGGAAGGTGTGGTGCTTGGGCAACTGGCGCTTGATCTCTTTGAACCGGCTGACCAGGCGCCCCGAGGCCGAATCGTTGGACGCGCCCATGATCGTGAGCGCGGTCCCGTACAACGCCTGTGCACGGAACCCCGGGTCGTCGGTGTCGCCATGCACCCACAGATAGAAGGCGCCGATGAAACCCAGCATCAGCGCACGGGGCAGCTCGTCGCTCTCGACGTCCTGGATCGGCACGGCGTGCTCGGCAGCCGCCACTTCGACCGAGTGCCGCCAGAAGCTCAACGACCGGTGGAGGAACCAGGGCCGATGCATTTCGTCGCGTGTTCCGAGAAAGACCAGAAACAACTCGCGGAAAACGACGGGATCGGCCAGGAACGCGTCGACGACGAAGTCGGTCGCCTCGATCGCATGCTCGAGCGGATCCGGGCTGGTGTAGCGCCGCACGCCGATGAAAAGATCGTCCAGCAACCGGCTGAGCAGCGCGTAGAACAGCCCATCCTTGCTTCCCAGCAGGTTGAACACGGTGGCGGGCGAAACCTTCGCCCGCACCGCGACGTCCTTCATCGTGAAGCCCGTGTCTCCGGTTTCGCGGATGATCTCGCGACCCGCGTCCAGAATTCTTTCGAGGCGCTCGGAGGTATGTCGCTTCAGCGCTGGCATGGGTGGGAATTCGCGGTCCGGTCGCGCATGTTAGATGAATCGCCGCGGGCCGCCCGCGCGATCACTCCGATGCGCCGATCCCGCGTCGGTCCCCGCCCGCCGGGACGATCCAACCTGCGCCGGTCGGTCAGGAAATCTCGAACCCCTCGTAGCCTTTGGCCACACTGTCCGAGCAATGCGCGCGATAGGCGGGAGCGCCGCCA
The DNA here is from genome assembly GCF_020697055.1 of Panacagrimonas sp. Lineage (GTDB taxonomy): Bacteria > Pseudomonadota > Gammaproteobacteria > Nevskiales > Nevskiaceae > Panacagrimonas. The sequence goes on along the minus strand of NZ_JAJFBP010000039.1, from coordinate 53,886 downwards.
AAATATGCGAGGAACCCGCGCTTCTTGCCCGGGATGTTGGCGCCCATGAACCACGAGTCGATCTGGCCGATGAGGAACTGTTCGACCTGTCCGTTGACGTGCTCGGTCCACGCAATCTCCGCGTCGGGCTTCGCCTCGATCGTCCGGCGTTGCTCCTTTCGTAGGTGCGCCAACGCCGACGTCACCCAGTCCACGTTCTGTTCGATGCAGCGCGGGATGTTGCAGAACGCCGCGCCGTTGTGAGGACCCACCACCGTGAACAGGTTGGGGAAGCCCGCCACCTGCAGTCCGAGAACGGTCTGCGGTCCCTCCGCCCACTTGTCCTTCAACAGCTGTCCGTTCTTCCCGCGGATCTCCATGCGGTTGAACGACCCGGTCACGGCGTCGAAACCGGTGGCGTAGATGATGACGTCGAAGGCGTACGACCTGTCCGTCGTGTCCAGTCCGGTCTCGGTGAAGCGCTGGATCGGCGTCTTCTTCAGGTCCACGAGTTCGACGTTGGGACGGTTGAACGCCTCGTAATAGCCGCTCTCCAGCGGCACGCGCTTGGTGCCGAACGGATGGTCGGTGGGCGTGAGGATCGCCGCGACCGCCGGATCCTTCACCCGCTCGCGGATCTTCTCGCGCACGAATTCGGAGACGATCTCGGCGGCCTTTCGATCGGTGAAGACGTCCATGAAATTGCCGAGCCAGAAACCGAAGCCCGGCTCGCTCCACAGGCGCTCGAGGTGCTCGCGACGTGCCGCGGGCTCCAGATCGAAGATCGAGCGCGGATCGATGTCGTGGATGAACGCGCCGAACGTCTGCTTGCAGCGCCCGAACATCTCCGGGTAGCGATCCTTCAGCGCGCGCTGCTCCTCGTCGCGGATCGGCTGGTTGCGCAGCGGCTTGGTGAAGTTGGCGGTCCGCTGGAACACCGTCAGGTGCCCGACGTTCTTGGAGATCTCCGTGATCAGCTGGATCGCGGTGGCGCCGGTGCCGATCACGCCGACCCGCTGCGCGGTCAGGTCCACCGGTTCCTTGGGCCAGTACGAGGTGTGCCAGCTGCGACCCTTGAACGTCTCCTTGCCCGGATTGGGCGGGAAATACGGCGTCGACAGGATGCCGATCGCGGTGATGACGAACCGCGACCGCACCTGCTTTCCCGCCTCCGTCGTCGTGATCCAGTCCTGACCGGCTTCCTGGTACTCGAGTGACCTGATGCGGGAGTTGAACTCGATGTCGCGGCGCAGATCGTATTTCTCGGCGACGCGCCGCAGGTATCGATACGTCTCGGGCTGCCCCGCGAAGTGCTCGCTCCAGTTCCATTCCTCCAGCAGTTCCGGATCGAACGAGAACGCGTAGCTGTAGCTCTCGGAGTCGAAGCGCGCGCCGGGGTAGCGGTTCCAGTACCAGGTGCCGCCCACGTCGGTTCCGGCCTCGAACACGCGGGCGCGGAATCCGAGGGCGCGAAGCCGGATCAGCGCGTACATGCCGGAGATGCCGGCACCGATGACAACCACGTCGTAGCTTTCGATTCCGCCCTTGTCGTCCATCACGGCTGCTCCATTCGGAAAACGTCCCGTGTCACGGCGATTTCGCCGTCACCCACAACTCGCGCTGCACCCGGCTCACGATCGACGGCAGCCAGCGGCTGCCCGGGTCGACCAGCCGCAGGTGCGGCAGCGTATCGAGCATCTCGGACAGGAAGGTACGCAATTCCAGGCGCGCCAGCGCCATGCCCAGGCACAGGTGCACGCCGGTGCCGAAGGCGATGTGCCGGTTCACGTTGGGCCGCCGGATGTCGAAGCGCACGGGTTCGTCGAACACCGAGGGATCGCGGTTGGCCGCCAGCGGCGACAGGAACACCCGCTCGCCTGCACGCAAGCGCTGGCCGTGCCATTCGAAATCCTCGCCCACGATCCGCACGGTGGCCTTGGTGTGCGACTCCCAGCGCAGGATCTCCTCCACCGCGGCGTTGATCAGCGTCGGATCGGCGCGCAGCCGCTCGAGCTGATCGGGATGCAGCGCCAGCGCGCGCGTGCCGTTGGCGATCATGCAGGACGTGGTCCGGTTGCCCGCGAACAGCAGCAGGATCCCGGTGGCGATGACCTCGCTGCGGGTCAGGCGCTCGCCGTCGGCCTCGGCCGCCACGAGCTGCGCCATCAGGTTGCTCTCGCCGACGCGGCCCTCGGTGATGATCCGCGTCAGGTAGTCCTCCAGCGACGACACCGCCGCGTGGGTTTTCTCGTAGCGCTCGGGATCGTCGGCGAATCCGCCGATGACGCTCGAGACCTCCTCGGTCCATTCGATGAACTGGTAGCGGTCCTCGGCGGGGACGCCCAGCATCTTGCAGATGACCGGACCGGGGATCTCGTAGGCGATCTCGTTGAGCACGTCGATCGGCTTGTCCGGCTCGGCCTCGAGGCGCTGGCGCAGCAGGGCCACCTGCTCGCGCGCCAGCGCGCGGATGTCCGGCTCCAGGCGCAGCACCGTGGCGGGCGTGAAGGTCTTCTGCACCACGCTGCGCACGCGCCGATGATCGGGGTTGTCCTGGAACACCATCCAGTCTTCCAGCAGCCGCAACGTGCGGCCGACCGTCGCCTGCTTGTCCGGCGCCAGGCTCTCGCGCAGCTTCTTCATGCGGTTGGACAGCAGCCGCGGATCGCGCAGACCCTCGGACACCGCGGCGTGGCTGGTGATCAGCCAGGCGCGGTGCCGCGCGTTCCAGTGCACCGGCTCGTGCGCGCGCAACTGGTCGAAGTACGCGTACGGCGATTGCGTGCAGACATCTCCGAGGATGTCCGTCAGGTCTTCGCGTTGCGGCGCCGGATTCACGTTCCGCTTCCGAGAAGGTCGGCGCCCTTCTCCGCGATCATCATCGTCGCCGCCGCGGTGTTGGCCGAGACCAGGGTCGGCATCACCGAGGCGTCCATCACGTACAGGCGCTCGTGGCCGTGCACTTTCAGGCGCGGATCGACGACCGCGCGCGGGTCGGACGCGTCACCCATCCTGCAGGTGCCGATCGGGTGGTAGCCGGTGCTGCCGTACCGGCGCGCGTACTGCAGCCACTGGTCGTCGGTCTGCACGTCGGGACCCGGCAGCATCTCGGACTCGACCAGTCGCTGCATCGGCACCGAATGCATGATCGAGCGCGCGCACTTGAGCGCCGCGACGACGACGCTCCGATCGGTCTCGTGCGCGAGAAAGTTCGGCTGGATCTCCGGTGCGTCCCGGTCCGACGCCGAGCGCACGCGCACGTAGCCCTGGCTTTCCGGCCGCAGCTGGAATCCGCCGCAGGTCAGTCCGGGCTTGTCGTCGAGGTGGCCGATCATTCCGAGCTTGTAGCTCGCCGGGAAATACGACAGCGCGATGTCCGGTCGGGCGAGTTCCGGTCGCGACTTCCAGAAGCCGTAGATCAGCACCGGGCTGATCGCGAGCACGCTGGGCCGGCCGATCGCCCAGCGCACCAGCTCCTGCATCAACGCGAATCCCTTCACCCGCTCGTTGACGGTGACGACGTGCGGCTTGCAGCGCACGATCACGCGCGGCACGAAGTGGTCGCGCAGGTTCTCGCCGACGCCCTCGAGCGCGCTGTGCACCGCGACGCCGGCGGCGCCGAGCACGGCCGCGGGTCCGATGCCCGAGAGCTGCAGCAGCTTGGGGCTGCCGATGGCGCCGGCGCACAGCACCACGGCGCGCGATGCGGCGATCGATCGCGTGCGCGGTTCGTCGCCGCGCCGATATTCGACGCCGGTGGCGCGCCTGCCGTCGAGCACGACGCGCGTGACCGTCGCCCCCGTCAGCACTTCGACGTTAAAGCGGCTGCGCGCGGGATGCAGGAACGCGTGCGCGGTGCTCCAGCGCCGGTTGCGCAGCACGTTGCCCTGCGTGTAGTTCACGCCGGTCTGCACCTCGCCGTTGTAGTCGACGCTTTCCGGAATGCCGATGGATTTGGCGCCTTCGAGAAACGTCTCGCCGACCGTCGTGCGCCACGAGATCGGATTGACCGGCATCGGGCCGTCGCGGCCGCGGAAGCGGTCGTCACCGGCGCCGTACAGGCGTTCGCTCCTGCGAAAGTAGGGGAGCACGTCGGCGTAGCCCCAGCCCGGATTGCCCAGCTCGGCCCAGGTATCGAAGTCCTCCTTCTGGCCGCGGTTGTAGACCGCGCCGTTGACCGCGCTCGAGCCGCCCAGCACCTTGCCCTGCACCAGCGGCGTGACGCGGCCCAGCGTGCCCTCTGATCCCTGGTACTGCAGCTGCCAGGTCACGCGCGGATCCTTGAGCGTCTTGAACCATCCCACCGGCATGCGGATGTACGGGTTGCGATCTTCGGGGCCGGCTTCGACGACGCACACCGAATGGCCTTTCTCGCCCAGGCGATAGGCCAGGATGCTCGCGGCGGTTCCGCCGCCGACGATCACATAGTCGAACGTGTTCATACGACGCCTGCCTCTTTCAGCCGATCGATGTCGCCGCGCTCCATGCCGAGCAACTCACGCAGGACCGCGTCGGTGTCCTGGCCGAGGTCCGGCGCGGGACGCAGCGGCGCCGCGGGCGTGGCGCTCATCCGCGGTTGCGGCGCGGGCATCTTCAGATCGCCCAGCAGGCGCGTGGCCACCGTCGCGATCGTTTCGCGCGCGGCATAGTGCGGATCCACCGCGATGTCGGCCGCCGAATACACCAGCGAATACGCCAGTCCGTGGCGATCGAGTCGCGCGCAGATGTCGGGCACCGGCTGGCCGCCGATCCAGTTCCCGACCACGGCGTTGATGTCGTCGATGTGCTGCCAGCGCAGCGCGTGCGACGTGAAGCGGGGATCGGCCAGGAGTTCGGGCCGCTCCATCGCCTCGCACAGCCGGCGAAAGACGCCGTCGTTGGAGACCGTCAGCACCAGGTAGCGGCCGTCCTGCGTCCTGAAGTGGTTGCCCGGCGCCGCCGCGAAGTGGAGATTGCCGCGCCGCTGTCGCACGACGCCGAGCTTGTCGTAGGCGGTGATCAGCACGTCGGAGAACCGGAACACGGCCTCGAACAGCGCCAGGTCGATGTACTGGCCCTGGCCGTCCCGCGCATCGCGGTGGTAGAGCGCCAGCATGATCGAGAACGCGCCCATCAACGCGCCGAGATAGTCGGCCACCGCCGTTCCCGGCCGCAACGGCGGGCCGTCGGGCTCACCGGTGATGTGCAGGAATCCGGCGAAGGCCAGCGCGATGCGATCGTAGGCCGCACGTTGCGCGTTGGGTCCGGTCTGCCCGTAGCCCGACACGCTGAGCATCACCAGGCGCGGATTGATCGCCTGCAGCGCCGGATAGCCCAGGCCCCATCGATCGAGCGTTCCGGGCCGGAAGTTCTCGACCAGCACGTCGGCCTTCTCCACGAGCCGGCGCAGCAGCGCCTGGCCTTCGGGCACACGCAGATCGAGCGTGATCGAACGCTTGTTGCGCCCCTCGACGTTCCACCACAGGCTCTGGCCGTCGACGATCGGGCCGTTGCTGCGGATCGTGTCGCCGCCCTGCGGCTGCTCCACCTTGATCACCTCGGCGCCGAAATCCGCGAGCAGCGTCGCGGCGACCGGGCCCGCGATCATCGTGCCCAGATCCAGCACACGGATGCCGGCGAGCAGGCCGCTCATGCCGATCGCCTGGCCCCGGGCGGCGCGAAGCGCGGCACGAACATTCCGTCGCCGAGGTCGTCCCACCACAGCTGCACCGGCATGCCGATCTTCACGGCGGACGCTTCGCAGTCGGTGATGTTGCTGACCAGGCGTACGCCGTCGACGCCGGCGAAGGTCACCACCGCCGCCACGTACGGCAACCGCACGTTCACGGCCGGATGCGCCGCGTAGTGGATGACGGTGTAGGTGTAGACCTCGGCCTGCGCCGGCGCCTCCTGCCACCGCACCTCGGTGCCGCGGCAGGCCGGACAGATCGGCGTCGGTGGATGGCGTGCGGTGGCGCACTGCGCGCAGTACTGGAAGCGCAGGCGTCGTGCGGCGCAGCCTTCCCAGAATCCGGCGTCGTCCATGTTCGGAGACGGCCGCGGCATGTCGGGCGAGAACCAGGCCATCACGTCCTCCCCAGAATGATCGCGCTCGACGGCGCAACCCCGAGCCCGCCGGTGACCAGGCAGGTCCGCGCATCCTTCACCTGTGATGTGGACGTGCCGCGCATCTGGCGCACGCCCTCGACGATCAGGTTCATGCCGTGCACGTAGGCCTCGGAGAGCTGGCCGCCGGAGGTGTTCAGCGGCAGATCGCCGTCGGGCCAGCGGATCGCGCCCGAGGCGACGAACGCACCGCTTTCGCCCTTGCCGCAGAAGCCGAGGTCCTCGAGCGCCATCAGCACCATGCCGGAGAAGTGGTCGTAGATCTGCGCCACGTCGATGTCCTTGGGCGCCAGTCCCGCCGCGCCGAAGAGATCCGGCGCCAGCGTGCGATAGCCGGTCGAGGCGTAATCGGCGTCGGGCATGTTGTGGCCCGACAGCGCACCGTTGCCCCATCCCGGTCCGCTGCCCTGCACCGCCGAGAGGATCTCCACCGGGCGCGACTTCGCATCGCGCGCGCGCTGGCGCGACGTGATCACCACCGCGGCGGCGCCGTCGGTTTCCAGGCAGCAGTCGTAGAGGCGCAGCGGCTCGGCGATCCAGCGCGCGGCGAAGTAGTCCTCGCGCGTCAGCGTCCGGCCGTGCATCACCGCGCGCGGATTGCGGTTGGCGTTGGCGCGCGCGTTGAGCGCCACCTCGGCCAGGTGATCGGCGGTGATCGGATACAGGTGCATGAAGCGCTGCACGATCATCGCGAGCATCTGCGGCGGCGCCATCAATCCGAACGGATCGACGAAGTTGCCGTTGACGCGGCCCGGGCCGTGCCGGCCGAAACGCCGCGCCTGGCCCTGGCACAGGCCGCGATACGCCACGACCACGTCGGCACGACCGGATTCGATCGCCGAACACGCCAGCGAAACCGAGCCGCAGGTTCCACCGCCGGCGCCGCCCCAGACCATCGCCGCGACCCGCAGCTTGGGAATGCCCAGCGCCACCTGCATCAGGTGCGGCTCGTTGCTGTCGTTGGAATACGAGGTCAGGCCGTCGACGTCTTCCGGCCGCAGGCCGGCGTCGTCCAGCGCCGCCAGGATCGCCTGCGCGGTGACCTGGAACTGGCTGCGGTCCTTGATGCCGCCCCACTTGGTGTACTCGCTCTGCCCGATGCCGACGATGCAGCAGCGGGACCGCGAGCCTTCGACGACCGTCATCCTCTCTCCGATGCGGTGGACCCGAGCCGCTGCTGCGCAACGGCGCGTCCAGGTGATCCATTCCACTCTTGCATAGCTGGAATACCGGGTCGATATTAGGTCGAACCCGCACGAAGGACATCGGCCGCATGCGCGCCACTCCGAGCAAGACGCGGTCGAACCGTCGCGGCGGAAAGCCGGACGACGGCGCGACCCGCACGAATCGAATTCTCGATTCGCGACGGCTGCTCTACTTCTATTACGTGGCCAAGACCGGGCGCTTCGTCGGCGCCGAGGCCGCGCTCGGCGTCGCGCAGTCGGCGATGAGCCGGCAGATCCAGCAGCTCGAAGCCGAGCTCGGCGTGCAGCTGCTCGAGCGCAATGGGCGCGGCGTCACGCTGACGGAATTCGGCGAGATCCTGTATCGCGATGCCGAGGACATCCTGCACCGGATGGCGAGCACGCTCACCGAACTGCAGGACGCATCACACCGCCTCACCGAGAGCGTGAGCATCGCCGCGCCGCCGACGTTCACCAACGTGTACATGGCCGAGATCATCCTGCGGCTGCAGGCCCTGCGTCCGACGCTGCGGGTGCGCGCCGTCGAGGCCTCCAGCGGTTCGGTGATGAACCAGCTCGTCGGCGGCGAAGTGGACTGCGCCGTGGTGTCGCTCGCCAACCCGCCGGGCCGCATCGTGCAGCGGCCGCTGCTCACCGAACCGGTCTGCGTGATCTGCGCGCCATCGCACCCGGTCGCGCGGCAGAAGAACGTGCCGCGAGCCCAGCTGCGCGAGCTCGATCTCGTGCTGCCCGCGGCGCTCAACGGTTCGCGCGCGCTGCTGCGCGACTACTTCGCCGCGGAGGACATCCCGCTGCGGTCGCAGATCGAGGCGGACAGCCTCGCGCTGTCGCGCAAGCTGGTCATGCGCAAGCCGCTGTGCACGATCCTTCCGACGAGTTCGTGCGAGGAGCAGATCGCCGCCGGCGAACTGGTGGCCGTACCGCTGGATCCGCCGCTTAGCCGCACGCTCTACATCGCGAGCCTGCGCGATCATCCGCCGGTGGACGCGGTGCGCGACCTGGTCGACGTCACCGTGCAGGTGGCGCAACGCACGCCGCGGATGAAGAAGCCGGCGCCGCGCCGATCCAGGGTCTGATGTGAGAAGCTGCGGCGCTTCACGCTGAAAGGAAATCGCACGCATGGAACCGCGCCCACCGTTGCCGCCGTTCGACGCCCGAAGTGCGGCGCAGAAAGTCCGCGGCGCCGAGGACGGATGGAACAGCCGCGACCCCATGCGCGTGTCGCTGGCGTACACGCAGGACAGCGTGTGGCGCAATCGCAGCGAGATCTTCAGCGGCCGCGATCAGATCGTGGCCTTCCTCACCCGCAAGTGGAACCGCGAGCTCGACTACCGGCTGATCAAGGAGCTGTGGGCGTTCACCGACAACCGCATTGCGGTGCGCTTCGCGTACGAGTACCACGACGACTCCGACAACTGGTTCCGCGCCTACGGCAACGAGAACTGGCAGTTCGACGACAACGGCCTGATGGCCTATCGCCACGCGAGCATCAACGACCTGCCGATCGCGCCTTCGGCCCGCAAGTTCCACTGGGATCGATCCGGGCCCCGGCCGGTCGACCATCCCGGACTGACTGAACTGGGGCTATGAGCGTCGACCGGCCCGCCATTGCGGCCGCGATCGCCCTAGACTGCGCGGACTGAGCATTGCGGATGTTGGCCTGGGGGCTGCATGCGCTGGATGACGTTATCGATCCTGGTCGTCCTGGGTGCCTGCAGCGCGGCGCCGCGCCCTGATTTTCACCAGCTCTACGACTTCGGTCCCTCCACGGCGCACCAGCCGCCCGTCATCGTCATTCCCGGGATCATGGGTTCGCGCCTGCGCCACAAGGACACCGGCGAGGAACTGTGGCCCGGCTCGATCTGGCACCTGGCCTTCACGTCCAAGGGCGACCTGGCGCTGAAGATCGATCCGCGCACGCTCGAACCGGTTCCGGACGACGTCGAGGCGTACGACCTGTTCCGCGGCGCGCTCGGGCTCGATTTCTACGGCGAGATCCTCAGGACGCTGGAGCAGTACGGCGGCTTCCACGCCACTCGGCCCGGCACCGCCGTGCGCGACTCGCTGCGTCGCTACTACGTCTTCGCCTACGACTGGCGCCAGGACAACGTCGTCACGGCGCGCAGGCTCGACGCGCTGGTCGAACAGATCCGTCGCGACCACGACGACCCGGAGCTTCGCGTCGACATCATCGCCCACTCGATGGGTGGACTGGTCACGCGCTACTTCCTGCGCTACGGCACGCAGGACGTGCTCGATTCCAACGAGCTCGCGATCAACTTCGACGGCGCGCGCAAGGTTCGCAACGTGATCCTGCTCGGCACCCCCAACCTCGGATCGGCGTCCTCGCTGCACTCGTTTCTCGACGGCGCCGCCGTCGGCCTCAAGCGCGTGCCGCCGGAGGTCCTGGCGACGATGCCGAGCATCTACGAACTGTTCCCGCATCCGGCGAGCACCTGGCTGGTCAGCGTCGACGGTCAACCGCTGGACCTGGACCTGTTCAACCAGGAGGTCTGGGAAGGCTACGGATGGTCGGTCTTCGACGCAGGCCGTGCCGCGCGGATCCGCGACAGCATGGGCGCCGACTACCTGGACACGCTGCAGCGCTTCTTCGGCAAACGCCTCGAACGCGCGCGCCGCTTCACCTGGTCGCTGACGCGCGAGCTGAAGGAGTCACCGGAAAAGCTGGTCGTGTTCGGCGGCGACTGCACGCCCACGCCGGCGCGCCTGCTGATCGAGCCCGAAGGTGAATATTCGGTCACGCGGCTGTCGCCGGACGACATCCGTCATCCGCGCCCGGGCATCGACTACACGCGCCTGATGTTCGAACCCGGCGACGGTGAGGTGACCAAGCCCAGCCTGCTGGCGCGGGACAACCTCAATCCGGCGGTGCCAAGACAGACCTGGGCGTTCTTTCCGCTGGCGTACTCGTTCTTCCTTTGCGAAGAGCACAGCCGCCTGACCGCCAACCCGTCGTTCCAGAACAATCTGCTCAACGTGCTGCTGACCGTGGAGCGTCCGCTGGAGATGCCGATGACCACGACCAGTGGAGCGCGCTGAATGGCCGCCGCCGCACGCACGGACATGAGACGCGGACCCGCGGACATGGCGCGCCCGCGGTGGGCTTCCTACCGTGGCACATGGAAGAGCCCACCACGCGCCACTGCGTCGGTGCCCGGCCCGACGGACGAGCGGTCGTCACTCCGATGAGCTCGATACTCGGCGAATCGGGTGAGGCCGTGTTCTCTGCGGTGCTGCGCGCCAATCAACTGCACGCACGGATCAGCACCAGCGCCAGCTATTGCGACAACTGGACCGACCCGGAGCCCGCCACCGAGTTCGGCACGTTCCATCTGATCGACAGCGGCGTGTGCTGGGTTCGCAGCAATGCGCTGCCGCAGCCCGTGCGCCTGGCGGCGGGCGACCTCGTGCTGTTCCCCGACGGCGCCGCGCACCTGCTCGCCGCATCGGCGGACCCGCGCTCGCCGCCCGAGACGCGCTTCACCAGCATGCTGTGCGGCGAGTTCTCGTTCGCCACCGGCAAGCGCAACGCGATCATCGATGCGCTGCCGTCCTGCCTGGTCGTGCGCGAGCAGGAAAGCGGCATGCAGTTCCGGCAGCTGGCGCAGCTGATGCTGTACGAGGCGCGCAGCACCTCGTTCGGCTCGCGCACGGTGATCGACAAGATGGCCGACACGCTGTTCGTCATGGCGGTGCGCCACTACATCGAACACGCCGCCGAACGCCGCGGCCTGCTCGCGGCGCTCTACGATCCACGGCTGTCGCGCGCGCTCGAGGCGCTGCACAGCAAGCCGGGCCACGACTGGAGCGTGGCGTCGCTGGCCGACATCGCCAACATGTCGCGCACGGCGTTCGCCAAGCATTTCGGCGACGTGCTCGGCACCGGCCCGATCGAATACCTGACGCAGTGGCGGATGATGGAGGCCAAGCGCCTGCTGACCGAACCGCGCATGTCGGTCGCGGCGATCGCCGACCGCCTCGGCTACCAGACCGAGGCGGCTTTTCGACGCGCATTCAAGCGCGTCACGGGCGTCGGCCCCGGTCAGGTGCGCCGCCGCGCCGGGCTCATCGACGAAGGCAGCGACGACGAGGAATCCGCCGGCTGATCCGCGCCACCGGCCTGAGCGCGCTTGATCAGGTGATCGACCGACACGGCTCCCGCGCCGGCGATCGCCAGCCACAGGAACAGCGCGAGATACGCCACCTCCTCGAATCCCAGCAGCGTCTCGAGCGAATCGACGTCGCCCCATCGCGCCGAGATCACCGCCACGATCATCGTCACGCCCAGCGCGCCGGCCGAGATGCGCGTCAGCAATCCCAGGATCAGCAACAGTCCGCCGAAGCACTCCACGCCCGAGACGAACGGCGTGAAGAAGTGCGGGAACGGGATGCCCCATGAGATGAAGTTCTCGGTGATCTGGGGCAGGTTTTGCAGCTTGGCCCAGCCCGTCCACATGAACACCCAGCCGCAGACGATGCGCGCGAACAGCGGCGCGAGCCAGGTGAGATGGGCGGCCACGCTCTCGGGCCATTGGAACAGCCAGCGGTAGAGGAACTTCATCGCACACTCCCGGGTTGATGGTGCGAACGCATTGTCGTGATCGCCCCCGGCCCTGCCTTCCTCCCGCCGTCCCTGTTTCATGTCCGCGCGTTCCAGGCGCGAGACGCTCGGACATGGATTCGGTACGCCCGCGCGCAGATCGGCCTTTGACGCGGGCGCAGGATGCGTCCCGTCGAGGCGGTCCTCGCCGCGGCCAACCATCCAGAACCCGAAAAAGGAGACATCCCCATGAACGCAACCCGCAAGACCGCCTTCGCGCTGGCCACCGCCGCCGCGAGCCTGTTCCTGACCACCGCCGTCAGCACCGCCTACGCCGCCGATGAAGCGGAGGTGAAGTGCGAGAAGTCCTCCGCCTGCAAGGGACACGGTGCATGCAAGACCGCCACGAACGCCTGCAAGGGCCAGAACGCCTGCAAGGGCCACGGCATGACGATGCAGAAGTCCAAGGCCGAGTGCGAAGCGGCGCAGAAGGCCGCGGCAGCCAAGTCGTAACCCCGGCGCTCGCGGCCCGGGGCCGGAGCGTCCCGGGCCGCAGCTTCGGCACCTTGCACCATGTCGCGCACCACGCCTTCGCTGGGATTCGGCCTCGGCCTTCGGGTCGAGCACTACGACGAGATGCTCGCCGGCGACCCGACCGTCGACTGGCTGGAGATCCTGTCCGAGAACTACATGGTCGAAGGCGGCAAGCCGCTGCATTACCTCCACCGGTTGCGCGAAAGATTTCCGATGGTCATGCACGGTGTGTCGCTGAACATCGGCAGCGTCGACCCGCTGAACCCCGATTACCTGAAGGCCCTGAAGCGCCTTGCCGACTCCATCGAGCCGGCGTGGATCTCCGATCACCTGTGCTGGACCGGTGTCGACGGCGCACAACTGCACGACCTGATGCCGCTGGTCCACACCGAGGACGCGATCGCGCACGTCGTCGATCGCGTGCGGCGGGTGCAGGATTTTCTCGGCCGGCGCCTGGTGCTCGAGAACGTCTCCAGCTACGTCAGCTATCGCCAATCCGAAATGCCCGAGTGGGAATTCCTGGGTGCCATCGCCGAGCGCGCGGACTGCCTGCTGCTGCTGGACGTCAACAACGTCTACGTCAGCGGCCGCAATCACGGGTTCGATCCGCGCGTCTACATCGACGGCGTACCGGCCGGTCGCGTGCAGCAGATCCATCTCGCAGGCCACGACGATTCGGGCCCCGTGATCATCGACACGCACGACGCGCCGGTGTGCGAGGCGGTGTGGGATCTGTATGCGCACGCGATGCGCCGGCTGGGACCCGTGTCCACGATGATCGAGCGCGACGATCGCATCCCGCCGCTCGGAGACCTGCTGATCGAACTCGATCGCGCGCGCAGCGTGGCCGCGCCGATCCTGCGAGCGGCCGCATGAACGCGCTGCTCGATCTGCAGCGCCGCTTTCAGGCGCACGTGCTGGGCTCGGCGCCGCCGCTGGCCGATGCCGTGGATCCACCCGGCGCCGATGCATCGACACGGCTGCGGATCTACGTCGATGCCTATCGCCTGCGCCTGATCGACGTGCTGGGCAACGATTTCCCGGGCCTGCGATGGCTGGCCGGAGACGACGGATTCGATCGACTGTGCCGCGCCTGCATCGAGGCGCGACCGTCGCAACACTTCAACCTGCGCTGGTACGGCGCCGCGCTGGCCGACTTCCTGGAATCGGGCGGATCGGAGCGACCCGAGCTGGCGGAGATGGCGCGCTTCGAATGGAACCTGACCTTGGTGTTCGACGCGCGCGACGAGCCGATCGTGACCGAGGCCGACGTCGCCGCATTGGCGCCGGAGCACTGGCCCGCGATGCAGCCGCGATCGCACGGCGCGATCCGCCGCCAACGTTGTCGATGGAACACCGCCGCGATCCGCGCCGCGATCGACCGGGGCGCTGCGCCGCCCGTCGCGCAGCGGCTCGATCTCGCCGAGGAACGCATCATCTGGCGACGCCGGCGCGACGTGCGGCACCGAGCGCTGGAGGTCGACGAAGCCGCCGCCCTGGACGCCATCGGCGATGGCGCGACGTTCGGCGACCTATGCGAGCTATTGTGCGGGTGGCACGCCCAGGAGCAGGTTGCGCTCCGTGCGGCCGCCCTGTTGCGACGCTGGATCGCCGAGCAGTGGCTCACCGCGCTGCTCGCCGTCTGACGTGGTCCCGAAAAAACCGTCACCGAGGAGGTTCGAATGAACGAGCAGAAGCTGCAGGAATTCATGGGCAGGCTGGTCGTCGACATGGGCGGCGCCGCGATGATGGCGAGCCTGGTCCTGGGCGAGGAGCTGGGCCTGTACCGCGCGATGGCCGACGGCGTCGCCGTCACCTCCGATACGCTGGCGAGCAGGACGAAGTGCAATCCGCGCCTGGTGCGCGAGTGGCTCAGCGCGCAGGCCGCGTCGGGTTACGTCGAGGCCGCGGACGGAAAATTCCGGCTGCCGGAGGAGCACGCACTCGCGCTGGCCGACGAGGATTCGCCGGTCTACGTCGCCGGCGGCGCCACGGTGCTGTCGAGCATGTTTCTCGACAAGGACAAGCTCGTCGCGGCGATGCGCGGCGACGGCGCGTTGTCCTGGGGCGATCACCATCCCTGCCTGTTCCATGGCACCGAGCGCTTCTTCCGTCCGGGCTATCGCGCGCACCTGATCGACGCGTGGCTGCCTGCGCTCGACGGCGTCGTCGAGAAACTGCAGGCCGGCGCGGCCGTTGCCGACATCGGCTGCGGCTACGGCGCGTCCACGATCGTGATGGCCAAGGCGTTCCCGAAATCGCGCTTCTTCGGCTTCGACTTCCACGGACCGTCGATCGAGGCGGCGCGACGCCGCGCGGCCGAGGCCGGCGTTTCCGATCGCGTGACGTTCGCGGTCGCCACCGCGAAGAACTATCCCGGCGAGCCATACGACCTCACCTGCTTCTTCGACTGCCTGCACGACATGGGCGATCCGGTCGGCGCGGCCCGCCACGCCGGCGCGACGCTCAAGCCCGACGGCACGGTGATGCTGGTCGAGCCGTTCGCCGGCGACACGCTGGCCGAAAACCAGACGCCGGTGGGCCGGTTGTTCTACGCGGCGTCGACGTTCGTCTGCACGCCCAACTCGCTGTCCCAGGAAGTGGGGCTGGGGCTGGGTGCGCAGGCCGGCGAGGCACGGCTGGGCAACGTGATGCGCGAGGGCGGGTTCACGCGCTTTCGCAAAGCCACGCAGACGCCGTTCAACCTGGTGCTCGAGGCACGCCGCTAGCGCCGGGGCCGGCTTGCATTTCGCGATGCGTCTGCGCCGCGACCAGGGCAAAGCGACGAGGCTTCGCGCCGATTCCGGCCGTTTCGCGCGCGAAAAGCCGGCTTCCCGCTGGCACGGTTCTGGGACATAAACTGGCCGCCTTCGTCGTGAGCCGCCCATGTCCCACCCGCGTGACCTGCATTGCCCGCAGCGCAGAGCGAACCCCGGTCGTTCGAAGCCGGGGCGACTGTTGGTCGCGGCGCTGGGGCTGATCGCCGCGATCCCGATCGCATCGGCGCTGACCTCGCCGTCGCCCGCCTCCCCGGTCGACGACGATCGGCTGCGGGTGGCCAAGGTGCATGGCCGCGCGTTTCACGTGAAGAGCGGCGGCGTCCACATCTCGCTCGGCGCCGACGCGCCGATCCAGGCGAATCGTCCGGTGAAGGTCGGTCCGAAGTCCCGGCTCGACCTTCGCCTGCGCGACGGCGGCGCGCTCGAACTGGGTCCGGCGGCGCAGTTGGTGCTCTTTCCGACATCGCGCGAAGGCCATGACAACGCACGGCGCACCGGGCTTCGACTGGACACCGGCTACCTGAGGCTGCTCGTGCCGGCCGCGGCGCACGCGACTCGCCTGGAGATCGCGTTCGGCGCCTGGTCGACGCAGCTGCAGCCCGGCGAGTACCTGATCGAGGCGCAAGGCGACCAGGCCTCGGTGTGCACCGTCAGCGGCTCGCTGCAGATCTCCGGGGCCGCCGGGCCGATCGACGCACCCGAACCGGGCCACTGCCTGCGGCTGGCGGCGCAATCCGCCACGCAGGTCGCGCTGGAAACGGTGGACCTGGAGCGGATCACCCGGCGACGCGCGCTGCTTGCGTCCGTGATGGACGCGGCCACGCGCGAGCGGACGCAGGCCGTCTCGCGGCTCGAGGAGACGTACTCGCGAAATCCCGACGCACCGATCGTCGAGGCCGACGCGATCGCCAGGATGCCGCGCGTCCGGCGCTCCGGCATCGCCGTCGCCGCGCCGCTGTCGACCACGTGGATCGAATCGACGGAGCGACGCCTCGACCGGCAGATCGCGCGTCAGCAGGCGCGCCTGGCCGATGACCTGATCGCGTCCGCGCCGACAAAGGCCGGTTCGTCGAAGGCGCCCGCGCCGGTCGCGGCGACGCCTAACGCAAGCCTGCCGCCGCCCGCCGAGACCGAGATCGCGTACACCGAGTCACAAACGCTCTCCATGTCCGCGCCGGCCGCCCCGGATCCGGCGGCACCGGCGCCTGCGCCCGAACCGACGGGTGCCGCGGAGCCGGCGGCTCCTTCGAGCCTGGCCGGCGAGTGGATCGTCAACGTGGCGACGCACGCGTCGCTCGAATCGGCACAGGCGCAGGCACAGCTGCTGAAGGCCCGGAACTACGCCACCACCATCCGGCGCGAAACGATCCGGGGCCGTTCGGCCTATCGCGTCGTCGTGGAAGGCCTGCCGACCGAACAGGCGGCGGCCAGCACGCAGAGCACGCTGGCGTCCGAGTTCGGGTTCAGGAAAGCGTGGGTGTTCCGCAAGCGCTGAAGTCGCGTCGCATCGACGCCGCCACGCCGCGAACTTGCTAGCGTGCGCCCATGCAATCGTTCCTGATCATCCTGTGCACCGCGGAGATCGTGACGCTGATCGTCGGCACCGTCGTTGCGCTCGCATCCCCGGGCAGCGGCGATGCGGCCGGTCGTGCGATGGGCGGCGCCTACCTGGTGATCGGGGTGATCGCGCTGCTGCTCTTCTTCGTCGTGCCCGCGTTGCTGCTGGCCCGCTCGGGCCACGTGCTGTGGCTGGCGGCGATCCTGTCGGGCATTGCCGCGATCCCGGCGCTGGTACTGGGGATCGGCAGCGTGGCGGCGGCGGCACAAAGCGTATGGAAGCGGTACCGCCATCGCTGAGCCACGCGGGCTCGACGGTCGCAGCGACCTGGCGGCATCTCGGCGAGAATGCCGCCGATCGAGGCCGCGGCAGGTCTTCCCGATGAACACCCTGGACGCCGCTCCACCGGCCCGGCTGCGCCGACCCGAGGAACTGCCCTCGCCGCCCGGCCTGCCGGTGCTGGGCCAGCTGCTGTCGTTCAAGCCGATGCGCGCGCACCTGCAGTTCGAAGCATGGGCGCGCGAACTGGGCACGCCCTTTCGCTTCAACCTGGGTCCGAGCCTGCACTTCATCGTGCTCGACGATTTCGGACTGCTGCACCAGGCCAGCCGCGATCGTCCGGACGGCTATACGCGCGGCGCGACGCTGCAACCCACGTTCGCGGAGATGGGCATCAACGGTTTGTTCTCCATCGAGGGCAAGGCCTGGCATGCGCAGCGACGCCTGATCATGCAGGCGCTCAACGCGACGCACTTCCGCGGCTGGTTCCAGACGCTGCAGGACATCACCTCGCGACTGCACCGCCGCTGGGCGCGCGCGGCGCAGCGCGACGAGGTGATCGACATGACCGACGACCTGCGCCGCTACACGGTCGATGTCACGAGCGCGCTGGCGTTCGGCGAGAACCCGAACACGCTCGAGGTCGAAGGCGATCGCATCCAGCAGCAGCTGGAAGTGATCTTTCCCGCGATCATGCGCCGCGCGTTCTCGCCGGTGCGCTACTGGAACTGGGTACGGCTTGCGCAGGATCGGCGGCTCGACCGCGCGCTGACCGAGGTCCGCGCCTACGCCAACCAACGGATCGCCGCCAGCCGCGCGCGGCTCGCCGCCGACCCGGGCGGAACCACGACCAACGCGCTCGAGGCGTTGCTGCTCGCGCAGGACGAGCAGGGCCTGACCGAAAGCGAGGTGGTCTCGAACGTCATCACGCTGCTGGTGGCCGGTGAAGACACCACGAGCAACAGCCTGGCCTGGACGATGCAGTTCCTTGCCGCGGATCCGGCGCTGCAGCAGCGCATGCATGCACGGGCGGTCGGCCACCTGGGCGACGCCGCCGTCTGCCCCGACCACGGGACGCTGCACGCGATGGACGATTTCGAACCGCTGGCGCTGGAAGCGATGCGCCTCAAGCCGGTCGTGCCGTTCAATTCCTTCACCACGACGCGGCCCACCGTGCTGGGCGATCTGGACCTGCCCGCGCACGCCAAGCTGTTCTTCATCAAGCGCCCGGCGATGCTCGACGAAAGGAATTTCGCCGAACCGCTTCGCTACGACCCGGAGCGCTGGCGCCGCGGGCGTGGCGAAGGATCCGCGGCGCACGAGCAACGCGCCTTCGCGCAGTTCGGCGCCGGCCCGCGGGTCTGTCCCGGACGCCACCTCGCGACGCTCGAGATGCGGCTGGTGCTGTCGATGCTGCTGCGCAACTTCGAGGTCGAGCTCGCGTGCCGCGCCGACGAGATCGAGGAGGTCGACGCGTTCACGATGATGCCCAGCCGCATGCCAGTGCGGCTCAAGCCGCGGGCCGCCGCGTAGCGACGTCTCCACCGGCGTGTTCGGCGTGACGCGAATCAAGCGTTCAACGCAAAGGCGCAAAGGCAACGAACGATTTTCTCTGCGTACTTTGCGTCTTTGCGTTCCAGCTTCTCGGGTCCGGACGATCGCGCGGATGCCGGGTTCATCGAAGGGCAAGGCCGGTTCCCTACGACTCGGAGGACTTCCTCGTTTCACGACAGGCACCCGGCACTCCTCCGATGGGCGCGCTCCTCGCCGAATGGTTGGGCCGCGTGGGATACGTCTCCCGCGGCGCGGTCTACGCCCTCATCGCGTACTACGCGGTGCGCGCGGGCCTGCACGGCGATCACGTGCGCGATCCCGATGCCGTGCTGCGCGCCTTGTCGACCGTGTTGCCGGGATCCTCGCTGGTCTGGCTGATGGGACTCGGCCTGGCCGCGTTCGCGATCTGGCGCGTCGCCCAGTCCCTGTTCGACCTCGATCGACACGGCACCGCCGCCAAGGCGCTCGTGCTGCGCGCGGTGCTGTTGTTCAGCGCCGCGCTGTACGGGTCGCTGGCGGTCACGGCGATGCACATCGGACTCGGCGACGGCGCCGCCCGGCCGCGCTCGGTAGCCGCGTGGTCCGCCGAGGCGATGTCGCTGCCGGGCGGTCGCGCGATCCTGTTCGTCGGCGCGCTGGTGCTGCTGGCGACGGCCGTCGCGCATTTCCACAAGGCGCACATCCGCGGCTACGAGCGCTACCTGCGTCTGCCGGCGCATCGCCAATGGCTGACGGTGATCGCGCGCACCGGCCTGTGCGCGCGCGGACTGATCTTCCTGCTGATGAGCGCCTTTCTTTTCCTGGCCGCGTGGCGCGCCGACCCCGAACAGGCCAAGGGCGTGCGCGAGGTCCTGCGATGGTTCGAGCACCTCGATCATCGTGAAGCGGCGTGCTATCTGCTGGCGGTCGGGCTGGCGGCCTTTGCGCTGTATTCGGTGACCGAAGGCGTGCTGCGAAAGCGTTCCATCGCGTGACGCCCGCGTCGTGGCGGGCGTGCAGAGTGCCGCCACGGATCGCGGCCGGTCGGGTGACCTGCATCGCGTCGACGCCGAAGACCGGCGATCTCGTTCCGCCGCGACGGGTACGGTTCTTGGTATCCGCCGACCACGATGCCACCCCGACCCTCCCTGCTCTTCCGACCACTGTCCTGGTTCCGATCGCCGCGCGCGGTCGGAACACGCTCGCCCGCGGCCGCTCATTCCAGCCCGGTCGCCCACCGCGAAGGCGGCGGCGACCATGAATGGCTGCCGATCGACAGTCCGATCTTCTGCGCCGATTGCGGGCAGCTCTTCTCGCGCTGGCTGCGGGACCCGGCGTAGCCCGGGCCGCGTCGCGGACACGGCCCGCCGGTATCGAGTCGGGCACCCCGATTGCGATCGCAGGCCGCCGCCGATCCCCTTCTTCCCGTTCGGAGTTCCCATGGACGCTGAGCATTCGACCCAGAGCCCCGCCGCCGCCTCGACGACTCCGCCCGTGTCGCCGGGCTGGACGTCGCGTCGCGACATGCTGTTCTTCCAGCGTCCGCTGGCCCGCCGCGTGCCGCTGCACCCGCGCGTACCCGTCAGGGACAACCCCGCCCGGTGAGCATCAACAAGAAGGTCCGCACGGCGGCACGCAAGCCGGGGCCCAAGGCCGACACGATGACGGCCGAGGCGATCGGCACCGTCCTGGGCACGCAGGCCGGGCCCTCGACCGCGGCGCCCGACCCGGGCGCGCCCACGCTGAAGACGCCGTCGCAGCGGCGCCTCGCACAACAGAAAGCCGGCGCGCAACGATTCGCGCGTTCGCTGCCGAGCAATCCGCTCAAGGCGGGCGAGATCGGCCTGGCCGGCGGCGCGGCACCTGCGGCCGGCGAACCGATGGGCCCGGCCGATCCGGTCGAAACGGCCAGCACGGTCACCGAGCGCAACGTCACCGACAAGACCGGTCGCGGCGCGATGCTCGGGCGCAACGCGGCCAACCAGGCGCTGGATCGCGTCCGCGTCGACTCGGGCGGACGGGTGCTCACCACGAGCGTGGGCGTTGCGATCTCCGACAACCAGAACTCGCTCAAAGCAGGACTGCGCGGTCCGTCGCTGCTCGAAGATTTCGTGCTGCGCGAAAAGATCATGCACTTCGATCACGAGCGCATTCCCGAGCGCGTGGTGCACGCGCGCGGTTCGGGTGCGCACGGCTATTTCGAATGCACGCGCGCGCTGGACAAGTTCACGCGCGCGGCGCCGTTCTCCAAGGTGGGCAAGCGCACACCGGTGTTCGTGCGGTTTTCGACCGTGGTCGGCGAACGCGGCTCGACCGACCTGGCGCGCGACGTGCGCGGCTTCGCGGTGAAGTTCTACACCGACGAAGGCAACTGGGATCTGGTCGGAAACAACATCCCGGTCTTCTTCATCCAGGACGCGATGAAGTTCCCCGACCTCGTGCACGCGGTCAAACCCGAGCCGAACAACCAGATGCCGCAGGCGGCATCGGCCCACGACACGTTCTGGGATTTCGCCGGCCTGATGCCGGAGATCACGCATATGCTGCTATGGGTGATGTCCGATCGCGCCATCCCGCGCAGCTACCGCACGATGCAGGGCTTCGGCGTCCACACGTTCCGCCTGGTCAACGAAGCGGGCCAGTCGGTGTTCTGCAAATTCCACTGGAACCCGGTGGCCGGCACCCACTCGCTGGTGTGGGACGAGGCGGTCAAGGTCAGCGGCGCGGATCCGGATTTCCATCGTCGCGATCTGTGGGAGGCGATCGAGGGCGGCAACTACCCGGAGTACGAGCTGGGGCTGCAGATCTTCACCGAGGAGCAGGCCGAGAAGTTCACGTTCGACGTGCTCGATGCGACCAAGATCGTTCCCGAGGAACTGGTGCCGGTGCAGGTCGTCGGTCGCATGGTGCTCGACCGCAACCCGGACAACTTCTTCGCCGAGACCGAGCAGGTCGCCTTCTGCACCGCCAACCTGGTTCCCGGCATCGACACGAGCAACGATCCGCTGCTGCAGGGCCGCCACTTCTCGTATCTCGACACCCAGCTCACGCGGCTGGGCGGACCCAACTTCAACGAGCTGCCGATCAACGCGTCGCTGGCCCAGGTGCACAACAACCAGCGCGATGGATTCCATCGCCAGGGCATCGCCCGTGGACGGGTCGCGTACGAGCCCAACTCGCTCGGCGGCGGTTGCCCGTTCCAGGCGGGCATGCGCGGATTCCGCTCGTTCCCCGAGCCGGTACGGCAGGACAAGGTGCGCGCCAAGCCGGAGAAATTCGCCGATCACTACTCGCAGGCCACGCTGTTCTGGAACAGCCAGACCGAGGTCGAGAAGCGCCACATCGTCGCGGCGTTCCGCTTCGAGCTCACGCGCGTCCAGGTGCAGGCCGTTCGCGAACGGATCCTGGGCCTGCTCGCCAACGTGGACGACGAGCTGGCCGCGCGCGTCGCCGAAGGTCTCGGCGTGCCGGTGCCGCCGCCGCAGCCGCGCGTGGGCAGGCGCGTCACCTCCGAGGTCGATTCCTCACCGGCGCTTTCGCTGATGGCACGACCCGGTGACGGCAGCGTGAAGTCCCGGAAGGTCGCGCTGCTGGTGGCCGATGGCATCGAGGACGCCGAGCTGCGCCGGGCCTACGCGGCGCTCGCGCAAGCCGGGGCCGTGCCGCGCTTCCTCGGCGCACGGCTCGGACGGGTTGCGCCGGCGCAAGGCGATTCGATCCACGTCGAAGTCACGTTCGAAACCGCACCGTCGGTGCTCTGGGATGCCGTGGTGATCCCGGGCGGCGCGCAGGCGTTGACCGGACTGGGCACCGTGCGCGAATTCGTTCGCGACCAGTATCGGCACTGCAAGCCGATGCTGCTGCTGGGCGACGCACAGGACCTGCTCGAGACGCTCGGGATTCCGTCCACGATGCCCGACGGCAGTCCCGATCCGGGCCTGGTCACCGACGCGCCCGCGGCGTCCGGCAAGAACGCCCGACGCGGCGCTCCCGGCGGCGTACGACGATTCATCGAAGCGTTGGGCCAACCGCGTCCGTTCGAACGCGAGCGGGATCCAGCGCCGGTGTAGCCGCCCGGAGTAGCTCGAAGCCCTCGTAGCCCGTAGCCCGGGCTACGAATGGAAACGCTGAGACCCTGACGGCGGCATGTGCTTCGCTCTTTCGCCCGACGACTGGCCACGCCTGTGGCGTAGGGCAGGAGAGCGAAGCACATCCCGCCCCGCATCAGCTCGCGCACCGATGCAGATCCGCCGCCGCATCCCCAAGGCATACTGGGCGCCGGCGACCGGGGCCCGGCATCCATGCAATCGAAGACCGCGCGAAACCCCGCAACGGAACCGGCACCGCCGGTGACGCGGGCGTGCTTCAACTACATCGACCGCGCGACGCAGAGCTCGCTGCGTCGCAACGGCAAGGTGTTGCTGCGTCGCGACGGCGACGGCAGCGATTCGGGCATCCAGGGCTTCACGCAGAGCCGGTTCGACGCCGATGTCGTCGACGCGCGCCGGCTGCGCGAGCGGCCCACGCTCGAACGTCACGGCTTCGAACTTCTCGAACAGCCGCTGGCCGATCCCGCGCTCGACTTCTACGACCAGCAACAGGTGCTGCGGTACTACTACGCCGAGTGCGTCCGGCTGATCGAGCGTCACACCGGCGCGCGCGCCTTCGCGTTCGATCACAACGTCCGATCGATGCGGGGCAAGAACACGCAGCGGCGGATCGCCGGCGGGCAGCAGGTGCAGGAGCCCATCCACATGGTCCACGGCGACTACACGCTGACCAGCGGGCCGCAGCGTCTGCGCGATCTCGCCAGGCCGCCGGGCGGCAACGACACGCTGCGCGCGATCCTCGGCCCCGGCGAATCGCTGATCGCGCCGGAGCTTCTCGATCACGTGTTCTCCGGCGGCGGACGCTTCGGCATCGTCAACGTGTGGCGCAACATCGCGCCGGAGCCGGTGGCCGTGCATCCGCTCGCGGTCTGCGACAACCGCAGCATCGATCCGGCCGACCTCGTCGTGTTCGAGATCCACTACGGCGACCGCATCGGCGAGAACTACTTCATCAAGCCCTCGCCCGCGCATCGCTGGCACTACTACCCGGGCATGACGCGCGACGAGGCGCTGCTGTTCAAGCAGTGGGATTCGGCCGGCACGCTCGCCCGCAGCGACGGTCGCCACGGCGACGACGCGGACGCGACGACCACGTTCACGCTGCACAGCGCGTTCGACGATCCGGCGTCGCCGGCCGATGCGCCCGACCGTCAGAGCATCGAGGTGCGGTGCGTCGTCATCTACGGCTAGCGGCTACGCCGGCTGCGCGGCGCCCAGCGGCTGCCCGTTGAGCACCACCGAACCGCTGACGTCGATCGGGCGCTTGAGCGTGTCGAGCGAAGGGCAGCTGCTTTCGACGGTCTTCACCAGCCGCCGGATCTGCTCCGCGCTGGCCGTGCTCGCGATCCGCGTCTCGTAGGTGATCTTCTGGAAGCCCGGGGGCACCGCCTCGCCGACGCCGAACAGGCCGCGGACATCGAGATGCCCCTTGACCTCGACGACGACCGAGTCGAGCTCGATCCCCATCATCATCGCGTAGAGCGAGTACACGATCTCCTGGCACGAGCCCAGCGACACCAGCAGCAGCTCGACGGGGTTGGGGCCGGTGTCGGTACCGCCGAGTTCGGGCGGCTCGTCGATCAGGAACGCCGGGTGATGGCGCACCGTCGCCTCGACCTGCGTGCCGCCCTTGAGCGTCGTCGACGCCTTGAAGATCGCTTTGGCGAACTGGGGATTCTTTTCGAGCAACGCGATCTTTTCCTTCATCGCGGCTACGAGTGTCGGCTGGCTCATGTCGGTTGATCCCTGATGGGTGGGGTGTTGCCGTTCGCTGCCGGACCGGGTCCGATCAGCGCAGGTTCTGGTAGACGGTAGATTCGAACTCGAAGAACAGCGGCAGCGCTTTGACGTCCGCGAACGGCAGGATCTGCGTGAGATAGACACCGCCGATCCCGTGCGTCGGATCGATCCAGTAGTAGGAATTGCAGATGCCCGCCCACATCAGGCTGCCCGCGGGACGGCCGGTGGGCATGGGCTTGCTGTTGACCAGGAACGCCAGGCTCCACTTCTGCGGGTTGTCGGCCGGCATCGGCAGATCGTTGAACAATGCGCCGTTGGCCGATCTGAACGTCGGCACGTCGAGCGCGCCGATCTGGTTGATCGACATCTGCTCCACCGTCTCGGGTCTGAGCACGCGTCCATTCGGGCCCTGGCCGCGGTTGAGCAGCATGCGCACGAACGCGAGGTAGTCGGGCGCGGTGCCGTACAGCGCCTGGCCGCCCATCTCGGTCTCGGGTTGTTGCGGCAGCTCGAGCTCGATCGGCGTCAACGATCCATCCCCGGAGCGGGCGTGGATGCTGGCCAGGCGCTTGCGCATGTCGGGACGGATGACGATCGCGGTGTCCTTCATGCCCAACGGATCCAGCACGTGCTGCGCCAGGTAGTCGCCGAGCTTCATGCCGCTGGCCTGCTGCACGAGCAACCCGGCCCAGTCGGTGTTGATGCCGTACTCGAAGCGTTCACCCGGATCGAACAGCAGCGGCATCTGGAGGCTCGCATACTCGCTGCTGGTGAAAGCGGGAATGCCGGTCGCCGCCTTGATCTTCTGCACCGTCTCGCTGAGGAACTCGTAGCCGAAGCCCGCGGTGTGCGTGAGCAGATGCTTGAGCGTGATCGGCCGCCTGGGCGCGCGCGTTCGGGGCCTGCCCTGCGCATCGAAGCCTTCGAGCACCTCGAGCTTGCCCAGGTCCGGCAGCCACCTCGACGCGGGACTGTCGAGATCGAGCCTGCCCTGCTCGACGAGCTGCATCGCCGCCAGCGAGGTGATGGCCTTGGTCATCGACGCGATCAGACCCACGGTGTCGACGGTCATCGCGTCGGGCGAACCGAGCCTGCGCTTGCCGAACGCACCTTCGTACAGCGTTTTCTCGCGATCGGTCAGCACCGCGACGACACCGGGCACGTCGCCGGCATCGGCGGCGCGCTCGAGTACCGCGTCCAGGGATTTCTGCAGCGACATGGGACTCTCCTCGTTTGGACCGTCTTGTTCGCGATCGCCGCGCTAGCGCGTCGGCACCGCGGGTTTGATGCC
The DNA here is from genome assembly GCF_020697055.1 of Panacagrimonas sp. Lineage (GTDB taxonomy): Bacteria > Pseudomonadota > Gammaproteobacteria > Nevskiales > Nevskiaceae > Panacagrimonas. The sequence continues at coordinate 28,212 of NZ_JAJFBP010000039.1, read as the reverse complement.
GCTCGCGCCGCGCGCGGACGGATTGCATCCGAGGATCCCGCCGACTCTCGCCGGATCCAGGACCAGCCAGGCGCCCGCGCGGTGCAATGCGTCGACCGCATCGTGTCGCTCGACGTAGAGCAGGTACGCGTTGGTGGTGTCGTTCAGCCCGATCACGCGGCCGTCGACCGCCGTCGACATCTCGAAGATCCGGTCCACCTTCGCCCACGGCGGCAGCACCACCACGTACTGGCCGTTCTTTCCCGTCGGGGCCAGCAGCAGCTGCGCGAGGCCCACGACCAGCACGAGGTACGCGACGCACACCCCCACGAGAAAGACGAGCGCGTGCCCGTTGACGATGTCGCGCCAGCGAAACGGCGGCACCTGGGCGGACGGGGACATGCGCTCGATCGGTTCGTCGTCGATGGATCAGCCCGGAGTTCCGGACTTCTCCGCTCGCGGCATCAGGATGGCGAACGTCGCGGCCATGATGAAGAGCATCGGGATGTCGCCGACGAGGTGCCCTCGTTCGGCCTCTTCCCGCAGCGCGAGGACCAGCATCACGCAGGCGTGCGCGATGCTCGACCACACCGCGTACCAGATCAGGCTTCGGTAGGCGAGCGGATCACGGATCGCAAACAGGAACATCACGCCCATCACCGCGAACATGGACAGGATCATGTAGACGTAATGCGAGTGCCATCCCTGCTGCCAGCCCCAGGCCCATCCCGCGGGCCACAGCCAGAACACGAACGCCGATAGCGCGAAGATCAGGAACAGACCGAAAACCAACAGCGCGATCCGCAGATACTTGATGCGTGTCTCCATCGACATGGTGTTGCTCTCCCTTGTTCTTCTGGTGGTTCGGTTGATTGAAGCCTTTGCGCGAGGTGATGTGGAAATGCTTTTCGCTCACGGGGAGAACATCGGAACGGATTCCGGATAGGCGCGCTTGGCGTGCCAGTCCGGCCCGAGCGAGCCGTTGAGCATTCCCCAATAAAGCGACGGCAGGTACGAGCGCTTCAGCCACCAGTAGGCCCGCCGCGGAACGCGCGGATCCACCGGAAAGCTCGGCGTCACGACGCCGTCGTAGGCGAATTCCGCCAGCATGATCTTGCCCACCGACGTCGTCAGCGGGCATGACGCGTAGCCGTCGTAGCTCGCCGTCGGTGCCTTCCCATCGATGACGCTGAGCAGGTTTTCGGCCACGACCGGCGATTGTGCCCGCACCGCCGCGGCGGTCTTGCTGTTAGGCGTCGTCGTGCAATCGCCCAGCGCGAAGACGTTGGGATGCTGGACGTGACGCAGGCTGTGCTTGTCGACCGCGACCCAGCCCGACTTGTCCGCCAACGGGCTGCTCTTGATGAAATCCGGCGCCGACTGCGGCGGCACGACGTGCAGGAAGTCGAACGCGAATTCCGCGCGCGTCGTCTGTCCGTTCGCCGTCACGTCGAACGTCGCGCGCCTGCCCGGTCCGTCCACTGCCACGAGGTTGTGCCCGAACCGGGCGGTGATGCCGTAGTTCGCCACGACGGTGTCGAGCGCCTTCGAGTAGAACGGCACGCCGAACATCGAGGGTGTCGGCGTGAAGAAGCTCATCTCGGCCTTCAGGCTGCGCCGACGGAAACGGTCGGCCGCCATGTACAGGATCTTCTGCGGCGCGCCCGCGCACTTGATCGGCATCGCGGGCTGCGTGAACAGCGCCTCGCCGCCCTTGAATTCCCGGATGCACTGCCAGGTGTAGGGCGCGGTGTCGTAGCGATAGTTGCTGGAGACGCCGTTCTTCCCGAGCGTGGCTTCCAGGCCGTCGATCTTGTGCCAGTCGAGCTGCAGCCCGGCCGCGACCACGAGGTGGCCGTACGCCAGGCTCTGCCCGTCCTCGAGATCGACGCGGTTCGCCGCCGGATCGAACGCCGTGACGCGGCCCTTGATCCAGGTCACGCCGTTGGGGATGCACGCCTTCATCGGGCGACGGGTGTTCTCCACTTCGAACGCCCCGGCCCCGACCAGCGTCCACGCCGGCTGGTAGCAGTGGAACTCTGCGGGATCGACCACGCCGATGTTCAATGCGGAGCGACGCCGTTTCAGCAGCGACGCAACGGTCGTCCCGGCGGCGCCGGCACCCACGATCAGGACGTCGAAGCGTTGGGCGGGAGTCGTCGGCGTCATGGGAGTCTCCGGTGGAGGGGCGAGGCGTGGCGCCTTCCCAACGATCACGAAGCGTGCCGATCGGGGCTCGCCAGCCAAGCACTTGTTCCGTCGAGGGAATCGCCCCAGCTGGAGATCCCGTGGCCAGTCGTGGCATCGTTCCCGGCCTGCCAACTGGCAGAGATGGCAGCCGCCGCTACGGCGATGGCGCCCCGGACGAGACCTCCGACATGTCGAGCAAGGCCAATCCGCCGGACATCGAAGCGCTGATCTCGTTCCTCGAGCACGAGACCACCGCGGCCATCGTGCTCGACCCCGACTACAACATCCTGGCCGCCAACAGCGCCTACCGCGCGCAGTTCGGCGGCGCGCAGGACTCGCACGTCGGCAAGAAGTGCTACCGCGTGTCGCACCAGTACGGCGTGCCCTGCGACCAGGCCGGCGAGCATTGCCCGATGAAGCGCGCCACCGAGACGCTTTCGGTCGATCGCGTGCTGCACATCCATCACACGCCGCGCGGTCCCGAGCATGTCGCGGTGGAGCTGCGACCGATCCTGGACAAGGATCGCAACGTCGTGGCCTACGTCGAGCGCCTGTCGTCGGTCACCGCGGCGTCGGCGCAGCCGCGCGACCACGGCCTGGTCGGACGCGCCGAGCCGTTCAATGCCGCGATCGCCGCGCTCGAACGCGCCGCGCCCTCGTCGATCCCGGTCCTGCTGCAGGGCGAGTCCGGCACCGGCAAGGAACTGTTCGCCAGTGCGCTGCATCGGGCGAGCCCGCGGGCGCGCGGGCCGCTCGTCATCGTCGATTGCACCGGACTGAGCGAGACGCTGTTCGAAAGCGAGCTGTTCGGGCACGAGCGCGGCTCTTTCACCGGCGCCACGCAGCGCAAGGTGGGGCTGGCCGAGACCGCGCACGGCGGCACGCTGTTCCTCGACGAGATCGGCGATGTGCCGCTACCGATGCAGGTCAAGCTGCTGCGCCTGATCGAGTCGGGCACGTTCCGTCGCGTGGGTTCCAACGAAACGCTGCACGCCGACTTCCGCCTGGTGGCCGCCACGCACAAGCCGCTGGAAACGATGGTCGAGCAGGGCCTGTTCCGGCAGGACCTGTTCTATCGGATCAGCGGTTACCCGATCCATCTGCCGGCGCTGCGCGAGCGCAGCGACGACATCCCGCTGCTGGTCGAAAGCCTGCTGCGCCGGATGGGACCGGGACGACCGGCGGGCATCCGGCCCGACGCGATGGCACTGCTCAAGGCCTACAGCTTCCCCGGCAACATCCGCGAGCTGCGCAACGTGCTCGAGCGCGCGCGGCTTTTCGTCGGCGATGCGGAGATCACCGCCGAGGTGCTGCCGCCGGCGATCCGCGGCATCCGCGCCGTTCCGCGCGCCGGATCGCGGGCCACGCGCACCACCGATGTCGCGCGGGCACTGGCGACGTTCACCGGAACCCGCAGCGACCTGGCCAACGAGCTCGGCCTGAGCGAACGCACGCTGTATCGGCGGCTGCGTTCGCTGAACCCGCCGCGCAAAGGCGACTGACGCGCCGGCCTCGCGCTGCCACGGCACTGCCAAAGCACTGCCAACGCAGCTGCCAAACGCGGCGACCGGCCCGGGGCGGCGCCTGCCGGAAATACCAAGTCCCTGATTCGCCGACGCTTGTGCGCACGCAATCGGATGGCATGGAGCGTGGCTGCTGGAAGCTCACGGACGCATCGCGATCGGGGGCCCTGCCCCGGCGCTTGCGCCGCCGGCCCCGGGAACTCGTGCACATGCGCTTCCATCCGTCGTTCGTGCCGCCAAGTCCGAATCGCCGGGACGTCCCGATCCCCGTCCCTGCAGGCCGTGGCGGCACATGAGACCGGCATGCTGATCCTCGTCGCGCTCGGCAGCGGCGTCGGATTGGTGCTGGCGCTGACCGGCGCGGGCGGCTCGATCATCGCCGTGCCGATCCTGATGTTCGGCATGGGCTGGTCGGTCGCGCAGGCCGGACCCGTCGCGCTGCTGGCGGTGGCGAGCTCCGCCGCGGTGGGTGCGTTGATCGGCCTGAAGATGCATCAGGTCCGGTATCGCGCCGCGGGGCTGATCGCGCTCTGCGGCATTCCGGTCACGGCCGTCGGGATGAGGGTCGCGCATCGGGTGCCCGAGACGGTGCTGACGGCGCTGTTCGCCTGCCTGCTGCTCTTCATCGCGCTGCGAACGCTGCGCCAGGAAACGCGAAGCAGCACCGGCGAGGAGCCGTCGGCGCCCTCGACCGACGATTCGAGGCCCTGCCTGCTCGATCCGAACACCGGGCGTCTGTGCTGGACCCCCCGATGCGGTCGCATCCTGGCCGCGTCCGGCGTCGGCGCGGGCTTTCTGTCGGGACTGTTCGGCGTGGGCGGCGGTTTTTTCATCGTCCCCGCGCTGCGCCGCGTGACCGATCTTTCGATGAACGCGATCGTCGCGACCTCGATGCTGGTGATCGCGCTGATCTCGACCGGTGCGGCGATCTCCGCGGCGATGGCCGGGCATCTTTCGCTGGCGATCGGCCTGCCCTTCGCGCTCGGCGCGGTCGGCGGGATGGCCGTCGGACGCCTGATCGCGCCACGCATGGGCAATGCCGGACTGTCGATCGCCTTTGCGATCGCCTGTGCGGTAATGTCCCTCCTGCTGCTCGGACGCCTGGGATATGCCGCAGTCGTTTGATCGACGATTCCGATTCCGCATCATCGCCGGCGTGGCGATGACGATGCTGGCGGCGTCCGTGCCGGCGCAAGGCGTATCGGAACTGATCGTCATCGAGGATCCGCACTGCGCGCCGTGCCAGCGCTTCGAGCGCCAGGTCGGCACGCACTATCCGTTGACCGACGTGGCGCGATCGCTGCCGATCCGGCGACTGCCGCTCGACGGTTACGAGGCCGCCGGCCTGCGCGTGGAGCGCCCGATCCACCGCGCGCCGACATTCCTGATCGTCGAAAACCAGGTCGAGCAGCACCGGTTCGAGGGCTATTCCTCGGACGAGCTTTTCTGGATGACGCTGGAAAGCCTCGTCGCCCGATGAACGCCGCGATCCGCTCAGGGCTTGTAGTACGCGTACCCCTCGACGTGCTGCAGGCGCGCGATCTCGGCGGCCCCGGAAGGAACGATGCCGGCTTCGGGATGGATCGCGTCGCGGGCGATCTTCATCGCCTCGAGCGTGTTGGCGCAGACGCGGAACGTGACGCCGGAAGTGGCCAGGTCGTCCACCATCGGCTCGTACGGATTGCCGCGCGGATCGCTCCGGTCCTTGAGCAGCCACTCGACGCCGGAGTTCAGCGCGACCACGACGATGCGCGCGCCCGGATCCGCCTTCAGATGGTTCTGGATCATCCGCACCGTCGCCGTGGCGCGCGCCACGTCGTCGGAGTGGTACACGACCTTCACCGCGGAGGCCGCTTCGACCGCCGCGGCGGCAGCGGGCGGCGATCCGACGAAGAACGCCCCGGCGAGCAGCGACAGCAGCGAGCGGCGCGACGCAACCGGGACCTCGGGCGATCGTGTGTTCATGCGGATGCCATGCGGGTGGCTCGGGGATGGACACGATCGCGCTTTCCGCTTTGGCCGCGCAACCTCGACGTCGTCGGTCCGGGCGCCTGACGCCGCGCACGACATGGATCGAGACCCGCGCGCGCAGGTTCGAAAAGCTCCGGAGAACTTTCTCGATCCGGAGCTGCTTCGATCGATCCGTACCCGCGGTCTGAACGAGCAGCGACGACGCCTCATCCGCGGCGCTTTCGGCGCCGCCGTGGGCGCGCTGGCAGCCACGGCACGTGCAGCCGAGCCCGATGCGGGCGATCCGGACATCGTGAATCCCACGCCGTGGAGCACGACGCTGGGCAAGCCGGTCGCGTTCAAGCCCTACGGCGAGCCGTCCCGCTACGAGGTCGCGCTGGCGCGACGTCAATCGCCCGGACTGACCAGCGTTGCGCAGGCGTCGGTGTCGTTCGCACCGCTGCAGGGGATGTTCGGGATCATCACCCCCTCCGGCCTGCACTTCGAGCGGCATCACCAGGGATGGGTGGACGTCGATCCGTCGCGCCATCGCCTGATGATCAACGGCCTCGTCGGCAGGCCGCGCGTCTACACGATGGACGACCTGATGCGCCTGCCCTCGGTGTCGCGCATCCACTTCATCGAATGCGGCGCCAACACCGCGATGGAATGGGCCAACGTCGCGGTGCCGACCGTGCAGTACACGCACGGCATGCTGTCGTGCTCCGAGTTCACCGGCGTGCCGCTGTCGGTGCTGCTCGACGATGCGAAGTTCGAACGCCCCAAGGCCAAGGTCGTTCTGGCCGAAGGCGCGGACGGATCGGGCATGACGCGCTCGATCGCGATCGAACGCGCGCTGGACGACGTGATCGTCGCGTACGGCATGAACGGCGAGATGCTGCGGCCGGAGAATGGCTATCCGTTGCGCCTGGTGGTGCCCGGCGTGCAGGGCGTGTCGTGGGTGAAATGGCTGCGGCGCATCGAGGTCGGCGACCAGCCCTACGGCACCAAGGACGAAGTTGCGCATTACGTCGACCTGATGCCCGACGGCCTGCTGCGCCAGTACACCTCGATCCAGGAAGCCAAGTCGGTGATCACGACGCCGTCCGGCGGACAGAAGCTGATGGGCCCGGGCTTCTGCAACGTGACGGGACTGGCGTGGTCGGGCCGTGACGCGATCAAGGGCGTCGACGTCTCGTTCGACGGCGGTCGCAACTGGCGGCCGGCGCGGCTCGAGACCCCGGTGCTGCCCAAGGCCCTGACGCGCTTCAACTGCGACTGGACCTGGGACGGAAAGCCCTGCCTGCTGCAGAGCCGCGCCACCGACAAGACCGGGTTCGTGCAGCCCACGTATCGCCAGTTGCGCGAGGTGCGCGGCACGCGTTCGATCTACCACAACAACGCGATCCAGACGTGGCGCGTCGATGCCTCCGGCGAGGTCACGAACGTCCAGCTATGAAATCGGGCCTGCACCGGGTGTGCCTGCTGGCGATGCTGCTGATCGGCTCGGCCGACGCGCGTGCGGAATTCGGCGGCATCGGTCGTGCGCCGACCGCCTCCGAGCTGCAGGCCTGGGACATCGACGTGCGTCCGGACTTCATCGGATTGCCGGCGGGCAAAGGATCGGTCGCCGAAGGTGAAACGATCTGGGCCCAGCAATGCGCGAGCTGCCATGGCGATTTCGGCGACGCCAACCACGTGTTCACGCCGCTGATCGGCAACACCACCGCCGACGACATCCGCACCGGACGCGTCGCGTCGCTGAAGGCCGGCGGCAGCTATCGCACGACCTTCACCAAGGTCTCGTCGATCTCGACGCTGTGGGACTACATCCGTCGCGCGATGCCGTGGGACCGGCCCCGGTCGCTCTCGGTCGACCAGGTGTACGCGGTGCTCGCCTACCTGCTGAACCTGGCCGACGTGGTTCCGGCGGATTTCGTGCTGACCGAGCAGAGCATCGTGCAGGTGCAGTCGCGCATGCCCAATCGCGACGGCATGACGCGCGACCACGGACTCTGGGACGTCAAAGGCAGGCCCGACACGCGCAACACCGCGTGCATGCGCAACTGCCTGCCCGGCGATCCGCAGGTCAGCTCCGCGCTGCCCGCGCACGCCTCCGGTTCGCACGGCGATCTTGCGTCGCAGAACCGTCCGTTCGGCGCCGTCAGGGGAACGCAGGTCGGCGCCGCGGCGACACCGGCGAGCGCCGATGCATCCGCAACCAGCGCGCTGCCGTCGGCACTGAACGCCAACGGATGCATGGCCTGCCACGCCGTCGACTCGAAACTCGTGGGGCCCGCCTTCGCGGAGATCGCCAAAAAATATTCGGGACGGGCCGACGCCGAGAGCTACCTGGCGTCGCGGATCAGGGACGGCGGCAGCGGCGTCTGGGGATCGGTTCCGATGCCGCCGTTTCCGCAGCTTTCCGCGGACTCCGTGAAAAGCATCACGAAGTGGATCGCACAAGGAGCACCAAGGTGAAAAGTGACTTCGACCTGTCGGCTTGGCCGCCGCCATCGTTGTTTTCCCGGCGTCACTTCCTGCGCCTGGGCGCCCGGCTCGCAGGCGCGCTGGCATTGCTGCCCTGGGTGCCCGGCGCGGCGTGGGCCGCGGCGCTGGAGGCGGTGTTCAAGGAGCGCACCGTCGCGGACGTGCTCAAGGGACTCGGCGACGACATCCAGAGCAGCGACCAGATCACGATCGTCACGCCCGAAATCGCGGAGAACGGTGCCGTCGTGCCGGTCACCGTCAAGAGCGCGTTGCCATCGACCACCGAGATCTATCTGGTCGTCGAGAAGAATCCGAATCCGCTGGCGGCGGCTTTCATCATTCCCGACCAGACCGAACCGTCGATCAGCGCGCGGGTGAAAGTGGCGCAGAGCTCGAACCTGATCGCCGTGGTCAAGGCCGACGGCAAGCTCTACAGCGCGACGCGGGAAACCAAGGTGACGCTCGGCGGTTGTGGCGGCTGACAGGGAAAAAACACATGGGCAGTCCGATGAAGATCCGCGCGGCCATCAAGGATGGCCGCACCGAGGTGAAAGTCCTGATCTCGCATCCGATGGAAACCGGCTTGCGCAAGGACTCCGAGGGCAAGGCCGTGCCGGCCCACTACATCACCGAGGTGGTGGCCCGGCACAACGAGCGCGTGGTGCTCTCGGCGATCTGGGGGCCGGCGGTTTCGCAGAATCCGTTCGTGCAGTTCCAGTTCGCGGGCGGCGCGCCCGGCGATACCGTCTCCGTCGCCTGGAAGGACAACCAGGGCGACACCCGTTCCGATCAACTGACGCTGGCCTGACCATGAACACGATCCCACGCGTGGTCCTGCGGTTGGCGAGCGTGCTGATCCTCGCCTCGACTCCGGCGCTGACGTTTGCCGCCGAAGAGAACCTGTTCGACGAGTACCGCCAGATGATGGCGGACGACAATCCGGCCCAGCTCGCGGAGATGCAGGGCGAGGAGTACTGGAAAACGGCGGGCGGACCGAAGAAGCAGACGTTGCAGGGCTGCGACCTCGGGCTCGGGCCCGGAAAAACCCAGGGCGCCTACGCCGTGCTGCCGCGCTTCTTCGCCGACGCCGGGCGCGTGATGGACCTGGAAACGCGCCTGATCTGGTGCATGACGACGATCCAGGGCCGCGACCCGGCCGAGCTCTCCGGCAAGGCGTTCTCCAAGCAGGGGCAGCCGACGACCGATCTCGAAGGCCTGACGACCTGGATCGCGGGCCAATCGCGCGATCGCGTCCTCGCGGTTCCCGTCGACCAGCCGCAGGTACGGGCCGCGTTCGAGGAGGGCAAGCGCTTGTTCTTCTATCGCGCCGGTCCGTACGACTTCTCCTGCGCCAGCTGCCACTCGCAATCGGGCAAACGCATCCGGCTGACCTCGCTGCCGAACCTGACCACGCACGACGGTGCGGTCAGCGCGTACACCACGTGGCCGACGTACCGCGTGTCGCAAGGCGCCGCGCGAACGATGCAGTGGCGCATGGTCGATTGCGCACGTCAGCAGCGGCTACCGGAACTGATCGTGGGTTCGCCGGTGACGGTGAGCCTGCTGACATACCTGGCGGCGTCGGCCAACGGCGGCAAGATGGCCGCCCCGGGGCTGAAGCGATGAGCCGCCGGTCGATGTTCCGGCGGTGGACCTGCGTGATGGCCGCGACGCTGGGCGTTGCGTTCGTCGTTCCGCTGCAGGCCGAAGGCGTGGCCGACTCGTTTCGCGCCAAGGGACAGGCCAAGCTCGATCGCCTCGACCAGACCGACATGCAGCGGATCTGCAGCGGTCCGGTCGGCATGACGGTTCCCGACGACGTGCGCGCACGCCTGCAGAAAACCGCGACGGACTCGGTGAAGTTCCCGGCGGCGGACCGGTTCCTGGGCAAGTGGGAGGCCGGTCAGAAGATCGCGCAGACCGGAACCGGCATGCAGTCGTCCGACGACCCGGCCGTGCCCAGCGGCGGCAACTGCTACGCCTGCCACCAGATGGCGCCGACCGAGATGTCCTACGGCACGCTGGGGCCGTCGCTCGCCGGCTACGGAAAACAGCGGGGCCAGTCCGAGGCGATGCTCAAGTACACCTGGACGCGCATCTGGAATCCGCAGGCGCACATGCCGTGCAGCCACATGCCGCGATTCGGCGACGCGGGCATCCTGACCGAGGAGCAGATCCGCGACGTCATGGCGTTTCTGTTCGATCCCGCGTCGCCGGTGAACAAGTGACGCGGGCCGATGAGCGGACATCTCTCCCGGCGTGAGTTTCTCGAAATCCTGCTCGCGGCCACCGCATCGGGACTTCCGATCGGCCATTCGCGCGCCGGCGCCGATCCGGGCTGGGAAGGACTCTACGAGGTGCCGCGCTTCGGCCAGGTGCACGTGCTGCATTTCACCGACTGCCACGCGCAGCTCAAGCCGATCCTGTTCCGCGAACCTTCGGTCAACCTGGGCACCGGTCCGGCGAAGAACCGCGCGCCCCACCTGGTCGGACGCGCGCTGCTGCGTGCCTACCAGGTGCGCGAAGGATCCGCCGAAGCGCATGCGCTGAGCTGCGTCGACTTCGAGGAGGCGGCCGCGCGGTTCGGAAAAGTCGGCGGCTTCTCGCACCTGTCGACGCTGATCAAGCGCATGAAGGCCTCGCGGCCGGGCGCGCTGCTGCTCGACGGCGGCGACACCTGGCAAGGGTCGGCCACCGCGCTGTGGACGCAGGCCCAGGACATGGCCGACGCCTGCGCCGCGCTGGGCGTCGACGTGATGACCGGGCACTGGGAATTCACGCTGGGCAGCGATCGCGTCGAGCAGCTGATCGCGTCGAACCGGAAGAACCGGATCGAGTTCGTCGCGCACAACGTCGCCACGAAGGATTTCGGCGACCCGGTGTTCGCGCCGTACGTGATGCGCGAGATCAACGGCGTAGCGACCGCGATCATCGGCCAGGCCTTCCCGTACACGCCGATCGCCAATCCCGCGCACTTCGTTCCCGACTGGGCGTTCGGCATCCAGGAAGAGCATCTGCAGCAGACCGTCGCGCTGGCGCGCAAGCAAGGCGCGGTCGTCGTGCTGCTGCTGTCGCACAACGGGATGGACGTCGACCTCAAGCTCGCCTCGCGTGTCACCGGCATCGACGCGATCCTCGGCGGCCACACGCACGACGGCGTCGCGCGTCCCGTCGAGGTGCGCAACAGCGGCGGGACCACGCTGGTCACCAACGCCGGCAGCAACGGCAAGTTTCTCGGCGTGCTCGATTTCTCGGTGAAGGAAAACCGGGTCGACGGCTGGCGCTACCGCCTGCTGCCGGTGTTCGCCAACGCGCTGCCCGCCGATCCGCAGATGGAAAGCCTCATCGCGAAGATCCGGGCGCCGCACGAAGCCAAGCTGGGCGAACGCCTCGCGATCGCCGGCGACACGCTATACCGGCGCGGCACGTTCAACGGCTCGTTCGACCAGCTGGTCCTCGACGCGCTGCTCGCCGAGAAGAACGCGCAGATCGCGTTCTCTCCGGGTTTCCGCTGGGGCACCAGCCTGGTCGCCGGCAGCCCCATCACCTACGAGGACGTGATGAACGTCACCGCGATCACCTATCCGCAGACGACGGTCTCCGAGATGACCGGCGAGCGCATCAAGGCCGTGCTCGAGGACGTCGCCGACAACCTGTTCAATCCCGATCCCTACCTTCAGCAAGGCGGCGACATGGTCCGCGTCGGCGGCCTGTCCTACGCCATCGCGCCCGAACGCGCGATGGGCGAGCGGATCCAGGATCTGCAGCTCGGCGGCAAGCCGCTGGAAGCGGGCAGGACCTACAAGGTCGCGGGCTGGGCGCCGGTCGCGGCCGGCGTGCAGGGCGAGCCGGTGTGGGACGTCGTCAGCCGATGGCTGCGCGATCGCAAGGAAGTGGTTTCACCGAACCCGGCCAGCCCGCGCTTGATCGGCGTTGCGTCCAACGACGGGATCGCCTGAGCCGCATCGAAGTCCACGAAATTTTTCTGCACCGATCCACGGAGAAAGAACCCATGAACACCCTCACCCGACGTGTCGCGACGGCCGGCCTGCTCGCCCTGCTGCTGATCGCAACGGTGCGGACCGCGACCGCGGACGAAACCTGCAACTCGCCGTACACCGCGCGGCTGATCAAGGGCCAGGAACAGTTCCTCCACGTGTGGGTGCTCGGCGTGAAGGGCATGGGCGACGGCTCCGACAAGCTCGTCACCGTCGATTCGGATCCCAAGAGCAAGGACTACGGCAAGGTCATCCACACGGTGTCCGTCGGCGGCCGCGGCGAAGCGCACCACATGGGCTTCACCGACGACCGCCGCTACCTGTGGGCCGGCCGCCTGGACGACAACAAGATCTTCGTCTTCGACGTCGGCAGCGATCCGGCGAAGCCGGCGCTGGTGCGCACGATCGACAATTTCGAATCCAGCAGCGGCTACGTCGGGCCCCACACCTTCTACGCCACGCCCGGCCGCGTGATGATCCAGGGTCTTTCCAACTCGAAGGACCATGGCGGCGTCACCGGCATCGCGGTCTATTCGAACGCCGGCGAGTTCGTGGCCAAGTACGACATGCCGACCGGCAAGAGCGCGATCGGCACCGGCGACGGCTATGGCTACGACATCGGCATCAATCCGGCCAAGAACGTGATGCTGACCTCGAGCTTCACCGGCTGGACGAACTACATGATGGACCTGGGCACGCTGATCAAGGATCCGGAGGCGATGAAGAACTTCGGGTCGACGATGGCACTGTGGGACTTCAAGGCGATGAAGCCGACGCAGGTGTTCGAGGTGCCCGGAGCGCCGCTGGAGATCCGCTGGAACCTCGCCGGCGGCGCCGACTGGGCGATCACCGCGACGGCGCTGACGTCCAAGCTGTGGCTGATCAAGCAGGACAAGGACGGCAAGTGGCAGGCCAAGGCCGTCGCCGACATCGGCGATCCGTCCAAGATCCCGCTGCCGGTGGACATCTCGATCACGGCCGACGGCAAGGGGCTGTGGGTCAACACCTTCATGGACGGCAAGACGCGCTACTTCGACATGACCAATCCCGAGTCGCCCAAGCAGACCTACGAGATCGTGTCCGGCAAGCAGGTCAACATGGTCTCGCAGAGCTGGGACGGAAAGCGCGTCTATCTGACCTCCTCCCTGCTCGCCAACTGGGACAAGAAGGGCGCCGACGACGAGCAGTTCCTGCGCGCCTACGACTGGGATGGCAAGCAGCTCACCCGGAAATTCGAGCTGGACTTCTACGCGTTGAAGCTCGGCCGCGCGCACCACATGAAGTTCAGCGCCAAGCCCGCCCAGGTCGCAGCGGCGGATCGCGCCCGCTGAGGCGGACCGATGAAGGCCGCGCGCATCGCGCTGCTCGCGATCCTGGTGATCGTGCCCGCGAGCGGCGTGCTGCAAACGGCCCGCGCGCAGGACCCGGTGCGCCGCCCGGTCCAGGATTTCGTGCCGCCCGCGGCGGGCAGCTATCGCCTGCCTCCGATCCAGGATGCGGGCAACGGCTGGGTGCTCGAAGGCAACTACTTCCCGCGCCGGCTGGCCCGGTACACGCACGACGCCTACACGCTGCTGACGTTCGTCTACACCTACTGCTCGGATCCGGTCGGCTGTCCGCTGGCGTATTCGACGCTCGATGCGGTGAAGAACGGCGTGGTGGCCGACCAGCGGCTCAGGGGAAAGGTCAGGCTCGTGTGCCTTTCGTTCGATCCGACCCACGACACGCCCGGCGCGATGCAGACCTACGGCGGCCTCAACATCCGCGACACCCGGGTGCCGTGGCACTTCCTCACGACGTATTCGATGACGACGCTCGCGCCGATCCTCGACGGATACGGGCAGGACATCGAGGTCGTCCACGACGCATCCGGCAAGGCCACCCGCGCGCGCACGCACATGCTCAAGATGTTCCTGATCGATCGGCAGAGCCGCGTGCGGGAGATCTACAGCGCCGCGTTCCTGCAGCCCGAGGTCATTCTCAACGACCTTCGCACGCTTGCGATGGAAGACGCGGCGATGCAGGCGCGCTGATCCGGGACCGACCCATGCCGTCGCGATCGCCGTTCGCACCGTTGCTTCTCGTCGGCATCGCGCTGTCGACGATCCCGCCGTCGCGGGCGGTGGACGCGGCGGCCGTGCCGTCGCTGGGCCTGCCTGCTGCGCGCTTCGTCGCCGCGTCGGAAGCCGAAACGGCGCTCGGACGCGCGCTGTTCTTCGATCGGCGTCTGTCGTTCAACGGGACCATGTCGTGTTCGATGTGCCACGTCCCCGAGCAGGGCTTCGCGTCCACCGCGTCGCGCACGGCGCTCGGGATCGAGGGTCGATCGCTGCCGCGCAATGCACCGACGCTGTTGAACGTCGGCTGGCTGACGCGGCTGTTCCACGACGGGCGCGAGAACTCGCTCGCCAACCAGGCCTGGGCGCCGTTGCTCCATCCGCTCGAGATGGCCAATCCGTCGGCGGGCTACGTGCTCGAAAAGATCGCCGCGACTCCGGAATACGGACCGCTCTTCGTCGCCGCCTACGGCGATGCGACGCCGAGCATGTCGCGCGTCGGAACGGCGCTGGAAGCCTTCGAGCGTTCGCTGGTCGCGGCCGGTTCGCGTTTCGACAGATGGTTCTACGGCGCGCAGGCCGATGCGCTGACGCCGCAGGAGCAGGCCGGCTTCCGGCTGTTCACCGGCAAGGCGCGCTGCTCGTCCTGCCATCTCGTCGGCAAGGGCGGAACCCTGTTCACCGACGAGCGCTATCACGCCACCGGCGCCTCGCTGCGCGATCCGGATAGCGGCGCGCACCCGGTGCGACTGGCCGCCGACACGGCCACCGAGATCACCGACGTCGAACTCGCCGCCTTCGTCAGCCCAACCGCCACCGATCTGGGCCGGTTCGAGATCACGCTCGCTCCGGAGGACCGCTTCGCGTTTCGCACGCCGGGTCTGCGCAACGTCGAACGCACCGCGCCCTACATGCACGACGGCTCGCTGCCGACGCTCGAAGCGGTCGTGGGCTTCTACAACGCCGGCGGCGGCCGCGTTCCGAACAAGAGCGTGCTGATCGGTCCGCTCGAACTCACCGCTCGAGAACAGGCCGAGCTGGCGCTGTTCCTGAGGACGCTGACCTCGCCCGCCGTCGAAACGCTGCCGGCGCAGGTTCGCCGAACGGATCCGTGAAGACCGGGGCGACGGCGCAGCGCCTCAATGTTCGGCGAGCAGACGCTGGATCCGCTGCAGGTCCGCGGGCTTGGCGATATGCGCGTCGAACCCGGACTCGAACGACTTCTTCACGTCGTCGGGCCGCGCGTAGCCGCTGAGCGCGATCAACCGCGCGGTGGAAGGGAGTATCGATCGCAGTGACCTGGCGACCTCGTACCCGCTGATGAGTTCGGCGAGGGAATCGGCGGCGTCGTGGTTGTCGTCGATCACCAGCACGCGGTGCACGCGATCTCCCGCGCCGGCGGACGCGATCGCGTCGTCGGGGGCCTGCACCGTTGGCAAACGCGGGAGCGGCAGATCGACCGTGAACTCCGTGCCGGCAGCGGGCGTGCTCCGCACGGTCACCGCGCCGCCGTGGAGTTCGACGAGGCCCTTGACCAGCGCAAGGCCGAGCCCGAGGCCGCCTTCCCCGCGCGCCAACTCCTGCTTGGCCTGCGTGAACGGTTCGAAGATCGACGGCAGCAGGTCGGGCGCGATCCCCACGCCGCTGTCCCGCACGCGAATCCGCGCCAACCCTGCCTCGACGCACACCGCCAGCGTCACGCGTCCGCCGGTCCGCGTGAATTTCACCGCGTTCGAGATCAGGTTCCCGAGCACCTGCGCCAACCGGGTCTCGTCGGCATCGAGAACCAGCGTCTCCACGCTGGGCAGGACGACCAGGTCCAGACCGCGCTCGCGCGCGAGCGCGTGATAGTCCTGCGCGGTGCGCCTCACCAATGCGACGAGGTCCAGCCGCGACCGGCGCAGCTCGACCTTGCCGCGCGCGATGCGCGTGACGTCCAGCAGGTCATCGACCAGGCGGCTCAGATGCATCACCTGCCGGCTGATGACGTCCTTGGCATGCTGCGCCTGCTGTCCGCCCGCCTCGACGCGATCGAGGATGTACAGCGAGGTCTGTATCGGCGCGAGCGGATTGCGCAGCTCGTGCGACAGCACTTCCAGGAATTCGTCCTTGCGCTTGTGCGCCTCCTGCAGGCGCTGTTGCGTGGACCGCAGCTCGGAGATGTCCATGTTGGCGGCGACGGCGCCCTTCACGCGACCGGCGCTGTCGAGGATCGGCGCACTGGACACCACGATCGTCCCGCGCGTCCCGTCGAACCGCTCGATGTCGAGCACGACGTCCTGCATCGCGTTGCCCTGTTTGAGCGAGATGACGACGGGCCACTCGTGGTCGGCAATCCGTTCGCCGGTGTCGGGGCGAAAGCCCTTGTATCGGTCGTATTGCGGGGCGGCGTCGAGGGTCGCCGTCCCCGTCCACGTCTGCTTCCACTCGTCGTTCTCGATCAGCGGCGCACCGTGCTCGTCGAGCATGATCAGGCCGGCGGGGATCGTGTCGAGGATCGCCTGCAGGCGCGAGCGCTCGGCTTCGAGTTCCGATCGGCTGTCGCGCAGCGCGTGGCCCTGCACCTCCAGGTGCGCCATGCCGGACACCACCTGGTAGGCACCTGCCGCGAACGTGGCCAGGCTGATCAGGAGACGCTGATCCTCGGCGTCGAACGTCCGCGACTCGTCGTGCGCGACCGCCCACACCGTACCGACGGGTCGACCGTCGACGCTGAACGGCGCCAGCAACGCTTCTTCGATCGGATAGTCCGGATCGGTGGAGCCGGTGAAAACGCGGTCGGGCCGGTGGAAGAGTTCCGAGGCGCATCGGTCGATCACCACGCCACAGGGACTCGCCGAGCGGGGCAGCCCACTGCCGATATGCCGGCTCCAGGCGCCGGCGATCGCGGGCCAGCGGATCTGTGTTCCGTCTTCGGAGAGCAGGCTGATGCCGGCGGTCCCCACGCGAAGCGTCGTCCGGGTGATCTCGGCCAGGGTCTGCAGGATGGTGCCCGGAGAACGGGCCAACGCGTCGGCCAGTGCGCTCAACGCGCTTGCCTCGCCACGGTAATCCGGCTCCCGTTGCGGTCGGACGCGCAGCTGCTGCGTCAGCAGGACGGCCTCCAACGGCACATCGGTACGCGCAGGGGGAGAAGGAAGATCCATCGGTCGGCCAGAAAACCCGGCGAAATCGTACTCCTGGAACACGGGCGGCCTCCGGATGTAGTGAGCACCCTACGGCGGCACGCCCCAACGCGGCGCTTTGCGCATCGGCCCGCCAGCGGACGGATCGCCCTCGCCGCAAAAATAACGTTTCGACGCCGTCCACCATTGGAAACCGTTCGTTTACAGCACGCCGAGGTTGCAGAACGCCCGCGCGAAGCGGGCCAAAAAGATTGTTCCCCCGACGATTGGGGGGGATCCGGTTGAGCCACCGAACACACCGAATTCACCGTAAAGGCGCGCAGCGACACCTTCGCGCGGTCACCTCTTCTGCACGAGCAACCCGCCGCAACCCGCGCCGACTTTCCGGTGTGTTCAGTTCGTAGCCGGGGTTCCTGATCGCACACGGAGCGAAACTCCGGGCTGCGCCCGGGCTACGAAGCTGCGGCGTGACGCGCCGGTGTCCCGTGGATCGGCGAAGAACGTTAAAAAGGCGCATGCGCCAACCGCTACATCCGCTCCTGGCCCATTTCCCCATCGCGTTCCTGCTCGCGACGAGTGCCTGCGACCTGTGGCAGCTGCGCGAGGTCGCACACGTCGCGCTCGCCGCCGGTCTCGTCACCGGCCTGGCGGCTCTGCTCGCGGGCATCGCGGAGATCCTGCTGCGACCGATGTCGAGCGAGGCGTTTCGCTGGCTGATCGCGCACGCGGCACCGATGCAGCTCGCGCTGGTGCTGTACCTGGTCAGCTACTTCCTGCGCGGCGACGACGCGCCGACCGGCGCCGCCCTCGTCACCAGCTACCTGGGCGCCGGGCTGCTGCTGTTCGGGGTGGTCTGTGGCGGCGTGCTCGTATTCCGCCATCGCGTCGGCACACAGGCGGGATCGCCAGGCAACAGCTGACACGAAGGGCGCAAACGCAGCGCGCGTCCTCAGGACGCAGCCTTCACGGCACCCTCGCGGATCAGCGCCTCGACGCGGGCCTCGTCGTACCCCAGTTCGCGCAGCACTTCGCGCGAATGCTGGCCCAGCCCGGGCGCCGGCCGCTGCACCTGTCCCGGGGTTCGCGACAGCTTCACCGGGATCCCGGTGCCGCGTTCGCCCGGGGCGATCTGCAGCCGCATGTTGCGGTGCGCGGTGTGCGGATGTTCGAACGCCTCCGGCACGGTCCGCACCGGTCCGGCCGGCACGCCGGCGAGCAGCAGCGCCTCGCACAACTCGGCGCCATCCTTCTCGGCGAGGATCCCTTCGAGCGCCGCGCGCAACGCGTCGCGATTGACCACGCGATCGCCGTTGGTGAGAAACCGCGGATCGTCGGCGAGCGCCTCGAGCCCGAGGTGGCGGCAGAAGATCCTGAACTGCCCGTTGTTGCCGACGCCGATGAAGACGTCGCCGCTGCGGGTCGGAAACTTGTCGTACGGCACGACGTTGAGATGGCCGTTGCCGACGAGCCGCGGTTCGCGGCCATCGGTGAAGAAGTTGGCGGCGTGCGGATGCAGCAGACTCAGTGCCACGTCGTACAGCGTCATGTCGATCGCCTGGCCGAGCCCCGAGCGCTGACGCTCGGCCAGCGCGAGCAGGATCCCGATCACCGAGTTGAGTCCGGTCGCCAGATCCACCAGCGCGATCCCGACCCGCGTCCCGCCGCTCCGCGGATCCCCGTTGATGCTCAGCACGCCGCTCATCGCCTGCACGACCGCGTCGTATCCGGGCGCCGCGCCGAGCGGACCATCGGCGCCGAACCCGGAGATGCGGCAGTAGATCAGCCGCGGGAAGCGCGCTTTCAGCACCGACTCGTAGCCCAGGCCCC
Source organism: Panacagrimonas sp. (assembly GCF_020697055.1). Taxonomy (GTDB): domain Bacteria; phylum Pseudomonadota; class Gammaproteobacteria; order Nevskiales; family Nevskiaceae; genus Panacagrimonas. The sequence continues at coordinate 9,073 of NZ_JAJFBP010000039.1, read as the reverse complement.
ACTTCTCCATCGTCCCGATCTTGAAGTTCTCGACCAGGACGTCGGCGTCTTCGAGCAGTCGCACCAGCACCTCGCGCGCCGCGGGATGCGTCAGGTCCAGCGAGATGTCGCGCTTGTTGCGGTTGATGCCGGTGAAGTACGCGGCCGTTCCGTCCACGAAAGGCGGCCCCCACGTGCGGGTCTCATCGCCCATCGGCGGCTCGACCTTGATGACGGTCGCGCCGTGATCGGAAAGCACCTGCGTGCAATGCGGTCCGGCCAGCACGCGCGAAAGATCCACGACCTTGAGGCCGGACAAGGCGCCGGCGGGCGTCACGGGTAGGTGCCCGCCACCACGCCGCCGTCGACCAGGTAGACGCCGCCGGTGCAATAGCCCGATTCGTCCGATGCGAGGAACACGAGCATCCGCGCGACCTCCTCGGGCGTCCCGAAGCGGCGCAGCGGAACGCGCGAAACCGTCCTGGCGCGCGACTTCTCGATGTCACCAGCGCCGAGACCTTGGTTGATGTGCGCCATCATCGGCGTGTCGATCGGCGCCGGCGCCACGGCGTTCACCCGGATGCCGGCGCGCGCGCCTTCCAGTGCCGCGGATTTCACCAGGCCGATGACCGCGTGCTTGCTGGCGATGTAGGGCGCGATCCGCTGCATGCCGAGCAGGCCGCCGGTCGATGCCGTCGCCACGACGCTGCCGCCACCCTGCGCCTTCATCGCGGGAAACAGCGCGGCGAGGCCCGACCACACGCTGCGCACGTTGACCGCGAAGAGGCGATCGAACTCCTCCGGCGTGACCTCGTCGATCGGCGCAATGCGCCCCGCCATGCCGGCGTTCAGCAGCGCGGCATCGATCCGGCCGAACGTCTTCTGCGCCAGCTCGACATACCGGCGCGCGGTTTCGGCGTCGGCGATGTCCGCCACCAGCGCAATCGCCGCGTCGCCGAGTCCGGATCGCACGGCATCGAGCCGCTCGCGATCGCGATCGACCAGCACGACCTTGGCGCCCTCGCGCACGCACTGGCGAGCGGCGGCGGCGCCGATGCCGCTGGCCGCGCCGGTGACGACGACGACGCGCTCGCGCAGTCGCATGGGGTTGTCCATCAAATGTTCTCGCAGTCCGCGGCCCAGCGGCCGCAGTGCGAGGTTAGGCGCGCGGGTCCACCGCAGGAAGTCGGAAGGCTCCCATGGCATCGACGGCGTCGTGGTTCGCTCTCACGCCGGCAACGTCGGCAGTTCCTCGGCGGCGAGCGCGCGCCACGCTCGAAACCTTTCCTCCATTCCATCGCGCGACATCAGGATCGGATCGAGCGCCAGCTCCCGCCGTTGCGGAATCCGGCCGTCGAGGATCGCGTCGGCCATCGCATCGGCCACGTGCACCGCGTCCACCAGCATCGTGTCGCCGTGCAGCACGCCGCCGGGCGCGTGGTGGAACGCCACCGCCTCGATGATCGTGGCCGGCAGTCCCCACACGGCCAGCATGCAGGCGCCGACCACCGCGTGCGAAACCTCGAACTGCTCACGCTCGATCGCATCGACGGTGGTGTTGCGGCGGCGCGCCTGTTCGAGCACGTCGCGATACCGATCCTTCAGACACACCGCCAGCAGCAGCTTGCCGATGTCCAGCAGCAGGCCGACGGTGAAGCCTTCGTCGGCGCGCAACGTGCCGGACAGGAAGCGCCGCGCGAGCTGCGCGCTCAACAGCGAGCGCTCCTGCAGCCGGTCGATCCCGTACGCGCGCGAGTCGGCGTCGCTCAGCATGCCGAAGACGTGCGTGCCCAGCGCCAGCGCTTTCATCCGCTCGAAGCCCAGCAGCGACACCGTCACCGGAATGGACGTGATCCGGCGCGGCCGGCCGAAGAACGCCGAATTGACCAGCTGCAACACCTTGGTCGCCATCGCGGTGTCCTTCTCGACGATGGCGACGATCTCGGCGAGTTCGACGTCCTCGCGGCCCAGCGCCTGGGTCAGCGCCACGTAGCTGCGCGGAACCGACGGCAGGCGCTCGAGTCCGCCGAGCAGGCCGCGGATCGCGCGATTGCCCATCAGCCCGTGCAGGAAACAGGTGCGTTCGACCACGCGCCAGAACTGCACCGGCTCGCAAGGCTTGGCGACGCACTGGTGCGCCACCGTCAACGCGCGCTGGATCAGCTCGGAATCGATCGGATCGGACAGCACGATGCGCGCCGCTTCGGGTCGATCGGCCTTGACCTGCGCCAGGACCTCGAGGCCCTCGGCCCGGTCCCGCGAGACCTCGGCGATCACGACGTCGAACGAGCGCTCGGTCAGCGCCGCGAGCGCCTGCGCCGCGCTCGTCGCGTACGTCAGCCCCCAGCGTCCTGCGCAGCGTCGCACCGCGTCGTGCGCGACATCCGACGCCGGGTCCTCGCTGAAGAACAGGACACTGTTCACACCCATCCTCCCTCTGTGGGTGGGTTAGCGGCGGCGCGGGGCGGAACTTGAGGAGGGGTCCGGCGGCGAGTGGAAAATCCCCTGGCTGCGCCCGGGCTATGGATCCGGCGCGGTTACTTCCGGCGCGCCAGGATGCCGTCGCCGATGCGCTGGATCGAAAAGCCGGCCCTTTCCAAGCGCACGCCGACTTCGCGCGGCACGTCGCGACCGCTGGTGAGCCGGTTCGGAGCGCCGATGTAGTGGAACAGGCGACCGCCCCGGCGCAGCACCCGGGCCAGTTCGTCATAGAAGCGCTGCGAATAGAGCTCGCCGGCGATGCCGAAGCGCGGCGGATCGTGCAGCACCGCATCGAAGCTCGCCGCGGCGTGCCCGGCGATGCACTCGGAGACATCGCCGCGGCGAAGATCCAGCGTCGGCGCATCGATCGGCGGCGACCAGGGATTGAGCGAGCGCAGCCACAGCACGTCCGGATTCTTCTCGTACGACACGATGTGCCCGGCCCTTTCGGCCAGGCAGCGCTGCGCGAAATATCCGAGTCCGGCGCAGGTGTCGAGGATCGTCCTGCCGGCCGGCTCCACCAGCGCGACCTTTCGCGCCGCGTCGTCCATCGGCGAGACCTGGGCCGTCACCAGCATCTTGATGCCGTCGATCTCGAACGTCGGCGGGCCCCAGTGCGTCGGCACCAGCTTGATCAGGCCGCCGTCGCCGAACCGCGCGGCCGCATCGAAGCCTTCTCCGTCCCAGTAGTGGATCGTGCGGTCCTTGCAACGCTCCAGGTACGGATACCTCGCGTCGCCCACCGACCAGTGATCGGACGCGATCTCCAGCGTGCGGATGGTTCGACCCAGATCGATCGACGCCTCGATGCGCGCCAGGCCGGCCGCGCGCGCCGACTGCAACGCGTCGTGGAGTGCCAGCGTCACCAGCGGGAAATCGGAGCGCACGATCGATCGGGCGGCTGAAATGAAGGCCGCGCAGTGTACTCAGACTAGACTGGCCACCCGTCCCGGATGCGCATCCCATGTCGCTCACCGATTTCCTCCAGCGCCTGCGCGAAAAGCCGGACCAGATCGAATTCGCCGAAACGATCGCCGTGATCGAGCGGCATTACGACTACACGCCGACCGCCTTTCGCAACGCGGAGATCGAGAACGCCGCCGGCCAGAACGCCGGGTCCTGCAAGATCTTCGCGTTCGCCGAACTGCAGGGTCTCGACGAAGCGCAGACGCTCGCCTGCTTCGGACGCTATTACCGGGACGATGTGCTGAAGCATCCGCAAGGAGGCGACCACCCGAACATCCGGCACTTCATGCGGACCGGGTGGGACGGCGTGGCGTTCGACGGGCCCGCGCTGACGGCGCGCTAGCCGATCACGAAGCCCTCGTAGCCGGCGTCGGCCGCGGCGTCGATTTCTCGGAAGTACTTCGGCGCGCCGCCGAAGTAGAACAACGGCCCGGTGGCCTTGCCCGGGATGTTGGCGCCCACGTAGTACGAACCGACCGCCTCGGCGCCCGGCAGCAACGTGGCATTGAAGAGTTCCAGCAGCCGCGCGCTCCACCGATCCATCGTGCCGGGCATCGGCTCGATCCGATCCATCCCGCGCGAGCGCAGATGGTCCAGCGTGCGGCCGATCCACTGCGACTTGTGCTCGATGAGCACCGGGAAATTGAGGATCGGCGAATGCGGACCGGCGAGGATGAACAGGTTCGGAAAGCCTTCGACACCGAGTCCCAGGTAGGTGCGCGCGCCGGACGCCCATTCGTCGGCCAGGCAGCGGCCGTCGCGGCCGCGGACCCTCATGTTGGTGAGCGCGCCGGTCGCCGCATCGAATCCGAGCGCGAGGATCAGCATGTCGAGCGCATGCTCGGTGCCGTCGGCCAGGCACACGCCGCGTTCGGTGATCTCGTCGATGGGGTTGTCGCGGATCGACACCAGCTCGACGTTCCTGCGGTTGTACGTTTCGTAGTAGTGGTGCCCGAGCGGTATGCGCTTGGCGCCGATCGGATGATCCTTGGGGCACAGCAGCTCGGCGGTCGCGGGGTCGTCGACGATGGTGCGGATCTTGTTGCGCACGAACTCGGCCGCCACCGCGTTGGAGCGCGTATCGGCGGTTAGGTCGTCGAGCGTCTCGAAGATGAAGCGGAAACCGCCGCGCTCCCACCCCGCTTCGAGGATGCGCTGGTGCTGCCCGGGCGTGACGGTGTCGAACCTGCGCCCGGAGCGTTCGATCGGGAACGCGAACACCTGCTTGCGGCACAGCTTCCAGATCTCGTCGTAGTGCGCCTTGATCGCGGTGCGCTGGTGATCCTCCAGCGGATGGTTGCGGCTCGGAATGACGTAGGTCGGCGTCCGCTGGAACACCGTCAGGTGCGCGGCCGAGTGCGCCACCTCGGGAATGATCTGCACCGCGGTCGCGCCGGTGCCGACGACGCCGACGCGCTTGCCCGCGAACGAGACCGGCACGCGCGGCCACTTCTGGCTGTGGTAGACCTCGCCGGTGAAACGCTCGATGCCGCGGAATGCCGGCTCGTGAGGCACCGAGAAGATGCCGGTGGCGCAGACCAAATACGTGCAGCGCAGCCGCCGGCCGTCCTGCGTCGTGACCTGCCATCGGTTCGAGGCCGCGTCGTAGTCGGCTGCGGCCACGCGCGTATCGAGCTCGATGTCCTTGCGCAGGTCGAAGCGGTCGGCCACGTGCCGCAGGTACGCGTGCACTTCCGGCTGCGACGGAAAGCGCGCCGGCCAGTTCCACTCCTGCTGCAGCTGCTCGTCGAAGGAGAAGCAGTACACCCACGATTCGCTGTCGGTGCGCGCGCCCGGATAGCGGTTCCAGTACCAGGTGCCGCCGACGTCGCTGCCGGCTTCGAGCACGCGGACCGAAAATCCGCGCCAGCGCAGCTCGTGCAGCACGCGCAGGCCGCCGAATCCGGCTCCGATCACGAGCACGCCGTACTCGGGCACCTTCACTTGCCTGGAACTCACCCTCGCTCCTCGATGCTCGCGCCGACCTTTCGTCGCGCGGGAAGGCCCATTGAAGGGTTCGCCCCCATTTTGCACGCGCAATTGCCGCTTGTACGCTCGGTTGGGATACGCCCTCGGGGCCCATCGACCTCACGCGTGAAGAATCGAGGAGACGCCATGAACAACGATTACGTCCCGAGCCTGCTGATGGTCATGGGGCACATGCATGAAGGCATGAGCGATCACGACTTCATGCACGCCGAGATGGACCTGGCGATCAAGGCCGAAGGCATGGGGTACTCCGCGGTGTGGTGCGTCGAGCACCACTTCGATCGCGTGTACTCGATGTGCCCCGACAACTTCGTCTACCTGACCTACCTCGCGGCGAAGACCGAGCGGATCAAGATCGGCATCGGCGCGTGCATCCTGCCGTGGAACGATCCGCTGCGCGTGATCGAGAAGGTCAACCTGCTCGACATCATGAGCAACGGCCGCCTGCTGCTGGGCCTGGGCCGCGGCCTGTCGCGGATGGAGTACGGCGGCTTCGGCATCGACATGGGCGAGGCGCGCGATCGCTGGACCGAGTCGTACGCGATGATCAGCCAGGCGCAGAAGACCGGCTTCATCGAAGGCCAGGGCAGGTTCTGGAAGCAGCCGCGGACCGAGATCGCACCTTTCTCGGGAATTCCGCTCGAAGGAAGAACCACCGAGATCGCGATGTCGTCGGAGTCGCAAATCATGGCCGCCCGGCTGGGACTGAAGATGGCGACGTTCGTCGTGAGCCCGATGGACGTGCTGGCGCCGCAGCTGCACAAGTACCGCGAGGCGTTCGAGGAGAGCCACGGCAGGCCGGCGCCGCCACCGATGGTCTGCGACATGATCACCATCCACGAGGACGAAGAGGAGGCGCTGCGCCTGCATCGCGAAGCGGTCGGCGCGTATTTCTTCTCGCTCGTGAAGCACTACGAACTGGCCGGCAACCACTTCAAGGACATCAAGGGCTACGAGTCGTACGACGCGATGGCCGGCATGTTCAAGGCCGCGGGCCTCGAGAAGGCCGCCGAAGGCTACGTGCAGTCCAACCTCTACGGCACGCCCAGGACCATCGTCGAGAAGATCCGCGCCAACTACGAGATCGCGGGCGACTACGACATCTCGGCGATCTTCTCGATCGGCGCGCGTCCCTACCCGCAGGTCGAAGCGATGATGCGCCGCTTCGCGCAGCAGGTGACGCCCGAGATCGTGAAGATGCGCACCAGGCGCGCGTCCGCCCCCCGGCGCCCGGTGACCGCGGCGGCCTGAAGCCGCGCCACCGCCGCAGACTGCATCGACGCCGGGATCCACCGGCGTCCTGCACGGTAATCGTCCAAACCGGACGGCACCTGATTCGGCGCTCGCCGAAACCTACCCCTTCGTGTCGTTCTTCTTCGCGGGATGCGTGGGATATCTCGCGCCGCGCCGCGCGTGACAGCGCGCGCGTTTCCGAAGTTCCACGGATCGAATTCCCGCCCGGGCCGTTCGATCACCAACTCATGACGACCATGTTCCCAACGATCGGCAGGACGCTGCATAGGGTGTGTGCGCGACAGATTCAAAAGACGGACGCGGCCGACAACCGGACGACGATGGCCCGGAGCGTGTTCGCCCTGGCCGTCGCGGGCGCGTTTCTCGCGACCGCGCCGGTGATGGCGCAGGACGAGGCGCCCGCGGATGAAGGCGGCGGACTGTTCGGCAACATCGGTTTCTCCTTCAGCGGCTTCGTGCGCTTCGATTCGGCGTTTCACACCGATCCGGACGAGAACCCGAACAACCAGCGCACCAATCCCTTCAACGGCAAGAACACGGGTCGCAGCGCGTTCCCGGCCGCGGGACTCGGCTCGGTCGCCAACCTGCAGGAGTCGCTGCTGCCCGGCGTGCCCGGCGCCGACATCGGGCGCCTGCTGGGCGGCGCCCTCGACGACACGATCACCGACCTGCTGGGCGTGGCGCCGGGCGTTCCGAGCATCGCGCCGCGCAGCACCTCGCCGGGACACAACGACTGGAACCTCAACCAGCTGCGCGGCAAGTTCGACGTCTCGATGAACTTCGGCTCGAACGTGCAGCTGTATTCGAGCCTGCGCACGGTCTACGACATGGGCAATTACGACGAGTTCGAGACCGGCGACGCGCCCGACGTCTTCGGCAATCCGTCGAATCCGGCCGGGTTCAACCAGCGCAAGAGCCGCTACTTCGAGTACGCCGATTTCAAGGACGGGGGCGGGAGCTGCCTGAACTACCTCGAGCGCTGCGGCACGAACTACATGGCGGACTTCAGTTCGCTGTACCTGGACATCAGCGCCGGTCCGTTGCTGCTGCGTGTCGGTCAGCAGCAGATCGCGTGGGGCCAGGCGCTGTTCTTCCGCGTGTTCGACGTTCCCAACGGCCTGGACCTGCGCCGCCACCTGATCCTCGACGACGCGCTCGAGGAATATGCCGACGAGCGCACCTCCGCCCCGGGTGTGCGCGTGACGTGGCAGATGACCGACCAGTGGGAGGCGGACGCCTACGCGCAGATGTTCACGCCCGGCATCTATCCGAATCCCAACACCCCGTACAACGTGATCCCGTCGCAGTTCTCGGTGCACGAGACCTGGACCGAGAAGCACCGCGGCGAGGACTTCAACTACGGCCTTCGCCTGCGCGCCAACTTCGGCAACTGGGGTCTGCAGTTCATCGCGACCCAGCGCTACAAGCATGAAGGCACGTTCCGCTGGATCGAGTCCGGCGTCGCCAAGGACCTGCCGGGCCTGCCGGGCACCGGCCAGATCATGGCCGGCACGCCGCTGGAAGCCGATCCGACCGGCGTCTGGTCCGCCAACGAGTGGTTCACGTTCGCGGGCAGCACGCGCTTGGACGGCGTCGAAGGCCTCAACACGCTGGTGCGCGAGTTCCAGCCGTTCACCGGCCTGCTCGCCGGTTCGGAAGTGGGCGGCAACGCCCGCGCCGCGGCGCGCGAGCTCGACCTGTTCTTCTCGATCGGTGGCGGCCTGGCGGCCGGCAATCCCAACGCCGGCGGCCTGCGCGGACACATCATCCACGAGTACCACAAGGAAGAGATCTACGGCGCCGGCATCAGCTACGTCGTCGAAGCCGAGCCGGGTTCGATCCTCGACCAGCTGATCATCAACTTCGAGACCAGCTACATCCCGGAGCGCACGTTCACGGAGAAGTCGCTGTCGCGCAATTTCATCGAATCCGATGAATCGGTCTCGGCGCTGGTGATGGAGAAGTACCACCGCTGGTTCCAGGAGTTCCCGGCCACCTACATGGTGTTCCAGGCCCTGCACCAGTCGGACTCCAACCTGTTCGGCCAGCACCTGGGCTGCCAGGGCGGCACCGGTGGCGATCCGGGGACGGTGGCGGCGGAGTTCAACCGCAAGCTCAAGCAGTGCGGCGACAACAAGAAGGGCGGCAGCAACAACATCGTGCTCGCGTTCCTGCAGCCGTTCCCCGACTACATCTACCGCGTGACCGGCGCGGCGTTGCTGGACGTGGAAGGCGGCCTGTTCCTGCAGGGCGGCTTCCGCTGGAGCCCGGGCAACGACCTGACGTTCGACTTCCTCTACAACCACGTCAACGGCAACCTGTACGGCGACGAGAACAAGAACGCGCTGCAGGCCGTCGACTGGGTGGACGAGTTCGTGGTTCGCGCGGCCTACCAGTTCTGAGC
>NZ_JAJFBP010000038.1 GCF_020697055.1 Panacagrimonas sp. | reverse complement strand
GCCGATCGCTGCGGCCGAGTCTGTTTCGTCCCAGCGCAGGAAGCGAGTGACGTGATGTATTGGACATACATGAGGAACGAGCGACGCCGCGATGCGGCAAAACGGGCCGGCCCCGAAAGGTTGCAGCGATCGGCATAGCGTCAACAGGCCCCAATTGAGGAGATCCAAGAGATGAGCAATATCCAATCGGTGCTCGAAGAAAAGCGCCTGTTCCCGCCGTCGGCGGAGTTTTCCGCCAAGGCGCGCCTGGACAAGGACAAGCTCGCTGCGCTGCGCGCCGAGGCCGAGAAGGATCCGGTGGGTTTCTGGGCCGAGCTCGCGCGCAGGAACATCGCGTGGCAGACGCCGTTTCGCACGGTGCTCGACGACAGCCAGGCGCCGAACTACCGCTGGTTCACCGACGGCAGGACCAATGCCTCGGCCAATTGCCTCGACCGGCACCTCGGCACCAAGGGCGACAAGATCGCGATCCGTTTCGAGGGCGACAAGGGCGACACCAAGACCTGGACCTACCGCGCGCTCCACGCCGAGGTCTGCAAGCTCGCCAACGGCCTGAAGTCGCTCGGCGTCACCAAGGGCGATCGCGTGGTGCTCTACATGCCGCACACGCCCGAAGCGGTGATGGCGATGCAGGCCTGCGCGCGCATCGGCGCGGTGCATTCGATCGTGTTCGGCGGGTTCTCGTCGGGATCCCTGCGTGACCGCATCGAGGACGCCGGCGCAAAGGTGGTGATCACCGCCGACGGCAACTCGCGCGGCGGCAACATCATCGAGCTGAAGAAGGCCGTCAACGAGGCGCTCTCGTCGGGCTGCAAGAGCGTCGAGAAGGTCGTGGTGCTCAAGCGCAGCGGGCACGACGTGGCGTTCGATGCCAAGCGCGACGTGTGGTGGCACGAGCTGCTGGCCAAGCAGTCGTCCAACTGCGATCCGGAGTGGGTCGAATCCGAGCATCCGCTGTTCCTGCTCTACACCTCGGGTTCGACCGGCAAGCCCAAGGGCATCCAGCACAGCACCGGCGGCTACCTGCTGGGCGCGCACATGTCCTGCCTGTGGGTGTTCGACCTGCAGGACTCCGACGTGTTCTGGTGCACCGCCGACGTCGGCTGGGTCACCGGACACACCTATGTCGGCTACGGACCGCTGAGCTGCGGCGCGACGATCCTGATGTTCGAAGGCGTGCCGACGTGGCCCGATGCCGGCCGCTTCTGGAAGGTCGCGCAGGATCACGGCGTCACGATCTTCTATACCGCGCCGACGGCGATCCGCGCGCTGATGAAGCTCGGGGAGGAGCCTCCCGCGAAGTACGACCTGTCGAAGCTGCGCCTGCTCGGCAGCGTCGGCGAACCGATCAATCCGGAAGCGTGGATGTGGTACCACCGGGTGATCGGAAAAGAGAAGCTGCCGATCGTGGACACGTGGTGGCAGACCGAAACGGGCGCCATCATGATGAGCCCGATCCCCGGCGCCACCGCCACCAAGCCCGGCTCCTGCACGCAGCCGCTGCCGGGCATCTTCGCCGACGTCGTCGACGAAGCCGGCGAGGCGATCAAGAGTGTCGAGGCCGGCGGATATCTCGTCATCACCAAGCCGTGGCCGGCGATGCTGCGCACGATCTGGGGCGACAACGAGCGCTACATCAAGACCTACTTCGGCCAGTTCCCCGGCAAGAACCTCTACGTCGCGGGCGACTCCACGCATCGCGACAAGGACGGCTACTACTGGATCATGGGCCGCATCGACGACGTGCTGAACGTCAGCGGCCATCGCCTGGGCACGATGGAGATCGAAAGCGCGCTGGTGTCGCATCCGCGCGTGGCCGAGGCTGCGGTCGTCGGACGTCCGCACGAGGTCAAGGGCGAGAGCGTGTTCGCCTTCGTCACCTGCAAGGGCGCCCGCCCGCAAGGCGAGGAGGCCGACAAGCTGCTCAAGGAACTGCGCGAGCACGTCGGCAAGGAGATCGGTGCGCTGGCCAAGCCCGACGACATCCGCTTCTCGGACAACCTTCCGAAGACCCGCAGCGGCAAGATCATGCGCCGCCTGCTGCGTTCGATCGCCAAGGGCGAAGAGATCACGCAGGACATCTCGACGCTCGAGAACCCGGCGATCGTGTCGCAGTTGCAGGGCAAGGCCTGACGTCCACTCCGTCTCCCCGCGTGCGGGGAGACCTAAGGCGGGGCCGCGGTGGCTAGCGCTTGCGCATCGCCCACGCCGATCGCACACCCCACTTCGATCCGAGATCGGCGACCGCCGACTGCGCCGCCGCTTCGCTGGTCAAACCTTCGATCACCACGCGATAGGACGAGCGGCCGCGCACGGTCTCGTGTCGCACCGTCGCATCGAAGTTCTGCGCGATCAGCTGCTGTGCATGCTGCTGCGCCGATTCGGGCGCCGCGTAGGTCGCGACGTTGACGATCCATTCGGCACGTTCACCGGTCGCCGCGCCCGGCATCTCGACGATCGGCGCGGGTGCGACGGCGGCGCTCTCCGGCATCGGCGCGCTTTCCTGCGGCGGCGCGTAGGCGGTCATCTGGACGGGGGCCTGCCCGGTCGTCGGTACCGACGCGGCGTCGATCGTGGCGGTCGCGGTCGGCGCCGGCGCAACGGGCTGCAGGTTCGCGCCGTCGACCTCGAGGCTCTCGGTCCACTTGAGCGCGGGAGCGGCCGGCGCAAGCGGTGTTGCCGTCGACTCGCCCGCCGCGGTCGGCGCGCTTGCGATCAGGGCTTCGGCCGCCTCGGCCTGCATCGGCTCCGCGACCGGTTCCGACGCCACGGTCGGAACATCGTCCGCGGAGATCACCGTCACCGGTTCGGGCTGCGTCACGACCGTCGCGGGTGACACCGGCACGTAGGCGTATTCCTCGACGGCCGCGGGCTCGGGTTCCGCCGGGATCTGGATGACCGGCGGCGTGTGCGGGAAATAGGTCGCGCTACGCGGCTGCGCGACGAGGCGATCGGCCGAGAACGCACCGGGCGCGGTCGCGGGCTTCCACGCGACCGGGCGCATCCCCTCGCGATCGAGGCGCGCCACCGCCTGCTTCGACTGCTGGTCGGCCGCGCGCGCCAGCGTGGGCTGCAGCCGGCGCTTGGTGCGCAGCGTGTCCCAGTCCTTTTCGCGCAGCGCGATCTCGATCGGCGAGTGGTGCGGTTCGAGGATCACACAGGGTTCGGACAACGACTTCGGGGTCCATTCGGGCACGCCGGACAGCGTCATCGTGCCGCTGGACGAACACGCCGATGCGCGGGTGCTGCGACTGTCGAAGAAGTGCTCGCCGGCCCCGACCCGCGCGGCCCAGCGGCCGAACGAGACTTCCATCGGGGTGTCGCCGCGATCGTCTGACCAGATCACGCGCAGGTAGCCCTGTTCGAGCCGCAGCCAGGTCGCGCGTTCTTCGCCCTTGCCGTCGCGGGGCAGCTTGTGGATCACGAAGCGCGAGCCCGGACCCAGGTCGAGCAGCGCGCGCTGGCCCAGCGCCAATCGCAACGTCGACCGCGTACCGACCTGCACCGGCTGGTTCTCGTGGATTTCCGTTTCGGCCTTGAGGGGCAGGCGCTGCGCGCCGCTCTGCACCGTCGCACTGCCGCGCAGTTCGTGCACCAGCACCGTATCGAGCACCGGCGGCGGCATCTGCGGACCCGCCGTGGAGAATGCGGATCGGTGACCCATCGGCGACGCGCAGGAGTACAGCAGCATCAGGCCCGCGCTGGCGGCCAGCAGGTGAAGGGCCTGGCAACCAGGGCGATCGGAACGGGTTCGGGGGGGCATGGCAACAGCCTCGACAGCGCGGGCGATGAGCGGCCTATCCGAATTGCGTGCCAGCACCGATCCGTCGGCGGTGCCTGCACTTGGCGCCCTGACACGACGCGGCTTCGGCGCAAAATGAGCGTCGCGCCGCATCCCGCGTGGCAGACTGCACGGACCCGCGCATGGGCACCGCGCACCCCCAGACAAACGAGGAGAGCAGATGAAGTTCTACGACTGCAGCATGGCGCCGAGTCCGCGCCGCGTCCGCATTTTCCTGGCCGAGAAGGGCGTGAAGATCGACACCGTCCAGGTCGATCTGATGTCCGGTGAAAACCTCAAGCCCGAATTCCTCAAGATCAATCCGCGCGGGATCGTGCCGGTGCTGCAGCTCGACGACGGCACCTGCATCGACGAGGCCGTGCCGATCTGCCGCTACATCGAGGAGCTGCATCCCGATCCGCCGCTGATGGGAACCGACGCCAGGAGCCGCGCGGTCATCGCGATGCGCACGCGTCACATGGAGTGGGATGGTTTTCTCTCCGCGGCCGAAGCGTTTCGCAATTCGACGCCCGCATTCGCCGATCGCGGCATCCCGGGGCAGGTCGGCGTCAAGGCGATTCCGGCGCTGGCCGAGCGAGGTCGCGCCGGGCTCGCGCGCTTCTTCGACAACCTGGAAAAAACGCTTGCACAGAGCCAGTTCATCGCTGGAGATCGCTACACGATCGCCGACATCACCGGCCTGTGCGTGGTCGATTTCGCCGGCTGGATGAAGATCCAACCTACGGACTCGCACCCGAACGTACAGCGGTGGTACCGTTCGGTCTCGTCCCGCCCCAGTGCAGCGGCGTAGGTCATCACTATTCAGCAGTAAGGAGAGTCGTACATGAAGGAATTCAAGCTGCTCATCGGCGGCAAGCTCGTCGCCGGTGACTCGACGATGGATGTCATCAACCCCGCGACGGGCAAGGTTCTCACGCAGTGCCCGCGTGGTTCGGTGGCGCAGGCCAACGCGGCGGTGGCCGCGGCCAACGCTGCATTCCCGGCCTGGTCGGCGCTGACCTATCCCGAGCGCGCCAAGGTCCTGTCCAAGTACGCCGATGCGATCGAAGCGCGCTTCGAGGAATTCACCACGCTGCTGACGCAGGAGCAGGGCAAGCCCACCGCCGAAGCGCAGTGGGAGATCGGTGGCACGCTCGCGTTCATCCGCTACTTCGCCAACCTCAAGGTCGAGCCCAAGGTCATCGAGGACAGCGAGATCCGTCGCGTCGAACAGCACCGCAAGGCGCTGGGCGTCGTGGCCGCGATCATTCCCTGGAACTTCCCGGTGCTGCTGCTCAACGGCAAGCTCGCGCCGGCGCTGCTGTCGGGCAACACGCTGGTGGCCAAGCCGGCGCCGACCACGCCGCTGACCACGCTGCTGCTGGGTGAGGTCGCCAAGGACGTGTTCCCGGCGGGCGTGTTCAACGTCATCACCGATGCCAACGACCTGGGCGGCGTGCTGACCGCGCATCCGGACGTGCGCAAGGTGTCGTTCACCGGCTCGACCGCGACGGGCAAGAAGGTCATGGCCAGCGCGGCGGAGACGGTCAAGCGCGTGACGCTGGAACTGGGCGGCAACGACGCGGCCATCGTGCTCGACGACGTCGATCCGAAGGAAGCCGCGGGCAAGATCTTCGGCGCCGCGTTCGCCAACAACGGCCAGGTCTGCGTTGCGATCAAGCGTCTCTACGTGCACGAGAAGATCTACGACGAGATGGTCGACGAGTTGGCCAAGCTCGCCAACGCGGCAGTGGTCGGCGACGGACTCGAGAAGGGCACGACGCTCGGCCCCCTGCAGAACAAGATGCAGTTCGAGAAGGTCAAGGGCCTGGTCGCGGAAGCCAAGAAGGCCGGCAAGGTCGTCACCGGCGGACAGTCCGATGACAGCGGCGGCTACTTCATCCGTCCGACCATCGTGCGTGACGTGACCGACGGCGATCGCATCGTCGACGAGGAGCAGTTCGGCCCGATCCTGCCGGTGATCAAGTACAGCGATTCGGAGGACGCCCTCAAGCGCGCCAACGCCTCGCCGTTCGGCCTCGGCGGGTCGGTCTGGGGCAAGGACTCCAAGCGCGCCAGCGGCATCGCCGCGCGTCTCGAGAGCGGCACGGCCTGGGTCAACAAGCATCTCGACCTCGGGCCCGGCATCCCGTTCGGCGGCGCCAAGCAGTCGGGCATGGGCGTGGAGTTCTCGGAAGAAGGCCTCGCCGAGTTCACGCAGAGCCAGGTCGTGAACATCGCCAAGTAGTCCGGTCTGCAGCAAACAAAAAAAGGCGGCCTCAGGCCGCCTTTTTTCTGGGTTCTTCGCCCACAGGGGCGCTGGCCAGGGTCTGACTGGAACAGAGCAGGGCGGCCCGCATGGGCCGTGTGTATGCGGTGGCTCAAACCGGATCTCCGGCAATTCGGGAGAAGCACTTCTTTCCCGTCCGCCGCCCGCACCAGCGGCCATGGGCCTCTCCTTTGCTTAGTCGAGACGATGAGCCTGGAGCGCCCGATCAAAAGTCGCATGAACGTTTGGTTAAGCCTGGATGACGGTTGGGCCTGCCTATGCTCGAAGTCATGACCGAGTCCCCGCCGGCGCCCGTGGCCGCAGAACCCGCGCTGTTCGTGGTGATCAACGCCGGTTCCGGACGCGGTGATGCCGACGCCGCGCGCGAACAGATCGCGCGGGTCTTCAACGAGGCCGGGCGCCGGCACGCATTCCTCCCGGTGAATCCGGGCGAGCGCATCGCCGACGTGGCGCGCGAGGCGCTGCGCCGCGCGCAGCGCGAGGACGGGGTGGTCGTGGTGGCCGGCGGCGACGGCACCATCAACGCGGTCGCGCAGGAGGTCTACGGCAGCGGATGTCGTTTCGGTGTGCTGCCGCAAGGCACTTTCAACTACTTCGCCCGTGAGCACGGCATTTCGCAGGAGACCGAAGCCGCCGCGAGGGCCTTGCTGCGCGCGCGGCCCGAGCCGGCGCAGGTCGGGCTGGTCAACGATCGGGTGTTCCTGGTCAACGCCAGCGTGGGGCTGTATCGCAAGCTGCTCGAGGATCGCGAAGCGGCCAAGTCGCAGCTCGGCCGCAGCCGCGTGGTGGCGATGGCGGCCGGCTTGATGACGCTGATGCGCGAGCCGCGCCAGCTGTCCCTGACGCTCGAAGCCGGCGACCAGAAGCGGCAGCTGCGCACACCGAGCCTGTTCCTGGGCAACAACCGGTTGCAGTTCGACCGGCTCGGGCTTCCCGAAGGCGAGGCGCTCGAGCGCGGCTGCCTGGGCGCGATTCTGGTCCGCGCGATGGGCACTTGGTCGATCCTGACCCTCGCACTGCGCGGTGCGCTGGGCCGTCTCAACGACGCGGACAACGTGGTCAGCTTTCCGGTGCGGCGCCTGACCGTGCACCCTCATGGGCACCAGCACATCAAGGTGGCGGCCGACGGCGAGGTGCGGCGCATGCGCACGCCGCTGGAGTTTCGCGTCGCGCCGGAGCCGTTGATGCTGATGACGCCGAGCGCCGAGGACCGCGTCAAACCCGAATGAACGCCCGTCTCCAACGGTGAGCTGACACATGAGCGTGCTGTTGCAAGTCTCCGATCCGCACTTCGGCACCGAACAGCCGCCGGTGGTCGAGGCGCTCGCCGCGCTCTCGTCGGAACAGAAGCCCGACGTGCTGGTGATGTCGGGCGACATCACGCAGCGCGCGCGTCCGTGGCAGTTCAGCGCGGCGCAACGCTTCGTGGCGCGGCTCGGGCTGCCCCGCACGCTGGTGATTCCCGGCAACCACGACATTCCTCTGGTCGACGTGTTCACGCGGATATTCCGCCCGTACGCGCGCCATCGGCGCGTGTTCGGCGACGAGCTCGAGCCGCTACTCGACCTGCCCAACCTGCTTGCGATCGGGGTCCGGACCACGCGCCGCTATCGCCACATCGACGGCGAGGTGTCCAGGGCGCAGGTACAGCGCGTCGCCGAGCGCCTGCGCGCCGCGGCGCCGGACCAGTTGCGCGTGGTGATCACGCACCAGCCGGTGGACGTGCCGCACGCCAGCGACGAGCACGACCTGCTGCACGGACACACCCGCGCGGCGCGCGCGTGGACCCAGGCCGGCGCCGACGTCTTCATGGGCGGGCACATCCACCTGCCGTACGTGCGGCCGCTGCGCCTGCGGTTTCCCGATCTGACGCGCCGCTCCTGGTGCGTGCAGGCGGGAACCGCGACGTCGTGGCGCGTGCGCCCCGACGCGCCCAACTCGGTCAACCTGATGCGCTACGGCCTGCCGGGCCGGGCGAACCACTGCACCGTGGAGCGCTGGGACTTCACGATGGCGCGCTCGCGGTTCGAGTGCGTCGAGACCTGGGAGCTGGCGCTGGAGCGCAACTGAAATGGAAGGCCTGCCGCTTTTCGTCGCCACCCGTCCGCTGCTGACGTTCGCGATCGCGGCCGCGACGGTGGTGTGCGCCGCGGTCCTCGCGTGGTGGATCCTGCGCAGGGTGCGCGGACCGCTGTGGAACGTGCTGGCCTTCACCTGGCCGCGCGCCGTGGGCCTGCTGCCCGCGCTGTCGCGCCTGCGCACGCCGGCCGCGTGGCAGGGCGGAACGCTGGTGCTGGACCTGCTGCTCGGGTTCGGGATCGTGCTGCTGGCGGTCGGCGTGTTCTTCGAAGTCGCCGACGAGATCGATCTCGACGAAGGGCTCGGCCGCTTCGACCTCGCGGTCTCGACGGAGCTGGCGCGCTCGGCCTCGCCGGAGACGCTGCAGACGTTCGCCGCGATCACGCACCTGGGCGATGCCGCGACGCAATGGGCGATCGGCGTCGTCGTGGCGCTGTTCCTGGTGGTGCGACGCAAGCGGCTGCTGACGATCGCGTGGATCGCGGCGGTGGCAGGCAACGGCGTGCTCAACCGCGTCCTCAAGGCGATCTTCGAGCGCGACCGGCCGCTGCACGAGCACGGGTTTGCGGAGGTCCACGGCTGGAGCTTTCCGAGCGGGCATACCGCGGGTTCGGTCGCGGTGTACGGGATGCTCGCGTATCTGCTGTGTCGCGCCGCGCCGCCGCTATGGCGGCTTCCGATCGCGCTGTCAGGACTGGCGATCGCGCTGCTCGTCGGCTACAGCCGCGTGGTGCTGCAGGTGCACTACGTCAGCGACGTGCTCGCGGCGTTCCTGACGGCCGGCGCGTGGTTGATCGTCTGCATCGGCGCCGCGCACGTGGTGGGTGTCCACTACGCCCATCGTGCGTCCGCAGGGATTGCGGCCGACAGATAGGGCCGACGACGAGACCTCAGGCGCGCTCGAAGTCGAGCGCGCCGTCCTTGTTCACCACGTTCACCGTGTCGCCGGAAGCGAAGCTTCCGTCGAGCACCGCGCGCGCCAGCGGGTTCTCGACCAGGCCCTGGATCGCGCGCTTGAGCGGCCGTGCGCCGTACACCGGGTCGTAGCCGGCCTGCGCGAGCAGGTCCAGTGCGCTGTCGGTGAACACCAGCGAGATGCCGCGATCGGCCAGGCGCTTGACCACGCGATCCGACTGCACGCGCGCGATGCTGCGGATCTGCGCCGAACCCAGCGGGCTGAACACCACGGCCTCGTCGATGCGATTGATGAACTCGGGCCGGAAGTGCTGCCCCACGACGGTCATCACCGCTTCCTTGATCGCGCCGTAGTCGACGCGCGCGGCGTCCTTCCTGCCGAGCATGTCCTGGATCAGCTGCGAGCCGAGGTTGGAGGTCATCACGATCACCGCGTTGCGGAAATCGACCGTGCGGCCCTGGCCGTCGGTGAGCCGGCCGTCGTCGAGCACCTGCAGCATCACGTTGAACACTTCCGGGTGCGCCTTCTCGACCTCGTCGAGCAGCACGACGGAGTAGGGACGACGTCGCACCGCTTCGGTGAGCTGTCCGCCCTCGTCGTAGCCCACGTAACCGGGAGGCGCGCCGATCAGGCGCGCCACGCTGTGGCGCTCGCCGTACTCCGACATGTCGATGCGCACCATCGCCTCGTCGGTGTCGAACATGAACGCGGCGAGCGCCTTGCAGAGCTCGGTCTTGCCCACGCCGGTCGGACCCAGGAACAGGAACGATCCGATCGGGCGGTTGGGATCCGACAGCCCCGCGCGTGATCGGCGGATGGCGTTCGATACCGCGGCCACCGCCTCGTCCTGGCCGACCACGCGATCGTGCAGCGCGTCTTCCATCCGCAGCAGTTTCTCGCGCTCGCCTTCCATCAGCTTGGAGACCGGGATGCCGGTCCAGCGCGCGACGATCTCGGCGATCTCTTCCTCGCTCACGCTGGTGCGCAGAAGCCGGGACTCGGGACTCGGAACTCGGGACTCGGTGGGAGCGGCGGCGAGTCGGCGCTCGAGCTCCGGAATCTTTCCGTATTGCAGCTCCGCCATGCGAGCCAGATCGCCCGCACGCCGCGCGGCTTCCATCTCGACGCGAGCGCGCTCGAGTTCTTCCTTGACGCTCGCGCTGCCGACCGCGCTGGCTTTCTCCGCCTTCCAGCGCTCGTCCAGGTCGTTGTGCTCGCGTTCGAGCTTGGCGATGTCCTTCTCGAGCTCGGCGAGCGAACGCTTCGCGCCTTCGTCGGCTTCCTTCTTGAGCGCCTCGCGCTCGATCTTGAGCTGGATCAGCCGGCGATCGAGGCGATCGAGCGGCTCGGGCTTGGAGTCCTGCTCGATGCGGATCCGCGCGGAGGCCTCGTCGATCAGGTCGATCGCCTTGTCCGGCAGGTTGCGATCGGTGATGTAGCGATGGCTCAGCTTGGCCGCCGCGATCAGCGCGCCGTCGGTGATGTCGACGCCGTGATGGACCTCGTAGCGCTCCTTCAGGCCGCGCAGGATCGCGATGGTGTCCTCCACCGAGGGCTCGCCGACGAACACTTTCTGGAAGCGGCGCTCGAGCGCGGCGTCCTTCTCGATGTACTTGCGATATTCGTCCAGCGTGGTCGCGCCGATGCAATGCAGCTCGCCGCGCGCCAGCGCCGGCTTGAGCATGTTGCCCGCGTCCATCGCGCCTTCGGCCTTGCCCGCGCCCACCAGCGTGTGGATCTCGTCGATGAACAGGATCACCTGGCCTTCGGACTTGGCCAGGTCGTTGAGCACGCCTTTGAGGCGCTCCTCGAACTCGCCGCGGTACTTGGCGCCGGCGATCAGCGAGCCCAGGTCCAGCGTCAGCAGGCGCTTGTTCTTGAGCGACTCCGGCACTTCGCCGTTGACGATGCGCTGGGCCAGGCCTTCGGCGATCGCGGTCTTGCCCACGCCCGGTTCGCCGATCAGCGCCGGGTTGTTCTTGGTACGGCGGCTGAGCACCTGGATGACGCGACGGATCTCCTCGTCGCGACCGATCACCGGATCGAGCTTGGATTTGCGGGCGCGCTCGGTGAGGTCGATCGTGAATTTTTCGAGCGCCTGGCGCTGGTCCTCGGCGCCGGCCGAATCCATCTTTTGGCCACCGCGCACGCGCTCGATGGCCTGCTCGAACATCTCCTTGCGCCCGCCTGCTGCCCGCAGCGCGTCGCCGGCAGGACCCTTGTCGTCGAGGGCCGCGAGCGCGAAGAGCTCCGAGGAGATGAACTGGTCGCCGCGCTGCTGCGCGAGCTTGTCGGTGAGATTGAGCAGGCGGTTGAGATCCGGCGAGACCTGCATGTCGCCGGTGGTCTTGCCCAGTCGCGGCAGCTTCTCCAGCGCCTGCGTCAGGCGGCTGCGAAGCAGGTCGGGATTGATGCCCGCGGCCTGCAGCAGCGGCGCGAGCGTGCCGCCGTCCTGGCCGAGCAGCGCGGTCAGGACGTGGACGGGTTCGATGGCGGCGTGATCGCGCCCGAGCGCGAGGCTCTGGGCGGTCGCCAGGGCTTCCTGGAAGCGGCTGGTCAGTTTGTCGGCACGCATGACGGATCAACTCCTGAATAACGTCGGCTGAACATGGCGCCGGGCAACGTGCCTTCAAGGCCTTGGATCCGTTTGCGCGAGCCCCGGATACCGCGCTCGCCCGACGGGCGCGCGCAAAACGTTCTGATATTCTCGGAGCCGTTTGCGACCTGCTGCGGAGCGTTTGCGGATGAGTGTTCGGTGGCGAAATTCAAGGCGTTTTTGGGCCGCCTGCGTGCTGGGCGCGATGACGCTATGGGCTCCGGCCCAGGCGCAGACGACGGACTCGCCCAAGGGCTTTCCGATGGAATCCGCGGTCACCGCGCCCCGTGTGCCCGATGCACTGCCAGTGACCCCGCCGTCGCTGATGAACCAGGCGACGGTCACGCTCGCCGCCGGAGACGTCGTGACGATGTCGGTCTTCGGTCGTCCGGAGCTGACGACGACGGTCTACGTGTCCGACGGCGGCGCCATCGACGTGCCGCTCGCCGGCAGCATCCCGGTCACCGGCCTGTCGCCTGCCGAAGCCGCGGAACGCGTCGCCACGGCCTATCGCGAAGGCGAGTACCTGGTCGACCCGCAGGTGAACATCGTGCTGGCCGCCATCCGCAGCCAGCAGATCAGCGTCGTCGGTGAGGTCGCGCGACCGGGCCGCTTCCCGATCGACACCCGCACGTCGGTGCTCGACGCGCTGGCGCAGGCCGGCGGCATCGGCCCGCTGGGTTCCGAGAAGGCCTTCATCCTGCGTCGCGGCAAGGACGGCACGGATCGCTTCGAGGTGGATCTGAAGGATCTGCTGGCGGCCGGCTCCGGCCAGGTCGTCGAGCTGCGGGCCGGCGACACCATCGTCGTGCCCAAGGCCCCGCTGTTCTACATCTACGGCGAAGTGCAGCGTCCCAACTCGTATCCGCTGCGCAGCGAGATGTCGGTGATCGAGGCGGTGTCGGTCGCGGGCGGCCTGACGCCGCGCGGATCGGCCGGCCGCATCGAGATCAAGCGCAAGCTCAAGGACGGCAAGTTCAAGCGCTTCGATGCCGACATCGACGACTCGGTCGAACCCGAAGACGTCATCAACGTGCGTGAGCGCATCTTCTGATGAGCCAGAACGACAGCGGCGACGAGTACCGGGGCGGGACCATTCCGCGCGAGCTGGCGGGATCTGCTCCGCTGTCGCTGCGGCAGCTGTGGGTGATCCTGTGGGCGTATCGCAAGGTGATCCTGGCCGTGCCGGTGGTGTTCGCGCTGGTGTCCGCGATCCTGCTCAAGTTCGTGCTGCCCAAGGTGTACCAGGCCACCGCGACGCTGTTCGTGGCCTACAAGGTCGACGATCCGGTTTCCGGTGGCGATTTCTCGCAGATCACGGCGATGAGCTTCATGGCCACGCAGGTCGAGCTGATCCAGAGTCCGACCACACTGCTGGCGGTGGTCGAAAAGCTCAAGCTGCACGAGAAGGAGGAGTTCATCTCGACCTATCGCGGCGACGGATCGCCCGACAGCGTGAAGCGCTGGGCGGCCAACCGGCTCAAGGCCCGCCTGACCGTCGCGGCCGGCCAGACCAGCCGCTTCATCTACCTGTCGGCGGACGACAAGGATCCGGTGATGGCCGCCACGCTGGCCAACACGATGGCCGATGCCTACGTCGAGGAACAGCTGCGCCAGTTCATCGACCCGGCCAAGGAGCGCATCGGACGCTACGGACCCCAGCTCGAGACGCTGCGCAAGAACGTCGACGCGGCGCAGGCCAAGATCACCGCGTTTCGCAAGCGCACCGGCCTGATCAATCTCACCGAGAAGACCGACCTGGATTCGACGCGCCTGATGGAGCTCGACAAGCGCCTCACCGAGGCCACCGCCGCGCGCCAGCTCGCCGAACTGCGCTACTCGCGGGTGGGGCAGGGCGACGTGGCGATCCTCAGCTCGCAGCTGGTGCAGAACCTCAAGAGCCAGATGCAGCTCAAGGAAGCGCAGCTGTCGGAATTGCGCGCGCAGCTGGGGCCGCGCCATCCGCAGATCCTGTCGCTCACCGGCGAGCTCGAACAGCTGCGCAGCCAGCTCAATCGCGAGATCGGGGTCTACACGCAGAGCGCGCAGGCCGAGGTGGAGTCGGCGCGCGCCGTCGAATCCAAGCTGCGCGCCGAGCTCGACCAGCAGCGCTCGCAGACGATGGCGACGCGATCGCACCAGGACGAAAGCGCGGCGCTGCTCCAGGAGCTCGAGTCGGCCACCAAGGTCTACCAGAGCGCGCTCGATGCCTTCGAGCAGGCGCAGCTCGGAACGCAGCTCGCAGCCAGCAACGTGAACATCGCCAGCCGCGCAACGCCACCGTCGCGCGCCAAGGGCGACCGCCTGCAGCAGGTGCTGCTCGCCACCGCCTTCGGCTTCCTGCTCGCCGCGATCGGCTCGCTGGTCTATGAACTGATGAACCGGCGCATCCGCTGTCGCGAGGATCTGGAGCGCGATCTGGGAACCCATGTGCTGGTCGAACTGCGAGCCTCCGCGTAGGAGATGGATCAAGTGAACTCTCCTTCTCCCAATCCGCAGGATCGGCTGCGAATGCGGCTCGAGTCCGAACGCGGCGAGCCGCAGCGCCTTTCGCAGACGCTCGCGCGGCGCAGCGGACTGACCGACAGCGACCTCAAGCGGATCAGCATGGTCCAGGACCAGCTCGGCCTCGGCTTCATCGAAGCCGCGATGCGACTGGGCCTGGTCACGCAGTCGGACCTGGACGACGTGCTGGCCGGCGGCGACGTCGATACCGAGGCGGTCCACGCGGTGGCGCGGCCGGTGGCGTCGCTCACCAGCGCGCACGACCCTTTCGATCCCTACAGCGAACGCATCCGCGCGCTTCGCACCGAGCTGCTGATGCGCGCGCCCAAGGACGAAGCCAACGTCCTGGCGGTGATGAGCCCCGGACGCGGCGAAGGGCGTTCGCGCATCGCGGCGGAGCTCGCGATCACGTTCGCGCAGCTCGGACAATCGACGCTGCTGGTCGACTGCGACCTGCGCCGGTCGAGCCAGCACGAATTGTTCGGCGCGGACAACGACCAGGGTCTGGCGCAGGCGCTGGTCGAGGGCAGGGCGCCGCAGGTGCAGGCGGTCGTGGGACTGCCGAGCTTGTCGGTGCTCACCGCGGGTCCGCGCCTGGCAACGCCGCTGGAGATCCTGTCGGACCCGATGTTCGGCGAGATGCTGACCGGCTGGCGGCGCCGCTATCGCCACATCATCCTGGATACGCCCGCCGTCACCGAGTACTCGGATGGCCTGGCCGTGGCCAGCCACGCCGGGCGTGTGCTGCTGATCGCGCGCGCCGATCGCACCGGTCACGCCGACTGCCGCGACATGATCCGGCGCCTGAAGTCGGCGCGCGGCGAAGTGGTCGGTGCGGTGCTCAACACGTTTTGATCGGGCTGCGCTCCCGCGACGTGGGAGCGTTCAGCGCACGCGATCGGCGACGAGCTGCGCGAGCGCCAGCGAGGCGGTGAGCCCTGGCGACTCGATTCCGAACAGGTTGATGACGCCGTCGGCGCCGTGCGTCGAAGGGTCGTCGATGCGGAAATCGGCGGCGGGTTCATCGGCTCCCGAGATCTTCGGGCGAACACCGGCATAGGCCGGCTGCAGACTGCCGTCGGGCAGCCCCGGCCAATAGCTGCGGATGACCGGGTAGAAGCTCGATGCGCGCCGTGCATCGACGACGTAATCCGGTCGCTCGACCCATTCCACGTCGGGCCCGAAGCGCGCCTGGCCGTTCAAGTCGAGCGTCAGGTGCACGCCCAGTCCGCCCGGCTCGGGCACCGGGTAGATCAGGCGCGAGAACGGCGATCTGCCCGTCAGCGTGAAGTAGCTGCCCTTGGCGTAGTGCGGCGTGGGAATCCACGCGGAAGGGAAGTCCTCGATCCGCGTCGCCAGCGACGGCGCGTCGAGTCCCGCGCAGTTGATCACCCAGTCGGCGTCGAGCTCGAAACCGGGATCGCCTTCGAAGCGCACGCGCAGCGAGGCTCCCGTGCGGCCGATGCGGTCGACCCTGCTGCGCAGCGCCAGCGTTGCGCCGTGGTCCTCGGCCTCGCCCAGTAGCGCGAGCATGTAGGCGTGCGAATCGACGATGCCGCTCGACGGCGAGACCAGCGCCGACGTGCAGCGCAGATTCGGCTCGATCGCACGCGCGTGCGCACCGTCGATGAAGTGCACGTCGGACACGCCATTGCCGGTGGCCGCGCGTGCGATGGCCTGCAGCGCGTCCGACTGCCCCTCGTGCGTGGCCACGATCCATTTGCCGAGGCGGCGGTGGGATACGCCGTGTCGGGTGCAGTAGGCGTACAGGAGCTCGCGTCCGCGCACGCACAACCGCGCCTTCAGCGAGTCCTTCGGGTAGTAGATGCCCGCGTGGATCACCTCGCTGTTGCGCGAGCTGATGTGCGATCCGTGCGTGGTGGCGGCTTCGGCCACGAGCACCGTGCGACCGCGCATCGCCAGCTCACGCGCGACGGCGAGCCCGATCACGCCAGCGCCCACCACGAGGCACTGAACGCGGTGCACGGGGCTAGGGCCTGTTAACGCTATGCCGATCCAGGGGCAACCCTCCGGGGCCGGCCCGTTTTGCCCGATCGCGGCGTCGCTCGTTCCTCATGTAGGTCCAATGCATCACGTCACTCGCTCCTTGCGCTGGGGCAAGACGAACTCGGCCGCAGCGATCGGCATAGCGTTACCAGGCCCTGGACGACTCTCGCCGTCACGTGTCGAGCACCAGCTTGCGCGAATAGAACGCCTCGGCGTAACCCGATGGCGCGTGGCATTCGATGCCGCGCAGCCGCATCAACGCCCAGAAGGTTTCGGGCGTGAACCAGTCGCGGCCGTGCTGGCTGCGAAACGTGCTCATCAGCAGCTTGACCTTGCGCGTGGCGGCGGCCCGCGTCAGCGGCACGAACACCGAGGGTGATCCGAGGCCGCCGTCGTACTTGGCGATCTCGTATTCGAGGATCGTGTGGTTGCGGAACGTGTTCCAGGTCAGCTCGCCGACGATGCGATGGTCCTGGTGCAGCTCTTCGCGGCTGTGCGTGAAGATCAGGTCGGGTTCGACGTCGCGCTTGAGCTGTTCGAGGTAATCCTTGATCGCCGCGAACTCGGACGGGAAATAGGATTCGCGGAAATCCTGGATCCGCACGTCGGCGTCCGGCCGGCCGCGCAGGATCGCGCGGGCGCCGGCCCGCGCCTCCTTGGCACGTCGTGCGCCGGAACTGAGCACGAGCCAGTGGACAGGCGCCTTCGGGTACTGCCGCAGCAGCTGGATGGCGGTTGCGCCACACCCGATCTCGATGTCGTCGCAGTGCGCGCCGATGAAGAGCAGCGTCGGCGGCCGGTTGGACGGCAGCGCGAGTCGGAAGCCCCTCATCGTTTCTGCCAAACCATCCAGGGGCAGTCGCCGCGCGCCTCGATGCGGTCGTAGGCGATCTTGTCCTTGAGCGTGTCCATCTGCTGCCAGAAGCCGCGGTAGCGATGCGCCATCAGCAGCTGGCGTTCGATCAGGCGCTGGAACGGCTTTTCGACCAGTTCGTCGCCCTCCTCGATGTAATCGAAGATGTCCTGGCGCAGGCAGAAGAAGCCGGCGTTGATCCAGGTCTCCATTCCCTCCATCGGACGCAGGCCGGTCACCACGCCGCGGTCGTCGGCCTGGATGCAGTGGAAGCTCTGTGACGGCGCGACCGCGAGCAGGCTCGCGACCTTGTTCGAAGCCTGGAACGCGGCGATGTGATCGTTCAGCGGCAGGTCCGACAGCGCATCGGCGTAGTTGGCCAGGAAGCAGGGCTCGTCCTTGACGAACTCGCGCGCGCGCAGCAGGCGCTGTCCGATGTTGGAATGCAGCCCGGTGTTGACGAAGGTGATGCGCCAGTCGTGGATGTCGGTGCGGATGGGCTCGATCTTGCGTCCGCCTTCCGACATCACGAAGTCGTTGGACAGGCACTCGTTGTAGTTGAGGAAGTACTCGCGAATCATGTCGCCGCGATACCCCAGGCACAGGATGAAATCCTTGTGGCCGAAGTGCGCGTAGTAGCGCATCAGATGCCACACGATGGGCCGGTAGCCGATGTTGACCAGTGGCTTGGGGATCGTGTCGGAGTGCTCGCGAAGTCGCGTCCCCATGCCGCCACAGAACAGAACCACCTTCATCGGAAAGAATCCCTCCGCGTATCGAGTCTCGAGATCATCGGCGGCGTGGCGCGCGCGACGCCCGCGTCGATCCAACTCTGACCGATTTCCGCGGCATCGCCTAGTCGAGGAAGATTGCGCATGGGAAGCATCGCCGTCGTCCGCAAATTGCAGGGCCGCACCGTGCGCCTTGATGCCGCGCGGCTCGTGAGCGCGGCGTGAAACGTCGCGGCTCGCCCCTGCTCGGATGGCTGACGCTCTCGGGCGCCGACGCGGTCGGCCGCGTGCTGCTGCAGCTCACCAGCACGGTGCTGTTCGCGCGGATGCTCGGCCCCGAGACCTTCGGTCTGTCGGCGTTGACGATCGTGTACGTCGGCACGATCACGACGCTGGTTTCCGGGCTGTTCGAGGAGGCGCTGGTCCAGCGCCTGCGGGTGCGCAAGGCGCATTTCGCCGCGGCGCTCGCGACGGTGCTCGCGCTGGCGGCGGGGCTCTATGCGCTCGTGCTGCTGCTGGCCGCGACGATCCCCGATTCGGCGGTCCCTGCACGACAGGCGCTGGCGCTGGCGAGCGGGTTCGGGCTGATCCTGTTCGCCGAAGGTCCGCTTTCGGTCTACACCGCGATGGCGCGCCGTCTGCGCCGGTTCCCCGACATCGCCATCGGCAACCTGCTGGGCCTGGCGGTCGGCACCGCGGTCGGCCTGACGCTGGCGTGGACCGGCGCCGGCGTCGTGGCCCTGCTGGCGGTCCCGTTCACGGCGCGCTTCGTCAACCTGATCGTGGTGGCCAGGCGCGCGCCGGTGCGGATCCTGCCGCGATGGAACCTCGCGCCGGCGCGACAGCTGCTCGAGTTCGGGAGATGGAGCCTGGGCACGCGCTACGTCGCAGGCGTCGGCGAGGCGATCTTCCAGTCGCTGGTCACGCGTTTCTTCGGCGTCGAGGGCAACGGTTTCCTCAACATGGCGATGCGCATCGTCGAGCCGGTCCGCGCGGTGACCGGTCCCATCGGGCACAACATCGCGATGGCCTACTTCGCCCGGCTACAGGGCGATGCGACGCGACTGAGCGGCGCGGTCGAGCGCACCATCGACGAGACCTCGCTGATCCTCCAGCCGATCTTCGTCGGGCTGGCGGCGACCGCGCCGCTGATCCTGCTGGTGATCGCGGGGCCGGCCTGGACCGCATCGGCGCCGATCGCGGTCTGCCTCGCGCTGGCGGCGGCGATCGTCAGCGCGACGGCCTTCATGCACAACGGCGTGCTGGCCACCGGCAGGGCCCAGGTCGGATTCGGATTCAGCATCTTCGACGTCGTGGTAACCGCGATCGCCGTTGCGCTGCTGGCGCCGCTCGGGTTGATCGCCGCGGGCCTCGCACGGCTGGCGTCCTGGGCGCTCGACGGCGTCGCGATCCTGTATGTGGCGCGCCGCCTGTACGGCCTGTCGCCGGGCGCGGTGCTGCAAGCGGTGTCGTCGACGGCCATCTGCACGCTGCTGATGTTCGGCGTCGTGGTATGGAGCATCGATCGGATGGCGTCGTGGCCTGCGCTGCCGCGCCTTGCCGGCGCGGTCGTCATCGGCATCGGGGTCTACGCGGCATGCGTGCTGTGCCTGCGTCGGCACGCGGTCATGACGCTCATCGGGCGGCTGTGGAAGCCGTCCCGTGTGCCGGCCGCCGAATAGCGGCGCTAGGCCCGGCGCAGCCGGTCCCTCACCGCGTGGTGCGTGTGCTGCAGGAACCGCGCGCCGCGCCAGCCGAGGATCGCCGAGACGGTCTTGAAGTACGGACCGCGGAACGGGCGCGTTCCGTCACCGCCGCCGATCTCCGAGAGCCGACGCCGGGCGATCGAGCTCAGATCGGGAAATTCGGGATAGGTCTGGAACATCACCTCCTCGATCGCGTTGCCGCAGGCCCGGCGCGTTCGCTCGCCGCCGTCCAGGCCCATTAGGCGATCGATGATGCCCAGCGTCGAGCGCAGCCGCGATTCGCGCGCGGGGCGATCCACCCGCTTGCTGATCGAATGCTTGGACTTCTGCCGGTAGTAGCTCAAGGCTTCGCTGCAGAAGCGCACGCCGGACGACGCGAGCAGGACCCGGGAGAAGTACTCGCCGTCCTGGTTCTGCATCAGCGACTCGTCCCATTCGCCCGCGGCGCGGATCAAGGGCGCCGGCGTGAGCCACGAATGCGGCGCCATCATGCCGCCGTCGGACCACGCGGAGACCAGCCACTCGAGTCCGCTCATGTCGCGCCAGTTGGCCTCGGGCCGCTGCACCGCCTCGGCGATCGTGTCGACGAAGCGCGCGTACGGTCCGAAGTAGACGTGCGCGTCGCCGTCCTGTCGCCAGCGCGCCACCTGGTGCTCGATCTTGTCCGGCGCCAGCATGTCGTCGCCGTCGAGCATCTGGATCAGGTCGCCCCGGGCCTGGCGCATGCCGACGTTGCGGGCCGCGCATGCGCCGCGCGCAGGTTGTCGGACCAGGCGCAGGCGCGGATCGGAGGTCGACTCGACGATCTCGGGCGTGCCGTCGGTGGAGCCGTCGTCGACGACGATGATCTCCAGGTTGCGATGGGTCTGGCCCAGGACGCTGCCCAGGCAGTCCGAGATCCAGCGCGACTCGTTGCGACAGGCGACCACGACCGACACCATCGGCGCATCGACGGGCGTCTGGATCGGCATCGTGGTCACCATCGGCGGGTCCCCCCGCCCAGGATGCCCAATTTCTGAAACGTTTCCAGCGGGTCGAGCACCGCGCGCAGCACGCGGGCGCCGATCGCCCGCAGCAGGCGCAGCGTGCTGAGCGGATGCCCGCTCGCGTCCAGCGCCGCGCGATGGTGCCGCCAGAACTTCGGATCGCGGTTGCCACGGATCGTGCTGACGGCGAGGAAGTTGTAGTACTCGTCCAGGCGCTCGTCGATGCAGCGCCGCAGCTCCGCGGGGTCCAGGAAGTGCGGGCCGTGACGCGCGAGTTCGACCAGGCGGGCCGCGAGCAGCGTGTTCATGCGCTGCGATGCCTCGCGCAGCGATCCGGGCTGCTGGCGCGAGAACACCAGCACCTGGTGGACGAATCCGAAGTCGTGGTCGTGCATCAGCTCGATGCAGGACTCGGTGTCGGCGTGGGTGTTGGCTTCGTCGAAGAACGGATCGCGCGCCCGCACGATGTCGCTGCGATAGAGCAGCGAGGTGCCGGTTCCGAACGCGTAGATCCGCTTCTGGAAGAACAGGCGGCAGGCCTCGCGCCCGGAGGTCAGCGTGGCCGGGTAGGGAAGTCCGTCCCACAGGATGCGGCTGCCATCCAGGCCGTAGCAGCCGACGATCGCGGCGCTCGGGTGCTGCTCGGCGACCGCCACCATGTCCTCGACGCAGCGCGGGAAGAGCCAGTCATCCGCGAACACCAGCTTGCAGTACGTGCTGCGCGCGGAGATCTGGCGCATCGCGTGGTTGTGGTTGGCCTCGGCACCCAGGAACGTGTCGTTGTCGTGCACGCGGATGCGATCGTCCATCGCGGCATAGCGGCGCGCGATCTCCAGCGTGCCGTCGGTGCTGCAGTTGTTGACGATCACGTACTCCCAGTTGCCGTAGGTCTGGGCGCGCACGCTCTCGATGCACTCGGCCAGGTACTCGGCGTTGTTGTAGACCGGCGTCAGGATCGAAACGAGTGGCTTCATGCGCGACGCCGGAACGCGGGTTTGACGGGGCGGCCGACGAGGTATTTGTCCACGCCCTCATCCAGCGCCTTGCGATATACCCCCAACGCGCTGCCGATCGCGTCGATCGTGTGGTCGATGTCCTGCTCGCTGTGCGAATAGCTGACCACGAACGACGGCGCGATCACGCCGTGACGCAGCAGCTGCTGCATGAACAGCGTGCGGAACGGCTGGCTGGGCGCCTTCTGCTGGTCGCGCGTGGCGAACAGCAGGTTGCAGTCGCGGCTCATCAGCGCCACGTGGTCCTCGACCCCGGATGCGCGCGCGGCGCGATCGAACCCGGCGCGCAGGCGCGCGCCGCGTGCGGCGAGGGTCTCGATGACCGGGTTGGATTCATGGAACGACATCGTCGCGATCGCCGCGGCGAGCTGGTGGGTCTCGGCGCCGTGCGTGGTCGAGAGCAGGAACACGCGGTCGCGATCGTGGTCGCTGCCGCCGAGCTGCATGATCTCGCGCCGCCCGGCGATCGCCGAGACCGAAAAGCCGTTCGCGATCGCCTTGCCGAAGGCCGACAGATCCGGCGTCACACCGTACTCGTGCTGCGCGCCGTGCAGGTTCCAGCGAAAGCCCGTGATCATTTCGTCGAATACCAGCAGCGCGCCGTTGGCGTGCACCAGGTCGCGCACGCCTGCGAGATAACCCGGCGCGGGTTCGTCGAGCCGCGCCGCTTCCATGATCACGCAGGCGATCTGGCCGGGGTGCTGCGCGAAAAGGCCGCGCAGGGCGTCGAGGTCGTTGTACCGGAACGGCAGCACGAGCCGGCGCGTGGCCTCGGGGATGCCCGCGCTCATCGGCGTGGTGCCGATGAACCAGTCGCCGGTGGAGAAGAACGGATGCTCGGCGCACGCCGCGACGATCTCGCGTCCGGTGTGCGCGCGGGCCAGGCGGATCGCACCGTCGACGGCGTGCGAGCCGTCCTTGCAGAACTTCACCATCTCCGCGGTCGGTACCAGGCGCAGGAACGTCTCCGCGCAGTCGAGCTCCATCGGCGACGGGCGCGAGAAGTTGGTGCCCAGCGCCAGCGCGTCGCGCACCGCGTCGACCACCGGCGAGAACGCGTGACCCAGCGTCACCGAGCGCAGGCCCATGCCGTATTCGATGTACTCGCGTCCCTCGAGATCCCAGACGTGACAGCCGCGGCCGCGCGCGATCAGCGCCGGCGCGTCGACCGGGAACTGGTCGTCTCCCTTGGCGTAGGTGTGGCAGCCGCCGGGAATCGCCTCGTGCAGCCGGCGGCGCAGCTGCTCGACGTCCGGATCGCCGGAATCGGTCGGATTCGTCATCGGATCGGCCGGCCGATGGGCTGGTCGGCGGCTTGAAGCAGCCCGGCCTGCTCGAGCGCGAGCGCCGCCTCGTCGAGAAGGACCAGCGGCAGCTTCGCGCGCCGCGCCATCGTCACGAGGTCGGTCTGTCCGTCGGCCAGGCTCAGGACCCACAGCAGCGCGTGCTCGAAAGCGCCCGGCGAGGTGCCGCCGACCATGCCGTACAAGCCGCGCTTTCCGAGCCGCGGCTCGCCCTTGGGCGAAAGGTTGAGCAGGAAGCGGTTGGCGTCGATGGCGCCGACCAGGTTCGACAGCACCTGCAGCGACTCGGCGAGCCTGTCGACATCCAGGAAAGCCAGATCGTCCGCCGACGAGTGATATTCCGGATACGCGCCGTTCGGAGAACGGGTGAGGCGTCCGATCGGCAGGTCGAATCCAGGCGAGCAGAACTGGCGCTCGTCGTAGCCGTAGGGCTCGAAGTCGACGAGCCGTGCGTCCGCACCGGCGTCGCGCAGCACCACTTCGGCGGCGCGATCGGTCGGCGTGTCGCCGCGACGGCTGCGCTTGTAGGTCAGCGCGCCGCGATCGCCGAGCAGGCCGACGACCAGGCCGCCGCGCACGCCCGGAAGGATCGACTCGTTGCGCGACAGCCACGTGAGCGAACCGATCGTCCCCGGACCGAACACGAAACGCCACGTCCGTCGCGGCGACCGGCGCGACACCTCGCGCGCGAGCACCGAGACCAGCGACAGGCCGCTGAGGTTGTCGTTGGCCAGCGACGGGTGGCAGGTGTGCGTGTACACGATCGCTTCGCCCGGTCCGCTTCCGGGCACCACGCATTCGGCGTACGTCAGATGGCCGTCCGCGAGCGTCGAATCGACGACCACCTCGTAGGGCCCCGGCTGCATGCGTTCGCGATCCGCGTGTCGCAGGCAGAAGCCCCAGGTCTCGCGGTAGTAGCTCGTGCGATAAGGGATCCAGTCGGGCTTTTCCGGCATCGAGTGCAGGTGGGGCTGCAGCTCGTCCAGCGACATCGTCCTGCGCACCGGCGCCGAGTAGTTCACGACGTGCAGATTGTGCTGCCGGAAGTCGACGACGCGCCGGCCCGACGCGTCGGCGATGTAGGCGTCGCGGATGTTCCATTCGCGCGGCACTTCCCAGTCGAACACCGCCGTCCCCGACGGCACTTCGGAACGCGTGAGCGATACGACCGTTTCGACCAGGTCCAGCGTCGCGCGCACGCCGTTGCCGGTGATG
This sequence comes from Panacagrimonas sp., assembly GCF_020697055.1. GTDB lineage: Bacteria > Pseudomonadota > Gammaproteobacteria > Nevskiales > Nevskiaceae > Panacagrimonas. The sequence goes on along the minus strand of NZ_JAJFBP010000038.1, from coordinate 19,629 downwards.
CTGCGGCAGATCGGGAACAGGCGCCCAGCGAGCGCGTATGCCTCGTCGGCGGCTGCGCGCGCGGTCACCGGATCCTGGAAGGATTCGAGCAGCATGCAGGCTCAGCTCCTCGGATCCGTGACGAAATCCGGATAGGCGCGGTCGCGATCGGAGATCACGCTGACCGGCAGCGGCCAGCGGATGCCGAAGGCGGGATCGTCGAACCGCACGCCGGCGGCGAGTTCGGGCTGGTAGGCCTGCGTCATCATGTACAGCACGTCGCAATCGTCGACGAGCGTCTGGAATCCGTGCGCGACCCCCGGCGGTATGTAGAGCGCGCGATGCGATCGATCGTCCAGCTCGACCGCGACCTGCTTCAGGTAGCTCGGCTGGTCGCGGCGAAGATCGACGATCACGTCGAGCATCCGCCCGTTCTGACAGCGCACGAGCTTGCCTTCCTGCGCCGGTAAGCGGGAGAAGTGCATGCCGCGGATCGTGCCCGCGCTGCGGTTGTGGGACAGGCTCGCCTGCAGCATCGAAACCTCGATGCCGTGACGCGCGAACTCGGATTCGCACCATACCCGCGCGAAGAAGCCACGCTCGTCCTCCGCGCGTTGCGGTTCCACCACGACGGCGCCGGCGATCAGTGTCGGGTGGAAGATCACCGCGGCTTCCAGTGCAGGTCGTCGTCGATCTGGCCGGTGCGCTGCAGGTACTTCAGCTGCTTGAGCCGGGTGAATGCGCGGAATTCGTGGGTCTCGGTGGAGAACTCGATGCGCTCGAACAGCGCGCGCAGTTCCGCGGCGCCGCGCTGGGCGGTCCAGCGTGCTTCGTAGCCGGGAAGGCGCGTGGCGATCTTGTCGAAGCCGACGCGGTAGCTGCGGGTGTCGCCGCTGGGCGGACCGGAGCTCACCTCGCATCCGGGAAACGCGTCGGCGACGATCTGCGCGATCTCCCGGATGCGGAAATTCTGATCGGTCCTGCCGACGTTGAAGATCTGGCCGTTGACCGCATCGGCCGGTGCTTCGACGGCGCAGCGCATCGCCTCGCAGATGTCCTCGATGTGCACGATCGGCCGCCACGGGCTCCCGTCGCTGACCATCGCGATCTTCCTGCGCGTCCACGCCAGCGCGCAGAGATCGTTGAGCACGATGTCGAAGCGCATGCGCGGCGAGGGTCCGTAGGCGGTGGCGTTGCGCAGGAAGACGACCGAGAAGTTCTCGTCGGCCATCGGCATCACGTCGCGTTCGACCATCACCTTGCAGTGGCCGTACGCGGTCTGCGGATTGGTCGGCGCGGTCTCGTCCAGGATCTCTCCGGATCCGAGGCCGTAGACGCTGCACGACGAGGCGTAGACGAACCGCCGCACGCCGGCCTTGCGCGCCATCTGCGCGATGCGCACCGAACCCTGGTGGTTGATCTGGAACGTCAGCTCCGGCCGGTTCTGCCCCAGCGGATCATTGGATAGCTCGGCCAGGTGGATCACCGCGTCGAGGCCGGCGAAGTCCTCCGGTGTCACCGCCCGCAGATCCTTGAAGGCGGTGCGCACGCCCACCGGCGTGCCGAGCGAATCGAGGTAGAGGCAGCCATCGCGGTAGAGCCCCGTATCGAGGCCCACGACGTCGTGGCCGCGCGCGAGCAGCAGCGGCGCCAGGCGCGAGCCGATGTAGCCCTCGGTGCCGGTGACGAGAATCTTCATGGGTGCGGGAGGGGGCGGATTCACAGCACGCGCGTCTCGGGGATGGGAACGACGAAGCGCCCGCCCCACTCGGCGATGTAGGCGGCGGCCGTGGAGATTTCATCCTTCAGGTTCCACGGAAGGATGAGCACGTAGTCGGGCCGCGCCTCGCGGATCGCTTCGGGCGCGCGGATCGGGATGCGGGTGCCGGGCGTGTACTTGCCCTGCTTGTAGGGATTGGCATCGACGGTGAACTCGACGAAGTCGCTGCGGATGCCGCAGTAGTTGAGCAGCGTATTGCCCTTGCCGGGCGCGCCGTAGCCCACGACCTTCTTGCCGCTGCGCCGCGCATCGATCAGGAAGCTGAGCAGGTTGCGCTTGGCCTCCTGCACCTGCTCGCCGAAGCCGCGATAGCGCTCGGGATCCAGGAAACCGTCGTCGATCTCCTTCTTCCGCAGCGCTTCGACGCGCGGCGTGACGGCCAGCGCCGCGTGCTCGGTGTGGCGGCCGAAGATGCGCAGCGATCCGCCGTGCGTGGGCAGCTCCTCGACGTCGAACAGCGTCAGTCCGTGGTGCGCAAAGATCCGCTCGACCGCGAGGAACGAGAAGTAGCTGAAGTGCTCGTGGTAGATCGTGTCGAACTGGTTTTCGGCCATCAGGCGCTGCAGGTGCGGGAATTCCATCGTGATGACGCCCGACGGCGCGAGCAGCCGCTTCATGCCGCCGACGAAGTCGTTCAGATCCGGGACGTGCGCCAGCACGTTGTTGCCCAGCAGCACGTCGGGCCGGCCGTGCGTGCGCGCGATCTCATCGGCCGTGGCGCGGCCGAAGAAACGCGTCAGCGTGGGCACGCCCTTGTCGATGGCCGCCTTGCCGACGTTCGCCGCGGGCTCGATGCCCAGCACCGGCACACCGGCCGCGACGAAATGCTGCAGCAGGTAGCCGTCGTTGCTGGCGATCTCCATCACCTTGCTGCCGGCGCCCAGGCCGAAGCGGCCGATCATCATCTCGACGTAGCGGCGCGCGTGCTCGACCCAGCTGCTCGAGAACGACGAGAAGTACGCGTACTCGCCGAAGATCTCCTGCGGCGAGACGAACTCCTGCAGCTGCACCAGCAGGCAGTTGTCGCAGAGGTAGGCGTGCAGCGGATAGAACGGCTCCATCTCGTGCAGCTGATCCGGCGAAACATGGGTCTGGCACAGCGGCGACATCCCCAGGTCGACGAAGCTGGTCGTCAGCGCGTGGCCGCAAAAACGGCATTGGAACCGATCGACCGGAGCGTGCATGGAATGGGGATTTGGACAGGACGCTGCCCGGGCTAGGGTATGCGAAGGCCTCGTTTCAGTGAACGACTCGAGCATGGGAACGGTTCCTATAGACTGCCCCGGGAGCGGCATTCCGGCGCACAGGGCGCAAAAGGCATCGTCGCCTCTTCGAGGGCGTGCAAATGTCCAATTGTTCGGTCTACTTCGATCGGGTGGTGGACGACGATACGAGACGCGGTGAGCTCTACCAGGGCCACTTGTTCGTCTATAGCCGTTCTCCGGCCACAGGCGAACTGATCGCCCTGGGTCGGGAACTTCTGAATGCAGCTTTCGCGCCGCACGATCCGCGGACCGTGCATCGTCATCTGTCGGCCACGCAGGTCGCCGACATCCTCGGCGTGATGAAGCCCAGGTTCATCCATCACCCCGAATGCAAGACGCTCATCCGTCGCATCCTCGAGGAGCGCGGCCTGGACCTGGACCGGACCTACTTCGACGTGCCGAGGATGCGCACGGCCTATCCGTCCGACTTCCTGTCCGCGGGCATCGCGTACGCCTTTCATCCGCACCGCGACACCTGGTACTCGGCGCCGGCGTGCCAGATCAACTGGTGGATTCCGATCTTCGAGGTCGAGTCGGACAACGCGATGGGATTCTTCCCGCGCTACTTCTCGACCGGCGTGAGCAACAGTTCCAGCGGCTACAACTACTACGCGTGGAACGAACGTCGGGCCGATGCGGTGAAACACGTCGGCGCCGACACGCGCGTGCAGCCGCGCGCGCAGCAGCAGATCGAGCGGGAGACGATCCGCGTCCTGCCGCCGCCGGGTGGGTTGATCCTCTTCTCCGGTGCGCAGCTGCACGAGACCGTGGCCAACACGACGGGCGTTGCGCGCTACAGCATCGATTTCCGGACGGTGAACCTCGACGACGTCGCGGCCCGTCGCGGCGCGGCCAATGTGGATTCGCAATGCACCGGCACGACGATGCGCGACTACCTGCGCGCCACCGACCTGGCCCACGTTCCGGACGAGGTCGTCCGGCTCTACGACGACGGCACCGAGCGCGGCGCCACGACGCTGTACTTCGGCGACCGCCTGGCCCGCGGCGACTGAGTCGACGCGGACCGGTCGTCGCGGCCGGCGACCTAGACGTTGAAGCGGAAGTGCATCACGTCGCCTTCGCGGACGACGTACTCCTTTCCTTCGAGGCGCCATTTGCCCGCGTCCTTGGCACCGGCCTCACCGCGATAGCGGATGAAATCGTCGTACGCGATGACCTCGGCGCGGATGAAGCCGCGCTCGAAATCGGTGTGGATCACGCCGGCGGCCTGCGGACCGGTGGCGCCGGCCTTGACCGTCCACGCGCGGACTTCCTGCACGCCGGCCGTGAAATACGTCTGCAGGCCGAGCAGCGCGTAGGCACCGCGGATCACGCGATTGAGGCCCGGCTCCTCGAGCCCGAGGTCGCGCAGGAAGTCGACCTTGTCGGATTCGTCGAGCTGCGCGATCTCCGCCTCGATCGCCGCGCACACCGGCACCACGACGGCGTTCTCGGCCTTGGCATAGGCCTCCACCGCGGACAGGTAGGCGTTGCCGGCACGCAGCGCGGGTTCGTCGACGTTGGCGATGTAGAGCGCCGGCTTGGCGGTGATCAGCTGCAGCTCGCGCATCCATAGGCGCTCGTCGCCTTCGCAGTCGAGCGCGCGGGCCGGACGACCCTGGTCGAGCAAGGCCAGCACGCGCTTGTAGAACTCGTGCTTGGCGATCGCCGTCTTGTCGCCGGCCTTGGCCACCTTGGCGGCGCGATCGGTCGCGCGCGTCACGTTCTCGAGGTCGGCCAGCGCCAGCTCGGTGTTGATGATCTCGATGTCGCGGATCGGATCGACGCCGCCGGCCACGTGGACGATGTCGTCGTTGGCGAAGCAGCGCGTGACGTGCGCGATCGCATCGGTCTCACGGATGTGGGCCAGGAACTGGTTGCCCAGGCCTTCGCCCTTGCTCGCACCGGCGACCAGGCCCGCGATGTCCACGAACTCGACGGTGGTCGGCAGGATTTTCTGCGGCTTGACGATCTCGGCCAGCGCGGCCAGCCGCGGGTCGGGCACCGGCACCACGCCGACGTTCGGGTCGATGGTGCAGAACGGGTAGTTCTCGGCCGCGATGCCGGCCTTGGTCAGTGCATTGAAGAGCGTCGACTTGCCCACGTTGGGAAGGCCGACGATGCCGCATTTGATGCCCACGTTCTGCTCTCTTTAGGTCTGTTCGAGGAAGCGGAGGGCCGACGGCGTCGACGGCTTAATCCGGTGTTCATATTGCATCGCAACAATCGACGCCCTTTGTGCGGTACGTATCGATGGCTGGCAAGACGCGGATTATCGCTCCTATCGCGCTGAATTTGTTGACCTGCTTCGCGAATTCCGCATCGGCGCTCGAGACCCTGCAGCCGGGATACCCGGCCTACGTGGTCACGCTGGAGATCTCGCGCAACGGCGTGCACCTGGGAGCCCCGGTCGCGACCGCCGCCGAAGGCGAACCGATCACCGCGGACCTGTTCACGCCGGCGCGCCGCCAGGCGGCGCTGCGGGTCAGCCACCGCGTGACGCCGTTCCCCGGTGCCGAAGACTCCAAGGCGCTGCTCGAGCTGGAGTTGTTCGGCGTCGATCGCGACGGTGAGGCGCGCCGGCTGGTGGCGCCAACGCTGGGCATCGACCTGGATACCGAGCAGGCCTACGAGGTCGCCACGCCGCAGGGCGTGATCAGCGTGCGGGCGCGGGTCGAAGGCCTGGCGATTCTCGACGAGACCCGTCGCGACGGCCCCCAGGGCGTCGCCTATCCCTCCGGCTGAGCCGTTACGGCGTGCCGGCGGTGTGCAGTGCCTGCACCGCCTTGTCCCAGGTCGAGCCGAGCCACAGGTCGATCGCCTCGTTGGCGCGGTCGATGCCGTCGAGGATCGCGGCTTCTTCTACGCGCGACGGCCGCATCTGGGTGAGGTAGGGCATCACCAGTTCGCGCTGGCCCGGATGTCCGACCCCGATGCGAACCCGTCGATAGCCGTCGCCCAGCGGCTTGTGGATGTCGCGCAGGCCGTTGTGGCCGCCGTGGCCGCCGCCCAGTTTGAGGCGCACCGCGCCCACCGGCAGGTCGAGCTCGTCGTGGGCCACCAGCAGCGCATCGACCGGGATCTTGTAGAACTGCAGCAGCGCCGAGACCGCCTGGCCGCTGCGATTCATGAAGGTCTGCGGCTTGAGCACCAGCACTTCGACGTCCGCGCCGACGCGGACCCGGGCCAGCTCGCCGAAGAACCGGGCTTCCTTGCGAAACGTGCCCCGGTGGCGCTCGACGAACCGGTCGGCGAGCCAGAAGCCGGCGTTGTGGCGGGTGTCCGCGTAGTCGCTGCCGGGATTGCCCAGGCCGGCGAGGGCGATGAGTTGGGTGTCCGGCATCGATGACCTGCGCCGTGGATGAAATGAAAAACCCGTCCGGGCGGGGCGCGCCGGGACGGGTCAGGGTACGGGCGTCGAACCCTACTTCTTCTTGTCGTCCTTCTTCGCGTCCTTGGCGTCGCCCTTGCCGGCGTCGGCCTTGCCGGCCTCGGGGGCCTTCTGCGACGACGCGGGGACCTCGGCCGAAGCCGCGGCATCGGCGGCCGGCGCTTCTTCCTCTTCCTTGGCTGCGCGCGGCAGGTGGACGGCGACGACCGCCTGGTCGTTGTCGTGCTTGAGTTCGACCAGCGCAACGCCTTCGGGGACGACGAGCTGCGACAGGTGGATCGCGTCGTTCACGTTCATGGCCGACACGTCGACCTCGATGAACTCCGGCAGGTCCTTGGGCAGGCACTCGACTTCGACCTCGTTGGCGAGGTGCTCGAAGATGCCGCCGCCGGTCTTGACGCCCGGCGCCACGGCCTCGCCCTTGAAGTGCAGCGGAATGCGCATGCGGATGGCCACATCCGCCAGGATGCGCAGCAGGTCCATGTGCATGACCTCGTCACGAACCGGGTGACGGTGCAGGTCCTTGAGCACGACCGGCTCGGATTCGTTGCCGATCTTGAGCGTCAGGATCTTCGAGTAGAAGGCTTCGGCCTTCAGGCTCTTCCACAGCTCGTTGTGATCCACCGAGAGGGACTGCGGCGGTTTGTTGCCGCCGTACACGATCGCGGGAAGCCGACCCGTCTTACGCAGGCGGCGGCTCGCACCGGTGCCCTGCTCGACGCGCGGTTCCGCGACCACCACGAAACTCTGTGCCATTGAAAATCTCCAGGAAAAACAGCGAAAAGACCAAACCCCTGGACCTGCGACCAGTCCACGGGGCCGCGTAGCCTACAGGAGCGTGAAATCAGGCGCGAGCCGCGCTCCGCGGCAGCATCCGGCGCGCCGGAGAAGGGGGTGGCGATCGGATAAACTGCGCGCCCCTTTCGTGCCTGGAATTCGCAGTGGCCGCCGTCATGAAGCTGGACCAATTCAGCCTGCTCGACGATTCGAGCTGTGATGCCCGCATCGTGGCCGCCAAGGCCTTGCTCGGGAAACGACTGGCGATCCTGGGTCACCACTACCAGCGCAACGAGGTCTTCAAGCACGCCGACTACTCCGGCGACTCGCTGAAGCTCTCGCAGCAGGCGGCCAATTCCGACGCCGAGTTCATCGTCTTCTGCGGCGTGCACTTCATGGCCGAGGTCGCCGACATCCTGACTTTCGGCGAGCGCAAGGTGATCCTGCCGGACCTCGCCGCGGGCTGTTCGATGGCCGACATGGCCAACCTGGTGAAGGTGCGCAAGTGCTGGGACGAGCTGTCGCAGGTGATCGATCCGGACCAGACCGTCACGCCGGTCACGTACATCAACTCGGCCGCCGACCTGAAAGCCTTCTGCGGCAACCACGGCGGCATCGTCTGCACCTCGAGCAATGCCAAGGCGGTGCTGGAGTGGAGCTTCAGCCGTCGCGAGAAGGTGCTGTTCTTCCCCGACCAGCACCTGGGCCGCAACACCGGCTTTCGCATGGGCATCCCGCTCGAGCAGATGGTCACCTGGGACTTCATGAAGCCGCGTGGCGGCCTGACCGAGGAGCAGATCCGCAATGCCCGGATCATCCTGTGGAAAGGCTTCTGCTCGGTGCACCAGATGTTCCAGCCGGCGCACATCGACAACTTCCGCAAGGCCAATCCGAACGGCAAGGTCATCAGCCACCCGGAGAACGCCTGGGAGGTCTGCCAGAAGTCGGACTTCGTCGGCAGCACCGAGTACATCCTGCGCACGGTGCGCGCGAGCCAGCCGGGCGATCACTGGCTGGTCGGCACCGAGCTGAACCTGGTCAATCGCCTGGCCGACGAGATGAAGCCCAAGGGCGTGACGGTGCAGTTCATGAGCCCGACCGTGTGCATGTGCTCGACGATGTTCCGCACCGATCCGCAGCACCTGGCCTGGTGTCTGGACAATCTGGTGGCCGGACAGGTCGTCAACCAGATCAAGGTGCCGCCGAACATCGCCGACCCGGCGCGCAAGGCGCTGGACCTGATGCTCGAAGTCGTCGATTAGGCGTTGGGCGTTAGGCGTTGGGCGTTAGGACGCCAGCGCTGTCGCCTCCCGCCGCCGACAATCCCCAACGCCTAACGCCTACCGCCGCTTCATGTATACGAACGCCCCCAGCCTGACCCAAGCCGATCCCGAACTCGCCGCCGCCATCGCGGCCGAGAACGTGCGCCAGGAAGCCCACATCGAGCTGATCGCCTCCGAGAACTACTGCAGCCCCGCAGTGATGCAGGCGCAGGGCTCGGCGCTGACCAACAAGTACGCCGAGGGTTATCCGGGCAAGCGCTACTACGGCGGCTGCGAGCACGTCGACGTCGCCGAGCAGCTGGCGATCGATCGGCTGAAGAAATTGTTCGATTGCGACTACGCCAACGTGCAGCCGCATTCCGGTGCGCAGGCCAACGCCGCGATCTTCCTGGCGCTGGTGCAGCCCGGCGACACGGTGATGGGCATGAACCTGGCGCAGGGCGGACACCTGACGCACGGCAACGCCGCGAACTTCTCCGGCCGCCATCACAAGATCGTGCCGTACGGCCTGGATCCCGAGACCGGCCTGATCAACTACGACGAGATGGAGCGCATCGCGCTCGAGACGCGTCCGAAGATGCTGATCGGCGGCTTCTCGGCGTACTCGCGCATCAAGGACTGGGTGCGCATGCGCCAGATCGCCGACAAGGTCGGCGCGATCTTCTGGGTCGACATGGCGCACGTCGCGGGGCTCGTCGCAGCCGGTGAATATCCGAGCCCGCTGCCGCACGCGCACGTCGTGACCTCGACCACGCACAAGACGCTGCGCGGACCGCGCGGCGGCATCATCCTGTCCAAGGGCCAGAGCGAGGAATTCAACAAGAAGCTCAACTCGGCGGTGTTCCCCGGCATCCAGGGCGGACCGCTGATGCACGTGATCGCCGCCAAGGCGGTAGCGTTCAAGGAAGCCCTCGAGCCCTCGTTCAAGACCTACCAGAAGCAGGTCGTGCTCAATGCCCGCGCGATGGCAAAGGTGCTGCTCGATCGCGGGTACCGGGTGGTGTCCGGCGGAACCGACGATCACCTGTTCCTGCTCGATCTGATCGCCAAGAACCTCACCGGCAAGGACGCCGAGGCCGCGCTCGGCCGCGCGCACATCACCGTCAACAAGAACTCGGTGCCCAACGATCCGAAGTCGCCGTTCGTGACCTCGGGACTGCGACTGGGTTCGCCGGCTTCGACCACCCGCGGCTTCAAGGAAGCCGAGATGGCGCAGGTCGCCGGCTGGATCGCCGACATCCTCGACGCGATGGCCGCAGGCGGTGATGTCGAGGGCGTCGTGGGCCGCGTGCGGGGCGAGGTGTCGGCGTTGTGCGCGCGCTTCCCCGTGTACGGCGCGATCAAGCGGGCCGCGTGATCCCGATGGCGGCGCACTGATGCAGTGCCCCTACTGCAACGCGGCGGACACGCGCGTGATCGACTCGCGCCTGGCCGAAGAGGGCACGCAGGTGCGTCGCCGCCGCGAGTGCGAGCGCTGCAAGGGCCGCTTCACGACGTTCGAACGCGCGCAGCTGGCGCTGCCCAACATCCTCAAGCGCAGCGGCGATCCGGTGGTGTTCGAGGAGAGCAAGCTGCAGGAGAGCTTCAAGCGCGCGCTCTACAAGCGCCCCGTGACCCAGGACGCGCGCGACCACGCGGTCGAGAACGTGATGCGCAAGCTGCGCCAGAGCGGCGAGCGCGAAGTGCCTTCGCGCCAGGTCGGCGAGTGGGTGATGGAGGAACTGCGCGACCTCGATCACGTGGCCTACGTGCGCTTCGCGTCGATCTATCGCAGCTTCGAGGACGTCAACGCGTTTCGTGACGAGATCGAACGCCTGCAGCGGCTGCCGACCGCCGAGCAGCGCAAGAGCCAGATGCAGCTGATCGACGAGGCGGCCGCCGAGCCCGAAGGCGCGGCCGTGGTCGAGCCGCCCGCGCCGCGAGCTTCGAAGAAGAAGAAGGCGCGATGAGCCAAGGCGGGGCGGCGGAATACATGGCGCAGGCGCTGCGACTGGCCGAGCGCGGCCGGTTCGGCACGTTTCCGAATCCGCGTGTCGGCTGCGTGATCGTGCGCGAGGGCGAGGTCGTCGGCCGCGGCTGGCACGAACGCGCCGGCCAGCCCCACGCCGAGATCATCGCGCTGCGCGAGGCAGGCGATCGCGCGCGCGGGGCCGACCTCTACGTCACGCTCGAACCCTGCTCGCACCACGGCCGCACGCCGCCGTGCGCCGATGCGGTCGTTGCCGCGGGCCCGCGGCGCGTGGTCGCGGCGATGAGCGATCCCAATCCGCGGGTCGCCGGAAAAGGTTTCGAGCGCCTGCGCGGTGCCGGCATCGAGGTGGACGTCGGCCTGCTGGAAGCCGCGGCGCGCGAACTCAACGGCGGATTCGTGTCGCGCATGACGCGCGGACGGCCGTGGGTCACGCTCAAGCTCGCGGCGAGCCTGGACGGCCGCACCGCGATGGCCAGCGGCGAATCCAGGTGGATCACCAGCCCGGCGGCGCGGCGCGACGTGCATCGCCTGCGCGCGGAAGCCGGCGCCGTGCTGACCGGCGCGGGCACCGTGGTCGCGGACGATCCGCAGCTCAACGTGCGCGATATCGACGGCGCCTGGCGTGCGCCCGATCGGATCGTGCTGGACGGCAACGGACGCGTGCCCGGCGCATCACGCGTGTGGAATGCGGCCGATGGCGCCCGCCGCTTCCGCGTCGGCGGCACCACGACCGGCGCGCCGCCCGAAGGCGTCGCGCGGGTCGACGTGGCGCTTGCTTCAGACGGTCGCGTCGACCTGTCGGCGGCGCTGCGGGCGCTGGCGCAGCACGAGGTCAACCACGTGCTGGTCGAGTGCGGGAGCGTGCTCGCCGGCGCCCTTCTGGACGCCGGCCTGGTCGACGAGCTGGTCTGCTACCTGGCGCCCTGCCTGCTCGGCGATGCCGCGCGTGCGCTGGCCGAAGTGCCCGGTCTGCAGCGCCTCGAACAGCGCGTGCGGCTTCGGTTCACGGACGTTCGCAGCGTGGGTCCGGACCTGCGCATCACCGCGATCCCACAACCCAGGAGTGCGTGAGGGATGTTCACCGGCATCATCGAATCGGTCGGCCGCATCGTGTCAATCGAGCCCCGGGGCGGCGACGTGCGCATGCACATCGAGGCGCAGGACGCCTACCTGGCCGACACGGCGCTGGGCGACAGCGTGGCGGTGGGCGGCATCTGCCTGACCGTTCGCGAGAAGACCGCGCAGGGCTTCACCGCGGACCTGTCGGTCGAGACGCTGCAGGCGACCAGCAGCGGCGGCTGGGCGGCCGGTCGGCGCGTGAACCTGGAGAAGGCGCTGACGCCGCACAAGCCGCTCGGCGGCCACCTGGTCTCGGGCCACGTCGACGGCGTCGGCACGCTCGTCGAGCGCCGACAGGAGGCCCGCTCCTGGCGCATGCAGTTCGAGGCGCCCGATGCGCTGGCCCGCTACATCGCGCGCAAGGGCTCGATCACCATCGACGGCATCAGCCTGACCGTGAACGACGTCGAGGGCAGGGTCTTTGGCGTTAACATCATCCCCCACACCCTGGATCAAACGACCCTGGGCGATCTTCAACCCGGCGATGCGGTGAACCTCGAGGTCGATCTCATCGCCCGCTACCTCGAACGCCTGCTGCAGGCACGCGAGACACCATGAGCAAGGTCACCCCCATCAGCAAGACGCCGACAGAGAGCGATCGCACCGGACTCGACTACATCTCGGACATCGTCGCCGACATCAAGGCCGGCAAGATGGTGATCCTGATGGACGACGAGGATCGCGAGAACGAGGGCGACCTGATCATGGCCGCCGGCCTCGTACGGCCCGAGGACATCAACTTCATGGCGCGCTACGGGCGCGGCCTGATCTGCCTGACCTTGACCGCGGATCGCTGCCGCCAGCTTCGGCTGCCGCCGATGGTCGCGCAGGAAGGCGACGTCCACCGCACCGCCTTCACCGTTTCGATCGAAGCCGCCGAAGGCGTGACGACCGGCATTTCGGCGTTCGATCGCGCGCACACGATCCGCGCGGCGGTGAAGTCCGACGCGCGTCCGACCGACCTCGTGCAGCCCGGCCACATCTTTCCGCTGATGGCGCAGCCCGGCGGCGTGCTGGCGCGCGCCGGTCACACCGAGGCGGGCTGCGATCTGGCACGCCTGGCGGGCCTCGAGCCGGCGGCGGTGATCGTCGAGATCCTCAACGAGGACGGCACGATGGCGCGCCGTCCGGACCTGCAGAAGTTCGCCCGCGAGCACGGGCTCAAGATCGGCACGATCGCGGACCTGATCCGCTATCGCCTCGACAACGAGCACAGCATCGAGCGCGTCGCCGAGACCCACATCCAGACCGAGTACGGCGAGTTCCACCTCGTGTGCTACCAGGACGCGGTCGACAGCACCGTGCACCTGGCGCTGGTCAGAGGCGTGGTCGACACGAGCAAGCCGACGCTGGTGCGCGTGCACCTGCGCAACGTGCTCGCCGACATGATCGGCGCCGAATCCGAGCTCTTCGGCTGGCCGCTCAAGCGCGCGATGAAACGCGTGGCCGAGGAGGGCAGCGGCGTGATCGTGGTGCTGCGCAAGCCCGAGTCCTCGCGCGATCTCGTGCAGCAGATCGTCGGGCTCCATCGCTCGCAGCTGCCGGCCAACGAGGATCATCCGGCCGATCCGAAAGTGCTGCGCACCTACGGCATCGGCGCGCAGATCCTGTTCGACCTCGGTGTGCGGCGCATGCGGGTGCTCTCCGCGCCCAAGCGCCTGCACGGCCTCTCGGGCTTCGGCCTCGAGGTCGTCGAATACGTTCCCTGCGATTGATCGATCCGATTTCCTCTTTCTCTTAATGTCCGACGTCAAATCCGGTTTCGCCGCGCCCGCCGCTCCTGGCGCGGGTGAATTCGCCGCCACCCGCGTGGCTCTGCTCGCCACGCGTTGGAACGTGGAAATCATCGATGCGCTGCGCGCCGGCTCGCGCCGCGCGCTCAAGGTCTGGGGCGTCAAGGATGCACACGTCGCCGAGTTCCACGCGCCGGGCGCCTACGAACTGCCGCTGGCGGCGCACGCGCTGATCAACGGCGGCAAGTTCGACACGGTGATCGCGCTGGGTTGCGTGATCCGCGGCGACACTCCGCACTTCGACTACGTCGCGGGCGAATGCGCGCGCGGCCTGATGGACGTGCAGCTGCGCTCGGGCAAGCCGGTGGCGTTCGGCGTGCTCACGGTCAACACGCCGCAGCAGGCCACCGACCGCGCGGGCCCCGGCGATGACAACAAGGGCTACGAGGCGGTGTGCGCGGCGCTCGACATGCTGCGCCTGATCCGGAACGCGTCGTCGTGACCGGAGAAGCCCCTCCGATCAGCCGTCGCGGCCTGTCGCGCCGCCTCACCGTACAGGCGCTCTACCAGTGGCTGGTCAACGAGACCTCGCCCGAGACGCTGCTGCGCCAGTTTCGCGAACAGGAAGAGGGGCTGGGTCGCGCCGATCCGGTGTACTTCGAGGAGCTGCTCAAGGGTACCGTCGCCGCCGCGCCCGATCTGATCGTCGCGCTCGTGCCGTTCCTGGACCGTCCGATCAACCAGCTGGATCCGGTCGAGCACGCGATCCTGCTGCTCGGCGCCTACGAGATGGCGAGCAAGCCCGAGGTGCCGTGGAAGGTCGTGGTCAACGAATCGGTGAACCTCGCGAAGATCTTCGGCGCCGAGGACGGCTACAAGTTCGTCAACGGCGTGCTCGACAAGCTGGCGCGGGTCACGCGGGCGGGAGAGGCCGGCGGATCGACGTAGGGCGCGGCGGTGAACGAATTCGACCTGATCCGCCGTTACTTTTCCCGGCTCACGCAGGGTGGCGAAGGCGTGAAGCTCGGCATCGGTGACGATGCCGCCATCCTCGGGCTTCCCGCCGGCCACGAGCTGGTCGTCACCACCGACACGTTGGTCGCCGGTCGCCATTTCGAAGTGCACGCCGATCCCGCCGGCATCGGCTGGAAATCACTGGCGGTGAACCTGTCCGATCTCGCCGCGATGGGCGCGCAGGCGCGCTGGGTCACGCTCGCGCTGACGCTCGAACAGGCCGACGACGCGTGGCTTGCCCCGTTCGCGTCGGGATTCGGCGAGCTCGCGACGTTGCATCGCGTGAGCCTGGTCGGCGGCGATACCACGCGGGGTCCGCTGAGCATCACCGTCACCGCGATGGGCGTGGTGCCCGCGGGCAGGGCGCTGCGTCGCGACGGCGCCCGGCCGGGCGATGCGGTCTGCGTCACCGGCACGCTGGGCGATGCCGCGCTGGCGCTGCGACGGGGCGCGGACCTCGACGGCGATGCCCTGCGCGCGCGCCTGGATCGTCCGACCCCGCGACTGGCCGCGGGACTGGCGCTGCGCGACCGGGCGCACGCGGCGATCGACCTGTCGGACGGCCTGGCCGGCGATCTCGGACACATCCTGCGGGCCAGCGACGTCGGCGCGCGCATCGAGGCCGATCGTCTGCCGGCGTCGAAGGAATTCCTGCGCCACCTGTCCGCCGAGATGTCGCGCGTGGCCCTGCAGGCGCAGGGCGGAGACGATTACGAGCTCTGCGTCTGCCTGCCGCCCGATGCGCTCGAGCGCGCGCGCGCGGACCTGGACGGTCTGCCCCTGACGGTGATCGGCGAGATCACCGTCGAGCGCGGCCTGCGGTTCGTGGACGGCGCTGGCGCTACCATTGCCGTTCCGCCCCACGGCTACCGGCACTTCGACGAGTGAAACCCACCGGTCGCGACATTCCGCGTCCGCCGGCGCGGCTGATCCTCAGCACGCCCGAGCATCTGCTCGCGTTCGGTTTCGGCGCCGGACTGGCGCCGGTTGCGCCGGGTACGTTCGGGACGCTGGTGGGCGTGCCGCTGTTCTTTGCGATGGCGTGGATGCCGTGGCCGGTGTATGCGGCGATCACCGCGCTGCTGTTCGTCGCGGGGTGCTGGATCTGCGGTGCGAGTTCACGACTGCTGCAGGTGCACGACTATCCCGGCTTCGTGTTCGACGAGATCGTCGGTTTCCTGATCACCTGCGTGCCGCTGCTGCCCGGAGTGGGCGGGCCCGACTGGCATCCGGCGCTGGGGGTGCTCGCGGCGTTCGCGTTGTTTCGCCTGTTCGACATATCGAAGCCCTGGCCGATCCGCCTGCTGGACCGCCACGTGCACGGCGGACTGGGCATCATGATCGACGACGCGGTCGCCGGTGGCGTCGCCGCGGGCGTGTTGTGGGGATTGGGCCGGATCTAGAAAGAACGAATCATGGAAGACCTGCAGAAGCTGCTGGACAACAACCGGGCGTGGGCCGACAAGATGGTCCGCGACGACCCGGACTTCTTCAAACGGCTCGAGGGCCTGCAGCAACCGGACTTCCTGTGGATCGGCTGCTCGGATTCGCGCGTGCCGGCCAACGAGATCCTGGGCATGCTGCCCGGTGAAATCTTCGTGCATCGCAACGTCGCCAACGTGGTGGCGCACTCGGACATCAACTGCCAGTCGGTCATCCAGTTCGCGGTCGAGCGGCTGAAGGTGCGCCACATCATGGTTGTCGGCCACTACGGATGCGGCGGCGTGCATGCCGCGATGGACCGGTCGCGTTCGGCCGGCATCGTCGATTACTGGCTGGGCCACGTGCGCGACGTGCACAGCCAGCACCAGCACCTGATCGACGCCGAGCCGACCGAGCGGCGCAAGGAATCGCTGCTGGGCGAGCTCAACGTGATGGAGCAGGCGATCAACGTGTGCACCAGCGCCGCGGTGATGGATGCGTGGGCGCGCGGCCAGCCGTTGTCGGTCCATGGATGGATCTATCGCCTGGGCGACGGGCTGCTGCGGCATCTCGAGGTCTCGGTGAACGGTCCGGTCGATCTGTCCGCGCTGCGGACGCGCTCGGTGGGCATGATCCTGGCCGCGCGCGCGGAGTATTCGGCCAGGCTGCGCGGCGATGTGTCGCCACCGACCGCCCCGGCTGGCGCCTAGGACGGTCGCAACCGTCGGGGCCGGCTAGTAAAATGACGCGCTGCGACAAGTAGTACGGTTCCATACTAAGATTCCTCCCTCATCCAGGCGAACCCCAAGATGCAGATCGAACGCGACGTGATGGAGTACGACGTCGTCATCGTCGGCGCCGGCCCTGCCGGTCTGTCCGCCGCATGCCGGCTCAAGCAGAGAGCGGCCGAAGTCGGCAAGGAGATCAGCGTCTGCCTGGTCGAGAAAGGCTCCGAGATCGGCGCGCACATCCTTTCGGGCGCGGTGTTCGAGCCGCGTGCGCTGACCGAACTCTTTCCGGACTGGAAGGACAAGGGCGCGCCGCTCAACGTCCCGGTCGTCGGCGACGACGTGTATTTCTTCCTGAGCGAGAGCTCGGCATTCAAGATGCCGAACCTGTTCGTGCCCGCGACGATGCACAACGAGGGCAACTACATCGTCTCGCTGGGCAATCTCTGCCGATGGCTCGGCCAGCAGGCCGAAGCGCTCGGCGTGGAGATCTATCCCGGCTTCGCCGCGCAGGAAGTGCTGATCGACGACCAGAACATCGTCCGCGGCATCCAGGTCGGCGACATGGGCATCAGCCACGACGGCACGCCGCGCGAAGGCGATTTCACGCCGGGCATGGAACTGCGCGCCAAGTACACGCTGTTCGCCGAAGGTTGCCGCGGTCACCTGGGCAAGCGCCTGATCGACCGCTACAACCTCGCCGCCGAAGCCGACCCGCAGCACTACGCGATCGGCCTCAAGGAGATCTGGACGATCGACCCGGCCAAGCACAGGCCGGGCCTGGTGGTGCACGGCGCCGGCTGGCCGCTCGACAACGCCAACCCCGGCGGCTCGTTCCTGTACCACTTCGAGAACAACCAGGTGCTCGTCGGCCTGATCGTCGACCTGTCGTACTCGAACCCGCACCTGTCG
Organism: Panacagrimonas sp.; assembly: GCF_020697055.1. GTDB lineage: Bacteria > Pseudomonadota > Gammaproteobacteria > Nevskiales > Nevskiaceae > Panacagrimonas. The sequence goes on along the minus strand of NZ_JAJFBP010000038.1, from coordinate 2,254 downwards.
CCGTTCGACGAGTTCCAGCGTTTCAAGCATCACCCCGTCATCAAGCAGTACCTCGAGGGCGGCACGCGCGTGAGCTACGGTGCGCGCGCGATCTGCAAGGGCGGTTTCAACTCGCTGCCCAAGATGATCTTCCCGGGCGGCGCGCTGATCGGCTGCGATCTGGGCACGATGAACTTCGCCAAGATCAAGGGCAGCCACACCGCGATGAAGTCCGGAATGATCGCGGCGGAAGCCGCGGCCGAAGCGCTGTTCGCCGGTTCCGAAGGTGGCACCGCGCTCGAGGCGTTCCCGACCAAGTTCAAGGAGAGCTGGCTCTGGCAGGAGCTGTACGAGAGCCGCAACTTCGGCGTCTGGCTGCACAAGTTCGGCGCGATCATCGGCGGTGGCATCAACTACATCGAGCAGAACTGGTTCAACGGCAAGGCGCCGTGGACCGTGCACGATCTGAAGCCCGATCACCTGACGCTGAAGAAGGCGTCGGAAGCGCCGAAGATCGCGTACCCGAAGCCCGACGGAAAACTGAGCTTCGACAAGCTCTCCTCGGTGTTCATCAGCAGCACCAACCACGCCGAAGACCAGCCCGTCCATCTCAAGCTGACCGATCCGTCGATCCCGATCGCCAAGAACCTGCCGCTGTACGACGAACCCGCGCAGCGCTACTGCCCGGCCGGCGTCTACGAGGTGGTGGGCGAGGGCGCCGACAAGCGCTTCCAGATCAACGCGCAGAACTGCGTGCACTGCAAGACCTGCGACATCAAGGATCCCGCGCAGAACATCACCTGGGTCGCGCCGGAAGGCTCGGGCGGTCCCAACTACGCCAACATGTGAGATCGAGGCGGGGCGGGAAGGGCGCAGCGCGCCGCATCCCGCCGTCCATACCGGCGGGATGCGCTGCGCTTTCCCGCCCTACGTTTCCACCGATTCAAGAAGACACAGAGAGCAACGATGAAAGCACTGGTCAGCGTCAAGCGAGCGGTCGATTACAACGTCCGCATCCAGGTCAAGCCGGATGGTTCGGGCGTGGTCACCGAGGGCGTCAAGCACTCGATGAATCCGTTCGACGAGATCGCGATGGAAGAAGCGGTCCGCCTGCGCGAGAAGGGCAAGCTCACCGAGATCGTCGCGATCACGGTCGGCGGCGCCAAGAACGAGGAGACGCTGCGCTCGGCGCTGGCGTTCGGTGCGGATCGCGCGATCCACATCAAGGAAGAAGGCGAGATCCAGCCGCTGACCGCCGCCAAGGCGCTGGCCGCGGCGTTCAAGAAGGAAGGCGCGCAGCTGTTCATCTGCGGCAAGCAGGCGATCGACGACGACGCCAACCAGACCGGCCAGATGGTGGCCTCCTTGCTCGACCTGCCGCAGGCGACGTTCGCCTCGAAGGTCGAGGTCGACGGCAACAAGGCGGTGGTCACGCGTGAAGTCGACGCCGGCCTCGAGACGCTCGAAGTGGACCTGCCGGCCGTGATCACCGCGGACCTGCGCCTCAACGAGCCGCGTTATCTCAAGCTGCCGGACATCATGAAGGCCAAGAAGAAGCCGATCGACGTGCAGGGCTTCTCGGCGCTGGGCGTCACCCCCGGTGCCGGCCTCAAGACCACCAAGACGTCCGCGCCGCCGAAGCGTTCGAAGGGCGTCGTGGTCAAGACCGTCGACGAACTGGTGGCCGCCCTCAAGGGCAAGGGCCTCATCTAGACCAGACCATCTCTTCGAGCCACCGAACACACGAAGGCACCGAAAACGCGATTCTCATCGTTTCGGCGTCTCGGCCTGTTCGGTGGCTGAAAATCAGGAAAACATCATGTCCAAGATTCTCGTCATCGCCCAGCACGCCGACGGCAAGCTGAGCCCCGCCGTCTCCAAGACCGTCTCCGCCGCCACCGCCATCGGCGGTGAAGTGGTCGTCGCCGTGTTCGCCGTCGACGGCGCCGCCGTCGCCGCCGAGGCCGCGAAGATCGCCGGCGTCACCAAGGTGCTCACGGTCGACAATCCCGCCAACGATCACGGGCTCGCCGCGGCACTCGCGCCGCAGATCGTGGAACTGGCCAAGGGCTACACCCACGTGCTGTTCGCCGGCACCACGTTCGGCAAGGACCTCGCCCCGCGCGTGGCCGCCAAGCTCGACGTGCAGCAGGTCAGCGACGTGATGCACGTGAACTCGCCGACCTCGTTCGATCGTCCGATCTACGCCGGCAACGCGATCACCACGGTCGAGGCCCCGGCCTCGCCGTGCATCGTCGCCACGGTGCGCCTGGCC